>NZ_JBQGAI010000001.1:0-981321 GCF_056542745.1 Ruegeria sp. AB10 | reverse complement strand
TCAGCATCCGCCGCAACCCGAACCCGGCTGCGCCGCCTTGTCGATAGCCCAACTCGATCAGGCGCTGCTGCCCCGCAAAGACCTTTTGCGAAAGCTCGCGACTGTATTCGCCAGCCATCGCGCGCTTGACGCCTTTCACAATGGTGGAAACGGGACTTCCGTCGTTTTCGAATTGCTCGGCGCAATACTCGACAGAAATGCCAGCGCGCTTGCAGATATACTCATAATAGGCGCTTTCATCCGCATCCTGAAAACGGCCCCAGCGACTGACGTCATAGACCAGGACTGTTTTGAAATCGGTCTCACCTGCTTCGATGTCGTAGATGAGTTGCGAAAGACCGGCTCGACCTTGAATGCTCAATCCGCTTTTGCCAGCATCAGAATAGGTTTGGATTATCTTGTAGCCGCGTTCTTCCGCATATCGCTGGATGGCGTCGGCCTGATTTTCGGTTGAGTATCGCTGGTGCTCGGTCGACATACGGACGTACTGGGCTGCGTTTCGGCGTTTGTCTCCGTCTGTTTTGTTATTTGGCCAACTCAATGACGTGGCCCTCCATATTCAAATTCGTAATTTTGCGCAGCTGTTCTGCGATTCCTTTCACGAACTTATCGGAAGGGAGACGGAAACATGTTTCATAAAAAGGGCAACATCTTTCATGGAGGCAGCCAGGATCTGGTTTCGGCTGTAGAATATCGAGAGGCAGTTAGGTCTGCCCTGACCTATGAACTGGGAGGCGCGGGCCGGGCGGCGAAAGCAACGATAAAGTGGACGGGAGTAAGCGAAAGGACCGCAAAGAACTGGATAGCCGGTTCATACGGCCCAAGTGGTGAGCATTTGATTGGTTTGATGAAGCACTCGGATAGTGTGATGGACGTGGTTTTGGAGCTAGCTGGGCGCCATGAGACATTGGCAATGCAGCGCGTGGTGATCGTAAGACGGGAACTCAGAGAGGTATTGAAGGTATTGGACGCGATCTGTGCTGCTGACGACGCTTCGAGTGAAACCTAGCAACAAGCAAAGCTCATTTCGGTCTGTATGCCTTGTAGCAAGTAACTCAGTTTTCTCATCCATCGATCGAAAGGGTTTGGATTCTACACGCAGTCAGTGTCGGGCAATGCCGGGGGGAATTTTCAGGCGCGAAGACGCGTCATTTGGTTGAGATTTATTGAGAATTGCCGTGGGTTGGAGGTTGCAGCGCTTATTTGTTCGATGAGTTGCAAATTACGTGTCGGGAAATGGCAAGTTAGATGTCGGCGCTATCAGGAAGGCCCACAAAACAAGGGGGTTCCAGTCGCAAAAAGTGTCACCTTATGTGTCGTTCCAGACCAATGAAATACAAGATGACGCGAAGCGGCTCGGTAGAACCCGACCTCCTTCCGAAGGGGCTGTGACGCTCAAAGCTCGTGATCCCTTGGTTTTTCAACCGCTTGCAGGCGCCCGGTTTATGGATCGGGCGCCTTCTGATTTTGATCCTCTCAGTCATTCTTTGCTATAGGCCAACTGGCCTATTTGGGTAAGCTTGTGACTGGTCTTAGGATGGCTTGAGAAGCCAAAGCATCTTGAGGTTGGTGCCGTTGCGACTGCCAGCCGCTAACACGGTAGATAAAACCAGATCGGCAAGTGTCTTTGCGGTCACGGTCAATGGCCGAATCGTTTAGGTAAAAATTTCGTTAATGTTGCGTTAACGTCTCTTTTCCGCCTCATTTTGCGTTGATAAGAAAAGCCCAGTCAGTAGTGAAATGTTTAAGGTGCAGGCGGGTACAATGAGAGCCGGAAAAAACGGTCGAACGGCAGTATTTTGGAGTCAGACGGAAATCGATGGGCTTGAGGCAGCGCCTTTGTCCTTTCTGTCCGTCGGAGCAGCGTGGTCATGGCGCGGACAGGCGCGATATCTGGTTGAGACGGCCGCCCACGCGGTGGAATGGACCGGACATGCCGGTGGCAGCAAGGCTGCAACTCTTGATCATTGCGCTCAAATTGAAAATCTGCCGGACGAAGCAAGCGGTCTGCTTGTTTTGACCAATGGCGCACAAACATTCACAGCGGCCTTGTTCCCAGTGGCAGGTGAATCAGTTCCGATGCTGGTATTCGAAGGCGATTGCCCCGAACGGGATCAGGAATTCTGGATCAGCGAAATTGCGGAAAGCGGACTTCAAGACGGCACGTCCTCGGAGTTGGTGGATACCGTCGTCGCATTCCCGGCCCGGCCAAGGCAGGACATGGGCGGGGCCGACCTGCGGGTTGCGGTTACCGCCGGGCGCAGGGCCGAATAAATCCCAAATTTTTGACAGAAAAGCCGTTGCCGCATGGTGCGGCCGGTTGACTCTGCCAGTTTCGCGGATATAAGCGCGGCTTCATTGGTGTTGGTGGCCCTCGCAAGGGGATGCCTGTCATGGGGGAAACCTCAAGAGGACAACGCCCTTCATAGTAGGCGCTAACCTACTCCCTTAGCAGGGGAGCGCCTTCGACCTAAACGAAGGAGATCAGCCGTGACCAAACGCACGTCTGCCAAGTACAAAATCGACCGCCGGATGGGCGAGAACATCTGGGGTCGTCCGAAATCCCCGATCAACCGTCGTGAATACGGCCCCGGCCAGCACGGTCAGCGCCGCAAGGGCAAACTGTCGGACTTTGGTCTGCAACTGCGCGCCAAGCAGAAGCTGAAAGGCTACTACGGCGACCTGACCGAGAAGCAGTTCCGCCGCATCTACGCCGAAGCCGAGCGTGTCAAAGGCGACACCGGTGAAAACCTGATCGGTCTGCTGGAGCGCCGCCTGGACGCCGTTGTCTACCGTGCCAAGTTCGTGCCGACCGTGTTTGCTGCACGTCAGTTTGTGAACCACGGCCACGTCAAAGTGAACGGCAAGCGGGTCAACATCCCCAGCTACCGTGTCAAAGAAGGCGACATCATCGAAGTGCGCGATAAGTCCAAGCAGCTGGCTGTTGTTCTGGAAGCTGTTGCTCTGGCCGAGCGCGATGTGCCTGACTACATCGACGCCGACCACTCGAAAATGACCGCGACCTTCGTGCGCGCACCGGGCCTGAGCGATGTGCCTTACCCGGTCATGATGGAACCGAACCTGGTCGTCGAATTCTACGCGAAGAACTAATCTTCGCTGACACCCGGAATTACAAGGCCGCGCAGATTGCGCGGCCTTTTTCGTTTCGGGGTGGACTTCATCAGATCGGCAGCGGTCGTCCCTCGGCGATCGCTTCCATCGCGAAATATGAGGTCACGCTGTCCAGTTCGACCTTTTCGATCAGGCGTTGATAGACCTTGTCATACGAGGCCATATCCTCGGTCACGACTTTCAGCTGATAGTCATAGTCTCCGCCGATGCGGTGGAAATCCACCACTTCGGGAATGGTCAGGACGTGGCTGCGAAAGGCCTGCAGCCATTCGGCCGAATGGTGCCGCGTGCGCAGCATGACGAAGACCACAAGGCTCAGCCCCAGTTTCTCGCGCGCGATCCGGGCGGTTGAGCCGGTGATCACGCCATTTTCGTTCAGCGCCTTCAGGCGACGCCAACAGGCGTTCTGTGACAACCCGACCCGATCCGCCAATTCACGTTGGGACAGCGTGGCGTCGGTTTGCAGCTCTCGCAGTATGCGCTTGTCAATTTGATCTATTTTTTCTGACATAACTGATCATATGACACAAAAAATGAGAAAACTATCAAAAGAAAGGTGAAGTTTCCTCGCTTCTATTCAATCACATTGGAAGGGCAATACGGAGCCTATATCATGACCCTGTCCAAATTTCGCGCAAACATCCAGTCCACCACTCGCAATTCAAGCTTGCGCGACGGGCTGATCGGAGAAAACGTTCTGATCCCGGGTCTGCATGGGGACGTGCCGCTGGTATACGCGGATTACGTCGCCTCGGGCCGTGCGCTGCGGCAGGTTGAGGATTTTGTCGCCGAACAGGTGCTTCCTTTCTATGCCAACAGCCATACCGAGGCCTCCTATTGCGGGTCCTATATGACCCGTCTGCGCCGTGAAGCACGCGCAGAAATTGCCCGCATTGTTGGCGCGAGGGGCGAAGACGCGGTGATCTTCACCGGGTCCGGCGCCACTGCGGGTCTGAACCGGCTGGTCAGCTTGTTGGGTGTGGATGCGGCTGACCGGCCGGTCGTTATGATCGGGCCATACGAGCATCATTCGAACATTCTGCCCTGGCGCGAAAGCAAGGCGCAGGTGATTGAGATCCCCGAGGCAGCAGGGGGCGGTGTTGATCTGGCTGCGCTTGCACAAGCCTTGGTCGATAATGCCGGTTCCGATCTGATCATCGGGTCGTTCTCGGCCGCATCGAATGTCACCGGAATCATCACCGACCCGGACCCGATCACCCGGTTGCTCAAGGCGCATGGGGCGGTGTCGGTTTGGGATTACGCGGGCGGCGGGCCGTATTTGCCGATGGATATGGGGCCTGAGGATGCGCGCAAGGATGCCATCGTTGTCTCTCCGCACAAGTTTCCGGGCGGACCGGGTGCGTCGGGCGTGCTGATCGTCAACCAAAGCGCTGTGAAACGCACATGCCCCAGTTGGCCCGGTGGCGGCACGGTCAGCTTCGTCTCGCCATGGCGGCACGACTACAGTGAGGATTTGGCCGCGCGCGAAGAGGCCGGAACACCCAACGTGATCGGTGATATCCGCGCGGCGCTGGCTTTCATCGTCAAGGATGTGGTCGGCACCGATGAGATTGCCCGCCGCGAGGCGCAATACAACCGCATGGCGTTGGACGGGTGGGGCGGAAATCCGAACCTGACCTTGCTGGGTACGGACAACCCGCATCGGCTGCCGATCTATTCTTTCTTGGTGCGCGACAACTCGGGGCAGCCTGTTCATCAGCAACTGTTCACCCGGATGCTCAGCGATATCTACGGTATTCAGGCCCGCGGCGGCTGTGCCTGCGCCGGACCCTATGCGCACCGCTTGTTGGGGATCGACCGAGAGACGTCGGAAGAGCTGCACGCGGCATTGTCGGCCGGGGAAGAGATGAAGAAACCGGGCTGGGTGCGCCTGAATTTCTCGTATCTGATGAGCGAAGAGACGGTTCAGTTCATCATCGACAGCGTCAACGACCTGTCCCGCCGGACCGAGGAATTTGTGCCCTATTACAGCGCTGACCCGGCAACCGCCCGCTTCAAAGCGGCGTGACGGAATTGCCGCTTTTCTCAACGCGTTGAGACAGGTATGAGGGGCTCCAATTAACGGAGCCTCTTATGAACAAGATCACCCCTCAACCCGGCATTATGGACATCGCGCTCTATCAGGGCGGCCAGTCGCATGTGGCCGGGGTCGAGCATGTGATCAAGCTGAGTTCGAACGAAAACCCGTTTGGCCCCAGCCCTAGGGCGATTGAGGCGGTGCGCGACAGTGCCGCGACCCTGCATCGCTATCCCAGCACCGACCACGCTAGCCTGCGCGCGGCGATTGGTGCGCGGCACGGGTTGGACCCGGCGCGGATCATCTGCGGTGTGGGCAGTGACGAAGTGTTGCAATTCATCGCTCAGGCCTATGCCGGACCGGGGGATGAGGTCATCTATACCGAGCATGGTTTTTCCATGTACCCGATCATTGCCCGCATGGCCGGTGCGACGCCTGTGATGGTTCCCGAGCGGGACCGGCATGTGGATGTGGACAACATCCTTGCGGCGGTCACGGACCAAACGCGGATCGTCTTTGTGACCAACCCAGGCAACCCAACCTCGACCATGATCCCCGAGGCTGAACTGGTGCGATTGGCCGAGGCGCTGCCGCAGACTTGTCTTATGGTGATCGACGGCGCCTATGCCGAATTCGTCGATGGGTTCGACGGTGGTGCGTCTCTGGTCGACCGGTTCGAGAACGTGATCATGACCCGGACGTTTTCCAAGGTTTACGGTCTGGGCGGCATGCGTGTTGGCTGGGGGTATGCCGCGCAGTCGATCATCGATGTGCTGAACCGTGTGCGTCAGCCGTTCAACCTGTCGCTGACCGCACTGGCGGCGGCCGAAGCTGCGGTGAAGGATGTGGAGTTCCTGTCTTTCTGTCAGGCAGAAAATGCGCGCCTGCGGGTGTGGCTGTCCGAGGAGCTGGCCAAGATCGGTGTTCCGTCAGATGCGTCCTGCGCCAACTTCATCCTCGCTCGGTTTGCGGATCAGGCCGAGGCTGAGGCCTGTGACGATTACCTCAAGACCCAAGGTCTGATCGTGCGCCGCGTAGCGGGCTATAACCTGCCCAACGCCCTGCGGATCACCGTGGGCGATGAAGACGCCTGCCGCCGTGTTGTTGCGGCCATCACCGCGTTCAAAGGAGGTGCGGCATGAGCCAGGTTTACGACCGTGTCGCGCTGATCGGGTTGGGCCTGATCGCATCGTCCATGTTTTGGGCCATCAAACGCGCTGGTCTTGCCGGTGAGGTCACCGGCTATGCCCGGTCCGATGCGACACGCGAAACGGCGCGCCGCATCGGTCTGTGCGACCGTGTGTGCGACACCGCGCGCGAGGCGGCCGAAGGCGCGGATCTGGTGGTATTGTGTGTCCCTGTCGGTGCGATGGAGGCCGTGGCCGCAGATATCGCCCCGGTGCTGAAACCCGGCGCGACGGTGACGGATGTGGGCTCGGTCAAACGGCACGTGATTCAGGCCGTGTCCCCGCATATCCCCGAAGGCGTGCATTTCGTCCCCGCCCACCCGCTGGCCGGGACCGAGCATTCCGGTCCCGAATCCGGTTTCGCCGAGCTTTATGACAATCGCTGGTGCCTGCTGGTGCCGGTCGAAGGCTCGGACCCCGACGCCATCGCCCGTCTGAGGGCGCTGTGGGAAGGCATGGGAGCGAATGTGGATGAGATGGATGCGGATCACCACGATCTGGTGCTGGCTGTGACGTCTCACGCGCCGCACCTTATTGCCTATACGATGGTGGGTGTCGCCGATGACTTGCGCCGGGTGACCGATAGTGAGGTGATCAAGTATTCCGCCGCCGGTTTCCGGGATTTCACGCGGATTGCGGCCTCGGACCCGACCATGTGGCGCGATGTGTTCCTGACCAACAAGGATGCAACGCTGGAAATCCTCGGACGCTTTACCGAAGAGCTTTTCGCCCTGCAGCGCGCCATCCGTACCGGCGATGGCGAGCAACTGTTCGATTATTTCACCCGCACACGTGCGATCCGGCGCGGGATCATCGACGCGGGGCAGGACACGGACGCGCCGGACTTTGGACGAGGCAAAGCGAATCCATGAGATGCAGCTGGAGGTTTCTGATGGTTGGATGCGTGGCGGTCAGCGCCACATGGTCCTATGCGGCGCCTCCGGAACAGTCACTGGTTCCCGTCACGCGCCCCTCTGAGGCAGCGGTGCTGGCCTTTGCAAGCCCGGCCCCCGTTGAGATTCGCCCCAAATTGCGGCCCGACCCGCAAATCGTTCTGGCCGCGGCGACAGCCCCGGTGGATGTGTCTGTGTTGGAGCAAAGCGTGCCCATCCGACCGCTCTTGCGGCCAAAAGCGCTGGAGCTTGAGGTGCTGTTCAAGAAACGCAAGCTGCGCAGAACCTCGGTGTGCGGGGATATCGACATTCAGGGCAAACCGGTCGGCAACGTCCCCGGCAGGATCACAGCGTGCGGCATCCAGGATGCCGTTCAGGTCACCTCGGTCTCGGGCGTGGCGCTCAGCCGCCCGTCGACAATGGATTGCGGCACGGCCATTGCGCTGAACCAATGGGTCGACAAGTCGGTCAAACCCACCTTCAAGCGGCGCGGTCCGGTGGTCGAGCTTCAGGTCGCCGCGCATTACGCCTGCCGGACGCGTAACAATCGCAAAGGTGCGCGTATCTCGGAACACGGCAAGGGCCGGGCGATCGATATCTCGGGTTTCAAGATGGCCGACGGAGAGGTTGTGACCGTGCTCAAAGGCTGGCGCAAGAACCCGTCAAAGCGGCAGCTGACCAAGATCTGGCGCGGGGCGTGTGGGCCGTTTGGCACTGTGTTGGGGCCAAACTCGGACCGGTATCACCGGGATCATTTCCATCTGGACACGGCGCGCCACCGCCGGGGGCCGTACTGCCGTTAGCGCAGGATCAGACGTGGCGCCGGTCCAAGGGGCAGGGGGCCAAGCGCCACGAAACCATCACGGAAATTCAGTTGCAGGTCCAAGGCGTTGGGGTTGCCGCCCAGCCCGGCCATGAAGTTCAGCGCACGGGTCACCGGATCAACCGCCTGATCGGGCAGGGCGCCAGCCGCGTTGGCCATGGCGATCATGTCGCGCCAGTTCTCGGCCTTTACGGCAATCTCTCCGGTGGGGATGCCCTGTTGATCGACATCCAACTCTCCGGTTGCGAACAGACGCAGCGCGCCCCATTTCATCTCGGCCAGACGCAGGTCAATCTTTACCGGCTGCGGCCTGCTTTCCTCCAGCGCCGAGCGATCCCAGGCTTTGTCGAAGGTGGCAATCATATCCAATTCCAGTGCCTCGAACGCCTGCGGAAGGGTCGTGGCCGAGCGCATCAATTCGCGCAGGTCGTCGCCGGGGGTGAAGCCATCAATCCGGGCACCAATTACATAGGCTTCGGGGGTCGGCGTTTGCTCCATCACCAGAGCCAGAGTATCACCACCGGCCAGCGCCTCGGCATCGTCGGTGATCGACCACGGACCAGCGGTCAGCGCCATCTTTTCCAACACCAGCGCGACGCCGGGCTGCAATTGCAGCTCGGCCTGAAGGCCGCTGGCTTCGATTGTGGCCGTCTGATCGTAGTAGGACAGCCGCTGTGGCGTGTCGGCAAACCGCAGCACCTGTCGGCCGGGCCAAATCGCGGGGCTTTGGAACTCGATCCAGTCGGCACTCCATGCGGTGCCGTTGACCGGATCGGCCAGTGCCGGGCTGTTCAGGCGGGTCATGTGGTGGAACGGGTATCCGGCGGTCTCAACATCTGCAAACTCGGCCTGCCAGCCCCTTTCTTGCTGTTTGTCGAACCAAGTGGTGATGGCATTGCGCAGCCCGAAACCGGCGATGAACCAATAGGCGCTCCACGCGACAAAGATGAAAATGATAAACCGCATCAGACCGCGCATGACAGATGGCCCTTTTTCCCGCCTCGGAATTGATGTTTATAGGCGCAAACGGGCAAGGACCAGTGCTATGACGATGTGGGTTTTCGGATATGGATCACTGCTGTGGAATCCGGGTTTTCCGGTGGCCCGCAGCGAACGCGCCACGCTGAACGGCTATGCCCGGTCCTTCTGTATGAGCTCGATCCATCACCGCGGCACAGAAGATCGTCCCGGCCTTGTTCTGGCGCTGGACGAACAGGCCGACGCCCTTTGCAAAGGCTTGGCGCTGGCGGTCGAGGCCGGCCACGAAGAGCGCACGCTGCACGAATTGCGCGAACGCGAGCTTATTTCATCGGCCTATGTCGAGAAGATGCTGGATGTGCATCTGGATAGTGGCGAAGTGGTGACAGCGGTGACATACGTGATCGACGCCGACCATGTGCAGTATTGCGGGGGGATGCCGCTGGAGGAACAGGCGCAGATCATCGCCCATGCGGTCGGCGGGCGCGGGCCGAACACCGAATACCTGTATAACACAGCCGAACATCTGGCCGAGATCGACCTGCGCGATCCCGACCTTGAGTGGCTGGCGCAACGGGTGCGGACCATCACAGCATAAACCCTTGGCGTCACCGGTGTATTTTCGTTAGATTCAACGCAGAGCAGGCAAAAAACCGGGAACCACGCGCATGGCGCAGGCACAACAGGGCGCGAGACCGCATTTCTCGCAACCCATTCGTCAGATCGTTACGATGCTGGTCGCGATCGCCTTGGCGGGGCTTGGGGTCTTCATGGCGCTGCCCTACGTTTTGCCGGTCTTTTATGCCAACCCCTACCTGAATGGTTTCATCATACTCGTCTTCATCATCGGTGTGTTCGCCTGTTTCTATCAGGTGACACAGCTGATTGGGTCGGTCCGCTGGATCGAGGCGTTTGTCGGCGGTGTTGTTGGTGAGGACGCCCGCACACCGCAATTGCTGGCGCCGCTGGCGTCGCTGTTGCGCGAACGGGGCGCGCGGTCGCAGATCAGTTCAACCTCAACCCGGTCCATTCTGGATTCGGTGGCCGAGCGGATCGAGGAAGAGCGCGAGATTACCCGCTATATCACCAACGTCCTGATTTACCTTGGCCTTTTGGGTACGTTCTTCGGGCTGGCCACTACCGTTCCGGCCATCGTCGACACCATCCGCAGCCTCAACCCGCAACAGGGCGAAGAGGGGCTGGCCGTGTTCAACCGCCTGATGGTCGGGCTTGAATCGCAGCTGCAGGGCATGGGCGTGGCCTTCGGGTCTTCTCTGCTGGGCTTGGCGGGGTCGTTGATCGTCGGCCTGTTGGAACTGTTCGCGGGTCACGGGCAGAACCGGTTCTACCGCGAGCTTGAGGAATGGTTGTCCTCGATCACTCGCGTCGGCTTTGCCGCCGGGGACGAAGGCAACGCCGAACTGGCCGTGCTGACCCCTGTGCTCGATGCCATGTCCGAACAGATGAACGCGCTGCAGGATTTGTTTTCCGCGCAAGGGGCGGATAGCGCGGCTGTATCGACCAAATTGGGCCAACTGGCGGACTCGATTGGCGAAATGAACGCGCGGCAATCGAACAACGACAATGTGACGGCGGCCTTGGAACGGGTGGCCCTGGGTCAGGACGCGCTTCTGGATCACATGCGCGAGCAGGGCACCGGCGATGGGATCGATGCCGAAAGCCGGATGCGCCTGCGGTCAATGGACGTGCAGTTGCTGCGCATTCTCGAAGAAATCTCGGCTGGCCGGCAAGAGAGCATGAGCGAGCTGCGCAAGGATATCGAACTTCTGGTCAAAGCCCTGACACTGCCCCGAGGCGCCGTGCGTACTGCTCCGGAAGGCGAGTAGCCCATGGCCCTGTCCCGCCGCACAGGTCAGCGTTTTCAGGGCTCGGTCTGGCCCGGATTCGTGGATGCGATCACCGGGCTTTTGATGGTGCTGACCTTTGTGTTGACCATCTTCATGGTGGTGCAATTCGTGCTGCGAGAGACCATTTCCGGGCAAGAGGACGAGTTGACCGCCCTGTCGGACGAGGTCGCGGCCCTGGCCGGGGCGCTGGGTCTGGAAGAACGGGAAAACAGCCGGTTGCAGGCGCGGTTGGGGGTGTTGAGCTCGACCCTGAACCAGGTCGAGACGGAATTGGTGCAGGCGCAGATACAACTCACCGACTTTGAGGATCAGGTCGCGGCCCTGTTACTGGATCAGGCGCAGTCACAGGATGAAATCGCCGAACTGCAGAGTGAACAGGACGCGTTGAACCTGGCTCTGGCGCAAAGCCGGTCCGAGATCGACGAACAGACCGAGGCCGCCCGTCTGGCCGCCGCACAACGCGAGGCGCTTGAGGCGTTGGTGGCCGATCTGGAACAAGCGGATGCGGCGCAGACCACCCGGATCTCTGAGCTTGAAGAACAGCTGACCACGGAAGAAGCCGCCAGATTGGCCGAGGCCGCCGCTGCCGAAAACCTGCGGACCCGTCTGCAGAACGCAGATGCCGAACTGACCGCCATGACCCTCGCGCTGGAGGCGCAGCGCAAGGAAGCCGAGGAAACGTTGACCCTGCTGGCCGCGGCGCAGGCCGCTAAGGCAGAACTGGAACAGCAGTTTGGCGATCTGAACAACGAAGACCTGCGGGCTCGGCTTGACGCCGCCCTTGCAGCGCGAACCGAGGCTCAGGCCGAGGCGCAGGAACAACGGACATTGGCCGAGGAGCGCGCGGCCCTGCTGGCCGTGGCGCGCGACACGCTGTCGGCCGAGCAGGCGATTTCCGAAAAGGCGCAGCGTGAAACCGCGCTGTTGAATCAGCAGATGGCCGCGCTGCGCGAGCAATTGGGTGGGTTGCAGGCGCTGCTGGACGACTATGCCGAGCGCAACGCTGCCGCTGACATCCGCATCCAGTCACTGGGGCAGGACCTGAACGCCGCGCTGGCGCGGGCGGCCTCGGAAGAGCGCCGCCGCCGCCTGCTGGAAGAGGCAGAACGTATCCGTCTTGAGGCCGAGGCGCAGGACCTTGCCGCGCAGGCCGAGGACCTGCAGCGCTATCGGTCGGAATTCTTCGGCCGCCTGCGCGACGTTCTGGGCAATGAAGAGGGCGTGCGGATCGAAGGGGACCGTTTCGTGTTTTCCTCCGAGGTGCTGTTCGACACCGGGTCGGCCATCTTGTCCCCGGTCGGTCAGCAAGAGGTCGCCAAAGTGGCCACAATCCTGCGCAGCGTGGCGGCGGAAATTCCCGAAGGTCTGAACTGGGTGATCCGCGTCGACGGCCACACGGATAATGTGCCCTTGGCCGGGACGGGGCGCTATCGCGACAACTGGGAGCTGAGCCAGGCGCGGGCCTTGTCGGTGGTGCGCTACATGGTCGACGCCTTGGGCATTCCGCCGAACCGGCTGGCGGCCAACGGCTTTGGCGAGTTTCAGCCCGTCGACCCGGCCGACACACCCGAAGCCCGCGCGCAGAACCGTCGGATCGAGCTGAAGCTGACCGAGCGCTAACTTCCGGGCGTTCAGACCAACCCATGAATGCGGGCAAACGGATCGTTGGTCTTATCTTTGTGCCACGTATATTCGCACCATTTAGCGACCTTTTCGGCCACGTCCTCTCCGTGCATCAGGGCGATTGCGCCAAGCGCCATGTCCATGCCGGCGGACACGCCGGCCGAGGTCAGAAATGGCCCGTCTTCCACCCATCTCGCCTGCGGAATCCAGTCGACATGCGGTCCCTGTTCGCAAACCCACGAAAACGCGGCCTTGTTGGTTGTGGCGCGCCGATTGTCCAGCAGGCCCGCTTTGGCAAGCAGGGCGCTGCCGGTGCAGACGCTGAGGGTAAACTCTGCGGAGTTCGAACAGTGCGTGATCCAGTCCAGCAGGCGCGCGTTGCCAACCTCGCGGCGCGTTCCTGCACCGCCGGGTACAAACAGGACGTCATAGCGACCACCATCCCCAAGCGATTTTTCGGCAAAGGCTTTCAGCCCTTGATTGCTTGTGACCGGGCCTGCGGTTTCGGCCACAAGCTCCAATGAGAAGTCATCGGCAAGCAGGCCGAACATCTGCATCGGGCCAAACACATCCAGCAACTCGAACCCGGGAAAGATCAACGCCCCGATTTTACGCATTCCGGCTCTCCTCCCGCAGACGGGTATCCGTCACAAAAAAAGCCCGCCAACATAGGTCGGCGGGCGTATGGATTTGTTGTGGGACCGGGGTCAATCCGCAGTCAACAACGGCGGCTTGTCGCCCGGAATACGCGGCTGATCGGGGCCGAAGATTTCCAGGTTCAGCTCACCTTTCCTGACCGAGACGCGAACCACACCGCCCTTGGCCAGCTTGCCGAACAGCAGCTCCTCGGCCAGGGGTTTCTTGATGTGCTCCTGAATTACGCGCCCCAGCGGGCGGGCACCCATCTTGTCGTCATAGCCCTTGTCGGCCAGCCATTCGGCGGCTTTGTGCGTCAGGTCGATGGTCACGTTGCGGTCCAGCAACTGCGCTTCCAGTTGCAGAACGAATTTCTCGACCACCTGCAGAATGACCTCTTTCGGCAGCGGCGCGAACGAGATCACCGCATCCAGACGGTTGCGGAATTCCGGCGTGAACATGCGTTCGATCGCGGCAGTGTCTTCGCCTTCGCGACGGTCACGGGCAAAGCCGATGGCGGCCTTGGCCTGTTCCTGCGCGCCCGCATTCGAGGTCATGATCAGAACCACGTTGCGGAAATTCACCGTGCGGCCGTTGTGATCGGTCAGTTCACCGTGGTCCATCACCTGCAACAGGATGTTGAACACGTCCGGATGTGCCTTTTCGATCTCATCCAGCAGCAGCACGCAATGCGGATGCTGGTCAACGCCGTCAGTCAGCAGACCGCCCTGATCGAACCCGACATAACCCGGAGGCGCACCGATCAGACGGCTGACCGCATGTTTCTCCATGTACTCGGACATATCGAAGCGCAGCAGTTCCACACCCAGCGTATCGGCCAGCTGTTTCGCCACCTCGGTTTTGCCCACACCGGTCGGACCGGCGAACAGGTAGTTGCCGATGGGCTTTTCAGGCTCCCGCAGACCGGCACGGGCCAGCTTGATCGCGCTGGACAGCGCCACGATGGCGTCATCCTGACCGAACACGACCCGCTTCAGCGAGGCTTCGAGGTCTTTCAGAACCTCTGCATCGTCTTTGGTGACGTTCTTCGGCGGGATGCGGGCGATCTTGGCGACGACCGCCTCGATCTCTTTCACACCGATGGTCTTGCGGCGTTTGCTTTCGGCGACCAGATGC
Source organism: Ruegeria sp. AB10 (assembly GCF_056542745.1). Taxonomy (NCBI): domain Bacteria; kingdom Pseudomonadati; phylum Pseudomonadota; class Alphaproteobacteria; order Rhodobacterales; family Roseobacteraceae; genus Ruegeria; species Ruegeria sp. AB10. The sequence goes on along the minus strand of NZ_JBQGAI010000001.1, from coordinate 967,006 downwards.
TGCGCGGCACCGGCCTCATCAATCACGTCGATGGCCTTGTCCGGCAGTTTGCGGTCGTTGATATAGCGCGCCGAGAGTTCCACGGCGGTCTTGATCGCGTCCGCAGTGTACTTGATCTCGTGATGCTCTTCGAAATAGGGTTTCAGACCGCGCAGGATCTTCACGCTGTCCTCGACCGAAGGTTCGTTCACGTCGATCTTCTGGAACCGGCGGCTCAGCGCGCGGTCCTTTTCAAAGTGCTGACGGAATTCTTTGTACGTGGTCGAGCCCATGGTGCGCAGCTTGCCACCCTGCAGGGCAGGTTTCAGCAGGTTGGACGCATCCATCGCCCCACCTGACGTTGCACCGGCCCCGATCACGGTGTGAATCTCGTCGATGAACAGAACTGCGTCGGGGTGATCTTCCAATTCGGTTACGACCGCCTTGAGCCGTTCCTCGAAATCCCCACGATAGCGGGTGCCCGCCAGCAATGCGCCCATGTCCAGCGAGTAGATGGTGGTATTAGACAGCACATCAGGTGCTTCGCCGCCCACGATCTTGTGCGCCAAACCTTCAGCGATAGCAGTTTTGCCAACGCCCGGATCCCCCACCAGCAGCGGGTTGTTCTTGCGGCGGCGGCAGAGAACCTGAATGCAACGCTCAACCTCATCGGCGCGGCCGATCAGCGGGTCAACGTCGCCTGCGCGCGATTTCGCGTTCAGATCAATGCAGTATTTACCAAGCGCGCTTTCTTTCTGGTCGCCCTCGCCAGCGGTGGCCTGAACCTCTTCCTCGACCTGATCCGCGCCGGATACCGAGCGGTTTTCGCCATAGGCCGGATCCTTGGCCACACCATGTGCGATGAAGTTCACAGCGTCATAGCGGGTCATGTCCTGTTCCTGCAGGAAATAGGCCGCGTTGCTTTCGCGTTCGGCAAAGATCGCAACCAGGACATTGGCGCCGGTCACTTCGGTCCGGCCCGAGCTTTGGACATGGATCGCGGCGCGTTGGATCACACGCTGGAAGGCAGCAGTCGGTACGGCCTCAGATCCGTCGATATCGGTGACCAGATTGGACAGGTCTTCGTCAATGAATTCAACCAGAGTGCTGCGCAATTCTTCCAGATCGACGCTGCAGGCCTTCATGACGCGGATGGCATCAGGTTCTTCCAGCAGCGCCAGCAGCAGATGCTCCAGCGTTGCGAATTCATGTCGCCGCTCATTCGCAGCCGCCAGGGCCGCGTGAATGGCTTGTTCTAATGTGCTCGAGAATGAAGGCACGCGGGTGCTCCTCTGTCTTGGGTCGAAGGGGGGCGGCTATGGCCCCAATCCAACCATGTCCTCATACTATTAGAGTTTGGTTGATCGTGGCCCGGCTTCAAGGGTTTTCTTACTCTTGACAGTCACATTTAACGTGACCGTGGCCGTGAAGAGAGCGAAATAGGGACTAGAAGCGGTCTTTTCTAGCCCGGATTTCGGCGAAAACTGCCGCAGGGTCAGCATTTTCCATCCCTAGATGCACCTGAATCGCAGGATCGGCGGCGCGCAGAAACGGGTTTGTGGCCTGTTCCAGCGCTAGTGTCGACGGCACCGTGGGCCGCCCTTCGGCGCGGGCGCGGTCGATCTCGACAATGCGTTGCTGCAGCGCGGCGTTGTCGGGTTCGACGGTCACCGCAAATTTGGCGTTGGATTGTGTATATTCGTGCCCCGAGCAGACGATTGTTTCGTCCGGCAGGGAGGCCAGTTTGCTGAGGGACGCCCACATTTGCGGCGCGGTGCCTTCAAACAGGCGGCCACATCCAAGCGCCATCAGACTGTCGGCGGTGAACACAACAGAGCTTTGCGGCATGTAATAAGCAACATGTCCGACCGTGTGGCCGGAGACGTCCAGCACCTGAACCGGTTCGCCGCCAACCTCGAACGTATCCCCGTCCGCGACCTGCTGATCCAGCGGGGGCAGGCGATGGGCGTCGGCAGCAGCCCCAATGACCTTGGCGGGGTGCTTTTCAAGAATGCCCGGCAGACCGTCGACATGGTCCCAGTGATGATGGGTCAGCAGCACATGGGTGAGGTTCCAGCCACGTGCTTCCAGTTCGGTCAAAATCGGGGTGGATTCGGGCGCATCAACAAGGGCGGTCTGGCCACTGGCGGCGTCATGCGCCAGAAAAGCGTAGTTATCGCTGAGACATGGGATGGTGACGATCTCAAGAGGCATGGCCTTTTGCCCTTTCGTTGCTAGACTGCGCTCAGCTAAGCCGATTGACCGGGTGTCCGCAATGCATCTTGATGTGCAGGATCTGAGGAACTTCTACTACCGCAGCACATTGGGCCGTGCTGCGCAGGCGGCTATTAGGGGCCGGCTGACCGAGATATGGCCCGAAGCCAAGGGACAGACTGTGGTGGGTTTCGGCTTTGCGGTGCCCTTGCTGCGCCCCTATCTGGCCGATGCACGCCGTGTGATCGGCCTGATGCCGGGGCCACAGGGGGTGATGCCGTGGCCCGCGGGCATGCCCAACGTGTCGGTTCTGACCGAGGAAACCTCATGGCCCGTTGAAACCGGCCATGTCGACAAGCTGGTGGTCATGCACGGGCTTGAGACCTCGAGCCGCCCCAGTGAACTGCTGGATGAATGCTGGCGTGTTCTGGGGCCGGGTGGGCGGGCCTTGTTCGTAGTGCCGAACCGGGCCGGGTTGTGGTCGCGAACGGACCGGACGCCGTTCGGGTTCGGGCGGCCGTATTCGGCGTCGCAGCTGGAAAGTCAGCTAAAGGGGCATCATTTCATCCCGGAAAGTCACTGTTCCGCCCTCTACATGCCGCCGTCCTTTCGGCGCTTCTGGCTGAAATCGGGAAGTCTGATCGAGAAAACCGGACAACGCTTGCCTACGGTCATGGCCGGTGGTGTTCTGATGGTTGAGGTGACCAAACATATCCGCCCCCCCAGCGGCAGCGTTACCAAAGACACCGAGCGGCGCCCCATCAAAGCGTTGGACGGTTTGTTGAAGCCCGCGTGACCGCTGAGCCGCCATGCGGTCGGAAAAAACGCGGGAAAAAAGTCACAGGAATCGCAAAAACCTGCATATTCGTAACATTTTTCAACTGACCTAGGGGGTCCAAACCGTCGCACTTGGTGTAAGCGCCTGAAAAATATAGATTTGTGGATAATTCTGTTACCGCTATAGTATATTGCTTGGTTGGTTCTGCTCTGCTACATCCCCGGTGATTTTGATCCCCGCCCTACATGGACGGGGTTTCCTCACGCCCCAAGGTAGCGGCCGCTACTCAAAATCGGGGCCTCAAATATCGGAAGGGTGGACGTGTCCGAACCAGCTTCGATTTCCACAGGCATCGCCGAGCGCTATGCCACTGCAATCTTTGAGATTGCAAAAGAGAACAATGACCTTGCAGGTCTGGAATCCGGCATCAATGATCTGGCAACAGCTTTGGGCGAAAGCGCCGAATTGCGCGACCTGATCGCATCTCCGCTGGTTTCGCGCGCCGAACAGGAAGGCGCAATCACCGCGGTCGCCGACAAAATGGGCCTGCATGCCATCCTGCGCAATACGCTGGGCCTGATGGCGCAGAAACGCCGCCTGTTCGTGGTGCCGCAGCTGGTGCAGGTTCTGCGCGACATGCTGGCCGAAGAGCGCGGCGAAGTGACCGCCGATGTCGCCTCGGCCAAGGCGCTGACCAAGACACAGCTGGAAAAACTGTCCAAAACGCTGTCCGAGCGTGTGGGCAAGACCGTGACAATCAATGCGACCGTTGATGAAAGCCTCATCGGCGGTCTTGTCGTTAAAGTGGGCTCGAAAATGATCGATAGCTCGATCCGTTCGAAGCTGAACTCCCTACAGAATGCAATGAAAGAGGTCGGATAAATGGGAATCCAAGCTGCAGAGATTTCTGCAATCCTGAAGGACCAGATCAAGAATTTTGGTCAGGAAGCGGAAGTGGCCGAGATCGGCCGCGTGCTGAGCGTCGGTGACGGGATTGCCCGTGTATACGGCCTGGACAACGTGCAAGCGGGTGAGATGGTCGAATTCCCCGGTGGCATCATGGGCATGGCCCTGAACCTGGAAAGCGACAACGTGGGTGTCGTTATCTTTGGTTCTGACCGTGACATCAAAGAAGGTGACACCGTCAAGCGCACCAACTCGATCGTGGACGTTCCGATCGGTGACGAGCTGCTGGGCCGCGTTGTTGACGGTCTGGGCAACCCGCTGGACGGCAAAGGTCCGATCAACGCGTCGAAGCGTGGCGTTGCCGACGTCAAAGCCCCCGGCATCATTCCGCGTAAATCGGTGCACGAACCGATGGCAACCGGCCTGAAATCGGTTGACGCGATGATCCCGATTGGCCGTGGCCAGCGGGAACTGATCATTGGTGACCGTCAGACCGGTAAAACCGCCGTTGCTCTGGACACCATCCTGAACCAGAAAGTTTACAACGACGCAGCAGGCGACGACGAGTCGAAGAAGCTGTACTGCGTCTACGTTGCGGTTGGTCAGAAGCGTTCGACCGTTGCGCAGCTGGTGAAGAAACTGGAAGAGTCCGGTGCGATCGACTATTCGATCGTTGTGGCCGCGACCGCGTCCGACCCGGCGCCGATGCAGTTCCTGGCACCCTACGCCGCGACCGCGATGGCCGAGTACTTCCGTGACAACGGCCGCCACGCGCTGATCATCTATGATGACCTGTCGAAGCAGGCTGTGTCCTATCGTCAGATGTCCCTGCTGTTGCGCCGTCCGCCCGGACGTGAAGCCTATCCGGGTGACGTTTTCTACCTCCACTCGCGCCTGCTGGAGCGTTCGGCGAAGCTGAACGAAGATTTCGGTGCTGGTTCGCTGACCGCTCTGCCGGTTATCGAAACGCAGGGTGGTGACGTTTCGGCGTTTATTCCGACCAACGTGATCTCGATCACCGACGGCCAGATCTTCCTGGAAACCGAACTGTTCTACCAGGGCATCCGTCCTGCTGTGAACACCGGTCTGTCGGTTTCGCGTGTGGGCTCCTCGGCTCAGACCAACGCGATGAAATCGGTCGCGGGTCCGGTTAAGCTGGAACTGGCTCAGTACCGCGAAATGGCGGCCTTTGCTCAGTTCGGTTCCGACCTTGACGCCGCAACTCAGCAGTTGCTGAACCGTGGTGCGCGTCTGACCGAGTTGATGAAACAGCCGCAGTACTCGCCGCTGACCAACGCGGAAATCGTCTGCGTTATCTTCGCAGGCACCAACGGTTACCTCGACAAGATCGAAGTGTCCGACGTTGGCCGCTACGAGGCCGGTCTGCTGGCGCACCTGCGCGGCAAGCACGCTGACCTGCTTCAGTGGCTCACCGACGAAGATCCGAAGATCAAAGGTGACGCGTCCGACAAGATCAAGGCAGCGATCGACGAATACGCCGCGACCTTCGCATAAGAGGAGGTTCTGATGCCTAGTCTGAAGGACCTTAAAAACAGGATCGAGTCGGTCAAATCGACCCGCAAGATCACCAAGGCCATGCAGATGGTCGCGGCAGCAAAACTGCGCCGCGCCCAGGAATCTGCCGAAGCCTCGCGCCCCTATGCCGAACGGTTCAATGCCGTGATGGCGGGGCTGGCGGCGTCGGTCGGGGGCAGCGACAGCGCCCCCAAGCTGCTCCGTGGTACGGGCAGCGATGATGTCCATCTGCTGGTTGTGATGACAGCTGAACGTGGCCTGTGTGGCGGCTTCAACTCGAACATCGCCAAGCTGGCCCGCCAAAAGGCGGAAGAGCTGCGCGGCAAAGGCAAGACGGTCAAGGTTCTGACCGTCGGCAAGAAAGGCCGCGACGCGCTCAAGCGTGATCTGGGCGATCTGTTCGTCGGGCATGTCGACCTGAGCGAAGCAAAACGCATTGGTTACACCAACGCGCAGGACATCGCGAAGGACATCCTGTCCCGCTTTGACGGGGGTGAGTTCGATGTTGCCACGATCTTCTACTCGAAGTTCGTCAACGTTGTGACCCAGATCCCGACGGCACAGCAGGTCATCCCCGCCTCGTTCGAAGACGAAGCGGCGGGTGACGACAGCGGTGCCATCTTCGACTACGAGCCCAGCGAAGAGGCCATCCTGGCCGACCTGCTGCCTAAGGGGGTCGCGACCGCGATCTTCTCGGCTCTGCTCGAAAACGGAGCGTCTGAACAGGGTGCACGGATGTCCGCGATGGACAACGCGACGCGCAACGCGGGTGAGATGATCGACAAGCTGACGATCCAGTTCAACCGCTCGCGTCAGGCCGTGATCACCAACGAGCTGATTGAAATTATTTCCGGCGCCGAAGCGCTGTAAGAAAACCGGAGACGAAACATGGCGAATGCAAAAGGCAAAGTCACACAGATCATCGGGGCCGTCGTCGACGTGCACTTCGAAGATCAGCTGCCTGAAATTCTGAACGCGCTGGAAACCACCAACAACGGCAAGCGCCTGGTGTTGGAAGTTGCTCAGCACCTGGGTGAAAACACCGTCCGCACCATCGCGATGGACGCGACCGAAGGTCTGGTCCGCGGCGAAGCCGTGACTGACACCGGCGCACCGATCTCGGTTCCGGTTGGCAACGCCACCCTGGGCCGCATCCTGAACGTGGTTGGTGAACCGATCGACGAAAAAGGCCCGGTTGAGGCGTCTGAGGCCCGCGCGATCCACCAGCCCGCGCCGACCTTCGACGAACAATCGACCGAGTCGGAAGTTCTGGTCACCGGCATCAAGGTTGTTGACCTGCTGGCCCCCTACGCCAAAGGCGGTAAGATCGGCCTGTTCGGCGGCGCCGGCGTTGGTAAAACCGTTCTGATCATGGAACTGATCAACAACATCGCAAAAGTGCACTCGGGCTTCTCGGTGTTCGCGGGTGTTGGTGAACGGACCCGTGAAGGCAACGACCTGTACCACGAGATGATCGAATCGAACGTCATCAAGCCCGACAACCTGTCGGAATCGCAGGTGGCTCTGGTTTACGGTCAGATGAACGAACCTCCGGGAGCGCGTGCACGTGTTGCTCTGACCGGTCTGACCCTGGCCGAGCAGTTCCGCGACCAGTCCGGTACCGACGTTCTGTTCTTCGTCGACAACATCTTCCGCTTTACGCAGGCGGGCTCCGAGGTTTCGGCTCTGCTGGGTCGTATTCCTTCGGCGGTGGGCTACCAGCCGACGCTGGCCACCGACATGGGCGCCCTGCAGGAACGCATCACCTCGACCAAGTCGGGCTCGATCACCTCGGTGCAGGCCATCTACGTACCTGCGGACGACCTGACCGACCCCGCGCCGGCGACCTCGTTTGCGCACCTCGACGCGACCACCGTTTTGAACCGTGCGATCTCGGAAAAGGGTATCTACCCTGCTGTTGACCCGCTCGACTCGACCTCGCGTCTGCTCGACCCGGCCATCGTTGGTGAAGAGCACTACAAGGTTGCGACCGACGTTCAGCAGATCCTCCAGCGCTACAAGTCGCTGCAGGACATCATCGCCATCCTCGGCATGGACGAACTGTCGGAAGAAGACAAACTGACCGTGGCCCGTGCCCGTAAGATCGAACGCTTCCTGTCGCAGCCGTTCGACGTGGCCGAGGTCTTCACCGGTTCGCCGGGCGTTCAGGTTCCTCTGGATGTGACCATCGCGTCGTTCAAGGCCGTTGTGGCCGGCGAATACGATCACCTGCCCGAAGCGGCCTTCCTGATGGTTGGCGGCATCGAAGAAGTGATCGCCAAAGCGGAAAAGATGGCCGCAGAAGCCGCCTAAGGAGTATCCCTGATGGCAAACACGATGCAATTCGACCTCGTCAGCCCCGAGCGGAGCCTAGCTTCGCTCAGCGCGACGGCGGTCCAGATTCCCGGCGCGGACGGGGACATGACGGCGATGCCCGATCATGCCCCCACCATCACCACGCTGCGCCCGGGCATCCTGAAGGTCGACTCACCCGAAGGCTCCAGTGAATATCTGGTCACCGGCGGGTTTGCTCAGATCAACGGCGATGGCTTGTCGGTTCTGGCCGAAAAGGCCATTCCGGTTGCCGAGGTGACCCGGTCGCATCTGGACGATCTGGTGGCCGAGGCCCGCGCTTCGCACGAAGCAGCGAAGGAAGGCGATGACCAATCCATCGTCGACGACGCCGCCAAGCTGCTGGCCGACATGGAAGCCCTAGGAACGCATATGAGCCTGTAAGGTTCACTGCATTCAGAATGTCGAAAACGGCCTCGCTTGCGCGGGGCCGTTTTTTTGTGGTGATTTTAACGAAACCTCGGGATAAGGTGTCGGAATTCAAAGAAAAAGACGATGTAATGAAGACATTTCGAACCCACCCGATTGGCATCGACCAAGGCGAGGCCGTGCTGTTTTCCGAATTCGCTGATGGTGGCGATATGTGGACGGGCGAGGGGCCGCGCGAACGGCGCAAACCTATCACCTTCAGTCAGCCCTTCCGGTCGGTGCCGGTGGTTCAGATCGGCGTGTCGCTGTGGGATGTGGACACATCCTCGGCCCTGCGTGCCGAAGTGACGGCCGAGGATATTTCCTCCGAGGGGTTCACCGCTGTGTTTCGAACGTGGTCCGACACACGAATTGCTCGGATACGGGCCGCGTGGACTGCCATCGGCGAGGTCGCGCACGAGGATGACTGGGATATTTCCTAGGCCTGCGTCAAACGCATGGCGACGGCTCTGTGGCCTTGTGCTGAGCACTCACTGCAACGCGGATAGGATGTAGTCTATTTCCCGAGTGCCCATCCCTGTTTTTTGAATGGTCAGATAGGTCGCCAAGGCACCAATCAGGAAGCAGACGGGTACCCGAGCAAGCGCGCTTCCACGCAAAAATAGGCCTACGAACCCAACAAGAACCGAGAGAGCAAGCAAAAAAATTGAGGCCACAAGAGCACCCTCAAAGATTTGCTGCGCGGTCTCAGATGGAATTTTCGTGGCCCGGTGCGCTAAAAACGAGCTTATGCATGAGCTGATACCTAAAATGAGGCCTAAAACGGAGCTGCGTATCCGCGCTTTTATTGAAGCATTTCGGACTGGGCGTTCACCGAATTCTGTTCCCAAGGGTGCCGTGCTGTTGCGTGTAGCTTGTTTTTTGGAAAATGCGCGCAGCAGAAGAATGCAGCCGGTTAGAAAGAAGGTCACACCGAATAGTGCCGATGCGACTATGTATCCGAGGCCAGGGCTCTCACGGAGCACTTCGTAACTTTCGTTTAGGTCTTTGATGATGAAAAGACCCAGACTCATCAAAAAAGCACCGATACAAACAACGATGAGGTTTGGCTTTTTAGGCGCCTGTGCTGCGGTGCTTTGCGGTCCGCCATACAAAACGGGCTGGGCAATCCCGGAATCGGCGTTGATGCGTTGAATGCGTTCCTGAAAGTTTGCGTTGGACATGTGGTGAATTCTTCGAGCTTCGCAATCAACTTCACCGTGCCGCATGAATGTGGTGACAATTGGTCAAGAAGTAGCGGTTTTCAGACATTGATAACCCGGCTGAAGTACCCTTGGCTGGCCGTTGAAAGCAGGTACGGGGATTGCAAGAATGGCCGGTTTGCACCGCCTGCTCGATCTCACGCCAAAGCCGGGTGCAGTGAAGCTGCACTTTGGGTTCGGATCAAGCAGGGGTGGATGCCAGAGGCAGGCGTTGAACGGAAAAGTTGAAGTCTGCTCAGATTTGAAGGGGTGGGCGGAAACCCTAGCTGTTTTCCGCCTCAATCATATCAACACGCGTCGCGTGACGGCCGCCCTCGAACTCGGCCCCCAGAAACGCATCGACGATGTCCAGCGCCTGGCCTTCACCTACCACGCGCGCGCCGATGGACAGCATGTTGGCGTTGTTGTGCTGACGGATCATCCGGGCCGAGAACGCGTCCGAGCAGGCGCCACAGCGGATGCCGGGGACTTTGTTCGCCGCCATCATGATACCCTGTCCGGTGCCGCACAGAATGATCCCCAGTTCGCACTCCCCCGAGGCCACGGCCTGCGCTGCGGCTTTTCCGTGTTTGGGGTAATGTGTGCTTTCAGTGGATGTCGGTCCGATATCCACCACGTCCCAGCCCTTTGCTGCGATGTGGTTGGCGACGGCTTGGCGCAGCTCGATGGCTGCGTGGTCGCTGGAAAGAACGATGCGTTTTGAGGCGGTCACTGGAACGTCCTGATTTGATATTACAACGAAAAAGGGCGGCTGTCGGGCCGCCCGTCTCTGTCAGTCCATGTGGTACATGGATTCGTAGATCGGCGTCAGGGTCTTGTCCTCGAACAGGGACGACACGCTGGTGCCGTTCCAGATGTTCAGGATCGCCTGGGTAAAGATCGGCGCGGTCGGCACGATGCGGATGTTCTTGGCCTTGTCGATCTCTTTGGTGGGCTGGATGGTGTCGGTCAGCACCAGCGACTTCATCACCGAGTTCGTCACGCGTTCGACCGCCGGGCCGCTCATGACGCCGTGGGTGATGTACGAGTGTACCTCTTTCGCGCCGTTATCCAGCAGCACCTGCGCCGCTTTGCACAGCGTGCCGGCGGTGTCGCACATATCGTCCACGATCAGGCAGATCTTGTCCTTCACGTCCCCGATCACGGTCATCTCGGCCACTTCGCCGGCCTTTTCGCGGCGCTTGTCCACGATTGACAGGGGGGCGTTGATCCGCTTGGCCAGCTCACGCGCGCGGGCCACGCCGCCAACGTCGGGCGAGACCACCATGATCTCGTCCAGATTGTCCTTGAACTGATTTTTCACATCCAGCGCAAAGATCGGCGAGGCATAAAGGTTGTCCACGGGGATATCAAAGAACCCCTGAATCTGCGCGGCATGCAGGTCCATGGTCAGAACCCGCTCGATCCCGGCGCCGGTCAGCATATTGGCCACCAGCTTGGCGCTGATCGGCGTGCGGGCCTTGGTGCGGCGGTCCTGGCGGGCATAGCCGAAATAGGGGATCACGGCGGTGATCCGCTGCGCGGACGAGCGGCGCAGCGCGTCAGCGATGATCAGCAGTTCCATCAGGTTGTCATTGGCCGGGTTCGAGGTCGGCTGGACGATGAACATATCCTCGCCGCGGACGTTTTCGAACACTTCGACGAAAATCTCGCCATCGTTGAACCGTTCGACCCGCGCATCGACCAGACCCTGATCGACTCCGCGATACAGGCTCATGCGGCGAGCAATGGATTCGGCAAGCGGAAGATTGGCGTTCCCAGCGATAAGCTTGGGTTCGTGGAGTGTCGGCATCGGCTGAGGTCCCCGGGCAGCAATGGCAAATGTGACAGATTCGTGATGTTGACACCGCTTAGCATGGCCTTACCGTCCAGCAAAGATAACGCTGCGGAGAAAGTGAACATGTCCCGGATTGACTACTTTTTTGCGACAATTTCGCCATTCACCTATCTGGCTGGCGCGCGGCTGGAAGAAATCGCGGCCAAGCACGGCGCGTCGATCAATTACAAACCGCTGGATATCATGGCCCTGTTCGCACGCACCGGGGGGACGCCCCCGAAAGATCGACATATCTCTCGCGTTGAATACCGGGCGCAGGAATTGCTGCGGCAGTCCAGAAATTTGGGCGTGGAGTTCAATCTGCAACCGGCGCACTGGCCGACCAATATGGCGCCGTCCTCTTATGCGGTGATCGCGGCGATCAAGGACGGCTCTGGCGATGTGGGCAAGCTGGTCCAGTCCTTCCTGCGCGCCTGCTGGGCCGAGGAAAAGGACATCGCGCAGGATGATGTGATCCGCGATTGCCTGTCGAATGCCGGGTTTGATCCGAACCTTGCGGATAGTGGCCTGCTTGTGGGTGCCGAAACCTATGCCGCCAATCTGGAAGAGGCTGTGGATCGCGGTGTTTTTGGTGCGCCCTTCTATATCACCGAGGATGATCAGAGGTTCTGGGGGCAGGATCGGCTGGACGATCTGGATCGGCACCTGACCGAGATGAAAGAGTGACGAACCTGCCGCCGGTTCATGTCAGAACCTTGGGCCAGGGCGCGCGCAAGGTGCTGGCCCTTCATTGCACGATTGCGCATTCCGGTGCGTGGTCCGGTCTGGCTGCGGCGCTGGAGGGCGAGGCGACCCTGATCGCCCCCGATATGCTGTCGCATGGCCGCAGTCCGGATTGGGACGGGCAGGGCGATTTTTTCGACCTCGCCACGGAAGCGGCGGTCGCACAGCTGACCGAACCGATGGATGTGATCGGCCATTCATTTGGTGGCATGATCGCGCTGCGTCTTGCGGTCGAACATCCAGACCTGATCCGCAGCGCGGTGTTGATCGAGCCTGTGTTCTTTGCGGTCGCGAAACAGGACGCGTCCGATTTGATGGCGAAGCACGATCACGAGGCGCAGCCTTATACGGATGCTCTGGCCGCCGGAGACATGGCGCTGGCCGCGCGCCTGTTCAACAGGATGTGGAGCACCGATGACAGCCCCCGCTGGCCGGACCTGCCGGAACGGACGCGTGCCGCAATGGTGCGGGGCGTGCACGTTGTTCCAGCGGTCGAAGATGTTCTGTTTCAGGACCGGAAAGGGCTGCTGAGCCCCGGCGTTCTGGACCGAGCGGCCATGCCGGTTCTGATCCTCAGCGGGTCAAGGACGCATCCGGTGATGCCTGTGATTGCTCAGGGGCTGCAAAGGCGGCTGCCCAATGCATCCTGCGCCGTGGTTGAGGGGGCGGGGCATATGTTGCCGATTTCGCATCCGCAAGACACTGCGCGCCTTGTAGGGCAGTTCTGGCAGGGCGTCGGCAGCCGTTAAAGCAGGGCGAGGAACCGGTCAATCTCCTCGGCGCTGATCGACCAGTCGCAGACCAGGCGGCAAGCAAGGATTTCTGCGTCATTGTCGCCGTCCAGCTCCGCCCCCCACAGGTGATAGACGGCACCGGCATCGTGCAGCTGTTTGTGCCGTGCCCGTGAGAATTGCGCGAAGATCATGTTGGCCTGCGGTTCATGCAGGAACGAGGCCCCCTTGGCGCGCAACCCCTCGGCCAGTCGGGCGCAGTTGGCATTGGCCTGACGTGCCAATTTCAGCCATAGGTCATCCTGCAGATAGGCCGCCATTTGCGCCGACAAATAGCGATGCTTGGAAAACAGGTGCGCCCCGCGCTTGCGACGCATTTCGAATTCCCAGGCTTTGGATTCGTCGAAGAAGACAACCGCCTCGACCCCCATCAACCCGTTCTTGGTGCCGCCAAAGCTGACCGCATCCACACCCGCCCTCCACGTCATCTCGGCCGGAGAGCAGTTCAGCGCAACCAGCGCATTGGTGAACCGCGCGCCGTCCAGATGCACTGGCAGGCCGTATTCCTTGGCCACACCGCACAGCGCCTGCAGCTCGGCCAGTGAATAGACCGAACCGCGTTCCGTGACCTGCGTGATCGACACCGGCCCGCGTTGGGGGCCATGCACACCGCGTGTCTCTTCGGCCAGAATCGAGCGGCGCAGGGCTTCGGGCTCCATCTTGTCGCTGCCGTGCACCAGCGTCAGTTTGGCACCGCTGTAGAATTCCGGCGCGTTGCACTCATCCTCGTGGATATGCGCCACCGGCGAGCAGAATACCGTATCCCAAGGGTTTGCCAGCGTCGCCAGCGCCAGCGAATTCGCCGCTGTCCCGGTGGCCACCAGATAAACTGCCGCGCCCGGAGCCTCGAAGATGCCGCGAATGCGGTCCCGCACCTCATTCATCAGCGTGTCGGCGCCATAGGCCATCTGATAACCCTCATTGGCCGCGTTCAGTGCGGCCATGACCTGGGGGTGAACCGGCCCGGAATTGTCAGAGGCGAAATACATCAGCTGGGCTCCTCGATGATATAGTCTTCCCACTCTTCAAGCGGTGTTTCGAACTCGGACACCGTGCGGCCCTGAACCGACATCCCGGCGGCGTGCACGCTGTTCGGCGTACCAGATATCAACGGGTGCCAGTCGTAAAGAGGTTTGCCTTCCCACAGCAGCCGATAGGCGCAGGTCTGCGGCAGCCAATAGGCGTGATCGTCGATATTGTCGGGCTTCATGACGATGCATTCCGGCACGAACTGGTGGCGGATGTCGTATTGGGTGCAGCGACAGGTCTCATCATCCAGCAGGCGGCAGGCGACGCAGGTCAGGGCGACCTCGCCGGTATCCTCGTCTTCCAGCTTGTTCAGACAGCATTTGCCACAGCCGTCGCACAGCGCCTCCCACTCGTGCTGGTTCATCTTGGTCAGTGGTTTGCGTTCCCAGAAACGGGGGCTGAGGCCTTTGCGATCAATCGGATCGGTTGTCATAGCGCCGCCAGAATGCTGCGCGCCTTGCCGCAATCGGCATTCATCTGGGTGATAAGACCGTCGAGCCCATCAAAGGTCATCTCGGGGCGCAGATAGTCGATCAGGCCGACCGACAGGGTCGCGCCATAAAGATCCCCCGAGAAGTCGAACAGAAAGGTTTCGATATTGGGCACTTCGCCATGGAACATCGGCCGCGTCCCGACCGAGGCCGCTCCGTGATAGCTGCCCTGATGGGGGCCGTCCAACACATCGACCAGCACCGCATAGACGCCGAATTTCGGCGGGTGCAGCCCCTCGATGGACATGTTTGCCGTAGGAAAGCCCAGCTCGCGGCCCCGCTGTTCGCCGCCGATCACCTCGCCTTCGATGCGATGCCAGTGTCCCAGCATAGCGGCAGCATCGCGCGGGCGGCCTTCGGACAAGGCGGTGCGGATTGCGGTCGACGACACCACGTTTTCGGACCGCTCCATCAGCGGAGCGATGGTGACGCCGAACCCCATTTCCTGCCCAAAGCGGGCCATGTCATCCGCCGTCCCGCTGCGGCCTTTGCCGAAACAGAAATCGGCACCTACGACCACATGCGACAGGCCCAGCCCGTCGCAGATCACGTTGCGGGCGAATTCCTCGGGAGTCAGCCCGGCCAAGGCCGCGTTGAAGGGCAATTCGTACAGTTTCCGCACGCCCAGCTTTTCCAACCGGTGCGCGCGGGCGTTGCCGCGCATCAGGCGAAAGGGGGGGGCATCGGGTGCAAAATACTCGCGCGGGTGAGGTTCGAATGTCAGCACGCCCAAGGGGGCATCCGGGGCAGCATTGCGCGCCAGTTCGATCACCGATTGGTGGCCGATATGGACGCCGTCAAAGTTCCCGATCGCCACGCTGGCGCCGCGGTCCTGAGGCTCGATAAACTGGAAATCCCGGATAATGCGCATAGTGCCTGCCTAGCGGGACTGCGGGGTGGGTTCAAGCGCCTGATTTCGCCGTCCTGCCGTGGGCCTGCCGGCTTGAAGCCGTCGGACCTATTTCTGGTTTGTCGTACCCGCCGGTCTGGCGGTCTGAGGCGTGACCTAGGCTGCACGGGAAGGATCAATGCCCAACTGAGTCACTCGTCGGCGGGCCTTGTCAAAGACCCTGCGCAGGGCGGCGTACGGGTTCGGATAGGCGTGTTGACCCTGATCGACTGCGTCATCCAGTCGACCAGATGCGGTGAGCGAAAGTAGGATGCCGGTTTGGCCGCGCATCCGGCTGCGGCCAGCCGTTTGCACGGAAACGTGCTGCCGCTGCGTGGGTTTGCACAGATGACGTGCGCGCCGAGACGGCTCACGGCCCGGATGTAAACCGGGCCGATGATCGAAACATGACAGGTAAAGCCTGGATTCGGTTCAGTCGAACTTGCGCGACGGGGCCAGCACCATGGCCTCACCGATCAGCACTTTCTTACCGTCGACCGAGCAGTGGCAGTCCAACTTGACCCGGCGCTTTGAAAAGTCGATGTCGATCACCTTGACCTCGGCATAGACCATGTCGCCGGGGCGGACCGGGGCCAGAAATTTCAGCGACTGACCCATGTATACGGTGCCGTGGCCGGGCAGTTGTTCCCCGATCACGGCCGAGATCAGGCCGGCGGTCAGCATCCCGTGCGCGATGCGGCCCTCAAAGATCGTGTCGCGGGCGTAATCGTCATCCAGATGCACCGGATTCCGGTCAGTCGAAACCTGCGCGAACATCTCGATATCTTCGTCCGTTACCACTTTGCGCAGGTAACGGGTCATGCCCATTTCGATGTCTTCGATACAGATCGTGCCGCGCGGAAGATTGTCCAACATGTCGCCCTCACTTGAATCCGCAGGGCAACAAAACAACCAAAGTCGCCCTAGTTCGGCAACTTTATTACTTCGCAGTCGCAGAAAATCAAGTCTTTTCTGATTATCTCAGACGGCCGATTGTATAGGTGGGGTTGATGTTTTCCCTTGCGATATAGCCGGTTAGGGATTCGTGGTGCGGATGGTGCGACGTTTTTGTTTCGGCCGCAGCCAATCCGCCGGAAATAAACAGAGAATCAATCCCCTCTCCCATGCCGCCCAGAATGTCCGTATGCGGGCCGTCGCCGATCACCAGAATATCGCCATCAGGGATGTCATGACCCAATTCCTGCAGCCGACGACGGGCCAGATCGTAGATCGGCGGATGCGGCTTGCCGAAATAGAGGCTCTCGCCGCCCATCTCGGTATAAAGTTTGGCCAGCGCACCCGCGCACCATTCCCGAACCTCGCCCCGGTCGACCACGATATCGGGGTTGGCGCAGAGCAGCTTCATGCCCTTTTGCTTGGCATAGAGGAAATCGGGGCGGTTCATCGACGGGTCCGCCATCGGGTCGAACGGGCCGCAGCAGACGATGCCTTCGGCCTCGTCCAGAGGGACACGTTCGATGTGGATGGGGTGGTGCAGCAGTTTCAGCGGTTCAAAGAACCCGGCATCGCGCTGCCATTCCCCCATGAAATAAACCTTTTCGCCCACCGCACCCCGAAACATCGCCGAGCGCGCCGAGTCGCCGCTGGTGGCGATGGTGTCATAGGCATCGGCGGGCACGTTGAATTGTGCCAGCTGCTCGGCCACGCCCGCGCGGGGTTTCGGAGAGTTCGTGACCAGCACCACAATCCCGCCATTTGCCCGATAGGCCTGAAGGGCGGCAACGGCCTCGGGGAAGGCGGTGATGCCATTGTGAACGCAGCCCCAAAGGTCAACAAACAGCGCCTTATAGCGGTCGGATACGTCGGACAGGGCGTGGATGATCTGGGTCATAATGGCCTCGGGCAAGAAAACAGGTTTATGCCAGCTATGCCAAAGCGCGGGCGGAATGACCATCCCGCACGGAGTCAGCGGGCAGGGCGCCATTCGGCTCAGAGCCGGATTTGTGTTATGATACGTGCCGATTTGTTACGTTTATTGCGATTGCAGGATGCAGAAAGAGGGCGGCTCTCAGGGTAGGACCGAAGCGGTTTTCCGATGGTTTCAGATCATCGCAATATCGCTCGCCGGTTTGTGGGCAGTGTTTCAGTTCGGCTTGCTTGAATTTGGCAAGAGCTATGTGCTGGAGGTGAATGTTTCGGCCTCGGTCGGAGAGCCGGTAATCGAGACTGGGATGGTGCCGATTAAGATTTCTTCGACCGTGCGAAACACGGGCCATAAGGAACTTACCCTGATTTTTGCCACGGCGCTGTTCGGCGAAGAACATTTCCTGCCGGTGGAAGAAGGCGAGGAACCGGTCATAAACTACTGGAGTTCGGCCTCGCACAAACCCTATCGCTTTGATGGAAAGTGGGGCGAGCGAGAATTCATATACGCAACGGCGTTCGAGTTCTTCTCACCCGACTATTGGCTGGATCGGAATGAAATGCAGACAAATGAGGTGCTTTTCTTTGGCGACCTCTTTAACGTCAATCTCTTTGCCTACCGCATCGAGTTTTATGCGGTTGAGCGATGTCGGGGGATTGCCCCGTTCCGAACGTGCTATGAATTCAAGGTGGAAACGTTTGTCCCGTCTGGGGATACCCAGTGCCTGGGGGATATTCTTGAAGTCGAGTTGGCAGACCTGTGTGTTCAGTATTGGCGTCTGGACAAATCTGCAGATCAGGGAAAGTGGGAGCGGGTTTTCCAACGTGATCTGTATACGGATCACGGCTTGATTTTGTATCGCCGCGAGGGGCTTTTGTTTCACCAGCACGCGAATGCGGGTGCCCCAAACGAAACAGGGGCACCGGAATAGGCGCCCCTGCAACTGGTGTTCAGATTAGATCAGACCTTGAGGTTCGGAATGATCTGCTTTTTTCGGCTCATGATGCCGGGCAGAACAACGGCGTCGCCATCGACCGATGCGCCAAAGCTCTTTTCGGCCACGCCTTTGACCAGATCGTTCGGCACCAGCAGGGTGGCTTCTTCGTTCAGGATGTCGACGACGAACAGCAAAACCTGATCAACACCATCTTCCTTGGCGACGTCTACCATCGAGTCCGCCAGGCTGGTCTTGCGGTCCAGCACGACGCCGGGCGCGGTGGTTTCCAGAACCGAGACGCGGAACTTGGTACCGTCGACTTCGTATTCCTTGCTGTCCATGCGGATCAGTTCAGCGTCTGAAAAGGACGACACATCCGATTTCGCGGCGAACATGTCGGCAGCATAGGCCGAGACGTCCAGACCCAGATCGGCGGCCAGTTTCTCGGCCACTTCGCGGTCATGCGCGGTTGTGGTGGGCGACCGGAATTCCAGCGTGTCCGACAGGATGCAGGTCAGTGCCGCGCCTTTGATGGCTTCGGGCATCTTGGCGGCGTCGTCGCCCATCAGGTCGACCATGATGGTCGCGGTGCAGGCCAGCGGGCGCACGGTGATGTCGATCGGGCCTTTGGTTTCCAGGCCGCCAACCAGCTTGTGGTGGTCGATGATGGCACGGATGTCGGCGCTGTTGACGCTGGCGGGCAGCTCGGCCGGGTTGTTGGTGTCGACGATGACAACCGGAGCATCCGCGTCCACATCTTCGATGATGCGCGGCTTGGGCAGGTCCCAGCGTTGCAGCATGAAGGCCGCTTCGGTGTTGGGCTCGCCCAGCAGAACGGGCTCGGCCTGCTCACCTTTGACTTCGTTCAGGTACCACGACCACAGGATCGGCGAGCCTGTGGAGTCCGTGTCGGGGGATTTGTGGCCAAATACAAGGGTTGTCATGTCAGCGTCCTGAGGATGATAAATTTGCGCGCCTTATAGGTCGGACCGCCGGGCTTGTCACCCGGCAGTGTTTACGCTGCGACGGTTGGTCTGAAATTCGCCCGTATACCCTCAGAACTGGGCGCGGGTCAGGGTGTATCCGGCCTGTTGCAACTGGTACAAAAGGCCGTGCGTGCCGCCTAGATGCCCGGCGCCCACGGCAATCACGGCGGTCTGATCCTGAATGTTCAAAATATGCGGCATCCAGTTGTTGTTCCGCTCGATCAACAGGTGCTGTTCGAACGCGTCCCATTCCTCGTCAAAGATTTCGGGTGACATGCCGGAATACTTGCGCGCCATGATGCGGCCCAGTTCGATGGAATGCGCGTGATTTTCGTCGAAATAGGCATTTGCCATAGTGACCATCTGGTCGTCGCTGTTGCCATAGGCATTGGACATCCGCGCCAGCGATTCCGCCTGTTCTTCGATGGTGTGGATTTCGAACATCGCCATCAGTTCCTCGATGCTCTCCAACGAGAATTGCGGGATGCCGCGTTCTTCGGCCAATTCATTCAGGCGTGCATCCAGCCCGCGACTGGCCTCGGGGTCTGCAATTAAACACGCAGGCATGGCCAGCGTCATGCCCAGAAACCAGGGGCGCATTTTTGCCCCCATCCAACTGGGTATGCCGCGCTCGGCCATTGCAGATGATAGGGCCGCCCATGCCTCTTCGGGCAGCAGGTCAATCAGGGTGGGGCCGGAGGTGATCAGGATCGGGCTTGGGTCACGGGCCAGTTCCTGTTCCCAAGCGTCCATCTCGTCCTGAGTCACCTCGAAATAGAAGGCATCAGCCTGGCTGAGTGTTGGTGTCAGGCGTCCGACAATCGTATCCATGCGCGGATCGCTCAGGTGGAGCGTGCCGATCAGATGCAGAACTGTGCCGCCCTTCGTTGCGATCCAGTGGTTGCCCTCGGGATAGGGTACGCCTTCAAGGGCCTGTTCCAGTTCCGCCCAGGCCGAAGGTGTCAGATCGGCCTTCAGATCACGCCCTTCGCAGGCAGCTTGCACTGTGGCGGGCAGCAGCAGGCAGATCAGAAACAGGAACAGGCGCATTTGTATCATCCCGGTTGTGTCAGTTCGGCGCCGAGCTTGCCCCGGTGCCGGGCGGTGTGCAAGGCGGATCAAGGGTTTGCACACGACCTCTGGCAATCTGTGGCATTTCGCCTAGCATGTAGCTATGGACCGCGAGCAGGATCTCTATCCCCCTATCAAGGCGCTGCTGGAGCGTCAGGGTTATACCGTCAAAGGCGAGGTTGGCGCGGCCGATATCGTTGCTGTTCGGGATGGGGATGAGCCTGTGATCGTGGAACTGAAGCTGCGGTTTTCACTGGCGCTGTTCCATCAGGCGATCACGCGGCTGAAGGTGACTGATCAGGTCTATATCGGGGTGTGCAAACCCAAGGGGCGCACGGCCCGGCGGGCGTTAAAGGACAATCTTGCGCTGTGTCGTCGTTTGGGCCTGGGGCTGATCACCGTGCGGGCCGATGGTACGGTCGAGGTACAGTGCGACCCCGGCCCCTATGCGCCGCGCAAGAACAAGGCCAAGGTCACGCGGCTGCTGCGTGAATTCGACCGGCTGAAAGGTGATCCCAATGCCGGAGGCGCCACCCGGCATGGGATCGTCACGGCCTATCGGCAGGACGCGTTGAAATGCGCGGCTCATCTGGCCGAATGCGGCGCGACCAAGGGGGCCGAGGTGGCAAAAGCGACCGGAGTACCCACGGCCACCCGTCTGATGCGGGAAAACCACTATGGCTGGTTCGACAAGATCGACAAGGGCGTCTATGCGCTATCAGACGCAGGCAGCGACGGCCTGAAACACTGGGCCTATAGCTGGGAAAGCGCCGACTGAGGTCATTTGCCAAAAAATCCATCACAGCTTGTTGACTCGGGGATTTGGACTCCCTAGCTATGCGTCGCTGGCACTCATACACCCCGAGTGCTAACGCCTCGCCATCCGGTGAGGGGAGGATAAACAAACTTTGAGCCCAAGGAGCTGCAAAGATGGCATTGAAACCGCTTCATGACCGTGTGCTGGTTCGCCGTACCGAAAGCGAAGAAAAAACCGCAGGCGGCCTGATCATTCCTGACAGCGCAAAAGAAAAGCCCAGCGAAGGCGAAGTCGTTGCAACCGGCGAAGGCGCACGCAAGGACAGCGGCGAACTGATCGCAATGGCTGTAAAAGCTGGCGACAAGATCCTGTTCGGCAAGTGGTCGGGCACCGAGGTTCAGGTCAACGGCGAAGAGCTGCTGATGATGAAAGAAAGCGACATCATGGGGATCATCGAGTAAGCCCGCGCGCTTCTCTGATCTTCATCTCATTACATTTTCTCAAGGAGAAACGACATGGCTGCAAAGGACGTCAAGTTCGACACCGATGCCCGTAACCGTATGCTGGCAGGTGTGAACATCCTGGCCGATGCTGTTAAAGTGACCCTGGGCCCCAAAGGCCGCAACGTGGTTCTGGACAAATCCTTCGGCGCACCGCGCATCACCAAAGACGGTGTTTCGGTTGCCAAGGAAATCGAACTGGAAGACAAGTTCGAAAACATGGGCGCGCAGATGGTGAAAGAAGTCGCCAGCCGCACCAATGACGAAGCCGGCGACGGCACCACCACCGCAACCGTTCTGGCCCAAGCCATCGTTCGCGAAGGTCTGAAGCAGGTTGCAGCTGGCCTGAACCCAATGGACCTGAAGCGCGGCATCGACCTGGCAACTGCCAAGGTTGTTGAAGGCATCAAGTCGGCTTCGCGCGAAGTCAAGGACTCGGCCGAAGTTGCGCAGGTTGGCACCATCTCGGCCAACGGCGAAGCCGAAATCGGCCAGCAGATCGCAGACGCGATGCAGAAGGTTGGCAACGAAGGCGTTATCACCGTCGAAGAAAACAAAGGTCTGGAAACCGAGACCGATGTTGTCGAAGGTATGCAGTTCGACCGTGGCTACCTGTCGCCTTACTTCGTCACCAACGCAGACAAGATGATTGCAGAGCTCGACGACTGCATGATCCTGCTGCACGAAAAGAAACTGTCCTCGCTGCAGCCGATGGTTCCGCTGCTCGAGCAGGTGATCCAGTCGCAGAAGCCGCTGCTGATCATCGCGGAAGACGTTGAAGGCGAAGCGCTGGCAACTCTGGTTGTCAACAAACTGCGCGGCGGCCTGAAAATTGCTGCTGTCAAAGCTCCGGGCTTCGGCGATCGCCGCAAGGCCATGCTGCAGGACATCGCAATCCTGACCGGCGGTCAGGTCATCAGCGAAGATCTGGGCATGAAGCTCGAGTCCGTCACCATGGACATGCTGGGCACCGCCAAGAAGATCGAAATCACCAAAGACGAAACAACCATCGTCGACGGTGCTGGCGAGAAAGCCGAGATCGAAGCACGTGTTGCTCAGATCCGCACCCAGATCGAAGAAACCTCGTCGGACTACGACCGTGAGAAGCTGCAAGAGCGCGTTGCCAAACTGGCAGGCGGTGTTGCTGTTATCCGCGTCGGCGGCATGACCGAAGTTGAAGTGAAAGAGCGTAAGGACCGTGTGGACGATGCTCTGAACGCGACCCGCGCTGCTGTGCAGGAAGGCGTTGTTGTGGGCGGCGGTGTTGCTCTGGTTCAGGCCGGTAAAGCACTGGAAGCACTGGAAGGCGCAAACGCTGACCAGAACGCTGGCATCAACATCGTTCGCAAGGCAATCGAAGCGCCGCTGCGCCAGATCGCTGAGAACGCAGGTGTTGACGGCGCGGTTGTTGCTGGCAAGGTCCGCGAAAGCGGCGACGCAGCATTTGGCTTCAACGCACAGACCGAAGAATATGGCGACATGTTCTCGTTCGGCGTGATCGACCCGGCCAAAGTTGTCCGTACCGCTCTGGAAGACGCGGCATCGGTTGCCGGTCTGCTGGTCACCACCGAAGCGATGGTTGCAGACAAGCCGCAGAAAGACGCACCTGCCGCAGGCGGTATGCCCGACATGGGCGGCATGGGCGGCATGATGTAAGCACGTCGAATTCGCCTCGGCGAGTTCTGACGGTCCCGACAGGTGCTTGGCTGCAAGGCCAAGCTGCCGAGAGGGAAAAGTCGCTTGACTATGGACGGGGTCGCCTTTGGGTGGCCCCGTTTTTTATTCAGGATGCCCGCTGCGCGTGCATGCCTCCGGCGGGAGTATTTTTGAAAAGATGAAGCGGGGGCGTTCCTCTGCGGGAAAGTGAGTGTGCAAATCCCTGCGGAACCGCTATGCGGTTGATATGCGACTGTTCCTCCTCACCGCGCTGACCATGTGCGCTTTTGCGGCGAACTCGATCCTGAACCGTTTGGCCATCGACAGCGGGGCCAGCGACCCCGCCGGGTTCGCGGTTGTTCGGGTTCTGGCCGGGGCTGTGGTGCTGGCTGTTCTGGTCTGGGTAAGAGCCGGGCACCTGCCGCTGCGCAATCGCCGCAGGATCGCGGGGGCGGGGTCGTTGTCCCTCTATATGATCGGGTTTTCCGTGGCGTATCTGACCCTGGATGCCGGGTTGGGGGCTTTGATCCTGTTCGGGGTCGTGCAGATTACCATGTTCGCGGTTACGTCGATGTCGGGTAACACTCCGCAAATGCGGCAGGTTGCCGGTGCCGCGATTGCGCTTGCGGGATTGGCCTATGTGCTTTGGCCTTCAGGCGCAGTTCCGGTCAATCCGGTCGGTGCCGCTTTGATGGCGGCGGCGGGGATCGGCTGGGCAGTCTATTCGCTGGTTGGACGGTCAGAACCGGACGCGCTGGCGGGGACGGCTGCAAATTTCGTGGTCGCGTTGCCGCTCACTGCGCTGGCCTTGCTGACCGCTGGAATGGAATGGCGAATGTCCGCAACGGGCTACATGCTGGCGGCATTGTCCGGAGGCGTCACCTCGGGTCTGGGGTATGCGCTTTGGTACCGCGTTCTGCCTCAGCTGCCCCCCACCACTGCAGCGGTCGTGCAACTGAGCGTCCCGATTATTGCGATTATCGGAGGCGTCGTCCTTTTGGGCGAAACGGCCAGCCTGCGTCTGGTCCTTGGCGCAGGGCTGGTACTGGGCGGAATCGCGCTGGCCGTTCTGAGGCTGAAACCCCGTCAGGGGGTTTAATCAACTCGGGTTAAGCTCTATCTGGCGGCTATGAGATACCTGCTTGCCATCTTTCTGTTGCTCGCCCCAATGGCGGCTCATGCGAAATGCGTGGTGCTGTTGCATGGGCTTGCGCGGACCGAGGCCTCGTTCACCGTGATGGAACAGTTGTTCAAGGCGCATGACTATAACGTTGTGCGTCCGGGATATCCGTCAACGGACCTGCCGATATCCGAGCTGGCCGAACAGACCCTGCCGGATGCTTTTGCGGCCTGTGGCAACGACAGGGTAAACGTGGTGGCGCATTCGATGGGCGGCATTCTGTTGCGCTATTGGCTGCAGGATCATCAGCCCGAGAATTTGGGACGCGTGGTCATGCTCGGCCCGCCCAATCAGGGCAGTCAATTGGTGGATGAACTGGGCGCGTATGAAGTATTCGGCATGTTGCACGGACCCGCCGGACTGGCGCTGGGTACCGGCCCCGAGGGCATCCCAAGCCAACTGCCTCCGGTGGATTTCGAACTGGGCGTGATTGCCGGTGAGAACTCGTTGAACCCGGTGTTTTCGTCCATGATCGACGGCCGGGATGACGGCAAAGTGTCGATCGAGACGACGAAAGTTGAAGGGATGAAGGATCACATCGTCCTGCCGGTGACCCACACCTTCATGATGAACAACCCGCGCGTCATGGCACAGGCGCTGCACTTCATCGAGTACGGGCAGTTTGATCCTCAAATCACCTGGCTGGACGGCGTGATGGATATCATCGACGAAATCTGCATCGGGCAGGATTGCTCGGAACCTGCCTCGGAGCCATCGCAATGACCGCATTGAACCTGACCCTGACCGGCGCAGAGGTGCTGCTGCCGGAGCAAGGCCTTGTGCATTCTGACTTGGCCATGGCAGACGGTGTCATTCAGCCGGACCGCACCGGGCGTGAAATCGACCTGTCAGGATATCTCGTGCTGCCCGGTATCATTGATCTGCACGGGGACGGGTTCGAGCGCCATATCGCGCCGCGTCGCGGGGCGATGAAGCAGATGGACGAGGGCATCCTCTCGGTCGAGGCCGAACTGGCGGCTAACGGTATCACCACCGCTGTTCTGGCCCAGTTCCACAGTTGGGAGGGCGGTGTTCGCGGCCCCGAATTCGCGGGGCAGGTATTTGACGCCATTGCTGCGGTCAAGGATCGTGTCGTGACCGATCTGATGCCTCAGCTTCGGTTCGAGACGCATATGCTGGAAGACTATGCGGGATTGCCCAAACGCATTGCCGAATGGCAGGTGCCCTATGTGGTATTCAACGATCACCTTCCACATGACCGTCTGGCCGAGCGGCGCAAACCACCGCGCCTGACCGGACAGGCGCTCAAGGCCGGGCGTAACCCAGAGAAACACTTCGAACTGTTGCTGTCCATGCACGACCGCCGGACCGAGGTGCCTGCGGCGCTGGACGCTCTGTGTGCAGCCCTCACCAAGCAGGGCGTGCGCATGGGCAGCCATGACGATGCCACCGCGCAAACCCGGGCCGACTGGCGCGCGCGCGGGGCGCAGATTGCCGAATTCCCTGAAACGCTTGAGGCCGCCGAGGCCGCCCGTGCCCACGGCGACTATATCATTCTGGGTTCGCCCAATGTTGTGCGCGGGGGCTCGCACAAGGGCAATGTCAGCGCGCTGGACCTGATCACGATGGGATATTGCGACGCGCTGGCCTCAGATTACCACTACCCCAGCCCCAGACGGGCCGCGCTGATGCTGGCCAAATCCGGGCTGGTGGATATGGCAGGCGCATGGGCGCTGGTGTCCTCGGGGCCTGCGCGTGTATTGGGACTGCATGACCGGGGCACGCTGGCTTCGGGGCAGCGTGCCGATCTGGTCATTCTGGATGCCGAAACCCACCGCGTTGCCGCCACTCTGGCAGCTGGTCGGGTCAGCTACATGGCCGGAGATATCGCGGCCCGGTTCGTCCGCTAACCCGCTTCATCTTTTTCCAAATACTCCCGCCGGAGGCATCGCGCGGTAGCGCGATCCCCTAGCGCGAGATGCGGTTGAAATGACCCATCTTGCGACCGGCCTTTACCTCGGCCTTGCCATAAAGATGCAGGGCCACGTCGCGTTCCTGCGCCAGCTCTGGCACGCGATCCATGTCGGCACCGATCAGGTTCTCCATGACCACATCCGAATGCCGTTGCCCGTCCCCCAACGGCCACCCGGCCACCGCGCGGATATGCTGCTCGAATTGGTCCACCGCACAGCCGTTCTGGGTCCAATGCCCCGAGTTATGCACCCGCGGCGCAATCTCGTTCACGATCAGACCGGTGGGGGTGACAAACAGCTCAACACCCATGACGCCGACATAGTCCAACGCGTTGAGGATGTTGGCTGCCAAAAGCACGGTATCCGTACGCTGCGCCGGGCGCAGGCGGGCAGGGACCGTCGTGGTGTGCAGGATGCCGTCGCGATGCACGTTCTCGCCCGGATCGAAACAGGCGACCTGACCGTCCAACCCGCGCGCGGCGATGATCGAAACCTCGTGGCTGAACTCCACGAACCCCTCAAGGATCGCCGGAGCGCCCGCCATATCGGCCAGCGCAGCCTCGGCATCCTCGGGACCACGCAACCGCGCCTGGCCCTTGCCGTCATAGCCAAAGCGGCGGGTCTTCAGAATGGCAGGCGTGCCGATCTGGTTGATCGCCGCGTTCAGGCTGTCCAGGTCGGTGATGTCGGCAAAGGGTGCGGTTTGCAGGCCAAGACCTTGCAGAAAATTCTTCTCGGTCAGCCGGTCCTGGCTGACGCGCAGCGCCTCGCGTCCCGGGTGGATAGGGCGGTGGGATTCCAGCAGGTCCAGCGCCTCGGTCGGGATGTTCTCGAATTCATAGGTGATGACGTCGACCGACTCGGCAAAGGTGCGCAGGGCGTCCGCATCGTCATAGGCCGCGGTGGTCACCCGATCGGCTACCTGCCCGGCGGGCGGGTTGGCGCCGGGTTCGAAGATGTGGGTCACAAATCCCAAACGCGCCGCCGCCACGGACAACATCCGGCCCAGCTGACCACCGCCCAGGATGCCGATCTTCGCGCCGGGTTTAAGTGTGTCGGTCATTCTTTCGTCTCCAACCGTGATCCAATCGCCGCCAGGGTCGCGCGCAACACATCATGGGCGCGACCGGACTGCAATCCATCCGTCATCTGCAGGCTCAGCGTTCCTTCGGTCGCCAGAGCGTCGCGCTCAGTGGCCAACCGCCCCGACGTACCCGTTTCCATCGTGGACAGGAACCCTGACAATAGTTGAGTTGTATAGAATTCAGCGGCATCCGCGTCGCCGGTTTGTTCGGTCAGCCACGCCGCACCGGTCGCCATCAGATCAAGCATACCGGGGACCATTGCGCAAATCGCGAAATGCGCATTCAGCGCCGCCTCGTCCGAGACGCTGACGACCGGGTTCTCCGGTTGGAACAAATCGGCAAGCAGAGCGTCATTTCCAAAGGCTGCCAGGGGGCATCCGCCCTGTTGCAGAAAGCCCAGAGGGATCGTCTGAACGAAATCCGAGGCCGGGGCGCAAAGCTGCGCCAGTTGCTGCGCCGATACTGCAGCCATGACCGAAACGATTTTCTGATCGGCGCGAAACGTCAGCGCTTCAAGGACGTCCGGTGCAATCTGCGGGCGCAGACACAGAAACACGATGTCCGAGGTGTCGATAACAGACTGCGCATCTGCAACCGTCACCCCCAGTTCGGCCTGAAGGGCCGCTGAAACGTCGGTGTTACGTTCGGTAACGGATATGGAATGCCCTTTCGAGGCCAAAAACCGAACCATCGGAGCCGCAATATGCCCGGTTCCGATGAATCCGATCCGGCTCATCCCTGTGGCTCCTCGGGGATCGAGGCCGACAGCGCCTCGCGCCAGGCATCCAGCCGCTGGGCCAGCGCGTCGTCCTGCAGGGCCAGAATACCAGCTGCCATCAGGCCCGCATTGGCACCACCGGCCGAGCCAATCGCCATGGTCGCCACCGGAAACCCTTTGGGCATTTGCACGATGGAATACAGCGAATCGACACCCGACAACGCCCGGGTCTGCACCGGAACGCCAATCACCGGCACTCGGGTTTTCGAGGCCATCATGCCTGGCAGATGCGCGGCCCCTCCGGCCCCGGCAATGATCACATGCAGCCCTCGCGAAACGGCGGTCTTGCCGTAATCCCACAACCGGTCGGGGGTCCGGTGCGCCGAAACGATGCGTTTCTCATACGCGATGCCCAGCTCATCCAGAATGTCTGCGGCTTCTTTCATCGTGGGCCAGTCCGACTGGCTGCCCATGATGATCCCCACTTTCACGTCGCTCAT
Organism: Ruegeria sp. AB10; assembly: GCF_056542745.1. Lineage (NCBI taxonomy): Bacteria > Pseudomonadati > Pseudomonadota > Alphaproteobacteria > Rhodobacterales > Roseobacteraceae > Ruegeria > Ruegeria sp. AB10. Next base: position 938,641 of record NZ_JBQGAI010000001.1, on the reverse strand, counting down.
CCGCTTGCGTCCCTGCCTTTCGAAAGAGCGCGCACTATAGCCAAATCCCACTTCGTGGCAATGCGTCAGGCGATGATGTCAGGGGTCAAACGGTCTTCGATCAGACGAATGATGTCCTTCAGCCGCAGTTTCTGCTTTTTCAGCCGCTTGAGCGTCAGCTGATCGGCCGTGCCGGTGGACTGCAGCGCCTCAATCGCTTGGTCCAGATCACGGTGCTGGCGGCGGAAAACCTCCAGTTCAACCCGCAAAACCTCGTCTGTTTTCATCGAAAGATCGGTGGGCGCGTTCATGTGCGACTCAGTGCCTTTTGTGGTGCTTAACACACAAGATAGTGTGTCAGGGTTTATCCGGCCAGACCTTGTGGACATCCCCGCATATTCCCATATTCTATTCTACGCGGTTGCCAGAACGGGGCCGCACCACACGTCGCTTTGGCAATAAAGGACGAAAATACGTGTCGAAACTTACTCTTGGCTCATACCCGCATCTTTTGGGGTTCGAGCAGTTGGAACGCCTTCTGGAACGGTCTGCAAAGGCCGGCAACGAAGGGTACCCACCCTATAACATCGAACAGACCTCGGACTTTTCGTACCGCATCACTCTGGCCGTGGCCGGGTTCGCAGAAGAGGATCTGTCGATCACCATCGAGGATCGCCAGCTGGTGATCCGGGGCCGTCAACGTGACGACAGCGAGGGGCGAGTTTTCCTGCACCGTGGCATCGCGGCGCGTCAGTTCCAGCGCATGTTCGTGCTGGCCGACGGTGTCGAGGTGGGCGAGGCGATCATGGAAAACGGTCTGCTGCATGTGGATTTGACCCGCGCCGCACCTGAAACCGTGGTGCAAACGATCAACATAAGAAAGGGGTAAGAGCAATGAATACACCGATTGAGCTGAATACCGAAGGCGACCGGATCGTCTATGTGAAAGCTGTCGACGTCGCTGATCTGCCTCGGGAAGTGCGCGAGCAGGCGGGCGATCTGGATCAGCTTTACGCCGTCCACGATTCCGACGGTCAGCAACTGGCGCTGGTCGCCGACCGCAAGCTGGCTTTTGTTCTGGCGCGCGAACATGATTTTTCACCGGTGGCCGTCCACTGAGCCAGTCGATTTCCCCGTGACATCTGCCGCCCCGCGGGCGAGATATGCGGACCTGTAGCGGTTCGCATATCGAAAGGGCGCAATACATGAGCTGGTTTGACTTTGACTGGGTAGACGCCTTCAGCGACCGTGCGTTTGGCGGCAATGGTTGTGCTGTGGTTCATGGTGGCGCTGTTCTGTCGCAAGAGGTCTGCATGGCCTATGTGCGCGAAACCTCTCTGGTCGAATGCACGTTTACCGGCCCATCCGATGTGGCCGATATCCGGGTGCGGTATTTTCTGGCCAGCCGCGAGATTCCCTTTGCCGGGCATCCCACCATCGCCACCGTTGCCGCCATGCGGTCACGCGACCTGTTTCAGGGCGATACGCTGACGTTGGAGACCGGGGCCGGGATCGTCTCGATCCGCCTGAACGGCGATGAAATCGAAATGACACAGGTCGCGCCGCAATTTGGCAGTGCCGTACCGGTCGATCTGGTCGCCGCCGCCATCGGCCTTTCCGAAGACGCTATCATTTCCCCGCCGCAGTTTGTCTCCACCGGGCTGCCCTTCTGCGTCACCGTTCTGCGCGATCATGAGGCCTTGCGCGCCGCAAAGCTGGACGTCGGCGTGCTGCCACAAATATCTGAGAAGGCCGGGTTTTCGGGGTCGGATATGGCCGAGCCTTTCCTTGTCACACTCAAAGGTGCGACCGAAGCGGGCGACACGTTTTCACGCCTGTTGATGGCACCGCCCAGCCCGCCCGAAGATCCGTTCACCGGATCGGCCACCGGTGCAATGGCAGCCTATCTGTGGAAGCACGGGTTGATGTCCAAAGATACATTCATCGCCGAGCAGGGGCACGACATGGGGCGCCCGGGTCAGGCGACGGTCACCCGCGCCGGCCCGGTGGATGCGATGACCGGCATCAAGGTTGCGGGACGCGGCCACGTTCTGATGCGCGGTCAGGTCGATCTGCCTGAGGCTGTGCAATGACCCAACCCGCAATTGCGATCCTGCCCTATGGGCACCGGTTGGGGCCAAAGCTGGCCTCGGTCCCGTTGTCCGAACTGATCTGGCCTGAGGGCTGCCCGGACCGACTGTCCGGCAAGACTGTGGGTGATCTTGAGCCCACCGATCACCTGATCATGTATCCGAATTCAACCGTCCATCTGCGCCTGCGCCGGGGCACCCGAGCGCGGATCTCATTGATGATGGGCGAACCCTCGGCCATTCACGGCAAACACGACCGGATGCTGCGCTATACGTGGCGCCGGTTCTTCCGGGTGCTGACCTTCCATGACGTGCTGCTGCAGAACATTCCGAACGCGGTGTTCCTGCCCTATGGCGTTACCATGGTGGCCAACTGGCAGGATCTTGATGTCACGAAGACCAAATCCTGCTCACTGATCGCCTCGGCCAAGCGTGACTTTGAAGGGCACCAGTTGCGTCATTCGGTGATCGACTGGGTGCGGGAAACCGGCGCGGATGTGGATATCATGGGGCGCGGCTATACGCCCTTTGACCGCAAATCCGACGGGTTGGCCCCATACCGCTTTTCCGTGGTGATCGAGAATGTGCGGGAACGGAATTATTTCTCGGAAAAGCTGACAGATGCGATTTTGTGTTCGACGGTGCCGATCTATTGGGGTTGTCCGAATATCGGGGATTTCTTCGATACGTCCGGCATGATCCTGTGCGACTCCGAGGCTGATATTCAGTGCGCAATTCAGGCGGCCTCAGCCGAGGATTATGCCGCCCGCCTGCCGCACCTGCAGGCGATCCAGCCCAAGGCGGCCGAGTTCGGTGATTTCGAAGCCCGCGCCGTCGCGGCCATCCGCGCCGAGCTCTGACCACAAAAAAGGCCCCCGCGATGCGAGGGCCTTTGAATGTTTCTGGTACCGGTTTACGACGCGGCGATCAGACCCATGCTTTCCAGCTTCAGCAGAACCTGATGGGCGCAGTTGTCGACGTCCACATTTTCGGTCTCGACGCTCAGCTCGGGGTTCTGAGGCACGTCATAGGGGTCCGAGATGCCGGTGAACTCCTTGATCTTGCCTTCACGCGCCAGCTTGTACAGGCCCTTGCGGTCGCGGCGTTCGCATTCTTCGATCGAGGTCGCAACGTGCACTTCGCAGAAGGCGCCGAACTGTTCGATGTCTTCCCGAACGGCGCGGCGGGTGGTGGCGTAGGGCGCGATCGGAGCACAAATGGCGATACCGCCATTCTTGGTGATCTCGCTGGCAACGTAACCGATGCGGCGGATGTTCAGATCGCGGTGCTCTTTCGAGAAGCCCAGTTCCGAGCTGAGGTTCTTACGCACGATGTCGCCATCCAGCAGCGTGACAGGACGGCCACCCATTTCCATCAGCTTGACCATAAGCGCGTTGGCGATGGTGGATTTGCCCGAGCCCGACAAGCCGGTGAAGAACACGGTAAAGCCCTGCCGGCTGCGCGGCGGTTTGGTCTTGCGCAGCTCGGCCACAACCTCGGGGAAGCTGAACCATTCCGGGATTTCCAGGCCTTCGGCCAGACGGCGGCGCAGTTCGGTGCCCGAGATGTTCAGGATCGTGACGTTTTCCTTGTCTTCGATCTCGTCATTCGGTTCGTACTGGGCGCGTTCCTGCACGTAGACCATGTGTTTGAAATCGACCATTTCGACACCGATTTCATCCTGGAACTGGCGGAACAGGTCCTGTGCGTCATAGGGGCCGTAGAAATCTTCGCCCTGGCCGTTCTTGCCGGGGCCGGCGTGGTCACGGCCAACGATGAAGTGGGTGCAGCCGTGGTTGGCTCGGATCAGGCCGTGCCAGACCGCCTCGCGGGGGCCAGCCATGCGCATGGCCAGGTTCAGCAGCGACATCGAGGTGGTCGAGGCCGGGTATTTGTCCAGCACCGCCTCATAGCAGCGCACGCGGGTGAAGTGGTCCACGTCACCCGGCTTGGTCATGCCGACAACCGGGTGGATCAGCAGGTTGGCCTGCGCTTCCTTGGCGGCACGGAAGGTCAGTTCCTGGTGCGCGCGGTGCAGCGGGTTGCGGGTCTGGAACGCAACGATACGGCGCCAGCCCAGTTTGCGGAAATAGGCGCGCAGCTCGTTCGGGGTGTCGCGGCGGCCGCGGAAGTCATAGTGAACCGGCTGTTGGATGCCGGTCACCGGGCCACCCAGATAAACTTTGCCCGCCACGTTGTGCAGGTAGTTCACCGCCGGGTGCGCATCGTCATCGGCGCCAAAGACCTTTTCGGCCTCGCGTGCCTTATCCGGGGTCCAGCGGTCTGTGACGGTCATGGTGCCGAGGATGACACCTTCCTGATCGCGCAGGGCGATGTCCTGACCCAGTTCGATGGTTTCGGCAAAGTCTTCGCTGACATCCAGCGTGATCGGCATCGGCCACAGGGTGCCATCGGCCAGGCGCATGTTTTCGACGACGTTGTCGTAGTCGGCCTCGGACAGAAAACCCTTGAGCGGGTTGAACCCGCCATTCATCAGAAGCTCCAGATCGCAGATCTGACGCGGGCTCAGGTCCCAGCTGGTCAGGTCGGCGGCTTCCACTTTCAGCTTTTGGGCCGATTCATAAGATACATACAGCTCGGGGATCGGAGCCAGATTGCTTAACATCGTCATGGGAATACTCTTGTCGAAGTGCGGTTTTACTGGTGTTTGCGGGGCATTTGCCCCGGCTGATGGTTGAAGTCCATATACATTCACGAAATTAAGGACGATATGCGCGGTTTTTGCCCGGATTGGAAGGAAATTTCGGTAGGTGCGGCTTTTTGCGATTTAAATCCCGCTGATGTGCGGTTGCTGTGCGAATTCAGCACATCCGTTCCTATCTTGTGGTGGCCAGCAGCAAGTCCGAGGCGCTGGTCACCGGCAGGGCGGGAATCGGGCGGGTCACGCCGCGCAGGTCAAAGGGTCTGATGCCATTCTGATCCCCCTCATACCCTGCCGCTTGCAGCAATTCGGCCGAGACCAGAAGCTCGACCCCCAGCGCTTTGGTTTCGCCCTCAAGCCGGCTGGCCACGTTGACCGCGTCACCGATGATGGTGCGCGCGGCATGGCCGGCAGCGCCGATTTCACCGAGCACCAGATCGCCCAGATGCAGCCCCATCCCGATACGTATGCGGGGGCTGCCCTCGGCCTCAAGCCGCTGGTTGAACTGCGCCAGAGCGCGGCTGACATCGGCCGCTGCCTTCAACCCCGCCCGGGCCGAGCTTTCGGTGTCGGGTGTTTCGAACACCGCCAGCAGGCCATCGCCCATGTATTTGTCGACCACACCGCCGTCAGTGGTGATCGCCGGAACAATGGCGTCGAAGAACCGGTTCAGCAGGAACACGATGTCATAGGGCAACTGGCCGGTGGTGCGCGAGGTGAACCCGCGCATGTCCAGAAACAGAACGGCCAGTTTACGCTCTTGCCCCTGGCTTGCATGCGCACGGTGCCGCCCGCCGTCCGGACGGAACATGCGAAACGCGGTGAGTGGCGCAATCGGGCAAATCTGACAGGCCAGCCGCGCCTCGTTGGGGGCACCAACAGCAGCAAGGCTGCGGGCCTCGATCTCGCTGGGGGCAGGAAGGCTGTCGGCGCCTTCCTCGACGATCACCCGACAGGTGGTGCAGCGCCCCTTGCCGCCACATAAGGCCGTGTGCGGAATGCCATTGGCCTGCGAAATCTCAAGCAGAGTCATGCCCTTTTCGGCCACAACCTCGGGGCCTTCGACATATTTCACCCGCACGGAATGCCGACGCCGCCAGAGCTTGCGGATCGCAAATACCGCCAGCGCTGCCCCCAGCGCGATCCAGAACGCCATCAGCGCATTGTCCTTGACGCTGAACATGGCCTCGAATGCCTCGGGTGAGGGCCAGTTGTAATGCTCGATATATTGTTCGCGCAGGAAAGGATCGGCGAAATCCGCCCAGATGCGCCGCCCTTCGGTCAGCAGCCCGGCCAGCGCAAAGGATGGGATAAACACGGCAACGCCGATCAGGTAGGGCACAGTTTTCGACCACCAGCGGGTCAGCCGCAGCCATCTGTGCAGCCCGATGCAGCCGTGCACCCAGACCAGCAGCAGCAGCAGGCTCTGCATCCAGATCACCGTACCGGGCCACATCAGGATGATGATATAGCCCATCTCGTCATTTACATCATAGATTTCATGCGCATAGCGCGTTTGCACGATATGAGAGATCAGTTGCAGCGGGATCAGCAGGCCAAGAACAACCTGCAATCCGGTTGCAAATGGCATCCGCAATGTTCGGCGTTGACTGATCGAATGCAGCGCCAGCCCGGCATGTACCAGCAGGGCGGCGTATAAGATCACGCTCATGGCGTCGTGACGGGTAACGGCTTTGCGGCCATCCTGCATTCCGTGCAGGTAGTCGGTGTGAAACAGCCCCAGCCCGATATTGATGAAGTGAAAGAAGGCAAAGGTAAACAGGATCAGGCCGCTGCCGATCCTCAGCCGGGTTGCCCACCCGCCTCGCCATAGAACGCTGTTCAATCAGATCACCTGCATTCGCGTTGTTTGAGAGCGAGTCTGATACGGGCGGGCGAACGGGTCAAGAATAAGACGGAACCCATTCGGTTGCCGCGGCGCCCGTGCGGATCAGGGCAGGGGAGATGTTGAAAAGCACGACATGGCTGAGTTCAGGGCGCGAGCGTGAGCTGTATAACAACCCGTCGGCGCCGATCGCATGGGCATCATCGGAAAACCGCCATGTCGGTGAGCGTCCTTGAATGTCGTGGATGCCCTGCCAGACAATCGAGGCCTCGGGGTGTCCGCGCAGGTCCGCCAGCCTTGCGCTGGTAATGTGCGCGCGTTGCATGACCCTTGGCGGGTCACCGTCCGACACATACCGCCGGATCGCGACCCCGGCACCCTCTGCGCTGAGAGAGGCATAAAGGGCTGTCTGACCGGAACAATGAAAACGCCCCTCGGGCGCCTGTGCGGGGGCCAGAGGGGCGTCGATCTGTGACAGAAACAGAATTCTCCAGACCGGGCCGGAGAATTCCAGCATTGGGTTAGTCCTGCTCCGCCAGAAAGCGTTCCGCATCCAGCGCGGCCATGCAGCCCATGCCGGCGCTGGTGACGGCCTGACGATAGATGTGGTCGGTCAGGTCACCGGCGGCGAAGACACCGGGGACCGAGGTCTCGGTCGAACCCGGCTTGGTCGCGACATAGCCGCCCATATGGGTTTCCAGCGTGTCCTTGACCAGTTCGTTGGCCGGGGCGTGGCCGATGGCAACAAAAACGCCCTTACAGGGAATCTCGGTGATCTCGCCGGTTTTGACGTTTTTGACGCGCACGCCCTCGACGCCCAGCGGGGCATCGGTGCCAACCACTTCTTCCAACTCGTGGAACCACAGCGGTTCGATCTTTTCGTGCTTCAGCAGCCGATCCTGCAGGATTTTCTCGGCCCGCAGCTCATCGCGGCGGTGGACCAAAGTCACCTTGCTGGCGAAGTTGGTCAGGAACAGGGCCTCTTCCACGGCCGTGTTACCACCGCCGATCACCACAATCTCCTGCCCGCGATAGAAGAAGCCGTCGCAGGTGGCACAAGCAGAAACGCCAAAGCCCTTGAATTTCTCTTCCGACGGCAGGCCCAGCCATTTCGCACGCGCGCCGGTGGCCAGAATGACCGCATCGGCGGTATAGGTGATGCCGTTGTCGCCCTTGGCGGTGAAGGGGCGTTTTGAAACGTCCAGATCGCTGATGTAGTCGCCGATCACCTCGCAGCCCATGGCCTGAGCGTGCTCCTGCATCTTGATCATCAGATCAGGCCCCTGAACTTCGGTGAAGCCGGGATAGTTCTCGACATCCGTAGTGGTGGTCAGCTGACCGCCGGGTTCGATGCCCTGAACCAGGATTGGCTCCAGCATCGCGCGGCTTGCGTAGACGCCCGCAGTATAACCGGCCGGTCCCGACCCGATGATCAGAACCTTGGTGTGACGTGTTTCGGACATGGTACCCCCGACTCGATATGCCTGATATGGGCGCGCGGCCCTTGGCCGATGGATATAGCGACCCCTGTGCCGCGCTTAAAGCCCCTTCCTGTTTCACACCCGCTATGTGCCGCGTGAATGGCGCGCAAAATAAGGACATTGAAAATAAACAATATTGCGCGACCACGAAAGATTATTGCGCATCCTCCGGGTGCTGATATAACAACCGAAAAATCAGGAGCATTTGATGGTCGCGATACGGCTGGATGAGATTGACCGCAAAATTCTGGCGGAATTGCAGGCAGACGGTCGCATGACCAATGTCGAGCTGGCAAAGCGCGTGGGTATTTCAGCGCCTCCCTGCCTGCGGCGCGTGCGGACATTGGAAGAATCGGGCCTGATCCGCGGCTACCATGCCGAAGTGAACTCGCGCGAGCTGGGCTTCGAGGTTCAGGTCTTTGCCATGGTCGGTCTGGAAAGCCAGGCCGAATCCGAGCTGAGCGCGTTCGAGGAACGCTGCCGCGAATGGCCTCTGGTGCGGGAATGCCACATGCTGAACGGCGAGGTCGACTTTATCCTGAAGTGCGTCGCACCGGATCTCAGCAGTTTTCAGCAATTCCTGACGGGCGAACTGCTGACCACCCCTAACGTGGCCAGCGTCAAGACCTCGCTGGTCATCCGCGGCGCAAAAGACGAACCCGGTGTGCCCTTCGATGTTCTGGAAGAACGAATGAGCCGGATGGCGTAAGCGCTGCGCCCTTCGGATGCGGCTTCATCGGTGGCAGAAAGGCTGCCACCGCCATGTAAAATACCCAACTTAACAATAACTGCATAATGCCCCCACATTGCAGAAAAAACCCGGATTCAGACGTTTATCGCATTGACCTCTCCGTCCCCGGCGCGTGGCAGAACCAGCGGCCCGAAGTCGTTCAGCGTGTCAATATGCGCGAACAGGTTCAGATAGATCGACTTCAGTGACCGGCTGACCTTGCGAATGGTGTTGACGCCGGGGTGATAGGATTCGAACTGCAGCCCGTCGACCCCGATCACCGCATGGCGCTTGAGACAGATGTGAAACAGCTCGACCGGCGTCGGCGGCAGTGTTTCGATGATGCTTGTGCCGTCCTGGAACTCGTGGACCGGTGTCAAAATCTGATCGTCGCCATGCAGATGCCGCAGGTGCGCAGGCGTTCCCAGCAACCGCGCGGACGGACCGGTGATGACGCCTGACATCGGTTTTTGCATACCGAACGTGTCGGCCATGATGCGCGTCAACGGTCGTGTTCGGCCGCGGGCGTCCGCACGTCCGGGCACCAGTGTGACCGATCCCTTCCACAGCACTGTTTCCGAGGTGCCGCTTTGGGTCAGTACCGTATCGCCGGGCATCAGGTCTTCGATCGCCATCGGCCCGAATTCCGTTTCAACCAGAGATCCGCGGGTAAAGGCGCAGAACGCGTCTTCGAACATGGGCAGGGCAGGCGCGATGTGACGGGTCTGCACGACATCCCCGTTTTTCATCAGTGTACTGACCTCAAAGCGCCGCAACTGCGCTTTTTTCTGTGTAGTCGGTCTTGGTGCGTCGCGCAGCAATGACGAGGTTTCAACGGCATTTCTGGCAGCGCGTGATAACGAATGTGGAATATCCATTTCAATTCCGTCCCCTCTGACTACCGCACAGGCAGGCTGAACCCCCGTACAGGCCCGCTTGATCGGTTTTACTCTTGTCTAGAAGGAAGCTGATGACCGCAGGACAGCGGGCTTGATCGGCGCTTGTCGCAACAAAAATCCCTACGCTATTAGTCACCACTTGTCCCCCAGACAAACTCATACAAACGCGGGCGAAATTGCCTACGCACACGTGCCCCTAACCTGAGCCGCTCGCAATATTGGCGTTCGGTCACACACCGGATCGGAGCCTTCCTCCGCTGTGCGTCTTTGGTTGTCCAAGAACCGGCAGCTTGGTTCGTGGAGCCTTGTGATCAGCGACGTGCCGCCAGACGGCGTGCGACTCTGACCGAATGGCTGGAAACCCGTTTCCACGGCATCTCCAGCTGGTGCTCTCTGGTGGCCGCAACCACGGCGCTGAGAAAGCGAGATTTCGTCTTCATGTTATGTCCTGCCCGACTTTGGGGACTGTCGCCCCGTTTTCCTCTGAGACCTTAATGTGCCGGACCAATGCGGCGGCGATAAGGCTGATCCGGGATGAATTCAGGACAAAGGACCGTTGGCGATACCTCTTTTCGGGTTACGTCACGCTCGACCGGAGTTTTGGTTGATAACCACCTGAGAGCGGACGATAAAAATCGAATTGCAGCGACTCAGATAGACAAAAGGATTGTGGCGAAAAAGCGGCGGAACTGCCGCAATCCAGGCGCGTTCTTAAAGTTTTATGGCTGAAATCAGGCGGCCATAATCGGCTTCTTTCGCGTGGGTCGACCGGCGGTAGGAATAGAATCTGTCCGGATCGGAATAGGTGCAGTGGCGTGTCCACTCGGCCTGACCGACCCCGGCCTGTCGCAATCGGTGCAGGCCAAAGGCGGGCAGGTCGAATTGCAGCCTGTCGCCTGTGCCATTTGCGAAGAATTGCAGGTTTTCCGGAGAATCGGCGACGAACTCGTCCAGAAACTCGGGGCCCACCTCATAGGCGCGTTGTGAGATCGACGGGCCGATCACGGCCACGGTGTTTTCCCGTTTCGCGCCCAGGGCTTCCATGGCGTCCAGCGTTGCCTCAAGCACGCCGTCCAGAGCACCCCGCCAACCGGCATGGGCAGCACCGATCACATTTGCGTCAGAGTCGGCGAACAGGACCGGCTGGCAATCAGCGGTAAGGATTGTCAGCGCCAGGCCGGGTGTCGCCGTGACCACCGAATCGGCCTTGGGTTTTTCGCCGTTGATGGGGGCATCGACGGTCAGAACGGTTGGCGAATGCACCTGATGAACGCCGATCAGCGCCTCGGGCGTGACGTCCATCGCCTGCGCCACCCGCTTGCGATTCACCGCGACGGCCTCGGTCTGGTCGGATGAGCCGTAGCCGCAGTTGAGGCCGGCAAACACGCCTGACGAGGCTCCGCCGCGTCGGCTGAAAAACCCGTGGCGCATGGGCGACAGCAAATCTGAGGTCAGTATCTCCAGGGTCATGGCTCCAGTCCCGGTGGCGGCGAGGAAGGGGTGGGGTAGAGGCCCAGCACCTTGAACAGGTTTCCCATTTCCTCGGGGTGGGTCAACCGGCGATGTGCAGCAACCAGCACTTCAAGCTCAGACCCGCCGAGCGGTGCGGCCAATGCTTGCGCGCGTGTGGTGATTCCCAGCCGTTCAAGGAACACGCCCTGCGGTGTCAGGCGTGAATGGGCGCATCCAGCGGCACGCGTCGCCAGGGCCAACGGTTCGAAATCCACATGCGCGGTCAGATCCGCCTGACCGGGCAGGGTCAAAGGATCAGTGCGTTCATGCGCCTGCAACGCCTGAAACGTATCGCCCTGCGAATGCCAGTCGCCGTAATCCACGATCAGCCCGGCACCGCCATGGGTGCCGATCCGCCCGGCGATCACGGTAATGATGGGAATCGCTGCTGCGCACAGCTCGACCAGATCGCCGTCCTTGGTGTCATCCAGCCGATCTTTCAGCGCAACCTGTTCGCCCTGCGGCCCCAGCCCCCAGGTCAGCGCGTCTCCATCCAATCCGATCAATCGCTCACGCCAGCCGTCGCCATCGCGCAGGAACTGGCGGATGGGCAGGGCGTCGAAGAACTCGTTCGCGACCAGAAACAGGGGTGCTTCGGGCAGGTCGGCAATCGAATCGATCCAGCGCGGATCATGGTCCTTCAACGCTTGCGCCTGCATGTCTCGCAGGGTGGGCGAAACCTCGACCAGTACCACCTCGGCGGCGTCATTGAATCCCGGCACGCGCGCCGTGGCGCGCAGCATATCTGCCATCAGCGTGCCGCGCCCCGGCCCAAGCTCGGCCAGTATGAAATGATCCGGATGCCCCTGATCCAGCCAGCTTTGCGCCAGCGACAGGCCGATCAGCTCTCCGAACATCTGGCTGATTTCCGGGGCGGTGATGAAATCCCCCTGCGCGCCCAGCGGGTCACGGGTGGTGTAATAGCCATGCGTCGGGTGCAGCAGGCAGTCCGTCATATAGTCGGCCACGCTCATCGGGCCGTCCTGCGCGATACGCGCCAGCAGATGATCTTTCAGACTCATACTGTCGATCTTGCACGCAGGGCGAACCACAAGCCAAGCGCGATCATCGGCAACGACAGCAATTGTCCCATCGTTAGGCCGTACCCGCCGACCTGCAGGGCCAGTCCCAGCGGATTACCGGGCGAGATGAACTGCGCGTCGGGCTGCCGGAAGAATTCGACAATGAATCGCGAGGCGCCATAGCCCGCCATGAACAGGCCCATGATCAGGCCGGGCTTGTGGAAGGCTCCGCGCCGATAAGCCAGCCACAGCAGCAGGGCGCCCAACAGCAGCCCTTCCAGCACGGCTTCATACAGTTGTGACGGATGCCGGGCGCACATGCCCGCGACTACGCCGGGACAGTCCTGTGCGGCTGCCCCCGGAAAGATCACGGCCCAGGGCAACTCGCTGGGTCGACCCCAGAGTTCGGCATTGATGAAATTCGCCAGCCGCCCCAGCAGCAACCCCGGCGGCACCGTATGGGCGATCAGGTCCGCCATTGACAGCATCGGAATCTGATGACGCCGCGCATAGAGGTAAGATGCAATCACAACGCCCAGCAGCCCACCGTGAAACGCCATGCCACCTTGCCAGACTTTCAGAATCTCCAGAGGGTTCGAAAGGTAATAGGAAGGCTGATAGAACAGCACGAACCCCAAACGCCCTCCGAGAATCACGCCGAGGATGATCCAGGTGATCAGGTCCTCAAGCTGTTCGGGCTTCATTGGCGGAATTTTGTCGGGCCACAGGGCTGGGCGCTTCAGCGCCATAACCCCCATCCGCCATGCAATCAGGATACCGGCGATATAGGCCAGCGCGTACCACCGCAGCGCGAACTCCATCCCGAACAGCGAGATCGAGAATAATTCGGGCGACAGATCGGGGAAATTCAGAACAGCCTGCATGTGCGTCTCATTGCCCGGGGTTTGCGGGGCAAGTCAACCTTGAGCCCGCGCCAATCATTCCCCATATAGAGACCAACCGCGATTTCGGAGTAAAGCCATGCAAACCCGCAACAAGATCCTCGACGACGTATCCCAGCTGATGACCAACGCCATGGGTGTGGCGCAGGGCGCGCGGGAAGAGGCCGAGAACGCGATGAAGTCGATGATCGACCGTTGGCTGGCCGACCGTGATTTCGTCACGCGTGAGGAATTCGATGCCGTCCGCGCGATGGCCCAGAAGGCGCGCGAAGAGAACGCAGCGCTTGAGACACGCATCGCCGCGCTTGAGGCGAAACTGGACAAGTAACGTCCAACTCAGAACTTTTCGAGAAAAAGGCATCCGTCGCGCAATCCGAGCCTGGGTTGTGCGGCGCTGTGTATCATGCCGCCTTGCGGAATTTAATCAAGACAAAGCTGCGTGATGTGCCAATATTTTGATCGTCGTTGCCTTCTGTCCACAACTTATTGCTGTTATCCCCAATAAATAGGGTTGCCAGAACCCATCTTGCATCGCACCATATTTAGTACAGGCCTATGGGGGAAGCCCGGCTTGTAGAGCAGGCAACTAGCGCTGGGGCGCTGCCAGCCCCGAAATGCTAGAGATTAGTGAGGTGGCATTATGGCCCTTTCCGAGCAGTTTCTCGAAGAAGACCTTCATCCGATCGATATTGTTGAACATTTGGCTGAACACCACGACTGGGACTTTGACCGGATCGGGGATGATCAGATCGCCATGGCTGTCGAAGGGCAGTGGCGCACATATTCGATCACTTTGGCCTGGTCGCACTATGACGAAACCCTGCGGATGGTCTGCTCCTTTGAAATGGAGCCACCGTCCGAGCGCGAGAGCGAGCTGTATGAGCTGCTGAACAAGATGAACGATCAGTGCTGGGCCGGGGCGTTTACCTATTGGGCCAACCAGAAACTGATGGTCTATCGGTACGGTCTGGTTCTGTCCGGCGGCCAGATGGCCAGCCCCGAGCAGATCGACACGCTGATCAACGCAGCGGTACTGAGCGCCGAGCGGTTCTACCCTGCCATCCAACTGGTCACATGGGGCAATCGCACCCCCGAAGAGGCGATGCAAGTCGCCATTGCAGAGGCCTACGGCCGCGCGTAAAGCTTTGCCCCAAGCCGACTAAGGGGAGGGGCAATCATGGACATGTCACGCGTCGCCGAGCAGGGGCTGGTGCTTCTGGGGTGCGGCAAGATGGGATCGGCCATGCTCGCCGGATGGTTGGAGCATGGCCTTCCTGCGTCAGCGGTCTGGGTGATCGACCCGAACCCCTCGGACTTGTTGAAGGCGCAGGACGTCAACATCAACACGCCTTTGCCCGAAGCGCCCGCGGTGGTGCTGGTGGCCGTCAAGCCGCAGATGATGGGTGAGGCTCTGCCCGCGATCAAAGCGCTGGGCGGCGGGGGCAGCTTGTTTGTGTCGGTCGCGGCGGGCACCTCGATTGCCACCTTCGAAACCGTATTGGGCGAGGGAACGCCGATTGTACGCGCCATGCCGAACACGCCTGCCGCGATCCGGCAGGGAATCACGGCGCTGATCGGCAATTCAATTGCCTCGGATACGGATGTCGCGCTGGCCCAAGATCTGCTGTCGGCCATTGGGGAAACGGTGCTGTTGCAGGATGAGGCGCAGATGGACGCCGTTACCGGCCTCAGCGGCTCGGGTCCGGCCTATGTATTTCACCTGATCGAAACGCTGGCCGCCGCCGGTCAGGCGCAGGGATTGCCGCATGAGCTGGCGATGAAGCTGGCCAAGTCCACCGTGGCCGGAGCAGGGGCTTTGGCTTTGGCGGCCGAGGAAGACCCCTCGCAGTTGCGCATCAACGTGACCTCGCCCAACGGCACTACGCAGGCCGCGCTTGAGGTGCTTATGCACGAGGAAGAAGGCTTCCCCGACCTGTTGCACCGCGCCGTCAAAGCCGCCACCGACCGATCCAAGGAGCTGTCCCGTGAGTGAGATTACCTTTGACGACTTCCTCAAGGTCGATATCCGTGTGGGTGAGGTGACCCGCGCCGAACCGTACCCTGAGGCCCGCAAGCCTGCGATCAAGATGTGGATCGATTTCGGCGATGAAATTGGTGAGCGGAAAACCTCGGCCCAGGTCACCGCGCATTACGATCCGGCGACGCTGGTGGGCAAGCAGGTGATGGCCGTTGTGAATTTCCCTCCGCGCCAGATCGGACGCTTCATGTCCGAGGTTCTGGTGCTGGGTCTGCCCGATGAAAACGGCGAGATCGTCCTGATCGGCCCGGATGGCGAAGTTCCTGTCGGCGGGCGGATGCACTGATGAAACTGTTTATTGCTCGTCCGATGACGGCTGCCGTCGAAGCCCGTGCTCGCGCCGAGTTCAATGCCGAGTTCCGCAGTGAAACGCTGCCGATGACCCACGATGAGATGCTGCGTGCGCTGACAGAGTTTGACGTGGTTGTCCCTACGCTGGGCGACCAATTCTCCGCCCAGGTTTTCGCCGAAGCGCCCAATCCCCGCTGCAAACTGCTGGCGAATTTCGGCGTCGGTTACAATCACATCGATGTGGACGCAGCCCGTGCCGCTGGCGTTGCCGTCACCAACACACCCGGCGCGGTGACCGATGCCACCGCGGACATCGCCATGACCCTGCTGCTGTCCACCGCCCGCCGCGCGGGTGAAGGTGAACGGTTGGTCCGTGCAGGCGACTGGCAGGGCTGGCACCCGACGCAGATGCTGGGCCATCACGTCACCGGCAAACGGGTCGGTATCGTCGGCATGGGGCGCATCGGTCAGGCCATCGCCCGCCGTTGCCATTTCGGATTCGGGATGCAGGTTGCCTATCAGTCCCGCAGTCCGAAAGATTTGGACTTTCCCGCCGAGTTCTTCCCCGATCTGGCCGCATTGGCGGCATCGGTCGATTTCCTGATTCTGGCGGTGCCCGGCGGCGCAGACACACGCCACCTGATCAATGCACAGGTATTGGAGGCGATGAACCCGTCGGCCATCCTGATCAACATCGCGCGCGGAGAGGTCGTGGACGAAGCCGCCCTGACCGTCGCACTGCAAGCGGGCCAGATCGCAGGTGCGGGGCTGGATGTCTACGAATTCGAACCCGCCGTTCCGCAGGCTCTGCGCGACATGCAGAATGTGACCCTGTTGCCCCACCTGGGTACCGCGACCGAGGAAGTGCGCACCGATATGGGCCATATGGCGCTGGACAACGTTGCGGCTTTTGTCGCGGGTCGGGCGCTGCCGAATCCGGTCTAGGGACCCACCGCCTCGCGCCAATGTTTGCGGCAGAGCGAGACATAGGTCTCGTTCCCGCCAATCTGCACCTGCGCGCCTTCGGTGATGGTATTGCCGTTCTCGTCCTGACGAATCACCATCGTTGCCTTGCGGCCGCATTTGCAAATCGTGCGGACCTCGCGCATCTCATCGGCCAGCGCCAGCAAGACCGCCGAGCCGGGGAACAGGTGACCCCGAAAATCCACTCGTAGCCCATAGGCCAGCACCGGAACACGCAGATCATCCACGGCGCGAGCCAGTTGCCAGACCTGGTCTTCGGTTAGAAACTGCGCCTCGTCGACAAAGACGCAGGCGATCGCGCCCTGGTTCAAGCGTGCTTCGATCATCGCAAACACATCATCGCCGACCGAGAATGTATCGGCATCGGCGGAAATCCCGATCCGCGAGGCGATCTTCCCCACTCCGGCCCGCCCATCCAGCGCGGCGGTCATAAGATAGGTGTCCATGCCCCTTTCGCGATAATTGTGCGAGGCCTGCAGCAACACGGTCGATTTGCCCGCGTTCATGGTCGAATAATTGAAGTACAGCTTTGCCATGCGCCCGGGTCTAAAACGCCTGACCCCCTTGGGCAAGATGCCAAAATCGGGGCAAAGAAACGACGTCGTCATTGTTGTTGCAGGGGCCGAGCGTAAAGCTCAAGGGGGATGGATCCCCCGCGTCAACAACAACGACGCCGATGGCCGACAGGCGGCCAATACAGAGCGGGGCTAAAATTCTGCCCCACAATTACTCATCACCGGCTGGAACTGCCGTCACTCACTCACAAAACCCCCGAATATCTGAGGGATAGCCAATGTATGACATTTCAATTATGAATCGAGTATGGGAAATTTCTTTTCCCTTTCCCCCACAGTGGCAGATGTTGTGGGGGAGACAGGCAGAAAAGGTAAAAACATGGCAGATATCGGGGCCTATCTGAAAAAGCACACAGAAGCATTGGTCAAAGATGTCGGCATTGAATCCGCATGTGAGATCACCGGCAAATCCAAGGCGACTCTGGGCCGGTATTACTCAGACAACGCCGAACATGTTGATCGGTTCATGCCGGTGGACGCAGTGGCCCGGCTTGAGGCCGTATCGACCTATCCGCACGTCACTTCGGCGCTGGCGGATCTGAAGAACATCACCTTGTCCTATGAGTGTCGCAATTCGGAAAAACCGCGCACTGGCGGGGTGAATTCGGACGTCATCGCCCTGAGCCAGCGGTTCGCGATGCTGATGACCGAGTATCAGGCCGCCATCGAAGACGGCATCATCACCGTGAACGAAGCCAAGCGGCTGCTGAAAGAAACCAGCCTGCTGCAACAGGTGCTGATCGAGATGAAACTGCATCTGGAAGAGGAAAGCGTGAGCTGAAGCTTGCTTGCTTTGGTCCTGGTTGTTCCTTCAAAAGTGTTCAGTCAGGTCGAATTGCGACGATGCCTCTGCTTGTTCGCGATGGCGGGCCCGAGGGGAAGGAATATAGCCGTTCAATCTCGAACCCCGCTGTCTGCAACAAACCCGTGATTTCGTCCTCGGAAAACGTTCGATGCCGCCATTGAAGCCAGATTATGACATTACACCAATGCGGTTTCGAAACGACAAGGTACAGGCGGCCACGTGGGCGCAAGTGATTGCGCATTTGCTCAAGCGCTGTCAGAGGATCGTCACAATGCTCAAGGACGTGCGCGGCCAAGGCAATATCTGCTGAATTCTGGGCTGTGCTTCCTAGTGCGTTCTGAATTAATGTGGGCTCTACGCTGCGCGCGCGCAGCGCGGCCTGACCTCGCTTTAGCATTGCGCTGCTTGGGTCAAGCAGGGTCATTTCTTCAGGAGGTCCGTAGATTGCGACCCACGCCTCGGCAAAAGCAGCTGTCCCCGCTCCGATATCAATGACGCTTAACCCCGCAACCGGACTTGACCGTGGCGAGGATAAAAAGCCGAGGTACGCGTCATAATATCCCAATGCGCGCATCTTGTCCCGCCACCGCGGCGCGGCGGCGTCATAGCGAGGCGTAGTTTCTGAGGTTGGATGCGCCATCAGGAATGGCTTGCCATAAATGAAGGCTCAAATCCAGACAATGCAAGCTCGGCGGCGTTCGATTGCAACGCAGTTTAATGTCGTTTTACCCGCGCCGCTTCACGATCACCGATCCCACCGAATACCCGGCGCCGAAGGAACAGATCAGGCCGACATCCCCGTCCGTCAGATCATCTGAATACTTGGAAAACGCGATGATGGACCCGGCTGAGGACGTGTTGGCATAGTCCTGCAGGATGTTGGGTTGCTCGCCTGCTTCTGGTTCGCGGCCCAGCACCTTTTTTCCGATGAAATCGTTCATCGTCTTGTTGGCCTGATGCAGCCATAGGCGTTTCAGGTCACCGCTGGCCACGCCTTCGGCCTCCATGTGATCCGAGATGTGTTTGCTGACCATCGGCAGCACTTCCTTGAACACCTTGCGGCCGTTCTGCATGAACTGCATGTCGCGCCGATCCACCACTCCGGCAGGCCGCGAGCGGCGCAGGAAGCCGTTGTTGTTGCGGATGTTGTTCGAGAACGACGTGGCACAGCGGGTCGAGAGGATTTCGAAATGCGGGCCCGTCGCGTCTTCGATCCGTTCGATCAGCGTGGCCGTGGCCACGTCTCCAAAGATAAAGTGGCAGTCGCGGTCGCGCCACTCCAGATGGCCCGAACAAATCTCGGGGTTCACCACCAGCGCCGACCGCACCGAGCCCGAGCGGATCATGTCCGCCGCCGCCTGAATGCCGAATGTGGCCGAGGAACAAGCGACGTTCATGTCGAAGCCGAACCCATTGATCCCCAGTGCCTGCTGAATCTCGATCGCAATCGCCGGATAGGCGCGTTCGTGGTTCGAGGCGGCACAGATCACCAGATCGACATCCTCGGCGCTGCGCCCGGCCTGAGCCAGTGCCTTTTTGCATGCGTCCACCGCCATTTCGGTCATGATGCCCGGCTCATCATCACTGCGCTGGCGCAGCAGGGGGTGCATCACGTCCGGGTCCAGAACGCCCGACTTGTCCATGACATAGCGGTTCTCGATACCCGACGCTTTTAGGATGAATTCTTCCGATGAATGCTGCATCGGCTCCATCTCGCCCGCTGCTATTGCGTCGGCATTCGCCGCGTTCTGCTTGTCGGCGTAGGCGTTGAAGGCGGCGACAAGCTCGGCATTGGTGATAACGTTTTCGGGGGTGAAAACACCGGTGCCGGTGATTGCAGGGGTATACATGGCGGGTCCTGGACGTTTCGAGTTGGCCTAAAATGCAGTCACATCCGGGTTTGATCAAGGTATGGTGACCTAACGGAATGCACGGGGGTTAATCTAATTCAGCTTCATATCTTGAATAGTTCGAAATTCGAAGTATATGACCAGCCTGACTCATCCGGAGGGTTCGTATGTCAGACGATATCAGCACCAGGCTAGGCCGGCTCAGCCCCGAAATTCAGGCCATCATGGGGGTGTATGCGCTGTATTGGAAACTGGAAGAGGCCTTTGACTGCGTCGAAACCGATCTCAGCCATCTTGAGTGCCACATGCTGATCAAGCTGGATCAGCCCAAGCGCATGGGCGTTCTGGCCGCCGACATGCTGACCGTTCCATCGACCATCACCGCAACGGCGGACGGTTTGGAAAAGGCGGGTCTGCTGACCCGCGAACGCGATCCTGAGGACCGCCGGGCCTGGCTGTTGGTTCTGACAGAGCAGGGACAAGAGATGCGTAACATGCTGGTGTCCGTGGCCGGAGACCTGTTCCACCGCGCCTCTGGCCTGGATGTGGACGAAACTGCCCAATTCGCGCGTTTGGCGCGCAAAATCCGAGACAACATTCTTAAAACGGGAATTCCCGAGGGACTGACGAAATGAAACTCCTCTCTGTTCTGAGCGCGACCCTGATCGCGCTGGCGACCACGGTTGTGGCGCAAGATACGGCCAAGCCGGTCAAACTGATGCAGGTGCGGGAAACCTCGCCCGGCTTTTCGCGGCAGTTTTTCGGGCGGGTGGCCGCCCGGCAGACTGTTGACCTCGCCTTTCAGGTGTCCGGTCAGATCGTGGAAATGCCGGTAAACGAAGGCTTTGTGATCCCCAAGGGCGAGTTGATTGCGCAACTGGATCAGGCCCCGTTCCAGCGCCGTTATGACCGGGCCGTGCTGCAAAAGGACCAGGCCGATCGGACCCTGGCCCGCCTGTCGCGTCTGCGTGGGACGACGGCCAGTCAGGTGGCGGTAGACGATGCGGAAACCGCCGCGCAACTGGCCGAGATCGCGGTGCGGGATGCGGAATACGATCTGGAACACGCCACGCTGTCCGCACCGTTTGATGCGCTGGTCTCAAGCCGGGCGGTCGAGGCTTTCACGACCGTGTCAGCGGGGACGCCCATCGTGCGCATTCATGACATGTCCGAGCTGCGGATCGAGGTCGACGTACCCGAGATACTATTCCAGCGGTCCTCGCAGGAAGATGACCTTACGATCACTGCGAAATTCCCAGCCAGCGACGAAGTGTTTCCCCTTCAGATTCGCGAGTTCGATGCCGAAAGCTCGACCGTCGGGCAGACGTTTCGCATCCAGTTTGGCCTGACCCCGCCCGAGGGGCTGCAAATCCTGCCCGGCTCGTCCGTGACGGTGAATGTTCAGGTTCAGGATGCCCGCACAGGCATCATCATTCCGGCCTCGGCCATCGTTGCCGATGCTGACGGTGCGTTGGGTGTGATGGTGTTTTCACCGGTTGGTGCCGATGAAGGAACCATCCGTCACGTGCCCGTCACCATCGAGCCGACCCAGACGGGTGATGTTCGGGTGCTGACCGGCCTGTCGGATGGTGACGAGATTGTCGTCGCCGGAGGCGGTGCGCTGACCGATGGTCAGGCCGTGCGCCGCTTTACCGGTTTTGCGAACTGAGGGTGGGCAAATGAACATCGCACGCGCCTCAATCGACCGGCCGCTTTATACTTGGCTGATCATCCTGTTTGCCCTGTTTGGTGGGGTCTGGGGGTTCCTGTCGCTGGGCCGCCTGGAAGACCCGGCTTTCACCATCAAAAACGCCGTTATCGCAACCCAGTATCCGGGCGCTACGGCGGAACAGGTGGCGTTGGAGGTTTCGGAGCCGCTGGAATCCGCCATTCAACAAATGGGTGAGGTCGATACAATTACGTCGGTCAACCAACCCGGTTTCTCGCTGATCGAGGTCGAGATCAAGTCGACCTATGACGGCACGGAACTGCCGCGTATCTGGACCGAACTTCGCGCCAAGACGCGCGACGCGGCGCGGAGTTTGCCTCCGGGTGTTGGCGCACCTTTGGTCAATGACGGGTTCGGCGATGTGTTCGGCCTGTTCTATGCCGTCACCGCCGAGGGCTTTTCAGACGCCGAGAAACACGAATTGGCAACCTTTCTGCGGCGCGAGTTGCTGACCGTTTCCGGTGTCGCCGATGTCGAGGTTATGGGCCTGCCGCAAGAGGCAATCTTTGTCGAACC
This sequence comes from Ruegeria sp. AB10, assembly GCF_056542745.1. Taxonomy (NCBI): domain Bacteria; kingdom Pseudomonadati; phylum Pseudomonadota; class Alphaproteobacteria; order Rhodobacterales; family Roseobacteraceae; genus Ruegeria; species Ruegeria sp. AB10. The sequence goes on along the minus strand of NZ_JBQGAI010000001.1, from coordinate 916,730 downwards.
CGATCTGGCCATTTCCGTGAACCAGAACGTGCCGATCCAGACCATCAACGACGCCATCGCCAACGCGGATTCCGTCAACGCGTCGGGATCCGTCCGGTCCGGTAATGACCGCACCACGATCCTGACGGCCGAAGGGTCGGATTCCGTCTCGGCCATTGCCGGATTGTCCGTAGGCTCGCAGGGGCAGGTGATCAACCTGTTCGATATGTCCCACGTGTTCCGGGGCCGTCAGACTGACCCGGACGTGATGATCCGGTTCAATGGCGCCGAGGCGTTCACGCTGGGTATCGCGGGCCTGTCGACCGAGAATATTGTCGAGGTCGGCCAGCGCGCCGATGCCAAGTTTGCCGAGTTGGACGCCCAAATCCCCTTTGGCGTGGAAATCCTGCCGATCTATCAGCAACATGTGGTGGTCGAGCAGGCCTCGAACGATTTCCTGAAAAACCTGGCGATGTCCGTCAGTATCGTGGTTGCAGTGCTGGGCATCTTCATGGGTTGGCGCGCGGCCGTGGTTGTGGGTTCGACCCTGCTGCTGACCGTTGTGGGAACTCTGCTGTTCATGTCGATCTTCTCGATCGAGATGGAGCGGATTTCGCTGGGCGCCCTGATCATCGCAATGGGGATGTTGGTGGACAACGCCATCGTGGTGGCTGAGGGGATGCAGATCGCCATGCTGCGCGGCAAGAATTCGCGTGACGCGGCGGATGAAGCGGCCTCGAAAACACAAATCCCGCTGCTGGGGGCAACGGTGATTGGCATCATGGCCTTTGCCGGGATCGGTCTCAGCCCCGATGCGACCGGCGAGTTCCTGTTCTCGCTGTTTGCGGTGATCGGTATCTCGCTGATGCTCAGCTGGGTGCTGGCGCTGACCGTGACGCCTTTACTGGGGCATTACTTCTTCCAGCAGGGCAAAGAGGGCGCGGTCGATGCTTACGGTGGCATCATGTTCCGCGTCTATGGGGCGATCCTGCGCTGGTCGCTGCGGATGCGCTGGCTGGTGATTGCCGCATTGGTCGGCGTTACCGTGGCGTGTTTCGCGGGCTTCGGTCTGGTAAAACAGCAGTTCTTCCCGGACTCGAACACGCCGCTGTTCTTCGTGCATTACAACCTGCCGCAAGGCACGCCGATTGCCCGCACCGCCGAAGACATGACCGTGTTCGAAGACTGGCTGGCCGAACGTGACGACGTGGTGTCGGTCACCACCTTTGTCGGGCAGGGCGCGACCCGGTTCCTGTTGACCTATTCGGCGGAAAAACCGAACCCCAGCTATGGTCACATGATTATCCGTACCAACTCGCTGGAGGACATTCCGGCGTTGCAGGCGGATCTTGAGGCGTTTGGTCAGGCCCAATTCCCCGAAGGGCAGTTCCGCACCAAACGGCTGATCTTTGGTCCGGGCGGCGGTGATCCGGTTCAGGCGCGGTTCTCGGGCAGTGATCCGGCGGTTTTGCGTGAACTGGCCGAGGCGGCGGTGCTGAAAATGCGCGAGGCCTCGCCCAACGCGCTGAACGTCTATCACGACTGGCGCGTGCAGGAACTGGCAGTGCAGCCGATCTACGCGACCGAGCGAGCGCAGACCGCCGGTGTTTCGCGCGAAGACATTGCCGCAACGCTGCAGTTTTCGACAGACGGGATCACCGCTGGCGGATTCCGCGAGCGGGACCGCCTGATCCCCATCATCCTGCGCCGCCCTGCGGACGGGGATTATTCGATCGTCGATCAGGTCGTGTACTCGGATCAGTCCGAAAGGTTTGTGCCGATTGAGCAAATGGTCGACGGGTTCGAATACAAACCGCTCAACACGCTGGTCCATCGCCGCGACCGGGTTCTGACGATCACCGTGGGGGCCGACATCCCACCCGACATGACGGCGGCTCAGGTCCACTCGGAAGTCCGCGCCGCCATCGAGGGCATGGACCTGCCGCCGGGTTACCGGATGGAATGGGGTGGCGAGTTTGAAAACGCAGGTGAAGCCAACGAAAGCCTTGGGCGTCAGCTGCCGCTGAGCCTGCTGATCATGGTGCTGATCTCGGTGCTGATTTTCAACGCCATCCGGCAGCCGATCATCATCTGGCTGCTGGTGCCGATGTCGGTGAACGGGGTGGTGATCGGCCTGCTGGGCACTGGTCTGCCGTTCACCTTTACCGCGTTGCTGGGCTTGCTCAGCCTGTCGGGGATGCTGATCAAGAACGGCATCGTTCTGGTCGAGGAGATCGATCTGGTCCGCGCCACCGGCAAACCTCTGCGCGAGGCGATTGTCGAGGCCTCGGTCTCGCGTCTGCGCCCCGTGATGCTGGCCGCAATCACCACCATTCTGGGGATGGCACCGCTGCTGACGGATGCGTTCTTCCGGTCCATGGCGGTGACGATCATGGGAGGTCTGGCCTTTGCCACGATTCTGACGATGGTTGCGGCGCCGGTTTTCTACCTCGTGTTCTTCGCGCGGGATGAAAAACGCGAGGCCGCAGCAGCCTGACGAATACCGGGCGGCTTTTTCAGTCGCCCGGGTCTTTTGCCGGGTCGTATTGGTAGTAAAAACAGGACAGCTTGTTGCCATCCGGATCGCGCAGATAGGCGACATAGAATTCGGGGGAATAGTAATCCCGTGTGCCCGGCGCCCCTTCGTCGAAGCCACCATATTCCAGCCCCGCCGCGTGAAACCGCCTGACCTGCTCGGCGCTGTCGGCAGGGAAGGCCATCATCGTGCCGTTGCCGACGCTGGCCGTCTGGCCGTCAAAGGGTGAGCATATCCAAAACCCGACACCTGCGTCAGGTTCGGCTCCCCATCCCGCGCGATCTTCGGTCCATCCCGGCAGGCGCGGCTGCTCCAGAACAGCAAAGATCGCGTCATAAAACCGGATGGCCTGCTTCAGGTCGTTGGTGCCGTATGTTGTGTAAAGGCGCATGGCTCTCCTGCTGGTTTCAAGACAGCATCATGCAGCCTGCGCGCGCACAGGGACAGTGAAAACAGCTTTGAAGGCCGTGTCAGATCAGCGGAACCAGCGGTACGTCACATGCGGCCAGCGTCATCAGGGCGGCGAAAACCATAAACCTGCGCATTTCTGTTATCCTTCTGCTCGTTTGCAGAAAAGATGCGCGCCCGAAGACATGGGGTCAACGGGCGCGTAAAATGTGTTGCATTTAAGCGGGTTCGGGCCGGTCAGCCCTGCAGCGATTTCACCTCGACATCCCCTTCAGCCTGCGCCTTGATCGCCAGCGCCGCGGCATGGCTGGCGGCGGCGGTGGTGAAATAGGGGATCTTGTCATACAGCGCGATCGAGCGGATGGACTTGCTGTCCTCGACCGCCTGCGCGCCTTCGGTGGTGTTCATCAACAGTTGGACCTGACCGTCCTTCAGCATGTCGACGACGTCCGGACGGCCTTCATAGACCTTGTTCACCACGTCACAGTCGACGCCGTGGTTGGACAGCCAGCTTTGCGTGCCGCGGGTCGCAATCAGCTTGAACCCCTGCTCGATCAGCACCTGCGCGGCCTCAAGCATCGCTGCGGTCTTGTCGGCATCCTTGATCGAGATAAACGCGCGGCCCGAGGAGGGCAGCACCATACCAGCCCCCATCTGCGCCTTGAGGAAGGCGCGCGGGAAGTCACGGTCCCAGCCCATGACCTCACCGGTCGAACGCATCTCCGGGCCCAGGATCGTGTCAACGCCGGGGAAGCGCGCGAAGGGCAGCACCGCCTCTTTCACCGAGAACCAAGGCATGTCCGGGTCGGCCAGAGTCATCTGGTCGGCGATCTTGGTGTCCTGACCTTCCTGATAGGGCGGACGCATCGGGAAGTTCGACAGTTTCTCGCCAGCCATGACACGGGCTGCAATCGAAGCAATCGCGCTGTCGGTCGCCTTCGCCACAAATGGTACGGTGCGCGAGGCACGGGGGTTCACTTCGATCAGGTAGATCTCATCATCCTTGATCGCGAACTGCACATTCATCAGACCAACGACGTTCAGCGCCTTGGCCAGTTTGAACGCCTGATCCTTGATCTGGCCGAGGATCTCTTTCGACAGCGAATAGGGCGGCAATGAACAGGCCGAGTCGCCCGAGTGCACACCGGCCTCTTCGATATGCTGCATGATGCCCGCAACGTGCACATCGGTGCCGTCGCACAGCGCGTCCACATCCAGTTCAACCGCGCCAGCCAGATAGCTGTCCAGAAGGACGGGGCTGTCGCCCGAGACCACGACGGCCTCGTTGATATAGCGTTTCAGCTGTTCCATATCGCGCACGATTTCCATCGCGCGGCCGCCCAGAACGTAAGAGGGGCGGATCACCAGCGGGAAGCCGATCTCATCGGCGATGGCCAGTGCCTGTTCGTCGGTCGAGGCGATGCCGTTCTTGGGTTGTTTCAGGCCCAGATCGTTGACCAGCGCCTGAAAGCGTTCGCGGTCTTCGGCAAGGTCAATCGCGTCGGGCGTGGTGCCAAGGATCGGAATGCCCTCGGCCTCCAGCGCGTTCGCCAGTTTCAGCGGGGTCTGACCGCCGAACTGAACGATCACACCGTGCAGCGTGCCGTTTTCCTGCTCCTTCGTCAGGATTTCCATGACGTGTTCGAAGGTCAGCGGTTCGAAATACAGACGGTCCGAGGTGTCATAGTCGGTGGACACCGTCTCGGGGTTGCAGTTGACCATGATGGTCTCGTAGCCCGCCTCTGTCAGTGCGAAGCAGGCGTGACAGCAGCAATAGTCGAACTCGATGCCCTGACCGATCCGGTTCGGGCCACCGCCGAGGATTACAACTTTCTTACGGTCGCTCGGACGTGCCTCGCACTCAACCTCACCCATCATCGGGGCCTCGTAGGTCGAATACATATAGGGCGTCTGCGCTTCGAACTCAGCCGCGCAGGTGTCGATGCGTTTGAATACGGCCTTCACGCCCAGATTGCGGCGAGCGCGACGGACGTTGTCTTCGTCACGACCGGTCAGGTTGCCCAGACGCGCGTCGGTGAAGCCCAGCATTTTCAGCTTGCGGATGCCTTCCTCGGTCACCGGCAGGCCGTTCTTGCGCACCTGGCGCTCGGCTTCGATGATTTCACGGATACGGGCCAGGAACCACGGATCGAACTTGGTGACACCGAAAATCTCGTCGTCGCTCAGCCCGTGACGCATCGCCTGTGCGATGGTGCGCAGACGGTCGGGGGTCTGCTGGCTGATCGCCTTGATCACAGCGGCCTTGTCGTCGGCCTCGTCCCAAACACCAACGTTCAGGCCGGGGATTTCGATCTCATCAAACCCGGTCAGGCCCGATTCCATCGAGGCCAGCGCCTTTTGCATCGATTCGTGGATGGTGCGGCCGATGGACATCGCCTCACCCACCGACTTCATTGCGGTGGTCAGGTAGGGTTCGGAACCGGGGAATTTCTCGAATGCGAATTTCGGGATCTTGGTGACGACATAGTCGATGGTCGGCTCGAACGAGGCGGGCGTGACCTTGGTGATGTCATTGTCCAGCTCATCCAGCGTATAGCCCACGGCCAGTTTCGCGGCGATCTTGGCAATCGGGAAACCGGTCGCTTTTGAGGCCAACGCAGACGAGCGCGACACACGCGGGTTCATCTCGATCACAACCATGCGACCATCTTCGGGATTGATCGCCCATTGTACGTTCGACCCGCCGGTTTCCACGCCGATCTCACGCAGAACGGCGATCGAGCCGTTGCGCATGATCTGGTATTCCTTGTCGGTCAGCGTCAGGGCAGGGGCCACCGTGATCGAGTCACCGGTGTGAACACCCATCGGGTCGACGTTTTCAATCGAACAGACGATAATGGCGTTGTCAGCAGTGTCGCGCACCACCTCCATCTCGTATTCTTTCCAGCCCAGCAGGCTTTCATCGACGAGGATCTGGTTCACCGGGGACGCATCCATGCCCGAGCGGCAGAAGTGGATGTAATCTTCGCGGTTATAGGCCACACCGCCGCCGGTGCCGCCCAAGGTAAAGGCAGGACGGATGATGGCGGGCAGGCCGATTTCCTCAAGCTCATCCAGAGCCATCTGTACGCCCGCATCCAGATCGGTCGAGCCATCCTCGCGCTTGGGCGCGGTCACGATGGTTGCCTTTGGGTTTTCAAGGCCCAGCCGATCCATTGCCTCACGGAACAGGGCGCGGTCTTCGGCCATTTCGATGGCGTCGCGCTTGGCGCCGATCATTTCGACCTCGAACTTGTCCAGCACGCCCATCTCTTCCAGTGCCAGCGAGGTGTTCAGGCCGGTCTGCCCGCCCATTGTGGGCAGCAGGGCGTCGGGGCGTTCCTTCTCGATGATCTTGGCGACAACTTCGGGGGTGATCGGCTCGATATAAGTCGCGTCCGCCAGTCCGGGATCGGTCATGATCGTCGCCGGGTTTGAGTTCACCAGAATGACCCGGTATCCTTCCTCACGCAGCGCCTTACAGGCCTGAGCACCGGAATAGTCGAACTCGCAGGCCTGACCGATAACGATGGGGCCCGCCCCGATGATCATGATCGACTTAATGTCGGTTCTTCTCGGCATGGCCACGTTCCTTCGATTGTTCGCGAGTCAGGGCGCCCCCAAGCGCCCAAATTGTCCTGCGTTATAGGGACCGCGCGAAAAGGTTCAAGGGGTATCGGAATTGGGTGTGAAATTGCCGCTTTCCCCTCTTTCCCTTGCCGCCGTATTCTCTATACCGCGCAACACGGCAAATGAGGATGCAATTGCGTATTCGGTTTGATCAGGGGCCAGCCGGGCCCGGAACCAGTTTCGACCGGCCAGCCAAGGTGATCCGCGCAGACAACGCGGAGGACGTGCCCCACGCGTTGGCGGCGCTGGATGAGGCGCGCGCCGAGGGTGCGTGGCTGGCGGGCTATGCCAGTTATGAGCTGGGCTATGTGCTGGAACCCCGCCTGGTCGATCGTCTGCCACAGGACCGCCGCCTGCCTCTGCTGTGTTTCGGCGTCTATGATGCGCCTGTGCAATGTGATCTTCCCCGGACAGCGGGCGGTATTACCGGTTTTGAGCCGCGCTGGGACGAGGCGCGCTATACACGCGCCTTTCAGCAGGTTCACGATGCCATCGGGGCCGGGGATATCTATCAGGCCAACCTGACCTTTCCCATCGACCTGATTGTCGAGGGGGACAGCGCTGCGCTTTATGCCGCTTTGGCCAGCGGACAGCCGGTAGGTCATGGCGCACTGGTTCAGCAGGATGGCCTGCCCGACTTGCTCAGCCGCTCGCCCGAGTTGTTCTTTCGCACCGATGCGGACCGGATGATCGAAACCCGCCCGATGAAGGGCACCCAGCCCCGCAGTGAGGATATGGCCGAAGACGCGCGCCGCCGCGCCTTCCTGTCCATCGATGAAAAGAACCGGGCCGAGAACCTGATGATCGTCGACCTGCTGCGCAACGATATCAGCCGCGTTGCGCTGCCCGGATCGGTCAAGGTGCCCGAGCTGTTCAAGGTCGAGACCTACGCCACCGTGCATCAGATGATTTCGCTGGTGCAGGCGCAGCTTCATCTGGGGGCCGAGCTGTCCGATATTCTTATGGCGCTGTTTCCCTGCGGCTCGATCACTGGCGCACCGAAGATCCGCGCGATGGAGATTCTGTCGGACCTCGAACCCTGGCCGCGCGATATCTATTGCGGAGCCATCGGCTGGGCCGCGCCCGACGGACGGTCCGAGTTCAACGTGGCAATCCGCACGCTGATGGTCGAGGATGGCAAAGCCACGCTGAACGTGGGCGGCGGTGTGGTCTGGGACAGCACGGCCCCTTCGGAATATGAGGAAGCGCTATGGAAAGCCCGCTTTGCGCACCAACTGACCCTGACTTCCGCCTGATTGAAACGCTGGCCTTTCGGCCGGGGCATGGATTTGTGCGGCGGGACCGGCATCTGGCCCGCATGGCGCGCTCGGCCCGAGCGTTTGGGTTTCCGTTCGATGACGGGATGGCCGTCGAAAAGCTTGACGCTGTTGCCAACACCTCGCCGCTGCGCTGCCGTCTGACGCTGGCTGCAGAAGGACAACTGGACGTGACGACAGGGGCGCTGGCCGACAACCCTCCGGTCTGGCGAGTGGCGATTGCCCAGACCCGCCTGACTGCAGATGACATCTGGTTGCGGCACAAGACGACCCAACGCGCGCTTTATGACAACACCCGCGCGTCCTTGCCGAAAGGGATCGATGAGGTTCTATTCCTGAACGAACGCGATGAGTTGTGCGAAGGCACCATCACCAACCTGTTTCTGCACATGCCCGATGGCCGCCACCTTACGCCCGCTTTGTCCTGCGGCGTCCTGCCGGGCATCCTGCGCGAAGAACTGCTGGATAATAAACAGGTTACCGAGGCCACCCTGACCTTGACCGACCTGAAAAACGCATCAAAAATCTATATGGGAAATTCGTTGCGTGGTCTGATCCGGGCCGAGGTGGCAGTACAGTGAGCAAACAAACCGATTGGGCGGACAGCGCAGTCCCGCATCTGCGATTGCGACTGGAATTCGGGTTGTTCTTCATGGCCGTACCGGTGCTGATCGCGGTGTTTTTCCCTCCGAACTGGATGTTTCCGTCGTTGTTCGCCTTCACGGCCATCGGCATCGTGCTTTTGCATTTCACGCCGGGTTTTGCCTGGGCCGAGCTGCGATACAACTGGCGCAACTGGTCCTGGCGCGAAGTCGCGCTGTTTGCGGTTGCTATGACCACTTTCTGCACCGCTCTGGTGATGGCCACCCGGCCAGAAGCGGCGTTTTTTCTGCTGCGCAATCGACCCGAGTTTCTGCTGGTAATCTGGCTTGGCTATCCGCTGCTGTCGGCCCTACCGCAAGAACTGCTGTTCCGGTCCCTGTTCTTCCGCCGCTACCACGCGATCCTCCCGAACGGGCGGGCGGCCTATCTGCTGAATGCGGCGCTGTTTTCGCTGGCGCATCTTATGTATTGGAGTTGGATCGTCGCCATCATAACCTTTGCCGGGGGGCTTCTGTTCACCTGGGCCTACCGCCAGCGCGGATCGTTTTTCTATGCTGTCCTGCTGCACGCGATTGCGGGGAACATCATCTTTGCCGCGGGTCTGGGCATCTATTTCTACTCGGGCAACGTGCAAAGGCCGTTTTGAGCGGTATACCTGCCTTGACTTTCCAAGCCTGACGGGGTGTATCGGCGCGACGAATTCTGCGCCCGAAGGGATATTCCATGCACGCCTATCGCAGCCACACCTGCGCCGCTCTGACTGCCGCCAATGTCGGTGAAACCGTCCGCCTGTCCGGTTGGGTGCATCGTGTCCGAGATCACGGCGGCGTGCTGTTCATCGACCTGCGCGACCATTTTGGCGTGACACAGGTTCTGTGCGACGGTGACAGCGCGGCCTTTGCCGAGCTTGAGAAAGTGCGCTCCGAGTGGTGTATCCGCATTGATGGCAACGTCAAAGCGCGTGATCCCGAATTGGTGAACCCCAAGCTGCCAACCGGCGAGATCGAGGTTTACGTGCGCGAGATTGAAGTTCTGGGAGCCGCTGACGAACTGCCGCTGATGGTGTTCGGCGATCAGGAGTACCCCGAGGAAACCCGCCTGCGCTATCGCTATCTGGACCTGCGCCGCGAGGCGATGCAGCAGAACATGACCTTGCGCTCGGATGTTGTGGCTTCGATGCGCAAACGCATGTGGGATCAGGGCTTCCGTGAGTATCAAACGCCGATCATCACCGCCTCCTCGCCCGAAGGTGCGCGTGACTTCCTGGTGCCGTCGCGTCTGCACCCAGGCAAATTCTACGCACTGCCGCAGGCGCCGCAGCTGTTCAAACAGCTGATCATGGTGTCGGGTTTCGACAAGTATTTCCAGATCGCACCCTGTTTCCGCGACGAAGATCCGCGTGCCGACCGTTCGCCCACCGATTTCTACCAGTTGGACCTCGAGATGTCATTTGTCGAGCAGCAGGACGTGTTCGACACGATCCAACCGGTTCTGACCGGCGTGTTCGAAGAGTTCGGCGGTGGTCGCAAGGTCGATCAGGAGTGGCCGCAGATTTCCTACAAGGACTCGGCCCTGTGGTACGGCACCGACAAACCCGATCTGCGCAACCCTATTAAAATGCAAGTGGTCTCCGACCACTTTCGCGGGTCTGGCTTCGCGATTTTCGCGAAGCTGTTGGAGCAGGAAGGCACGGAAATCCGCGCCATCCCGGCGCCCACCGGTGGCAGCCGCAAGTTCTGTGACCGCATGAACGCCTTTGCGCAGAAAGAGGGTCTGCCCGGCATGGGTTACATCTTCTGGCGCGACCAAGGTGAGGGCATGGAAGCCGCAGGTCCGCTGGCCAAGAACATCGGCCCCGAGCGCACCGAGGCGATCCGTCAGCAACTGGGTCTGGGTGTGGGCGATGCCGCGTTCTTCCTGGGTGGTAAGCCGAAAGCCTTTGAAAAGGTCGCAGGCAAGGCCCGTGATGTGATCGGCGACGAGCTGAACCTGACCGACAAAGACCGTTTTGCCTTTGCCTGGATCGTGGATTTCCCGATTTACGAGCAAGACGAAGAGACCGGCGCAATCGACTTTGAACACAACCCGTTCTCAATGCCGCAGGGTGGTTTGGACGCCCTGAACGGCAACCCGCTGGACGTGCGCGGCTATCAGTATGACCTGGCTTGCAACGGGTATGAGCTGGTTTCGGGCGCGATCCGGAACCACAAGCCCGAGATCATGTTGAAGGCCTTCGAACTGGCCGGCTATGGCGAGGATGAAGTGAAATCCCGCTTTGGTGCCCTGTTCAACGCCTTCCACTATGGCGCCCCACCGCACGGTGGTTGTGCTGCCGGGATCGACCGGATCGTGATGCTGCTGGCTGATGAGGCCAACATCCGCGAAGTCATGATGTTCCCGATGAACCAACGCGCCGAGGACCTGATGATGGACGCGCCATCCGATCCGACCTCGGATCAGTTGATGGAGCTGGGATTGCGCATCATCCCGCAGGATTGATCAACAGCCCGCCGCAGACTATGCGGCGGGTTTTTCTTTTGCTGAGAGCACCAAGCCCGAGTTCCCGTTCAAGCACAAAGGGCAGGGGCGTGCGCCGCGCGCCAAGCGAATGTTCCGAGCCGTTGTTCTGGTCTGGTAATAGGCCCAGATGATCAGGATCGTGGCCGTCAGAAAATACGCTGCGGCCATCTCAGATCGCCTCGCGCTGTTCAAGCCGCGCCTGAACGATACCCGCAACCTGCGCAGCCAGAGCGGTAACGGGCGTGCCACATGCACGCGATTCCGCCAGCTTTTGCGCCGCATTGGCCAGAATGGTGTCTTCGGCATCGCGGGCAACACCGCGCAGGAATTGCGCCGCATAGTCCAACGTGCGGTGATCGTTCGGCCCGGCCAGAACATCCGCGATATGTGCCATGTCGTCCTGATAGGCCATCGGGTCGGGGCGAATGACCTCATCCCGGACCGCGTGCAGGCTGTTGGGGCGGCGATCTTCGGGCAGGCTTTCCAGAATGAACTTCTGAAAGTAGGAAAGTGATTTCAGCGGCTTGTGCAAAAAGCCGTCGGCCCCTGCCTGCAGCGCAGAGTCCTGTGCATCGTCATCGCCGGACATCCCCAGAATGGCACCGATGCGCGGGCTGGCTTCGGTCAGTTCGGCGATCAGTTCTGCGCCCGACCCGTCTGGCAGGCCGATATCCACCAGAATGACCGAAGGGCGATAGATCTGCAGATGACGCCGTGCCGAGGTCAGACAATCCGCGCGCCGGATGCGGGCGCCGCTGTGCAGGCACATCAGCCGGATTGCGTCACAGGCATAGCGGCTGTCTTCGACAACCAGAATGGTTTGGCCCAGCAGAGGCCGCGTGGCCGTCGGCTGCGCGGGAGAGGCGAAGGGGCTCGAATCGTCCATGGCAGAACTCCTAATCAGCAGATGCCCCACGCTAGGAAGTTCTGGCTAACACGACGTTAACGGCAATTTGGCGCACTTGTTCTTTGCCCAAACTGCCCCCATAACCGCTGCAACGCAGAACGGAGGAGAGTTCCATGATTGGTCGTCTGAACCATGTCGCCATTGCCGTGCCTGACCTTGAGGCCGCATCCGAGCAGTACCGCAGCGCGCTGGGCGCCAAGGTCGGCGCGCCGCAGGACGAACCCGATCATGGCGTGACCGTGGTGTTCATCGAACTGCCTAACACCAAGATCGAACTGCTGTATCCGTTGGGCGATGACAGTCCGATCAACGGATTTCTGGAAAAGAACCCGGCCGGTGGCATTCACCACGTTTGCTATGAGGTCGACGACATCATCGCCGCCCGTGACCACCTGAAAGAAACCGGTGCCCGCGTTCTGGGGTCGGGCGACCCCAAAATTGGCGCGCATGGCAAGCCGGTGCTGTTCCTGCACCCGAAGGATTTCAACGGCTGCTTGGTCGAACTGGAACAGGTCTGACCCAAGCGAGGCTGTCATGACGATTACCGCTGCACTGGTCCTGTTTGCCGTCATCTGGTTCATGACGCTGTTGGTCGTGCTGCCGATCCGCATCAAGACGCAGGGTGATCTGGGCGATATCGTTCCGGGCACCCATGCGGGTGCGCCGGAAGTGCATCACATGAAGAAAAAGCTCTGGATCACCACCGGGATTTCGGTGGTGCTCTGGGCGATCATCGCAGGGATCATCATCTCGGGCGTGATTTCGGTGCGTGACTTCGACTGGCTGAACCAGCTTGAGCCGCGCCAGTAAGCGTCAGGGCGTCCGCCCCGACAGCTTGTGGTAGAGATGGGTGAAGGTGGCCGCCCCGAGGATCGGGATCACCAGATTCACCAGCGGCACTGACAACGGGATGGCCATCAGGGTGCCAGCCAGCCAGATTGTGGGCATATGCTTGGCACGTAGTTTGCGCGCGCCGTCCCGCCCGACGCGCCGCATCGCGGCCAGTGTGAAATACTCTCGGCCCAGCAGAAACCCGTTCATTGCCCAGAAAATAAACGGAGCCAATGGTGTGAAAATCGCATAGAGGATCAGCGCCAGCAGGTTGGCGATGATCAGCACGCTCATGAACTCTGCCGCATCACGCATTCCCTCGCTGAACGGGATGCCGGGAACGGCGGGCAGGGTGGGATAGTGTTTGTCCTCGACCGCCTGCGCGACCTCTTCCAGAAACATCGAGATGATGGCCGAGGCGACGGGCATCATCAGGAATACCGGCAGGATCAGCACCAAAAAGATGCCGGAATAATTCAATACGTCGTTCAACCACGGCACGGCTCCGATCCAGGGCAGAGAAATCTCGTCCCCGGACAGCCAGTTGATCAGCCAGATTGCTCCGGCACTGGCCGCGATCAGTAGCACAATTGTCAGACCAACGCCGCGCAGCAGAACGGAGCGGAACCTGGGGTCTCCGATCTGACCTAATGCTGCGAAGAACGCGTTGAGGATCATCACTCCGAAACCCACTCGGTCAGCGCCGCGACATCGGGGCGGGGGCGTTCAGGTGGGGTTTTGCCTTCGGTGGCGATATGGATCAGGCCGGCCACGCGTTCGTTGCCCTGCAGCCCAAAGGCCTGGCGGCAGAACGCGGCATCATGGACCTGCCAGCCGGATAGCCAGTTCGCGCCCCAACCGGCCGCAAGGGCCGCATTCAGAAGCGCCAGACATACGGCGCCCGCCGAATAGGTCTGTTCGATGGCCGGGACTTTGTCCGATGGCTTCTGAACCTCGATCACCGCCACGGCCAGATGGCCCATGTCGAACTGGCTGCGGGCCTTTGCGATGTCCTCGGGGGCTTTGCCCAGCCTTGTTCCGCAGTCCTGTGTCAGCGATGACAGGCGGTCCATAGCGCCCTTCTCGAGAACGATAAAACGCCACGGCTCCAACTTGCCGTGATCCGGGCTGCGGGCGGCTGCGGTCAACAGGGGCAGCAGCTCTTCGCGTGTCGGCGCCGGAGCAACCAGTGTCTTCGCGGGGCGCGACCGGCGCGATTGCAGAAATTCCAGGGCGGCCGGGTTCTTCAAGGACATATGTTAACTTCCTTTACATGGGCAGTCTGTATCTGGTTGAGCCTCTGGCGCGTTTCAAGTGCAAACAGCTGGAGATGAGGGATCAATTTCATTCCCCGAACGCTCGTGCAAGAGTGTTTGCGAGCAAGAGGAAAAAGATGGCGAAACCAAAATTGCGCGGCGTGCCGGATTTAAGCGGCCTTGCCACCCCCGGCGCGGCGATTCCGGTCCGGGTGACGCCCAAAGCGGCGAAGGACAGCATTGCATTGGACAAGGGCACGATCCGCATCACCGTGACTGCCCCGCCCGAAAACGGCAAAGCAAATGACGCGGTGCGCCGGATACTGGCCGTCGCTATGGGCGTGGCTCCGTCCGAGCTGACCCTGAAACAGGGGCAGGCCACGCGGGACAAGCTGTTTGTCTATGCGTCCTGATCCGGTTTTTCGTGGATCTGATACACGCCCTCGGGCAGGTCCAGCGCGGCGGCCAGATCGCGTACCTGTTCGGGCGACAGCGTTATCCTTTGAATTTGGTCCGTACGAGGGTCCAATTGCTCAAGCGTCACACATTCGGCGAAGCTGTTGATGACGACATCCTCTTGCAAAGGCTTTTCGCCTTCGTCCACCAGAGTAATGACTGTCGAGTCGAATTCATGCTCAATCGAAAACATGTGGCGAGAGTGCAGGGCGTTGCGCGGCAATGCAACCCGTTCCCTTGCAATCGCGCGGTGGCAGTCTCGTACGGGCCGCGCTATGGTTTTTCAAACGGGATTTCCGTTTCAAAGGAATATGAATGCGCCGTCTGACCTATTTGCTGTTTCCTCTGGTGCTGGCGGCGTGCAGCGCCGGTGCCTTGCGTGTGCAACCGGCGGCGGAATGGTCGCAGGATTCGGGTGAATTCCAGGTCGACGCGGCAACTTTCCAGCAGATCAGCCGCGCAGTTGGCAAAGAGGCCCGCGCCGAATGTCTGCGTCAGGCCAGGGTCAGAAACTGTGATTTCACGATTCTGGTCGACCTGAACCCGCGCGCACCGGCAAACGCGTTTCAGACCCGGGACGACAAGGATCAGCCGGTGATTATCTTTACCCGCGCGATGATCCAATCTGCGGAAAATGCCGACGAACTGGCCTTTGTGATGGGGCATGAGGCGGCGCATCACGTATTGGGGCATATCGACCGGCAATCGCAAAATGCACGGGACGGTGCTGAGGCTTTCGACAGGCTTGGCAAGCTGTATGGTGAAAAGGGAAAACAGCTTGAGCGATCACAGAAAATGGGCGCTGAGGTTGCGATTCAGGTATATGTCAAAGAGTTCGAGTTGGAAGCGGATCAGTTGGGAACGGTTATCACCCATAACGCAGGGTACGACCCACTGATCGGCGCAAAGTATTTTGACCGCCTTCCCGATCCGGGGGATCAGTTTCTGGGCACCCATCCGCCCAATGCGGATCGGGTGCAGATCGTACTGGATACCGCACGGCAACTGGGTTTGACCCCATGACACCACTGACACGGCTGGGCGTGATCCTGACGGATCGGGGGTCGAAATACGCCGTCTCGGGCGCGACTGTCAGCACCCGTGCGGATGTGGATGCCGTGCTGCAGGACCTCAAGTCGGACAAGGCCTATGCCAAGGCCACGCACAATACCTGGGCGGCTGTTTTGCCCACGGGTGCGCTTAAGGCGGATGACGGTGAAAGCGGTGCGGGCATGGTGATCCTGCGTATGCTGGAACGCGCCGGGATGGAAAACCACGTGGTGATCGTAACCCGCTGGTACGGCGGAAAAAAGCTGGGCGGGGACCGATTCCGCCGCGTACAGGACGCCACCCGTGCCTATCTGGATCACATCGGGATTGGGTCTTGACCTGAGTCAAAGGCCAATTTGGGGCGTTGCGCTATCCTGTTCTGGACGCGAAACAGGAAGGGGTCTTTGATGCCCAGCCAAGAAGTTCTGAAACTCCATGCCGGTCTGGTGGACCGGATGGCCTCCAAACTGGGGGTCGATTTGCAAGAGGCGGCGATCGGCGGTGACGTGTCGATCGACCAGTTGTCCGACGCTGTTTTGAACTGCACGGATTGTCCGAATCCCGGCCATTGCCAGCGTTTTCTGGACCAGCCCACCGCGGTGACCCGGACGCCGGAATATTGCCGCAACCAGGACTTGCTTTGCAGACTTGCCCCTTAGCGACCGGAGAGTTCGATGCTGCATCTCGGAGAGATCATGACCCATTTGCGCCTTGTCCTGCGCATGGGGCAAGCAACCGGAGCGGACATGGTCGCGGCGCACCATACAGGGCACCTGACCCAACAGGACTGGGCCGAGATGATTCAATATTGCCGGGGCTGCGGCTGGGCCAACCGGTGCCCCGACTGGCTGGATCAACAGGAAGCTGTGACCGGTGCTCCGCATACCTGCAAAAACCGGCAGCGGTTTGCAGCGCTGAAAACAAGGCTAGAGAAGGAAAACGCATGACACGGTCAGCTTTGGGGGATGTCGAGACACATTTTTGGCTCACCCGATCTGTTGCGCGATGCATGAATATCTCACTGACCGAAGCAATGGCCGAAGGTCGGCTGACGCCGGATCGCTATGCCGAAATGGTGACCCGCTGCCGGGCATCGCATTGCAGTGGTCAATGCGCAATCTGGCTGTCTGAACAACAGTCCGAGGCCCACGCGGCCCCGGAATTCTGCGCCAATGCCGAACAGATGAACGCACTGAAGGCCTGATCAGACCTTCGAATGAGTCCCGTCACACAGCGGCGATTTTGCGCTGTGTTTGCACCCACAGAAAAAGACCTTCTTGCTGCTGTCCGCAGTGTATTTGACCGGTTCGAACCCGGTGCCCTTGTGTGAGCCGTCGCAAAACGGTTGCCGTTTGGATAGGCCACATGCACACCAGAAATAGCTTTTCCCTTCGGTCACCTCGACCGGGAAGGGACCTTTTTGCGCGATGGTGGGGCTATCTGACATGGGGCTACTCCGTCTTTGGCTGCTGTCACCTGAACAGTGTAGGCCGAAACGCGGAAAACGGTAGCTTTTGCTCATAAATCCGCTGTTTCTGAGGGGGTTACCAGCGTGGTTCCGCCTTTACTCACGAATGCGTGATTGATTTCGTTGCAAAAATACCATCAAGGCCCTATCCTATGCTTGGCCCCGAATTCTTGGGCAATATCAGGAAATTAATAGAGGAATGACGGACATGAAACTTAAATTTGCTGCCGTTGGTGCATTTGCCCTTGTTTTGGCTGCTTGCTCTCAGCAGGAAGAGCCGGCGCCGGTTTACATCACGCCTGAGTATGACAAATTCGGCACGCCGAGCTGCCCGGCAGGGACCGAGCTGGCCACGACCGAAGCGGGTCAGACCGTCTGTAACCCGGTCGCTCAATAAGAATTCCGCGGGCGGCTTTTCTGCGAAGCCGCCCGCAAAAATATCACCGTCGTGGCCGCCTTCGGGGCGGTTTTTTCTTGTCTGCCGGTCACTATTCCGGTTTCAGTTTCAGCGACCAAAAGTCGAGGGCAGATGAGAACCTTTTTTACCCGCCTTAAGGACCGCACCCGCTGGAGTTGGCAGGGCGTTGTCGCCACATGGCACACAGAATACTCGTTCCGCTCGTGGGTGTGGGCGAACCTCTTGTCCGCTGCATTGGCGTTTTGGGTGCCGCTGGACGACGGAATTCGAGCGTTGATATTGGTCCTGGGGCTGCTTGTTCTGGTGGCCGAGTTGCTGAACACCGCGATTGAGCGTGCCGTTGACCACACCTCGACCGATCACAGTGAACTTGCCGGTCAGGCTAAGGATGCGGCCAGCGCAGCCGTTGCGTTGACGGCCGTGGCCACCGGGGTGGTCTGGGTCGTCGGGATTGTCAGCCTGCTCTGAGGCAAACCGTAGCATTCCTACCAGCCAAAGCGGTAACCTTTGCGCTGAATTCCGTAGTTTCGCGGAATGTGGTATGGCGTGGCGTGCTTATTGGAGAACCCGCGCGCCCTACGGTGGTGCCGTTTTTTCGGTTTCACGTAATACACTTTGGGCCTGGTCTTTTGATAGTAGGCCTTGGGTTTCGTCTTGTTATGATGAACCTTGGCCTTTGGGTGATGAGCCTTGGCCTTGGGATAATAAACATTGGGCGCGCCGTAATACCGGTGAACATGGTGCTTGCTGCGCAGATGCAGGCTCAGCGATTTTGAGCCAATTGCAATGAACCCGCCCGAACTGATGCTTTCGGCAACAGCAGGCACGGCATAAAGCTGGGTGGCCAGGATCAGGGCGATACATTTCAGGCCAAAGGGGCGCGGACAGGACATTGAACCCTCCTTCACTCAAGGCGGAATGTCCTGTCATGATTCACGAATCGCGCGGCAAAGGCCAATAAACTCGGCTCACGCTTTGCCGAGATCGGGTGACCGGGTCAGACCAGCTTACCCCACAGATCGTATTCGCCAGCCTCGTCGACCTCGACCCGGACGATGTCGCCGGGATTGAGGGCCTCAAAACCTTCGTCGATGAACAGGTTGCCGTCGATCTCGGGGGCGTCCGCCTTGGTACGGCAGGTGGCGGCCTCGTCATCAACCTCGTCTACGATCACGTCGACCGTCTGGCCGACCTTGGCGGCCAGTTTGGCCTCAGAGATCGCCTGCGCCTTTTCCATGAACCGTTCCCAGCGCTCTTGTTTCACTTCCGCCGGAACGTGATCCGGCAGGTCGTTCGACCGCGCACCATCCACGTTTTCGTACTGGAAGCAACCGACGCGATCCAGCCGCGCCTCGTCCATCCAATCCAGCAGGGTCTGGAATTCAGCCTCGGTCTCGCCGGGATAGCCGACGATGAAGGTCGACCGCAGGGTGATGTCGGGGCAGGTCGCACGCCACGCGGCGATCTCGTCCAGAGTTTTGGCAGCCGCAGCCGGGCGGGCCATGCGTTTCAGAACGTCCGGGTGGGCGTGTTGGAACGGGATGTCCAGATAGGGCAGGACATTGCAGCCCGCATCTGCCATCAGCGGGATTAACTCACGCACATGCGGATAGGGATAGACGTAGTGCATGCGCACCCAGGCATCGAGCTGCCCCAGCTCACGCGCCAGATCGGTGATATGGCTGCGCACCTCGCGGTCTTTCCACGGGTTCAGGTCGTATTTGCGATCCAGCCCATAGGCCGAGGTGTCCTGCGAGATCACCAGCAATTCGCGCACACCATTGTCGACCAGCTTTTCGGCTTCACGCAGCACCGCATGGGCGGGACGGCTGGCCAGTTTTCCGCGCATGTCGGGGATGATGCAGAACTTGCACTTGTGGTTACAGCCCTCGGAAATCTTGAGGTAACTGTAGTGACGCGGGGTCAGTTGCACGCTGGCGGCGGGCAGCAGGTCCACAAACGGATCCGGGTCGGGGGGAACGGCGGTGTGTACCGCATCCAGCACCTGCTCGTATTGATGTGGACCCGTGACCGCCATGATGCGCGGATGATGCTCGCGAATGTAATCCGGTTCCGCCCCCAAACAGCCGGTCACGATGACCTTGCCGTTTTCCACCAGCGCCTCTCCGATGGCATCCAAAGATTCAGCCTTGGCGCTGTCGAGGAACCCGCAGGTATTCACAATCACGGCATCGGCCCCGGAATAGTCCGGTGAAATGCCGTACCCTTCAGCCCGCAGGCGGGTCAGAATCCGTTCGCTGTCAACCAGCGCCTTCGGGCAGCCCAATGACACCATCCCAATGGTGGGCTGGTTCGGACGCGGCGTGTCGGTGATCCGGGCAGCGGGTGCCAGGTCGGGGCGGAGGTTTGGCGGGTTCGTGCTCATGGCGCGGCATATAGTGGGGAACGCTTCCCCTTGCAAATGGCGGTCAGGCTTTGAATGATCTTTTCAACGCATGCCCAATAAGCGGAGAGCAGAAAAATGAAGTGGCTGTTGCGCATACTCTTCCTTTTCGTGGTCGCTTTCGGCCTTGTCATCGGCGCGTTGTTGCTGATGCCGGGCGATAAGCTGGCCGCGATCCTGGCCGAACAGGTCAAAAGCGAGACCGGTCGCGAGCTGACCTTGTCCGGAGACGTGAACCTGTCCTTCTGGCCTGTTCTGGGGGTCGAGACTGGTCCGGTCACCTTTGGCAATGCATCTTGGGCGGGCTCAGAACCGATGCTGAGTGCCGAAAGCCTGGCCGTTGGGGTGGATGCCGCAGCTTTGTGGAATGGCGATTTTCGGATACGGCGCGTGGTCGCTGACAAGCCGGTCTTGCGGCTGGAGCTGTCAGACGGGCGTGGGAACTGGGAATTGAGCGCCGCTGACCCTCAGCCGACCTCTGGCGGCGGCACACCTGCCGAGGCGTCGCCGCAGGGGGCGGTGACACTGGATCGTCTGGAGCTGACCAACGCGCGGCTGATCTATATCGAGAATGGCACAACGACCTATGACTTCTCGGATGTCGATCTTTCCGCCAGTTGGCCTGGGCCGACCTCGCCAATGGTGATGCAGGCGCAGATGACGGTTCCTGGTGGCAAGGTGAACGTGGACCTGAAAATCCCGGACCTGCCTGCCTATGCCTCGGGCGCTGTGACGCCGCTGCAACTGGCGCTGACCGCGCCGGGTGGAGAGGTCGGGTTCGAGGGCCGCGTCAACCTTGCGGGTGAGATGGACGGCAATCTGGAGGTTAAGACCAAAAGTACGGAAAAGATGCTGGCCGCATTCGGGCAGGCCGGTGTCGGGGTGCCGCTGGGGCTGGGGCGTGCCGCAGATGTGTCGGGGCATATGACCTATACAAGTGAGGGCCGGATATCTTTGCGCAATCTGGTGGCGCAGCTGGATCACAACCGGTTCACCGGCGAGGCCGATATCGAGATTTCGGACCCGCCCAAAATCACCGCGCGGCTGAAGGGCGGGGATATCGACCTATCCCGCTACAACGATGCGCCCGCCTCGTCCGGGGGTGGTTCCGACACGGCCTCCGCGTCGGCACCTGACAGCGGATGGTCGACAGATCCGATCGATGCTTCGGCCCTTGCATTGGCGAACGGAGAGATCCGTCTGACGGCCTCGTCCATTGCCGTCCCCGAGCTTACACTGGGGCCCAGCGATCTGACGCTCAGCCTTGACCGGTCCCGTGCCGTTTTGCGGATGGACCCCGCCACATTGTTTGCAGGTCAGGTGAACGGGCAGGTGGTTGCCAATAACAGAAACGGCCTGTCCGTTGGCGGTAAGCTGAACGCACAGGGCATTGATCTGCAGCAAGCCCTGTCAACCATGGCCGGGATCAATCGTCTGACAGGTGCCGCTTCGGGCGAGTTCGAGTTTCTGGGTGTCGGCCAGACCGAGGACCAGATCATGCGATCCCTCAGCGGCAAGGGTAATCTGAATGTTGGGCAGGGCGTCATCGCCGGCTTTGACCTCGACCGTCTGATGGGGCGGGGCAAGGGCGCTGGAGGGACGACCGTGTTCAACAGTCTGACGGCCAGTTTCAACATCGACCAGGGGGTTCTGACCAATAGCGACCTGCTGATGTCGCTGGATAATTTCCGTGCGGACGGAACCGGGCAGGTCAACATCGGGGCGCAAACGATTGACTATCTGTTCACGCCCGTCGCGCTGCGTGCCAATTCCGGTCAGGGGCTGTCGGTGCCAGTTCGGATTGTCGGGCCGTGGAGCGATCCGTCTATCAAGCCAGACCTGAGTAAGGTGATCGAAGCCGCTGCCGAAGGGAAGCTCAAAGACTTGGAAGATGACGCCAAGCAAAAGGTTCTGGATAAGGTCAGCGATGAGCTGGGAACTGCGGTAACCGACACTGAAAGCGCTGAGGACGCTTTGAAAAACAAGCTGGAAGAAGAAGCCAAAAAAGGCCTGCTCAAACTGTTGGGCGCAGACTGAAACGGGGCGCCTTAGGCGCCCCAATTTCTAGGCAGATCAGATCGTCTGGTCGTAGTCGCCAACGCCGGGTTCGGTCCGGATCACGGCGTCGATATCCGCGAAAATGGCCCGCATTTCGTCTTCGCTATCGCTGCTTTCGCAAACCACAACAAGGTTCGGCGTGTTCGAGGACGCACGCACCAGGCCCCAGCTGCCATTGTCCAGAATGACCCGCGCGCCGTTGACGGTGACCACCTCTTTGATCGCGCGACCGGCGAACGCCTCGCCCGCATCGGCCTTGGCGACCAGCTTGTCGACCAGACGTTTGAGAATGTCGTATTTCTCGGTGTCGGCGGCATAGGGCGACATGGTCGGGGTCGACCATGTTTTCGGCAGAGCCTTGCGCAGGTCCGACATGCTCTTGTCCGGATTGCGGTCCATCAGTTTGCAGATTTCAACCGCCACCCGCATGCCGCAGTCATAGCCGCGCCCAATCGGTTCAGCCAGAAAGTAGTGGCCCGATTTTTCGAACCCGGCCAGCGCGTTGATCTCTTTGACCCGGCGCTTCATGTGGCTGTGGCCGGTTTTCCAGTAATCCGCCTTGACGCCGTGGGCCTTCAACTCGGGGTCGCTGGCGAACAGGCCGGTCGATTTTACATCGGCCACAAAGGTCGCGTTTGGGTACAGCTTGGCCAGATCGCGGGCCATGATCACACCGACCTTGTCTGCGAAAATCTCCTCACCTTCGTCATCAACAACACCGCAACGGTCGCCGTCACCATCAAACCCCAACGCCATATCCGCACCGCTGGATTTCACGGTGTCGGCCATGTCGTGCAACATTTCCATGGCTTCGGGGTTTGGGTTGTAGTTGGGGAAGGTGTAGTCCAGCCGGTTGTGGCTGGGCACAACTTCCACGCCCATGCGTTCGAAAATCTCGGGCGCAAAGGCCGAGGCCGTGCCATTGCCGGTTGCGCAGACGACCTTGAGCGGACGGGACATTTTGAAGTCGCCGACCAGATCGTCGATATAGGCCTCTTTTACACCATCGACGAACTCGTACGAGCCGCCGTCGTGCGGAACACCTTCGCCGTTCAGAACGATATCGCGCAACTCCGACATCTCGTCCGGGCCGTGGGTCAGCGGGCGGTCAAAGCCCATCTTCACGCCGGTCCAGCCGTTCGGGTTGTGGCTGGCCGTGACCATCGCCACTGCAGGCACGTCCAGATGGAACTGGGCGAAATAGGCCATCGGGCTGAGCGCCGGGCCGATATCCTTGACCTGAATACCTGCCTGCATCAGCCCCAGGATGAGCGCATTTTTGATCGCCAGCGAATAGTCGCGATAGTCGTTGCCGACCGCGATCACAGGCTCGATCCCGCGTTTGCGCATCTGGGTGCCCAGACCCAGACCCAAGGCCGTCATACCGGGCAGGTTGATCTCTTCGGGGTATTTCCAGCGGGCGTCGTATTCGCGAAACCCGGTGGGTTTGATCATCGCGTCGCGCAGAAAGCTCCAGGTGTTCGGGGTCACCTCGGGGATGGGTTTGGTCATACTATCGCTCTTGACTAAATCTGGATGGGATTGGCTTTGGCCAATGCATCAAAGCGCATCAATGTGTCAATCAATTGAGACATTTGATCGAGAGGGATCATGTTTGGCCCGTCAGATGGCGCCGAGTCCGGGTCCTGATGCGTTTCGATGAATACAGCGCCGACACCCAGTGATACTGCGGCACGGGCCATGACCGGAGCAAACTCACGCTGGCCACCAGATGAGCCCCCTTTGCCCCCGGGTTGCTGCACCGAATGGGTCGCGTCCATCACGACAGGGTAGCCCGTTTTTGCCATTTGAGGCAGACCGCGCATATCGGCCACAAGCGTATTGTAACCGAAGGATGTTCCACGTTCGGTCAGCAGGATGTTCTGGTTTCCGGTGCTTTCGATTTTGTCAACGATATTGCCCATTTCCCAAGGGGCAAGAAACTGGCCCTTCTTGACGTTGACGGCTGTACCGGTGTTACCCGCAGCCAGCAGCATGTCGGTCTGGCGGCACAGGAAAGCCGGGATTTGCAACACATCCACCGCATCGGCGGCGACGGCGCATTGCGCTTCGGTGTGCACGTCGGTCAGAACCGGAATGCCCATCGTCTTGCGGATGTCGTCCAGAACCTTCAGCCCGGCGTCTATCCCCATGCCCCTTTTGCCAGACAGGGACGTCCGGTTCGCCTTGTCATACGAGGCCTTGAAGACATACTGCGCACCGGCGGCATCGCAGGCCTCTTTCATTTTTCCGGCGATCATCTGGGCATGATCTGCGGTTTCAAGCTGGCAGGGGCCTGCAATGACCGTCAGAGGCAGATCATTGCCGACCGTGAGATCGGAGATTTTTACATGTTTCATGTGTCTTACGAGGATACCTGTTCACGAAGGACCGACGCGGTAAGCGAGATCATCAGGTAGATACCAGCAAACAACAGGAAAGCCAAAATCGTATTTTCGAACTTGCGCGGATAGGTCGGATCTTCGCTGGCGACCGGGTTCACCGATACCGTCAGATAACGCACTTTGCGGTTGGCCTCGGTCCGCGTGGTTTCCATCTGCTCCATCGCGGTTTGCAGCATCAAATCCCGCGCCACTAGGTCGGCCTGCGCCATCTGAATCCGCACGCTCAACCTTGCCAGCGAGTTTTCGCCCGCCGAGACATCCAGCATTTCTTCGTTCAGCTCTGCCAGTACCACTTCGAGCCTTTGGATGTCAGCGCGCACACCGTCCACCTTGGCCTGGTTCGGGCGCAGGTTGTCCAACAGCGCCGCCAGTTGCAGTTCCTTTTCCTGCAGCTCGATTTCGATTGCGTTGATCCGCGCCCGCAGACCGGCAAGGACGTTCTCGGGATCCAGTACCGCGCCCTGCAATTGCAGTTCGATCAATTCTTCCTGCGCTTTTCTGCGTTCTTCCTGCGCCAGTTCAAACCCGGCCCGGGCATCGCGCATCTGGTCTTCGCGCTTCAGTTCCGTCAGACCGTTGATTGTTTCCTCGGCATAGGAAAGCAGAAGGGTCGACAGCTCGACCGATATTTCCGGGCTTGGGGCCGCAACTTCCATACGAATGATCCCATCACTTGGGTCATACCCGATGGTGATCATCCGCTTGAACAGCTTATGGGTATCCTCAAGGGTCGCGTCCTGAGGCAGGCGCTGGATCGGGTCTATCCACTCCTGCTTGAAGATTTCCGAGAAATTGGTGTCGTTCTCAAGCCGGACCAGTGCGTCTTTCGATTCCAGAAATTCCTGCGTGGCGACCGAATCCTGCGCAGTGGCGTATTGAGTGCCTGCCAGGAACCCGCCAAAGGACGCGCCACCCCCATCTGCCTGCAGGATCGAAAAGGCCGAGTCGCTTGCGTACATCGGTGTCGCAATCCGATAGAAATAAATGCCGACGATCACGGTCGGAAGCAGAACAAACACAGCCAGCCGCGCGAACAGCGCGAACAGTTTGCGCCTGCGACGGCGCGCGATGTTCTTTTGGATTTCACCGATTTCCAGATTGCGCCGCTCCGCAGGGCTCAACTCGGGGCCGGGCAGGGTTTGGGGCGTTTCCTTGACCGTCTGCGGCAGTTGGATGGTGATTTTGTCCTTGGCCTTGTCTTCCGCGTCTTTCTTTTCGGCCGCCAGATCCAGCAGATTGGCTCGCTCAAAGGGATCAATGCCTTTTTGACGCAACAACCGCACAGCATCGTAATCCGATGTCGCAGCCAGACCGTTCTTCTGCGCCAGGCGCCGCGCCATGCGCAGTTGCCGCCCGGTCAGCCCTTCACGTTTGATCGCATCGATATCGGTCGCGGGCTGCGCGTCATTTGCGGCCTCGGACGGTTGCGTTGCCTTTCTGATGCGCGAAATGGCATCGGCCCGTGCGTCTGCCGAGTCCGCGCCCTGACGATTACGTCGCCAGCGATACTTCTTAGCCTTGGGTTTGGTAGTCATATAGCTGTCGTGCCTCTTCCAAGGTGTCGAACATGTAAAGCTGACCGTCCAGAAGAACGGCGGCCTGCTGCGCAAATTTCTCAAGAACGGCGGGGCTGTGCGATACGATGACCAGGGTCGTGGTGCGCAACCGCTCTTTCAGGATGTCGCCCGCCTTCCTGTTGAACTCGACATCCGTTGTCGCCGGCATCCCTTCGTCAATCAGGTACATGTCGAAATCCAGCGCCAACATCAAAGCAAAGGTAAAGCGTGCCCGCATACCGGATGAATAAGTTCCAAGCGGTTGGTCGAAATACTCACCCAAACCACACAGCCATTTGCAATACGCCTCGATATAATCGGGGTCCATGCCATAGATTTTCGCAATGTAGCGGGCGTTTTCCAGTGCGGAAAGCTTCTTTGCCACGCCGCCTGCAAAGCCCATCGGGAACGAGACCCGGCAGGATTTGCGGATCGCACCTTCGTCGGGTTTTTCCAGCCCGGCCATCATGTTGATCAGAGTCGTCTTGCCGGTGCCATTGGGGGCCAGAATGCCGATCGACCGGCCAAGTTCGATCCGGAACGAGACCCGGTCCAGGATCACCTTGCGGCGGGTCCCGGTCCAGAAGGACTTGCTGACATTCTCGAACTCAAGCATTCAAGGCCTGCTGCTCTTGCGTTTGTTGCACCGACCGGGCCGGTGAAGGAACGGAAAACTTACCGGTCCATGTTGGCTACATTATGTCGAATTATGAAACAAATGATCAATGCGCGTGAAAGCGACCATTCGGCATTGTGACTAATGCATCGGTTGGACTGCGGCAACGCGTTGACTATCTTTCACTTCGACCGTCAACCAGTTTGATGCAGGAAACCTTGCGATCTGATGAATTCGCTGCAGAATGAGATTGAAACCTGCCGCATTTGCGCGGACAGATTTCGGGCCACGCATACGGCGCATCAGCCGCGCCCGGTGGTCTGGTTCCGGCAGGGCACACCTCTGCTGATTGCAGGGCAGGCGCCGGGTGCGCGGGTTCATGCCTCGGGCCGTCCCTTCACTGACCCGTCCGGTGACCGTTTGCGCGACTGGCTGGGGATCGATGAAACCGTGTTCTACGACCGCGCGCGTGTGTCGATTGTGCCGATGGCGTTCTGTTTTCCGGGGTATAACGAACGCAAGGCCGACCTGCCGCCGCCGCCGGTCTGCGGGCAGACATGGCACAACAGGGTGATGGACGAACTGGGGCAGGTGCCGCTGACCGTTCTGGTCGGCGGCCATGCGCATAAGTACCACCTTGGCGCGCGCGGTGCGGTCACGGATACGGTGCGGGGTTGGCAAGACCATGCGCCGCAGGTCTTTCCCTTGCCTCATCCGTCCTGGCGCAATACGGCATGGTTGAAGAAAAACCCGTGGTTCGAGGCCGAGCTGCTGCCGGTTCTGCGCGCGCGGGTGCAAGAGGTTCTGAATGACTGACGCAACTGCTCTTGATGCCGCCCATGCCGCGATGGAGGCCAGCCCGCAGGACGATGCGGCGCGGCTACGGTTCTTTGAACGGCTCGCTGACAGCGAGTTGTTCCTGCTGCTGGCCGAAGAGGCACAGGATGAAAACATCACGCCGGAACTGTTCGATGTTGCCGATGGCCGGTTCGTTCTGGCTTTTGACCGTGAGGATCGGCTGGCCCGCTTTGCCGAACGCCCGGTACCCTATGTCGCGCTTTCGGGGCGGGTGCTGTCCGGGATGCTGGCGGGGCAGGGGATCGGTCTGGGGCTGAACCTTGAGGTCGCGTCGTCCTCGATGCTGATCCCGGCCGAGGCGCTGGGCTGGTTGGCCGCCACTTTGGAGCACGCACCGGAAGAGGTGCAGCAACGCTTGGCCGAGTTCCTGCCTCCGACCGGCCTGCCGGATGACTTGCTGAAGGCGTTGGATGCAAAGCTGGCCACAGCCGTAGGCCTAGCCGAGGCCGCGTTTCTGGTCGGAACCAAATCAGAGGATGGGGGCGCGGGGCATCTGCTGGGCTTTGTCGGCGCGGTTGAGGGGGCTGAGCCTGCACTGGCCAAAGCGGCTTCTGAGGCGCTGACCTTTTCCGGTATTGAGGCTGGGGCGATGGATGTCGGTTTTTTCAACCCACATGATGCTGCTGCAGCCGCCTTGGCGCGGGTTGGTCTGAAGTTCGATCTGCCGCAGCCCGAACAAAAGGTTGTTCAACACATCACACCGGGCAGTGACCCGGATAAGCCGCCGGTGCTGAAATAAGCAGACCCCGCAAACCGTCAAGTCGCGGGGCCATGCGTTGCTATTCCGCTGCAGCTTCCAACTTGTCCTGCGTGCGGGTTTCAAAGTCGCTGGCGTCGTGGCGCTCGTGCAGTTGGGTGTGCGGCTCACCAAATGCGCGGTTGACCATGCGACCGCGCTGAACGGCAGGGCGCGCATCGACGGCCTTGGCCCAACGCATCACGTTTTCATAGGATTCGACATCCAGGAACTCGGCCGCGCTGTAGAGACGCCCCAGAACCAACTGACCGTACCAGGGCCAGATTGCCATGTCGGCGATAGTATAGTCCTCACCCGCGACATAGGTGTTCTCGGCCAGTTGGCGGTCCAGTACGTCCAGCTGGCGCTTGGCCTCCATGGCGAAACGGTTGATCGGGTATTCCCATTTCTCGGGCGCGTAAGCATAGAAATGGCCGAACCCGCCTCCCAGATACGGCGCGCTGCCCATCTGCCAAAAGACCCAGTTCATCACCTCGGTCCGCTCGGGGCCGGATTGCGGTAGGAAGGCGTCGAACTTCTCGGCCAGATGGAACAGGATCGAGGCGCTTTCGAACACGCGCACAGGCGCGCCGCCCGAGCGATCCCAAAGCGCGGGGATTTTCGAGTTCGGGTTCGCCTCGACAAAGCCCGAGCCGAACTGGTCACCGTCGCCGATATTGATCAGCCAGGCATTGTATTCGGCGCCCTCGTGACCCAGCGCCAGCAGTTCCTCGAGCATCACGGTGACTTTGACGCCATTGGGGGTCGCCAGCGAATACAGTTGCAGGGGATGGCGGCCGACCGGCAGGTCCTTGTCATGGGTGGCGCCTGCGATGGGGCGGTTGATGTTGGCAAACTGGCCGCCGCTTTCGCTGTCCCAGGTCCAGACTTTGGGGGGCGTGTATGGGGATTGCTCGGTCATCTGTTGTCTTTCTCAGCAAAGTTCGGGTGAATTGTCCGTCCGCCACAACAGCTAATGTTGCAAAGCCCCGAGTCCAACCCCGGATGTCAAAGAGGTTTTGTAACAAACGGGGTCGAACCTCTCACGTTTCTTCATCCGACCTCACAGCGGCGCGAGCGGGACTGCCCATCGGGGCGAAAATACCTATTCTTTCAGCAACGCCAAACCCAAAGGACAAAAGGATTGACCATATGAAACGCTTTGCCCTGACTCTTGTGACTGCTCTGACCCTTGCCGTTCCCGCTTTTGCCGGGGATCAGTATGTGGACGGCACCGGGTTTGCCGTGTCGGGTTATGACGTGGTTGCCTATCGCAATCTGGATCAGGCACCGGTCGGCCAGTCCCAGCCCGAGGCGGTGCGGGGTCATGCGGATATCACGGCAGACTATAACGGCGCGACCTGGGCGTTCTCGACCGAAGAAAACCGCGACAAGTTCCTTGAAAACCCGGCTTACTACGCACCCGCCTATGACGGGCACTGCGCCTACGGTGTGTCGCGGGGCGGCAAGGTTCCGGCGAACCCGAACCTGTGGCGCATCGTTGACGACAAGCTGTATCTGAACATCACCGATGTTGTTGTTGGTTTCTTCGAAGAGGATATCCCCGGCAACATAAATCTGGCCGAAGGTAACTGGCCGGGAATCGAGGCCGATGCCGCATCGACCAGCGTGATCCCCAAATTTACCTCGGAAGGCCCGGTCGCGAACTAAACCGCTACGCGGCAAGAACAAACCCGGCTCTTACCAGGCCGGGTTTTTTCACTGTCAGCCCGCCAGCCAGAAATCGTCGCGCATCTGCTGATCTGCGTCGAACTTGATGCGCACGCTTTTGGCACCGGGGAATTTGCGAGCCGTGATCGTTTCCGGGATCACAACCTCGCCTGCACCGGTATCCTTGGATTGAAAGCTCAGCACTTCAGTTTCCATTCGTCGGGCCGAAGCCAGGAACGAGGTCGGCAGCGCCACCCGGTTTGATCCTTCCTGAACCGGGGTCGGAACGAAATAGGTCAGGTGGCGGCCATAAAACCCAACCGCATCGGGGACATGGTCCGCATCGGAATTGCCCTGAGAATCTGGGTTTGGTCCGTCACCGTCCGGACTGTGCGCCAGTGCGGTGTTCAGCAACATGCGGCAGGCGTCGATATCGTTGGTTTCCAGCTCGATCACACGTCTGCGCAGCTTCGGTCGCCGGGGCGTGCCAGCAGTTTTCCCTTTGGTGGTCAGACCCTCGCGGCGCAAAAAGTCGTATGCCTCTTTGGCGCGGGCAAAATGGGTGCAGTCGCCGTTTCTGTGATCGGGATGAGCATGAAATGCAATGTGGCGCCAGGCATCCCGAATATCGTCGGACCTTGCTGTCTGGTCTAATCCCAGAGCCGCCAGCGCGTCAGCGCGTGCATTTATCTTTTCGACAGGCTCCATTCCCAAATCAACTCATTAAACAAACACAACAACCTCAGTTTGAAGAGGCGCGGGGTTTTGTCAAATTTTAGCGGAAATTTATTGCAGATCAGGGGACAGTTGACCCAAGGGAAGATTATTGTCCACACATATGCTGTGGCCACCAAAACACGCGTCAAACAAACGAAAAAGCCCGGAGCCTTTGCAGGCTCCGGGCGAAAGTGACCAACGGGAAGGTTCAGGCGACGTTCTGCAACTCGGCCCGCGGTGTGATGCCCAGTGCAAAGCACACATCGCGGGTCAGTTCGGGCCGGTTCAGCGTGTAGAAATGCAGCTTGTCCACGCCGCCCTCAATCAGGTCGGAACACAGCTCGGTGCACAGAGCGGTGGCCAGCAGATCCTCCCGATCATCGCGAATCGCCTTTTCAAAGGCGTGTTCGATCCAGTCAGGGATATGTGTCCCGCAGCGGCGGGCGAATTTGCGGGCGCCTTTCCAGTTCTCGATCGGCAGGATGCCGGGCACGATGGGCTTGTCGATACCGGCCTTTTCACAAGCATCGCGGAAGCGGAAAAACGTTTCGGCCTCAAAGAAGAACTGGGTCAGCGCTTCGTCCGCGCCGGCGTCCAGCTTGGCCTTGAGCCAGTCCACATCCGCCGAGAAATCCTGTGCTTCTGGGTGCTTGTCGGGATAAGCGCCGACGCGGATGCTGAACATTTCGGTTTCGGACAAGGCTTCGATCAGTTCGACTGAATTGGCAAACCCGTCGGGGTGGGGCGTGAAGCGGTCGTGACCTTTGGGCGGGTCGCCACGCAAGGCGACGATGTTTTCAACCCCGGCACGTGCGAAAGTGTCGGCGATTTCCAGCGTTTCCTGACGCGAGGCGTCAACGCAGGTCAGATGCGCGGCGACCGGCAGGCCGGACGATTTGTGCAGCGTCGTCACCGCATCGCGCGTCAACTCGCGCGTGGTGCCGCCAGCGCCATAGGTGACTGATACAAAGCGTGGCTCAAGCGGCGCCAGGGTCTGAACCGTATCCCAAAGGCGGAACGACGCCTCGAGCGTTTGCGGCGGGAAGAACTCGAATGAAATCTCAGGTGTCGTCATATCTGCCTCACAGGTCCAATCTGAGCCCCTTGTGCCAGTTCCCGCATTGTGAGACAAACTCATATTACTCAAGAACAACATGAGTCTCATTTCAATGCACATCGAATTCCGGCACCTGCGTACGATCAAGGCCATCCATGAATGCGGCGGGCTGGCCCGTGCGGCGGATCAGCTGAACATCACACAGTCGGCCTTAAGCCATCAGATCAAGGGTTTGGAGGATCAGGCCGGGGTCGAACTGTTCCTGCGCCGGTCCAAGCCGATGAAGCTGTCGGCAGCAGGGCTGCGCCTGTTGCGGTTGGCGGAACAGATCCTGCCGCAGGTCGAGGCGACGCAACAGGAGTTTTCGTCCCTGCGTGACGGGCGCACGGGCCGGATGCATATCGCCATCGAATGCCATGCCTGTTTCGAATGGTTGTTCCCGGTGTTGGAATCGTTCCGCAAATCCTGGGGGGATGTGGATGTCGATATTCGTCCGGGTCTGGCGTTCGACGCCTTGCCCGCGTTGCAGAAGGAAGAGGTCGATCTGGTCGTCTCATCCGACCCTGAGGATCTGCCGGGCGTCGAGTTCATCGAGCTGTTCGACTATGACGCGGTTTTCGTCGCGGCCTCTGCACACCCTTTGGCGCAGAAAGAGTTCATCGAGGCCGAGGATTTCCGGGGCCAGACGCTGATCACCTATCCGGTCGAACGCACCCGTCTGGATATCTTCAGCCAGTTGCTGATCCCTGCACGTGTCGAACCCGCTGCGATCCGGCAGGTCGAACTGACCGCTGTGATCCTTCTGCTGGTGGCGTCGAACCGCGGTGTGTCTGTGTTGCCCGATTGGGTCGTGCGTGAGGTGAAGTATAACTCGGACTACGTCACCCGCCCGCTGACCAAGGATGGGATCACCCGCAGGCTTTACGCTGCTGTCCGCACCGAAGACCTGGAAAAACCCTATGTGCAGGAACTGATCGAACTGGCCGGAACCGAGGCGCGCAAGCTGCAGTCACAATAAGCGCGAAACGCGGGTCTGTTATGCGCATCATTCCTCTTGGCAAGGACGCGTTGCCCCAGTATACGCGCGGTTTGACCGGACAGGAGCCTTTGGACAATGGTTGGCAGTGCAAACCTCAACATCATGATCAAGGCCGCGCGCAAAGCGGGGCGTTCATTGGTCAAGGATTTTCGTGAAGTCGAGAACCTTCAGGTGTCGATGAAAGGCGCGGGCGACTTTGTCTCCAAGGCCGATATTGCAGCCGAGGAGATCCTGAAAGAGGAGCTGCTGGGCGCGCGTCCGACCTATGGCTGGTTGGCCGAAGAGGGCGGCACCATCGCCGGCGAGGACCCGACCCGCCGCTGGATCGTGGACCCGCTGGACGGTACCACCAACTTCCTGCACGGCCTGCCGCACTGGGCAATCTCGATCGCGCTGGAGCACAAGGGCAAGATCGTCGCCGGTGTTATCTATGACGCCGCCAAGGACGAGATGTTCTTTGCCGAAAAGGGCGAAGGCGCGTGGATGAACGATACCCGCATCCGTGTCTCGGGCCGTCACCGCATGATCGAGTCGATCTTTTCGACCGGGCTGCCCTTTGGTGGTCGTTCTGATCTGCCTGCAACGCTGCAGGATTTGGCCCGTCTGATGCCTGCCTGCGCTGGCGTGCGCCGCTGGGGCGCAGCAGCGCTGGACATGGCTTATGTGGCTGCTGGCCGCTACGAAGGGTTCTGGGAACGTCGTTTGAACGCCTGGGATGTGGCTGCCGGGATTATCATCGTGAAAGAGGCGGGTGGCTTTGTGCAGGCCCTGAATCCCGAAGGCAGCGTGCTGGAGGATGGTGAGGTGATCTGTTCGAACGAACCGATCTTTGACCAGTTTGCCAAGGTGATCCGGGGCTAATCACCTGATATACCGATTAAGCAAGCGCGCCCCGTTCGAGGCGCGCTTTTTCGTTTCAGAGGGCGGCGCGTTCAGCCAGGCCGGCTTCGTCCGCGAGTTTCGCGGCGACAGATGCAACGGCGAGGTCTTGCAGGCCAACGCCCGTTCCGTCGAAGAGGGTGATTTCTTCGTCTGATCTCCGCCCCGGATGGTCGCGGTTGATGACGGCGCCGATGGGGGTGATCTGATCTTCGGTCAACCTCCCGTTAGCAACCGCGTGCTGCGCCTCGCCGAGAGAGATGGACTGGGCGACCTCGTCGGTGAAGACAGTCGCGTGGGCCACCAGTGCCGCCTCGACCTCTTGCTTGCCCTTGGTGTCGGTACCCATGCAGGCCAGATGGGTGCCGGGTCTGATCCAATCCTTCATCAGCAGCGGTTCGAAGGCTGAGGTGATGGTGATGATGACATCGGCCTGTGCGCCCAGTTCCTCCTGTGTGACGGCCTCGAAGTCCAGGCCCAGCTCGGCCGCGACCGCGCCCAGACGGGGCAGCATCTCGGGGTGGGGGTTCCAGGCTACCACCTTCTCGAAATCGCGCTGCTCGGCAGCGGCGCGCAGCTGGAAAGTGGATTGATGACCCGCGCCAACCATGCCCAGCACCTTGGCGTCCTTGCGCGCCAGATGGGCGATCGACACCGCCGAGGACGCAGCCGTGCGCACGGCGGTCAGGTAGTTGCCGCCGACCAGCGCCGACAGCCGCCCGGTATCGGGGTCGAACAGAAAAACGGTGGATTGGTGATTGGTCAGCCCTTTCTCTGTGTTCCCCGGCCAGTAACCGCCGGACTTGACGCCCAGCACCTGACCCGCGCGGTCAAAGCCGGACTTGAAGCCGTAAAGCGCATCAGCATAGCCAATGGCTTCGCGGATGACCGGGAAGTTATAGGCGTCGCCGCGCGCCATGGCGGCAAAGACGTCCTGTACCGCGTCGAATGCTTCGGCACGGCCGACCAGTTTCTGGCACAGCTCCTCTCCGACGATCAGCAAAGGTTTGTCCGTCATATCTTTCATGATCCTTTCCCCCGCTCAGAACGCCTTGCCGCGCGCGGAGACGGGCCAGAGAGTTTCAACCTTGCCGTTGCGCACGCCTACATACCAGTCATGCACATTGGCGGTCGGGTCACAGTGGCCGGGCACCAGATGCAGCTTGTCATTGACCTTGAGAGCGCCATCCGGGTCGGCCACGACGCCATGCTCATCCGAACATTTGATATATTCCACATCCGACCGCCCGAAGATCACTGGCAACCCACTATCCACCGACTGCGCCTTAAGACCCGCATCTACAATGGCCTTGTCCGCCTTGGCATGGCTCATGACGCTGGTGAGGATGAAAAAGGCGTTCTCCCACTCACCCCGGTCTATTCGGTTGCCGTTTTCATCAAGGATGCGGCCATAATCGGCATCCATGAAAGCGTAAGAGCCGCATTGCAGTTCGTTATACACGCCCGAGGTGCTTTCGAAGTAATAAGACCCGGTGCCGCCACCGCCGACAATATCACAGACCAGCCCTTCAGCCTTCAAGCCGTCCACGGCGTCTTTCACCTGCGCCACGGCGATGTCGATCTTGGCCTTTCGATCCTCGTACAGGTCCATGTGCTGCATCGCGCCCTGATAGGCCTGGATGCCTGCAAACTTCAGCCCCGGGGCGGCGTCGATGGCCTTGGCGATGGCGATCACTTCGGGGGTGGTGGTCACGCCGCAGCGGCCCGCACCACAATCGATTTCGACCAGACATTCGATCTGGGTGCCGTGGCGTTGTGCGGCCTCGGACAGATCGGCCACATTGTCGATGTCATCGACACAGCAGATCGTCCGTGCGCCCAGCTTGGGCATGCGCGCCAGCCGGTCTATCTTGGCGGGATCGCGCACCTGATTGGATACAAGCACATCCTTGATGCCGCCACGCGCAAAGACCTCGGCCTCAGA
Source organism: Ruegeria sp. AB10 (assembly GCF_056542745.1). Lineage (NCBI taxonomy): Bacteria > Pseudomonadati > Pseudomonadota > Alphaproteobacteria > Rhodobacterales > Roseobacteraceae > Ruegeria > Ruegeria sp. AB10. The sequence goes on along the minus strand of NZ_JBQGAI010000001.1, from coordinate 881,450 downwards.
GACTTTCTGGCAGCAGATGCCGCATGCTCCACCCTGTTCGACCTGCAGCTTGGCCACATCGACGGATTTGTGCATCTTGCCATGCACCCGGTGGCGCATGCCGTGGGCCTTGGCGTAATCGCCCATCTTCTTGATGTTGCGCTCCAGCGCATCCAGATCCAGCACCAGAGCCGGTGTCTGTATCTCGGACGCGTCCATGCCGATGGCGGCGGGGATGTCGAAGCCGACCTCAAGCTGGTTGATGTTTGCGGGCTTGTTCATGTTTTCCTCCTCAACCCAAAGTCCAGGGCAGTTTGTCCAGATCCACATTGCCGCCGGTGATGATCACGCCGACGCGCTTTCCACTGAACACCTCGGGGTGTTTCAGGATCGTCGCCAGCGGCACCGCGCTGCTGGGTTCCATCACGATGCGTAGGTGCTTCCAGATGGTTTTCATCGCGGCGATGATCTCGTCTTCGCTGGCGGTGTGGATGTCGCTCACGAAGTTTGAGACAAAGTGCCAGGTGTTCTCTTTCAGCGGCACTTTCAGCCCGTCGGCGATGGTGACCGGGGCGTCATCGGCGATGATATGACCGGCCTTGAAGCTGCGATAGGCATCGTCGGCCTGTTCCGGTTCGGCGGCATGGATCTGCACCTCGGGCGCCAGGTTCGACAGGGTCAGGCAGGTGCCCGAGATCATGCCACCGCCGCCGATGGGGGCGACCACCGCGTCCAACCCGCTGGTCTGTTCCAACAGTTCCGCCGAGCAAGTCGCTTGCCCCGCGATCACGCGCGGGTCGTTATAGGGATGCACGAACTCGCCGCCCGTGCTTTCCTGCACCTCGGCAAACACCGCCTCGCGCGAGGTGGTCGAGGGCTCGCATTCTGTGATGATCCCGCCATAGCGGCGCACCGCGTCTTTCTTGGCCTGCGGGGCCGTGCGCGGCATCACCACATTGCAGGGAATGCCCCGGCGACCGGCCGCATACGACAGGCTGAGCGCATGATTGCCACTGGAATGAGTGCAGACCCCGCGCTCGGCGGCCTCGTCATTCAGGCCGAACACAGCGTTGCACGCGCCGCGGACCTTGAAAGCTCCGGCCTCCTGAAAGTTCTCGCATTTGAAGAAAAGCTGCGCGCCGGCCAGATCATCCAGATAATCCGACCGCAGCACCGGGGTACGGTTGATATGCGGTTTGATTCGCTCATGCGCCTCGCGCATGTCGGCAAGGGTCAGGCAATCGGCTGTGATCATGTCGTCAAGCATATTGGCCTCCTTACGCCGCGGATTGCATCGGGTTGGCGTGGCCTGCGCGAAAGTACTCCTGCGCCGCGGCGACACCGCTGCCCAGCTCGATCGGGTAATCCAAGTCGGCCATTGCCATTTCGATCGTGGCGAGGCCGGACAGCACCATGACATCCGTCAGGCTGCCCAGATGGCCGATGCGGAAGGCCTTGCCGTTCATCTCGCCCAGCCCGATGCCAAAGCTGACGCCATAGGCGTTGAAGGCATGATCGGTCAGCGCATTGCTGTCGAAGCCTTCGGGCACATAGATCGCGCTGACCGTATCCGAGTAGAGATCGGGCGACTGCGCCACCAGATCCAACCCCCAGGCGGCGGTGGCTTTGCGCACGCCTTCGGCCAGCCGGAAATGGCGGGCGTAGACATTGTCCAGCCCTTCCTCGAACAGCATCTTAAGGCTTTCGCGCATCCCGTAGATCAGCTGTAGCGGCGGGGTGTAGGGAAAGCCGCCCGAGGCGTTGGCATTCATCATGTCGCGGAAGTCGAAGAAAGTGCGCGGCAGTTTGGCCGCCTCCATCGCCGCCAGCGCCTTGGGACTGACGCACAGGATCGCCATGCCGGTCGCCAGCATGAAGCCCTTTTGCGAGCCCGACACGGCGATATCAACGCCCCAAACATCGAACTCGAACGGCATCGAGGCCAGAGAGCTGACGCAATCCACGAACAGCATCGCCGGGTGGGCGCTGGCATCCATAGCCTTGCGCACCGCCCCAATGTCTGAACGCACCCCGGTGGCCGTCTCGTTGTGAGTGACCAGAACCGCCTTGATCTCGTGGCTTTTGTCAGCGTCCAACGCCTCGGCGAACTTGTCCGCTGGGGCGCCGCTGCCCCACGGGCATTCGATGATACGCACGTCCAGCCCATGCCGCTGACACAGGTCGATCCAGCGATGGCTGAACATGCCATAGCGTGCCACCAGAACCGCATCACCGGGGCTGAGCGTATTGGTCACTGCCGCTTCCCACCCGCCGGTTCCACTGGCGGGAAAGGTGATCACCTGACCCGATGCTGTCCCGAACACCTTTTTGGACTCGTCGAGTACCGGGGCAAAAGTCTCGACAAAATCCGGCGCGCGGTGGTCCTGTGTCTGAACCTGCATCGCCAGTCGCAGGCGATCCGGGATGTTTGTCGGGCCGGGTATGAAAACGGGGTTCTGAGTGGACATCACTAAATTCCTCCAAGATGGAAATCAGTGTCGGGGAAACGGCCTTCATGTGCAATTTTCTTGAAAAATGTTTTCATTATTGCGATTAAATATCTAAGACGCTGAAAAAGTGCGTTTTTCCGTTTTTCATTTTTAAAGCCTGAAAGTGGTGATTTCGAAAAGATCACGCTGGGCAAAAGAAGAGGGCCAGAAATGGACACTCAGAAGAGGCCACGCGGCAGGCCGAAATCGCTGTTCAAAGAAAGCTCGGCCGGGACCATGCAGTCACTGGATCGGGCGCTGGGCGTTCTGACCACGGTGGCGCGGATGGAACGCGCAGCGCTCAGCGATCTGGCGCGCGAAGTGGGCGTGCCGACGGCGACCACGCACCGAATTCTGGCCACCTTGCAGAAGCACGGGTTTGCCACCTTCGACGACGAGAGGCAGGAATGGATGATCGGGATCGAGGCCTACCGGACCGGAGCCTCTTTTCTGCGTCGTAACAGTGTGATTGAGATCGGGCGGCCGATCCTGCGGCGTCTGATGCAGGAGAGTGGCGAGACCGCCAATCTGGCGGTGCCGGATGGCGCCGAGGTGGTTTTTGTCGGTCAGGTCGAAACGCTGAACCCGATCCGGGCCTTCTTTCCGCCCGGTGCGCGCACGCCGATGTATGCGTCCGGCACGGGCAAGGCGATACTGGCTGCGATGAACCCGGATGCGGCCAGAAAAGCCCTCGGTTCTGTCGATCCGGAACGTTTTACGGACCACACGCTGACGCCCGGACCGGACCTGATGGCGGATTTGGACAAGACCCGCGCCCGAGGTTGGTCTTATGACCACGAGGAACGGTACGAAGGCATGTCCTGCATTGGCGCCGCCATCTACAACGACCGCGCCGAACCCTGTGCGGGGGTATCCGTCTCGGGTCCGTCTGTCCGTTTCCACGCGGACAGGGCACGGGCGCTTGGTGCTCTGGTCAGAGATGCCGCGCAGGAAATCACGCGCCTCAGTGGCGGTCGGATGCCGGATCAGACTGAGGGTTGACCTCTATTTGCGCGGGACGCGTGGAATGCGGGATTGCGACAGCTTGTATTTGTGCTCGGGATGGGGCGGATGGCCGTGGGTACGGTTCCAATATGCTGTCCCGCCGCGTTTCAGCCAAAGCGGGATGCACAGGATCAGGCCGACAAGGAACCCGCCCGTATGTGCCCAATAGGCAACGCCACCTTCGTCCGGGTTGCTGGCGAGGCTGCCCATGAACTGTAAGCCCAGCCAGATGCCCAGCATGATGAAGGCCGGAATCGTGAAGACCCGAAAATAGACGATCAGGATCAACAGGACATCCACACGGGCCTTGGGGAACAACAGAAGGTAGCCCCCCATGACCCCGGCGATTGCACCGGATGCACCGATGGTCGGCACAACCGAGTCCGGGGCGGTGACGACATGGATCAGGCCCGCGCCCACGCCAGCGACCAGATAGAACAGCAGGAAGGGCAGGTGGCCCATCTCGTCTTCGAGGTTGTCTCCGAATATCCACAGAAACAGCATGTTGCCCGCCAGATGCATCCAGCCGCCATGCAGGAACATCGAGGTTACAAGCGTTTCCAGCGCAAACCCGTCGGTGATCCGCGCCGGGATGACCGCGTAGTCGAAATAGAACCGGTTCATGAGCTGATCGTTACTCATGATCCCCACATAGCTGAGGAAAATCAGGATATTGGCTGCCATCAGAAGGTAGACGACATATGGCGTGCGCCCCGAGGGGTTATGGTCACGGATCGGAAACATGTGGCGACGCTGGGCTTTTCCAGGCCCAGCGTCAAGGTCCGGTTACGCCGCACCTCCCAACAACGCCGCGTTGCCGCCTGCAGCGGTGGTGTCGACGCAGACGTGACGCTCGCCCAACACGCGCGCGCGGTCTGGCTGGCCGGGGATCAGCGGCAGAATCGGGCCATCGCGGCGGGCCAGGTGGCGTTCGATCTCGCGTGCGGTGTCATCGTTCCCCCACCAGAGCACGCCCGAGAATCCGGCAGCATTTTCCAGCCGGTGCAGGTCAACCATTCCGGTTGCGCAGATAGCCATGCCACCCAGAGCTTTGACAGCCTCGGCCTGTGCTTGCGCCGCGTCCGCCCCTGGCCCCATGCACAGCAGGGGCGCACGAGGAGTTTCGCTCAGCCGGTTGGATTCTCCGGTTGGGCCAGGCAGGGATTGGGTGCGGGTGGCGGCGGGCTGGCCCTGCGGGGTGGGCAGGTCGCCCATAGTGTTGTCCCATTCGGCTTCGCTGGTTTGACGATCCGGCGCACAGAACCGCGCCATATAGTTCGGCCCGCCCGCCTTTGGGCCGGTGCCCGACAGACCTTCGCCACCGAAGGGCTGAGAGCCGACGATGGCTCCGATCTGGTTGCGGTTGACGTAGATGTTGCCCGCATGGACGGCTTCGGTGATGTGCTGCACCCGGTCGTCGATGCGGGTGTGCAGGCCAAAGGTCAGCCCATAGCCGGTTGCGTTGATATCTGCGATGACCTGATCAATCTCGGATGCTTTGAAGCGGGCCACATGCAACACGGGGCCAAAGACCTCGCGTTCCAGCGCCGCAATGCCCGGCAGTTCGATCAGGGTGGGGGCAATGAAGGTGCCCTCGGGCGGTGTGGTCAGTTCCTTCAGAACCCGCCCCTCGCTGCGCGCCTGCGCGACGTGACCCGCAATGCCTTGCCGTGCGTCCTGATCAATCACCGGGCCGCAATCGGTGGTCAGCATCCATGGGTCCCCGACCTGCAACGCCTCCATCGCGCCGGTCAGCATGGTCAGCAGATCGTCGGCGATGTCTTCCTGCACGTATAGGCAGCGCAGGGCAGAACACCGCTGCCCCGCCGACTGAAACGCGCTTTCGATAATGGATTGAACGGCCTGTTCGGGCAGAGCGGTGCTGTCCACGATCATCGCATTCAGCCCGCCGGTTTCCGCGATCAGGGGCGTGCCCGGCCGCAGGTTGTCTGCCATGGCTGCACGGATTTTCAACGCTGTCGCGGTCGAGCCTGTGAAAGCCACCCCCGATACCCGCGGATCCGAGGTCAGCGCGGCCCCAACGGCTGGCCCGCCCGGTAGCAATTGCAGCACGCCGCGGGGTACGCCGGCCTCGTGCAGCAATTGCACGGCCCGATGTGCGATCAGAGGGGTCTGCGGCGCGGGCTTGGCCAGAACGGCGTTGCCGGTGGCCAGGGCCGCGGAAATCTGGCCGGTGAAGATTGCCAGCGGAAAGTTCCACGGGCTGATGCAGGTGAACGTTCCGGCTGGTTCTGCCTGTGGGATGTTGGCCGCATAGTAGCGCAGGAAATCGACCGCCTCGCGCAGCTCGGCCACTGCGTCGGGTATGGACTTGCCAGCCTCGCGGGCCAGCAGGGCGAACAGTTCGCCGAAATGCGCCTCGTACAAATCAGCGGCGGCGTTCAGGATGCGCGCTCGATCTTCAGCGTTTGCCTGCCACGGGCAGGCCGAGGCCAAGGCCAGTTCCACATCCCGCGCGCTTGCTTGGGCAACCGAACCGGGCCGGTCTTGTGGTTGGGCGGGGTTGATGACGGGCTGATCCTCATCCGGCTGTGCCTCTTCGGACAACAGCGGTTGCGCATACCAGTGATGGGCGCGGAATGCGTCCCGGGCCGCGTCGATCTGGTCGAGCGTCGGCGTGTGCTGCAGATCGAATCCTTTCGAATTCGGACGTTCCGGCTGAAACAACTCGGGACCGGTTGGCAGAGGGGATTTCGGCTCGTGAATGGTGGCGAAGGGGTCAGTGGCCACCTCTTCCGGTGGCACGGCTTCATCCACGATCTGGTTCACGAACGAAGAGTTCGCGCCGTTTTCCAGCAGGCGCCGTACGAGATAGGCCAGAAGGTCCCGGTGTGCGCCCACCGGTGCGTAGATTCGGCAGCGCGTCTTGTTTTGATCCTTGACGATCTGGTGCAGGGTTTCGCCCATGCCGTGCAGGCGTTGGAATTCGAACAGCTGATCATCGGCCATATGCAGGATCGCACTGACCGTATGGGCGTTGTGGGTGGCGAATTGCGGGTAAATCCGGTCGGTCATGCCCAGCAGTTTGCGGGCATTGGCGATGTACGAGATATCGGTTGCCGCCTTGCGGGTGAACACGGGAAAGCCATCGACGCCCTCGACCTGCGCGCGCTTGATTTCGGTATCCCAATAAGCCCCCTTGACCAGCCGCACCATCAGCTTCCGATCGTGGCGTTCGGCCATCTCATAGAGCGTATCCAGCACGATCCCGGCGCGCGGGCCGTAAGCCTGCACCACGATCCCGAAACCGTCCCACCCGGCCAGAGCGGGCTCGGCCATCACCTCTTCGATCACTTGTAGGGACAGCGACAGACGGTCGGCTTCTTCGGCGTCCACGTTCAGCCCCATTCCGGCGGCCTTGGCCAGCAGGCACAGGGCGCGCAAGCGGGGCGTAAGTTCCTCCATCACCCGCTGTTCCTGCGCGATTTCATAGCGCGGATGAAGCGCCGACAATTTCACGGAAATTCCGGGATTCGCACGGATGTCGTCATGGGGGCAGGCGTCCGCAATGGCTGCAATGGCGCGGGAATAGGACAGGTGATAGCGCGCGGCGTCGGCTTCGGTGCGGGCGGCCTCACCCAGCATGTCGTAGGAATAGGTGTACCCCTTGGCCTCCATCCCGCTGGCGCGGTCCATGGCGGATTGGATGGTTTCGCCCAGAACGAACTGCCGCCCCATCTCTTTCATCGCGCGGCCCACGGCGGTGCGGATCACCGGCTCACCCAGACGTTTGATCGCGCCACGCAGGGCGCTGACCGGAGAGGTTTTGCCCTCGTCCAGAACCTTGCCCGTCAGCATCAGCGCCCAGGTCGAGGCGTTCACCAGCGACGAGGACGACTGGCCCAGATGTTTGCCCCAATCTGACGGTGCGATCTTGTCCTCGATCAGTGCGTCGATGGTTTCGGCGTCGGGCACCCGCAACAGCGCCTCGGCCAGACACATCAGCGCGACGCCTTCATCGGTGGACAGGCCGTACTCGGCAAGGAAGACTTCCATCATCCCGGGCGAGGTGCTTGATCGGATGTCGCGCACCAACTGAGCCGCAGCGGCGCAGATCGCTGCGCGGTCGGGTTCGCTCAGCTTTGCCTGTGCGATCAGGGTATCCAGAATTTCAGACTGATCGGCATAGGTTTGGCCGTCAATATGGGTGCGCAGGCTGTGTGTCATGTATCCTCCGGGCTTTTGGAGAGTATAACGGCGATTTTTCGGGACAATCGCCTTAATTTGTGATTTCAGAGGGTAAATGATCTGAATTTCAGAGGGATCACGATGCAAACGAACCGCCCTGATCTGGACCGGTTTGACCGGTCGATCCTGACGATTCTGGCCGAGGACGGGCGTATCTCGGTCGCTGACTTGGCGCGGCGCATCGGGCTGTCAAAGTCCCCGACGCAATCCCGTGTGAAAAGGCTTGAGGCCGAAGGGATCATCACCGGATACCGCGCCCTGCTGAATCCGATCCGCCTTGGGCTGGATCATGTCGCCTTTGTCGAAGTGCGTCTGACCGACACGCGCGAGAAGGCCCTGGCCGAGTTCAACGCGGCAGTCCGCAAGGTGGCTGAGATCGAGCAAGCCCATATGATCGCGTCAAATTTCGACTATCTTCTGAAAATCCGCACGGGCTCGATGTCGGAATACCGCGCGGTTCTGGCCGAGAAAATCTCGTCCCTGCCGCATGTGGCGAATACCTCGACCTTCGTTGCGATGGAGGCGGTGAAAGAGACCGGCGTTTCCGGGGCCATCGAAGGGATGGGTTGACGAACGGTCCGGTGGCCTCACCATTGGGTCATGAACCAGATCGCTATTGCTTGCCTCGTACTATTCACGTCCACGGCCGTTCAGGCGGCGGACTGCCCCGTTGCACCGGATCACAGCGCCGATGTCAGCGGGGTGATTGCGCAAATCCAGCTGGCCGAGACCGAACAGGCCGCCCGTGCTTTATCAGGCCAGTTGTGGGAGTTCTGGACAGACGCGCCGGACCAAAGCGCGCAAGCCACGCTGGATCGGGGAATGGCGCGTCTCAGGGCCTCGGATTTGTTGGGTGCGATTGAGGAGTTTGACAAGCTGATTGCTTACTGCCCGTCTTATGCCGAGGGGTACAACCAGCGCGCCTTTGCGTTTTATCTTGGGCAGGATTTCGAAGCCGCCTTGCCCGATCTGGACAGGGCGATAGAGCTGTCGCCAAACCATGTGGCCGCGATCAGCGGGCGCGCATTGACGTTGTTGGGATTGCAAAGATTGGATGAGGCGCGGGAGGCTTTAAATCAAGCCCTGGACCTGAACCCCTGGTTGTCGGAGCGTCATCTTTTGGCTTCGGGAGGGCCACTGGAGCCGCCGGGTCAGGATATCTGACGCAAAACGCCCCCCCGCACCGGCAAGGCCGGGGGGCTTGTGACTTAGCCGATCAGCCCGTTGTCGGCGCGCTTGATCGTGATCACCGAAGACCGTGGCGTTCCGCCATCAGGCCAGTTTCTGCCCGGGTGCTGAATGCCGACAAACATGGTGCGCAGGTCGCTGGACCAGGCCAGACCGGTGACCTCACAGCCGTTCGGGCCGGTCATGAAGCGTGCTATTTCACCAGTAGCCGGGTCACCAACCAACATCTGGTTGTTGCCGTGACCTGCGAAATCTTCCTCGTTGTTGTCATTGCCGTCGGTTTGAATCCAGATCAGACCGGTCGAGTCGGTGACCATGCCGTCGGGCGAGTTGAACAGGTTGCCCGCGTTCACATTCGGCGAACCTGCATAAGCGTCCGTATGCACGGTCGGGTTCCCGGCCATGACATACAAATCCCAGTCGAAGGCTTCGGCGGCGTGGTCGTCATTGGCCGGACGCCAGCGCACGATCTGGCCGTATTTGTTGGCCTCGCGCGGGTTTGGTCCGTTGAGCGAAGTATCGTCACCACCGGCATTCGGCTTGACGCCGCGGTTCTTGTTGTTGGTCAGGCAGCAATAGGCCTCGACCGCGACCGGGCTGGAGGCAACCCATTCCGGGCGATCCATGGTGGTGCCGCCCGCCTTGGACGCCGCCATACGGGTGAAGATGCAGATCTCGGGCTCGTCCATGCCGGTGGTTTCCGGCGTCAGCGGCAGCCATTCACCGGTTGTGTCCTCGTTGAACTTGGCAACAAAAAGCGTGCCGTCATTCAACAGGCTCTCGGTTTCGCCGCCTGGCTGGTAAGTGCCGTTCGAGACGAACTTGTAAAGGTACTCGCCCCGCTCATCATCGCCCATATAGACGACCACGCGACCATCGGGGGCCAGCGTTACTTCGGCGTTTTCGTGCTTGAAGCGGCCCAGACCGGTGTGCTTGACTGGTGTGCTGTCGGGTTTGGTCGGGTCGATTTCCACGATCCAGCCCGCGCGGTGCGGCTCGTTCGGGTTTTTCGAGGTGTCGAAACGTGGATCGAAGAACTCGTAGCCGTTCCAGCTTGCTGTCGAGATGCCATACCGGGCCATGCCATCCGCGACCTTCTGGTCATAGGTCGCGTTTTCGTCGGACGAGCCGAAATAACCGTTAAAGTTTTCCTCGCAGGTCAGGTAAGTGCCCCACGGCGTCTTGCCCGCACCACAGTTGTTCATGGTCCCCAGCGAGGCGGTGCCGGTCGGGTCGGCCCCGGTCTTCAGGAGGTCATGACCGGCTGCGGGGCCGACGATCTTGATGGGCGTATTGTGGTGGATGCGGCGGTTGAAGGGGCTGTCTTTGACAACTGACCAGCCGTCCGGACCTTCGGTGATTTCCATCACGGTGACGCCCTGCAGGTTCTGCATCTTCAGAACGTCGCCGGCATTGACCGGAACGCCGTTCTGCGCGGCGGGCAGGTTGATCCTTCGGTTCGGGAATTCGTGGTTGATCGCGATCAGCTCGTGACCCTGGAACGAAAAGGTCTCCATCCCGTCGGTGTTTTCACCAAACACGCGGTCCGATTTCTCGACCGCTCCACCGTCGGTCAGGTCATAGCCGTCCGCGTCGGAAAACAGCGGGTCGCCCCAGCGCATCAGCATCTTCCATTCATACCCTTCCGGTACGTGCACGGTGCCATCGGTCTGCGCGGCAATCGGAGTGAACACAAAGCGCGAGGCGGTTTGTGCCTGCGCCGAAGTGGACCCCATCAGGCCCGCGCCCATGGCCGCAGCGCCCGAACCAAAAGCCAGCACACCGCCCATGAAACCACGCCGTGAAATGGCGCGTTCGACAATGCGGTCAAAATCGTTTTCCTCGGGGCGGGGGAAGTGCAACTCGTCCCAATCGTCGGCAGACAGAGTGGTAGGGTCAGCGTTTTTCATGAATAGCTCCTGGCCGTCAGAAAAAGTGGATGAAACGCATTTAGAGCTTCATTGTGACAGGGTGCTAACAACAAAGATAAGCTCGATTTCCGAAATTTCACGGTTTTGGACAAGGTGAAAGGCCCCACCGTCAGAAAGTAGGGGAATCCGTGCAGCGATTCAAAGCGACGCGGGCAAAAACCCGGACGCCCGCGACCTTTAACGCAAACGCCGACCGGCCGGGTCGAACCGATAGGCCTTTTCAGTGGCATAGGCAAAGCGCAGCTCCTGCCCCTCGGAAATCGCGTGCTGGCCGAACAGCCGTGCCGTTACCACGTGGTCGTGTATTTTTGCGATGACATTGGTATCTCCGCCCAGTTTTTCCACGTGACTGACCTGTGCGGCCAGTGGGCCGTCATCGGACAGGAACAGGTCTTCGGGGCGGATGCCGATCGTGTTCTGACCATCCCCCAGCAATTTTTCGGGCAGGAAATTCATCGACGGCGATCCAAGGAAGCCCGCAACGAACTGGTTGGCGGGGTTGTTATACAACTCCATCGGTGTGCCGGTCTGTTCCACCCGCCCGTCGCGCAGCACCACGATCTTGTCGGCCAGCGTCATCGCCTCGGTCTGGTCATGGGTGACATAGATCATCGAGGCATCCAGCGCGCGGTGCAGGTTGGCGATTTCGATCCGCGTGTTCATCCGCAAGGCGGCGTCGAGGTTCGAAAGGGGCTCGTCAAACAGGAACAGTTTCGGTTCGCGCACGATGGCCCGCCCGATGGCAACGCGCTGGCGCTGGCCGCCGGACAGCTCGGACGGGTAGCGGTCCAGATAGTCCTCAAGGTTCAACATCCGGCTGGCGGTGGCGACGCGGTCTTCGATCACCGCCTTGGGTTGCTTTTCCTGTTTCAGCGCCAGCGTCATGTTCCCGCGCACGTTCAGATGGGGGTAGAGCGCATAGCTTTGGAACACCATCGCAATCCCGCGTTTCGACGGCGGCACCAGATTGACCTGTTGGCCGTCGATATTGATCTCGCCCGAGGACGCATCCTCCAACCCCGCAATCACGCGCAGCAGGGTGGACTTGCCACAGCCCGAGGGGCCGACGAAGACGACGAACTCACCTTCTTCAACTTCAAGCGTGATGTCTTTCAGGACATGCACATCGCCAAAGGACTTGTTCACATTGGTCAGGGTCAGAGCGGTCATGATGCGGGTTCCTGCAGGGAAACGGGCTGGCCGGAGCGGATGCTTTCATCGGCGGCCAGACAAATGGCAAGGGATTGAACAGCGTCATTCATATGACGCGTCAGGTCGATATCGTCCGCGATGGCGCGCAGCATATAGGCCTGCTCGGCATCACAGAGTTCCTGATGGCCAGGCTCATCGGGCATCACGACCGTGCGGTCGCCGCCCGGCGTGTGGATCAGCAAGCCGCCCACCTTGGTATGCCCGTCAATATCTGCCGACGCGCCCTTGTTGCCGTCCGTGATCGAGACCGAGCCGTTGGGCGAGACGATGTCTTTCACGAAAAACGCGGTCTCGGACATCATCGGGCCCCATCCGGCCTCATACCAGCCGACCGAGCCGTCCTCGAAGATCACCTGAAACTGGCCGTAATTATACATGTCCTCGGCAATTTCATCGGACAGGCGCAGGCCCATGCCATGCACGCGGACGGGCTGCGCGTCGGTGATCTGGCACATCACATCCACATAATGCACGCCGCAATCCACGATGGGGGAGGTGGTCTGCATCAGCGCCTTATGTGTCTCCCACTCAGCGCCTGAGGATTGCTGGTTCAGGTTCAGGCGGAACACGTAAGGCCCGCCCAGATCACGCGCCTCGGCAATCAGGCGCATCCACGAGGGGTGGTGGCGCAGGATATAGCCCACGACCAGTTTGCAGTTCAGGCGGGTGGCGGTTTCCACGACACGCCGCGCGTCTGTCACGTTGGTGGCCAGCGGCTTTTCGACAAAGACATGCGCGCCTGTCTCCATCGCGGCGCAGGCGTAATCGGCGTGGCTGTCGGAATAGGTGGCGACGACCACCAGATCGGGTTTGGTTTCGGCCAAAGCGGTGTGGAAATCCGAATAGGCAGGATATTGGCTCAGCTCGGGGTGGTCTACGCGGCCCGATCGATTCACCAGCCCCACGATCTGTGCATCGGTGTGGTTGTGATGGGCCAGCGCGTGGCTGAGGCCCATGTTCCCAAGGCCAGCGATCAGAACTTTGGTCATTTGACAGCTCCGGATGTAATGCCGCGGATCAGTTGGCGTGAGAAGATGATATACAGCACCAACACCGGCAGGATCGCCATCGACAGTGCCGACAGAACCGCGTTCCAGTCGGTGACGAACTGCCCGATAAAGACCTGACTGCCCAGCGTGAGGGTCTTGGTCTCTTCCGCGGGCGCAAGGATCAGCGGGAACCACAGGTCATTCCAGATCGGGATCATGTTGAACACCGCCACGGTCGCCATCGCGGGCCGGACCAGAGGCAGCACCAGCCGGAAAAAGATCGTGTATTCCGACAGCCCGTCGATGCGGCCTGCGTTTTTCAGATCATCGCTGACCTGCCGCATAAACTCGGACAAGATGAACACCGCCAGCGGCAGCCCTTGCGCCGTGTAGACCAGTATCAGCGCCCATAGCGTGTTCACCAGCCCGGTGGCCACCATCATCTCAAGGATCGCCACGGTGCCAATACGGATCGGGATCATGATCCCCAGCGCCAGATACAGCCCCATCAGCAGGTTGCCCTTGAACTGATATTCCGACAGCGCATAGGCCGCCATGGCTCCGAACAGCAGGATGAAGAACAGCGACGCAACGGTGACGATCATCGAGTTCTGGAAGTAGAGGAAGAAATCCCCCTGCTTCATCACCGTCTCGTAGCCAATCATGGAGAAACTGTCGGCATTTGGCAGGGCCAGCGGCTCGCGAAAGATCGCCCTGCGGGATTTGAAACTGTTGATCAGGATCACAAAGACCGGGAACAGGGCGATCAGCGTGTAAAGGATCAGCGCCCCGTGCATCGCGGCGGTATTCAGCGGGTTTCGGCGTGCCTTGTTCATCGCTGGCCCCTCACAGTTGATACCGGCGCATCCGGGTCTGGATGCCGAACAGGTAAATACAGACGCCCACAAGGATAATCGCGAACATGGCGCCTGCGATGGCTGACCCCATATGCGGGTCGCCCAGTTGCAACTGGAAACCAAAGAAGGTGCGGTACATGAACGTGCCCAGAATGTCGGTCGAGAAATCCGGCCCCGCCAGCGCGCCTTGGGCGGCATAGATCAGGTCGAACGCGTTGAAATTGCCCACGAAGGTCAGGATCGAGATGATCCCGATTGAGGGCAGGATCAGCGGCAGCTTGATCTTCCAGAAGGCCGAGGCACCGGTGATGCCGTCAATCTCTCCGGCCTCAAGGATTTCTTCGGGGATGGTCAGCAGGGCGGCATAGATCAGCATCATCGGGATGCCCACGAACTGCCAGACCGAGATCAGTGCCAGCGCGGTGAGCGCGTATTCCTCTTTCCCCAGCCAGGGTGCGAACAGGGATTTCAATCCGATGGCGTCCAGCATCGAAGGCGCGATGCCCCAGATCGGCGACAGGATCAGCTTCCACGCGAAACCCACGATCACAAAGCTTAGGATCGTTGGAATGAAAATCGCCGAGCGATACAGCGCAGCGAAGCGAAGGCGCGGATGGCTCAGTAGCGCGGCCAAGGCAATGCCGATGGGGTTCTGCACCAGCATGTGGATCAGGAAGAACCAGAAGTTGTTGCCCAGGGCGTTCCAGAACTGCTCGGACCAGATGGGGTCGAAAAACAGGGTTCGAAAGTTCTGCAACCCGACGAACACGCGGCTTTGATCCACCTCGGAATACAGTGCCAGACGCAGTGTATTGAACAGCGGAAAGATCATCACCGCCGTATAGACAAGTACGGCCGGTGCCAGAAACACGACGATATGCCAGCGGAAGCGGGGGCGGTTCATTGGACTGCTTTCAACGGAGTGTCGGGTGTACCCGGGCGGGTGTTGCCGCCCGGGTAGGGATCAGGTTACTGGTGCGGAGCGTACCAGCTGGACAGACCTTCCTGCAGGCGCTGACCGGCGTCGGCAGGGCTCTCGGCGCCCCGAACCACATTGGCCGAAGCGTTCCACGTCTCAAGTTCCAGATTGGGCTCGCCGCGCGACAGGATTTGGTAGGTCGAGCGGATGGTCGATTCACAATCGTCCCGCCAACCTACAAATTCCTTCGCCAGCGGGTCCTGCAATTCGACCGGCGCATTTGACAGCGGGAAGAAGCCGGGCAGAGCATTGCCGAAAATTTCGGCAAATTCAGGGCTTGCGACCCATGAGAGGAATGTGGCTGCGGCGTCTGGGTGAGCCGTTGCTGCGTTCATGCCGATTCCGATATCGGTGTGGTCCGAGATATAACAGGTGTCACCCGCGTTGCGGACCGGAGGCTTGAAAGCGCCCATTTCAAAGTCGGCCAAGTTGTTAAATCCTGAGATCTCCCAACTGCCCGCAGGGTAGATGGCCGCACGGCCAAGGGTGAACAGGTTCTGACTGTCAGGATAGGTCTGCGCCTCGAAACCGTCGCCCAAATAGTCTTTCCACCTCCCCAGCGTTTCATAGGGTTCAACCCATTGGGGGTCGGTCAATTTTTGCGAGCCCTCGATCAGCGCAAGACGACCTTCTTCGCCTTTCCAGTAGTTCGGGCCGATATTGTTATATCCCATGGTGGCCGCTTCCCACTGATCGGTGGTGCCCATCGCCATGGGAATGTAAGTTCCGTCTTCCTTGAACGCATCGAGCGCGGCAAAGAACTCGTCCTCGGTCGTTGGGACGGCAACTCCCAGCTCATCGAAGGCGTCTTTGTTGTAGATGAACCCGTGGATCACCGACGCCATCGGAACGCAGAACGTAGCGGATCCATCATCCGTCTGCCAGGCCGATTTGGCGACGTCCGAGAAGTTCGACATGGCCTCTAGGCCGGACAAGTCGGACAAATGCCCGGCGTCATAGAGCCCAAGTGAGCGATCAAAGGGCCGGCATGTGATGATGTCCCCTGCCGAACCAGCTTCGAGCTTGGCGTTCAGAGCCGCGTCGTATTCTGTTGGAGCAAACGGAGAGAACACCAGTTTGATGCCGGGATGAGCGGCCTCAAATGCCGGAATGATCTGGTCCTGCCACAGGGTCAGGTCGTCGTTACGCCAGCTTTCGATGGTCAGCGTCACGTCCTCGGCAAGGGCGCTTGTGGCCATCAGGGTCGTACCCAGCAAGGCCAGCTTCAGGCTTTTGTGTGTCATTGTTTTCTCCCGTTTGTTTGTCGTTGTCAGTTTTGCGCCAGTGCGGCGGTCAGAATCCCCTTGCAGGCCTGCAACCGCGTGAGGGCCTGCGTCAGAGCCAGGCCCTGCGCGGCGATCAGGATGGCGGGTTTTACCTCGCCGTTTGCTGCATCCAGCGCCTGCTGTGCAGTAATGGCATCCACATCCGCGATCCGGGCGACGATCCCGGTTGCCCGCGCCCGCAGCTTGTCATTGTCGGCGTGCAAATTGACCATCATCCCGGCGTGCACATGGCCTAACTCGACCGCCATCAGCGACGAAAGCATGTTCAGCGCGATCTTCTGAGCCGTTCCCGCACCCATGCGGGTCGAGCCCGAGATCAGCTCGGGCGGTGTGGCCAGAAGGATCGGAATGTCTGCATCCTGCAACAGTGGACTGCCTGCGTTGTTGGCGATGCCGATCACCGTGGCGTTGCGCACGCGGGCGACCTTCACGGCTGCCACCGTGTAAGGCGTGGAGCCGCTGGCCGACACTGCGATCACCGTGTCGCGAGCGGTCACTTCTCCCATCGCCTTCTCCAGACCGTCTGTCGCGTCTTCGGCTCCGCCCGGCATCTGGACGCCGGTCGGCAAGCCTCCGGCCATGTGAATGCGCAGGCGGGCAGGGGGGATTGAGAATGTACCGCCCAACTCTTGTGCGTCGGCCGCTGCCATCAGGCCTGACGATCCGGCAGCCACGAAATGCAGAACCCCGTCGGCGCGGATCGTCGCCGCCATGGCCTCGGCGCCGCGGGCGATGTTGTCCAGTGCGTCCCGGACGGCGGTGGCCGCCGCGATCTGCCCCTCGGCCAGTGCGCGTACGGCACTGACCAGGTTGCCTTGGGTCAGCTGTAAGGCGTCAGGGTGCAATTGTTCGGTCGGCGGCAGCGTCAAGAGAATCCCCTCGTGTGTTCGCTATACGATACCTATCTAATACCACCTGTCCATATTTTTCTTTTGCCGTGAGGAAAATTGGGTGTTTTCAATAAAAAACAGGGCGGGAATTCAAGATTACCGCGGAATTTAGGCTTTTCCAATTTCAAAAGGTATTATAATGGTATTGCTATGACCGAGTCTCGAAATAGCGCCGTGTTGGCGGTGGATGGTGGCGGAACGCGTTGTCGTGTGGCCTGTGAGGTCAATGGCGTGATGCATTGCGTTGAGACGGGTTCCGCCAATGTTTCGACCAATTTTGACGCGGCGCTGGCCCAGATTCGGGCTGGGCTTGAAGCCTTGTCCCGGCGGGCCTGTGTGGAGGTCGCGGACCTGCGCGACTGGCCTGCATTCATCGGTCTTGCGGGCGTTACCGATGCCGTGATTGCGGGGCGCTTGCGCGATGCGCTGGGTTTGACCTGCGCGCGAATCGAGGATGACCGCCCCGCCGCCGTGCGCGGTGCGTTGGGCGCGCAGGATGGTTTGATCGCACATTGCGGCACCGGGTCGTTCCTTGCGGTTCAGGTGGAAGGTGCGATGCGGTTTGCCGGGGGCTGGGGAGCGGTTCTGGGGGATGAGGCCTCGGCCCAGTGGGTCGGGCGCCGGGCCTTGTCTGAGGCACTGTGCGCCTATGACGGCACACAGGTTCAGACCGGCTTGACGCAAAAGCTGCTGGCCGATCTGAACGGTCCGGCGGGCATCGTGGCTTTCGCCGGGGCTGCGACGCCCGCGCAGTTTGGCGCGCTTGCACCTGCGGTGACGTCTGCCGCGCAGGCGGGCGACTCTGTTGCCGCGCAAATCCTGCAGGCCGGGGCGGGCTACATCGCTGAGACCGCGAAGCGGCTGGGCTGGCAGTCGGGCAGGGCGATCTGTCTGACTGGCGGGATCGCGGGGCATTATGCGGCCTACCTTCCGAAAGCGATGCAATCCGCCATTCGCGCCCCGCAAGGCGAACCCCTGGCTGGCGCATTGGCCATGGCGAAGGAGATACGCCATGAGCATCTCTGACTTTCTGCGCGCCGACCGTTGGCTGAGCCCCGAAAAAGGGCCGCGCTATGTCCAATTGCGGCGCAGGCTGCAAGAGGGGATCGACACTGGCGTGCTGGCCCCGAACGCGTCACTGCCCTCGGAACGGGAACTGGTCGAGATCACCGATCTGTCGCGGGTCACCGTGCGCAAGGCGATTCAGGAACTGGTTCAGGAGGGCGTGATCGAACAGCGGCAGGGATCGGGTTCGTTCATTCGCGAACGTGTGCCGAGGGTTGAACAATCGCTGACGCATCTGACATCCTTCACCGAGGACATGTCCAGCCGGGGAATGCGGACGACCTCGAAATGGCTGGAGCGCGGCGTTTTTGCGCCAACCCCGGAAGAGGTCGAAGCGCTGAGCCTGAAAGACGGAGAACAGATTTCCCGCATCTACCGCCTGCGCGAGGCGGATGGTCGCCCGCTGGCGCTGGAACGCGCCGCGTTGCCGCTGGATATCCTGCCGAACCCGATCGAGGTGACGACCTCACTCTATGAAGTGCTGGACAGTCTGGGCCGGCGGCCGGTGCGTGCGGTGCAGAAAATCTCGGCGCTCAATCTGGCGGCGCGTGAGGCCGAGTTGCTGGACGTGCCCGAAGGGGCTGCCGGGTTGAATATCGAACGCATTTCATTCCTCAAGAATGGTCGGGTCGCGGAATTGACCCGGTCGCTTTATCGCGGTGACGCCTATGACTTTGTCGCCGAGTTGCGGTTATAGTTGGAAAGGCCGGAAAAACATGTCTGAACACAGCTCGAAAATGCGTCAGGAGATTCTGGAAATCCCCGATGCGGTTGACCGGCTGCTGAGCCAGGGCGCTACCAACATTAAGGGTGCGGCAGCGCTGGTCAGAGACGCCGATCCCCGCTTCCTGATCACGGTGGCGCGGGGGTCGTCCGATCATGCCTGCCTGTATCTGAAATACGCCGCCGAATTGCTGCTGAACCTGCCTGCGGCGTCGGTCGGGCCGTCGGTCAATTCAATCTATGGTGTGGATCTGCGGGCCAAGGGGGCGTTGTGCGTGTCGGTGTCGCAGTCCGGTCAAAGCCCGGATATCGTTGGAATGACACGGTCGCTGAAATCCGGAGGCGGGGTGACTGTGGCCATCACCAATGACGAAAGTTCGCGATTGGCCGGGGTAACGGATGCGGTGCTGCCCCTTCACGCGGGGCCGGAATTGAGTGTGGCAGCGACCAAGACCTTTGTCACTTCGCTTGTAACCGGGTTGTGGCTGCTGGCAGAGATCAAGGGCGACAGCGAGTTGTCCGGCGCGATCCGATCCCTGCCGCGCCAACTGGCGCAGGCCGCGCACTGCGACTGGTCGGTGGTGGCCGAGGCGATCACCGGCCGGTCGCTGTTCACGCTGGGCCGCGGTCCGTCCTTTGCCATGTCCAATGAGGCCGCGCTGAAGATCAAGGAAACCTGTCAGATTCACGCCGAAAGCTATTCGGCGGCCGAGGTTCTGCATGGACCGGTCTCGATCGTGGAAGAGGGCTTCTCCACCATCGTCTTCGCCGCAGCGGACGCGGCGGAACAGACAACAGCCGAAGCCGCCGATGCTCTGGCTGTCAAAGGGGCTGTGGTGTTCGCGGCGACCGATAAGGTAACCCGCGCACAGAGCCTGCCGGTGACAAGAACCGATCACTGGCTGACCGACCCTATTGCAACCATCACCTCGTTCTACAGTATGGTCGAAGCCCTGGCCTGCGCCCGCGGAATCGACCCGGACGCACCGCGCCATCTGAGAAAGGTGACAGAGACGGTATGACCTCAGGTTCAGTGACATTTCGCAACGGGGCTCTGTTCGATGGTGGGCGCCTGCATTTCGGTCAGGCGGTGGTTTTTCATGATGGCGCGCTGGCCGCGCTTGAGCCTGAAGAGCAGTCGAAAAACCAAGGTCAGATCATCGACCTGAACGGAGATATCCTGTGCCCCGGATATGTTGATCTGCAGGTCAATGGCGGCGATGGGGTGATGTTCAACGATGATCCGTCGGTTGAAACGATCCGACGAATTGCCGATGCGCATCGCCGTTTGGGCGTGGCATCTTTGCTGCCGACCCTGATCACCGACACGCCCGAGAAAACGCAGGCCGCCATTGAGGCCGCAATACAGGCCGTACGCGCCGGTATTCCGGGCGTGGCCGGGCTGCATCTAGAGGGGCCGCACCTGTCCGTTGCCCGCAAGGGGGCCCATGACGGGGCGTTGGTCCGTCCGATGGAGGAGGCTGATCTGACGGCTCTGATCGCGGCGGCGAGTGAATTGCCGTGCCTAAAGGTGACCCTCGCGCCCGAATCTGTTTCCGAGCAACAAGTGAAGGCTTTGTTCGACGCTGGTATTCTGGTGTCACTGGGCCATACCAATGCGGATTTTGCGACGTGCCAGCGCTATGCCGCCGCGGGTGCGCGCTGTGTGACGCATCTGTTCAACGCCATGAGCCAGTTGGGCAGCCGCGAGCCGGGTCTGGTTGGGGCGGCGTTGGCCAATGGTGGTTTGTCAGCGGGGCTGATCGCCGATGGTATCCATGTTCACCCCGAGGTGATGCGCGCCGCATGGGCCGCCAAAACCGCGCCCGGTCAGGTCTTTCTGGTTAGCGATGCCATGGCCGTCGCAGGAACCGACCAGACTGCGTTCGAGCTGGAGGGCCGCCGGATCGCGCGCACCGACGGGCGCCTGACGCTTGCGGATGGAACCCTTGCCGGGGCTGATCTGGACCTGACCACGGCCATCCACAATCTGGTCACTCAGGTCGGTGTGCCGTTGCACGAGGCGCTTGCAGCCGCAACAACCTATCCGGCGTCCTTGATCGGCCAAACAGCCGCGCAGCCGTTGCAATATGCGTCGACGATCCGGATTTCGTCCAGTCTCGACTCATGTAATTGGCTTCCCGCGCAAGGCTAGCGGAGCGGTCACTTGTGGTCGTGGGCAGAAATCGGAATCTACCGCCGAACGGCGCTTGACGGCGTCAGGCGCATCGCTTAAACCGACCTGCGCTGAGCGGGCGTCGTATACTGGCTATTACCTCAGCCTTCCAAGCTGATGAAGCGGGTTCGATTCCCGCCGCCCGCTCCAAGTCAGCCCCGAATTTCTGCGTCAAATGGCCCTGAGAAGGGATCAATTCGCGTTGCGAAGCTTGACCCGGCGGTGCACTGCCGCCAAGAAGCGGGCGAATGAATGCGAACATGAGTTAAGGACCAAGCATGGCAAGAAGAGCCTCAGCCAGTCCGGCACAGCAATCTGCACCCGGTGCCAGCGAAGAGCGCGCCGGATCCAAGAAGATTGGCGTTCTGGCGTCACTCTGGCCGTTCATGCTGCCGTACCGGTTGCTGATGATCGGTGCGACGCTGGCGCTGGTTCTGACCGCCAGCATGACCCTGACGCTGCCGCTGGCCGTGCGCCGCGTGGTCGACAATTTCCGCATTGAAGATGGCGAGTTGCTGGATTGGTACTTTCTGGCCGCGCTGGGCATTGCCGCGGTTTTGGCCGTGGGCACCGGCCTGCGCTATGCGCTGGTGACCCGTCTGGGCGAACGCGTGGTGGCTGATATCCGCAAGGCGGTGTTCGATCGCGTCATCGGCATGAGCCCCGAGTTCTACGAACGCATCATGACCGGAGAGGTCCTGAGCCGGATCACCACCGACACGACATTGATCCAGTCGGTTCTGGGCTCGTCCGTCTCTATCGCCCTGCGCAACGTGCTGTTGTTCCTGGGCGGTTTGGTATTGATGCTGCTGACCTCGGCCAAGCTGACCGGGATGGTAATGTTGCTGATCCCGATCGTGGTGGTGCCGATTCTGCTGTTGGGACGGCGTCTGCGCGTGATCAGTCGTGAAAATCAGGACTGGATCGCGGCGTCGTCCGGTAACGCGGGCGAGGCGCTGAGTGCGGTGCAAACGGTGCAGGCGTTCACCCATGAACAGGCCAGCCGCAAGCAGTTCGATGACATGACCGAGACCTCCTATGTGGTGTCGTTGCGTCGCATTCAGACCCGCGCAGTTCTGACGGTCATCGTGATTTTCCTGGTTTTCACCGGCATTGTCGGCGTGCTGTGGATGGGTGCGAATGACGTCCGCAACGGAGTGATGACCGAAGGTGTGCTGATCCAGTTCGTGATCTATTCGATCATCATGGCGGGATCGGTCGCGGCCCTGTCGGAAATCTGGAGCGAGCTGCAGCGCGCCGCTGGCGCGACCGAGCGTCTGGTCGAGCTGCTGAACGCGCAGGACACAGTCAACGATCCGGCCAAACCGGTCGCGCTGCCGTCATCCGTGCGCGGTGAGATTCGTTTTGACGACGTGACCTTCCGCTATCCCTCGCGCCCTGATGTGGTGGCGCTGGAACACCTGTCGCTGCAGGTCAATCCGGGTGAGACGGTGGCATTTGTCGGTCCTTCTGGGGCGGGCAAGACAACCGTCATCCAGATGATCCAGCGGTTCTATGACCCGGCCTCGGGGCAGGTCATGTTGGACGGCGTTGATTTGCGTGACATCGACCGGGCCGACTTCCGCCGCCACATGGCGTTGGTGCCGCAGGATCCGATCATCTTTGCCACGTCGGCCCGTGAGAACATTCGCTTTGGCCGTCTGGACGCCTCGGATGCCGAAGTTGAGGCCGCCGCCCGGGCCGCTGCTGCACATGATTTCATTTCGGCCTTGCCCGAGGGCTATGACAGTTTCGTCGGCGAGCGCGGCGTGATGCTGTCAGGTGGCCAGAAACAGCGCATCGCCATCGCCCGCGCGATCCTGCGCGACGCGCCGGTTCTGTTGCTGGACGAGGCGACCTCGGCGCTGGATGCGGAAAGCGAACGGGCGGTGCAGGGGGCTGTTGATCAGATGCGCGCTGGCCGTACCACGCTGATCGTGGCGCACCGTTTGGCGACGGTAAAAAAGGCCGACCGGATCGTGGTGATGGAGGCCGGACGCATCGTGGCGCAGGGCACCCATGACGATCTGGTGGCGCAGGACGGCCTCTATGCCCGCCTCGCGCGTCTGCAATTCACCGACGGTATGGCCGCCGAATAAGGTGACGCTGGGGCATTACAACTAAGTCCGCAGCGTCATTCTACCCCTTTGATGCCTTCACAGCTAAGGCCTTTCTTGAACCTGCGCGGTTTTGCTTCCATCTTGGCGGTGGATACAAAACCCGTGCCGGACACGGGAGAGATAAGGGAGGAACCGCATGGCCTTTGTGGGTTTGGAAGACAAGGCAAGGATGGAGCAGGAAATGTCGTGGGAGGACCGCGATGTTCCGGTCACCTTTCACCAGTTGCTGTCACGTACCGCAGAGAAATTCCCCAACAGCAATGCGATGAGCTTTCAGCTGTTGTCCGGGCCGACCGACAAGGCCGAGACGCTGACCTGGTCCGAACTGTTGGGCAAGGTCAATCAGGCCGCCAACCTGTTCCGGTCGCTGGGTATCGGCGAAAAGGACGTGGTGGCCTATGTGCTGCCCAACTGTAACGAGACACTGGTTACCATGATGGGCGGCGCGGTGGCCGGGATCGTCAACCCGATCAACCCGTTGCTGGAGCCCGAACAGATCGCCGCGATCCTGCGCGAAACCGGGGCCAAGGTGGTGGTGACGCTGAAGTCTTTCCCCAAGACCGACGTTGCGCAAAAGGTCGAAGAGGCGGTGCGCCACGCGCCCAAAGTCAACACCATTCTGGAGATTGACCTCAACCGCTATCTGACGCCGCCGAAATCCTGGCTGGTGCCGTTCCTGCGCCCCAAGATGGGGGACAAGGAGCATCTGGCCCACGCAGATTACAAGAACTTCAATCAGGAACTGGCCAAGCAGCCCGCAACCCTGACCTTCGAGGACAGCAAGGAAGATCGCGTCGCCTGCTATTTCCATACCGGCGGCACCACGGGTATGCCCAAGGTGGCACAGCACAAGTATTCCGGCCTGATCTACAACGGCTGGCTGGGCAATACGCTGCTGTTCTCGGATGAAGACGTCATCATGTGCCCGCTGCCGATGTTCCACGTATTCGCTGTGCATGTGATCGTGATGGCCGCCGTGTCGTCCGGCGCGCATGTGGTGTTCCCGACGCCTGCGGGGTATCGCGGCGACGGCGTGTTCGACAATTTCTGGAAGCTGATCGAACGCTGGAAAGTGTCCTTCATCATCACCGTGCCCACCGCCATTGCTGCCAAGATGCAGCGCCCGGTGGACGCGGACATCTCGACAGTGAAAACAGCGTTTTCCGGCTCGGCCCCTCTGCCGGTTGAGCTGTTCCGCCGTTTTGAAGAAGCGACCGGCGTGACCATCGTCGAAGGCTATGGCCTGACCGAAGCGACCTGTCTGGTCTCGTGCAACCCGGTGGATGGCGAAAAGAAAATCGGCTCGATCGGGATTCCGTTCCCCTATACGGATGTGAAAATCCTGCAGGACGGACCGGATGGCCCCAAGGAATGCGGCGCGGATGAGATTGGCGAAATCTGTATCTCGAACCCCGGTGTCTATGCAGGCAACACCTATACCGAGGCTGACAAGAACGTCGATCTTTACCACTTCGACAAGTACCTGCGCACCGGCGATCTGGGGCGGTTTGACGAGGATGGCTATCTGTGGATCACTGGCCGCGCCAAGGACCTGATTATCCGAGGTGGTCACAATATCGACCCGGCCGAGATCGAAGAGGCTCTGCTGGGGCATGACGCCGTCGCTTTTGCCGGCGCTATTGGTCAGCCCGATGCCTATTCGGGCGAGGTGCCTTGCGCCTTTGTCGAACTGGTCGATGGCGCCAGCGTAACCGAGAAAGAGCTGATGGAGTATTGCGGTGTGCATGTTCATGAGCGCGCGGCACAGCCCAAGCACATGACCATTCTGGATGAGCTGCCGAAAACCGCCGTGGGCAAGGTGTTCAAGCCTGAGCTTCGCAAACAGGCGATCACCCGCATCTATAATGGCGCGCTTGAAAAGGCCGGGTTGGATGCACGCGTCGTCTCGGTGATAGACGACAAGAAGCGCGGGCTTGTTGCGCAGCTTGACGCCAACGGTTCCTCGGACGACGATGTCGGTAAGGTGCTGGGATCGTTTACCCGGCCATGGGAGTGGGCTGCCTGACCGCGGAGGGACAATGGATTATGAACGTCTGATCGATGAAGAAACCTGGGCGTTCATAAGAAGAACGGCTGAAAGCTATCCTGACGACGCGGTCGATCTGTCAACCGAGGACCAGCGTCGCGTCTACAACGAGATGTGTCAGGACTTTCGCCAACCCCGGCCTCCGGGTCTGGATGTGCAGGACAGGTCCGCCGATGGCGTGCCTGTCCGCGTTTACACCGCCGGAGATCCAACGCGAACCGTCGTCTATTTTCACGGCGGCGGTTTTGTCGTCGGCGGGCTGGACAGCCACGACGACGTCTGCGCCGAGATTTGCGCACAGACCGGGTATCGGGTGGTTGCCGTGGATTACCGCCTGTGCCCTGAGAAAGTGCATCCCGCGCAGTTCGAGGACAGCTGGACTGCCACCAACTGGGCAGCAACAGAATTCAGCGACCCACTGGTTCTAGCCGGGGACAGCGCGGGGGGGAACCTCGCCGCCGCGGTCGCGCATTATGGCCGTGGGCGGCTTGCGGATGTGCTGGGGCAGGTCCTGGTCTATCCCGGATTGGGCGGAGACATATCAGTTGGCTCCTACATCGAACACGCACATGCGCCGCTTTTGACGCTGGACGAAATCAAGTTCTACGAGAAAGTCCGCTGTGGCGGCACGGTTCCGCAAAACGACCCGACATTTGCACCTCTGCACGATACCGATTTCTCGGGCTTGCCGCCGACCGTGGTCGTGACGGCTGATTGCGATCCGTTGCGCGATGATGGGGCGATCTATTGCGAGCAGATCGCAGCAGCCGGAGGGCGGGCGTATTGGATCAACGAACCCGGTCTTGTGCATGGTTATCTGCGGGCGCGAACCTCGGTAAAGCGCGCCGCAGACAGTTTCGAGCGGATTTCGATCGCCATCGAGGCACTGGGCCAAGAGGTTTGGCCTTACGACTGATCCGCTATTTCAGGAACGGCGCGGCCTTCATCGTTTCCGCAACCGGTGCGCCCATGCGGTTCAGGATCGTGGGGGCCAGCTGTAGCTGGTCGATCACAGCGTCCGCCTCGGGGCCTTCGGCGTCGCCGAAATAATACAGCGCGGTTTCCTGCTGTAACGGACTGCGTCCACCGTGGTGCCCGCGCTCATCCTGGCCGTGGTCGGCGGTGACGATAACCTCGTAGCCCAACTGCCGCCAACGGGGGATGAAGGGCGCCAGCATCTCGTCCATCACGAAACAGGCGTGGTCCATTTCCTCGCAATCGTGGAAGAACCGGTGGCCCATGCTGTCCAGCGTGCAGGTGTGAAGGATACCGTAATCCAGCCCGAACCGCAGGCACAGATTGGTCAGCGAGGCAAACAGGTCTACGTCACATGGCGTCATCTGGTTGGCTTTGCTATAGCCGGTCATGGTGTGAAAGCGACCGTGGTTGATCGTCTTGCTGTCGGGCTCGTCATATTCGACATCGCGGACGTAATCGAACGGGTGGCGGTTGAAGAACTGCGACCAATAGCTGTGGGTGACCGCGCCGGTTACGCCGCCTGCCTCACGTATCTGGCTGAACACGTCCTTGTGGCTCAGGCGGAAGACATTGCCGTTGCCGGTGCAACCATGTTCCTGCGGTGTGACGCCGGTATGGATCGAGGCATAGCAACTGGCCGAGATCGATGGTAGCACCGAACGCAGCTTCCAGACCTGCGCCTCGCCCCTGTCGACCCAGCCTTCGAGGTTGCCGAACAACCGGCGAAAGTTGCGCCATGGGACGCCGTCCAGAATGATGAGAAGGATTTTGCGGTCCATAGTCTGACCCTTTTCTTTAACACTTCAGGCGAGCCTAGGGGATTCGCCGCGCATGGGCCGCCAATTCGCGCCCCGAATAGCAAAATCCCGACACCTGTTTGTAACAAGCGCCGGGATTTCGAAGTTTCTTATGGCAGGGATCAGTTCCCTGCGCTTTCCATTTTGCGATGGGCGACAACCTCTTCCAGCCAGCCCAGATGCATCTCGGGCACCGAGCTGAGCAGCAAGTCGGTATAGTCGTCGAACGGTGGGCTCAGCACCTCGCTCTTCGACCCGTACCGCGCCACACGTCCCTGATACATCACCGCGATGCTGTCGCTGATCGCGCGGACCGTCGCCAGATCGTGAGTGATGAACAGATAGGCCACATCCTCGATCTGTTGCAGATCCAGCAGCAGTTTCAGAATGCCGTCCGCAACCAGCGGGTCCAGCGCCGAGGTGACCTCATCACAGATGATCATCTTGGGCTTTGCCGCCAGCGACCGCGCGATACAGACACGCTGTTTCTGACCACCGGACAGCTCTGCCGGATAGCGGTCGATGAACTTTTCGCCCAGCTCGATCTCATCCAGCAACTCGATGACACGTTTGCGTTTTTCGGACCCTCGCATGTTGAAGTAGAACTCCAACGGACGGCCGATGATCGTGCCAACAGTCTGACGCGGGTTCATTGCCGTGTCAGCCATCTGATAGATCATTTGAAGCTCACGCAGGTCTTCCAGCGAACGGCCTTTCAGATCAGGGCTCAGCTTGCGACCGTTAAAGGTGATCTCACCATCGCGCGGCGGCAGCAGGCCGGTGATCACCCGCGCTAGCGTCGACTTGCCCGAGCCGGACTCACCCACAACCGCCAGTGTCTGCCCCGGATGAAGCTCGACATTGACGTTGTGCAGCACGTCGAAGTTCAGACCCTTGTAGCGCGCGGTGATGCCGTCAACACTCAACACCGGTTCCGGCGTGGGCTTTTTTTCTTCGTGCTCGATCGACCGTACCGAGACCAGCGCCTTGGTGTAGTCTTCCTGCGGGTTGTTGATGATCTGATCGGTGTTGCCGTATTCGACCGTGTTCCCCATCCGCAGAACCATGATGTCGTCGCTCACCTGCGCCACAACCGCCAGGTCGTGGGTGATGTAGAGCGCGGCAACGCCGGTCGCTGCGATGGCTTCCTTGATGGCCATCAGAACATCGATCTGAGTGGTCACGTCCAAGGCCGTCGTGGGTTCGTCAAACACCACCAGATCAGGCTCGGGACACAGCGCCAGCGCTGTCATGCAACGCTGTAGCTGACCGCCGGAAACCTGGTGCGGGTAGCGGCTGCCGATATTGTCGGGGTCAGGCAGACCCAGCTTAGCGAACAGTTCACGCGCGCGGGCTTCGGCCTCTTTGCGGGTGAATTTCTTCTGTTCGACAGCCGCTTCGACCACCTGATCCATGATCTTCTTGGCAGGGTTGAACGACGCGGCGGCGGATTGGGACACATAAGTGACCTCACCCCCGCGCAGCTTGCGGATATCCCCATGAGATGTCTTGAGGATATCGCGCCCGTTGACCCAGACCTCGCCGCCGGTGATTTTCACGCCACCCCGGCCATAGGCCATCGAGGCCAGACCGATTGTGGATTTACCGGCACCGGATTCGCCGATCAGCCCCAGCACCTTGCCGCGTTCGAGGTCAAAGCTGACCCCGTGCACGATTTCGATGTCATGGGGCTTTTCGCCCGGCGGATAGACGGTCGCGCCGATCTTGAGGTCGCGGACCTTGAGAAGGGTATCAGTCATCCCCGGCCTCCTTTCAGCGATGTGGTACGGTTCAAGACCCAGTCAGCCACAAGGTTGACCGAGATGGCCAGCGTAGCGATGGCCACAGCGGGGTACAGCGCCGCGCCGATGCCATAGACGATGCCGTCCTTGTTTTCCTTCACGATGCCACCCCAGTCGGCCAGCGGAGGCTGAACGCCCAGACCAAGGAAGGACAGGGTCGAGATGAACAGAACCATGAAGATGAACCGCAGCCCGAACTCAGCCACCAGCGGTGACAGGGCATTGGGCAGGATTTCCCGGAAGATGATCCATGTCCGACCTTCACCGCGCAGCTTTGCGGCCTCGACATAGTCCATCACGTTGATGTCCACGGCCACCGACCGCGACAGGCGATAGGGGCGCGTGGCGTCCAGCAGGCCCATCACCAGGATCAGGATCGGAACGGTCACCGGAACAATCGCCAGGATAACCAGCGCCAGGATCAGAGTCGGGATCGACATGATCAGGTCAACCGTCCTGCTGAGAACCTGATCGGCCCAACCACCCAGCACGGCTGCCAGCAGGCCCAGCGAGGTGCCGGTGACAAAGCTGAGGATCGTGGCCGCTGCGGCGATGAAGATCGTTGTGCGGCCGCCATAGATCATACGGGTCAACAGATCGCGCCCGATATTGTCAGTGCCCAGCAGATGCTCGGCGCTGGACGGTTCCCACACATCGCCGACCACTTCGGCCATACCGTAGGGGGCGATCAATGGCGCCGCGAACGCGATGAAAAAGTACAGCCCGGTGAAAAACAGACCGATCATTGCCGAAATAGGAATATTCTTCATCATTTCGGATGCCTCAGTCTTGGGTTGGCAAGGATGGACACGATGTCGGCAACCATGTTGAGCCCGATATAGACGGCGGCAAAGACGACGCCGCAGGCCAGAACGACCGGCACGTCACGTTTGGTCACCGAGTCCACCAGATACTGCCCCATGCCGGGGTACACGAACACCACCTCGACAACGACGACGCCCACCACCAGATAGGCCAGGTTCAGCATCACGACGTTGACGATGGGCGAGATTGCGTTGGGAAACGCATGGCGTGCAATGACCTGAAAGTTCGACAGGCCCTTCAGCTCGGCCGTTTCGATATAGGCCGACTGCATCAGGTTCAGGATCGCCGCGCGGGTCATCCGCATCATTTGCGCCAGAACCACCAGCGTCAGCACGAAGGCGGGCAGGGCGATGGTATAGAGCTTTTCTCCGAAAGACATTGAATCATTGATCATAGCGAGCGAAGAAAACCAGCCCAGTTTCACCGAGATGAAGTAGATCACCAGGTAGCCGATCAGGAATTCGGGGATCGAAACAGTTGTAAGCGTGACAGCAGAGATTAATTTATCGGGCCAGCGGTCGCGGTACCGGACGGCCAGCAAACCCAGAAAGATGGCAAGTGGAACCGATACGATGGCTGCAACACAGGCCAGAAACAGTGTGTTCCCCAGCCGTTTTCCAATGCTCTCCGCGATATCGAGTTTGTTGGTCAGGGACTGACCCAGATCACCCTGAAGAATGCCGCCCAGCCACTCGAAGTAACGGGTCAGGGCAGGGCGGTTGAGGCCCATCTCTTCGCGCAGGTTGGCCAAAGATTCGGGGGTTGCGGATTGACCAAGGACAGCTTGGGCAGCGTCCCCGGGAAGAGCTTCGGTGAGGCCGAAAATCAGAGCCGATGCACCAAAGAGCAAGAGGATTCCCAGCGCAAGGCGCTGGGAAACCAGTTTGATGATGGGATGCATTATCCTGGGCCCGTATCAGGCGAACCACATTTTGCGTGAGGCCTGGCCCCCCATCAGTTCATCATACGGATCCGGCTCCCAACCAGCCAGTTGGTCGCTGACACCGTCAATGAACTGGTTGAACATCGGGCAAATCAGGCCGCCTTCTTCGTTAAGCAGTCGAC
The DNA here is from genome assembly GCF_056542745.1 of Ruegeria sp. AB10. Classification (NCBI taxonomy): domain Bacteria; kingdom Pseudomonadati; phylum Pseudomonadota; class Alphaproteobacteria; order Rhodobacterales; family Roseobacteraceae; genus Ruegeria; species Ruegeria sp. AB10. Next base: position 850,838 of record NZ_JBQGAI010000001.1, on the reverse strand, counting down.
CCATCTGAGAGTAAATCTCTTTCCGCTTGGCGGTGTCGAGCTCACCTTTTGCCTGATTCAGCATATCGTCGAACTCGGGCCGTTTCCAACGTGTGTCGTTCCAGTCGGCGGTCGAGAGGTACGCGGTGGTGTACATCTGATCCTGTACCGGACGGCCCGTCCAGTAAGAGGCGCAGAACGGTTGGACATTCCAGACCTCGGACCAGTAGCCATCACCCGGAACACGTTCGATGACGAGTGGGATACCGGCCTGATTTGCCGTTTGCTGGAAGAGCGCCGCGGCGTCCACCGCACCCGGGAATGCAACATCCGAGGTACGCAGAACGATCGGTGATCCGTCGTGGCCGGACTTCTTGTAGTGCTCGGCTGCCTTTTCAAGATCAAACGGGCGCTGTGGGATTGTATCGTCAAACAGCGGATAGGCCGCATTGACCGGCATGTCGTTGCCAACAGACCCATAACCCTGCAGGATTTTTTCAACCAGCTCTTCGCGGTTGATCGCATATTTCAGAGCCAGCCGCAGATCGAGATTGTCGAACGGGGCGGTATCCGAATGCATGATGAATACGTAGTGCCCGCGACCTGTCGTGGGCTGCACGCTCAGACCCGGCGCGCGGCCCAGAAGATTGGCCACCTTGGGCTCAACCCGGTTGATAAGGTGAACCTGACCGGACTGAAGCGCCGCGGTACGTGCGGTTGCATCGTTGATGGCAATAATTTCGACACTGTCAAAATGGCCGTCATCTGCCCAGTAATTGTCGAACTTCGTGTAAACGTGACGCACGCCCGGCTCGTTTACTTCCATCTTGTATGGCCCTGTGCCGATGCCCGCGCCCGGATTATCGAGGCCACCGTCCGGCTGAATGATCAGGTGATAGTCTGCCATGAGGTAAGGCAAATCGGCATTCGGGCTGTTCAGCGTGACTGAGAACACGTCGCCGTCTGTCTTCATCGACTCGATCTCTTTCATGATGCCCAGGGCACCGGATTTCGAGTTCTCGTCCGAATGGCGCTGCATGGTTTTCAGCACGTCTTCGCTGGTCAGTGTCTTGCCGTTGTGGAATTCGACACCAGGGCGGATTTTAAAGTTCCACACCTTGGCGTCAGCGCTGGCTTCCACGCTTTCGGCCAGACGTGATTCAATCGAGCCGTCCGGCGCTACGACCACCAGGGTGTCACCAAACTGGCGACCGTTGAGAGCAGGCACCTGGCTGGCGTAGGTCGCCGGGTCCAGAGAGTTCGTCGATTCGCCACCGACCGAGCCGATCTTCAGGTCGCCGCCCTTTTTCGGGCCAGCCGCGCGTGCGGCATCTGCAAACATGGTGCTGGCCATGGCCGCAGAAACACCCAAAGCCGCGGCTTTCCCCATGAATTCGCGGCGGGTGAGCTTGCCGGCTGTGACCTGTTTGGTCATGTGAGTGATTTGTTCGTTCATCATGGTCTCCCGGTTGATTGGATTGTTGCCCTTTTGGGCTTTTTATTGACGCGTGAGTCAAGGTAGGCGGAATTCGGTCGGGCGGGCAAGAACAAATGTCTGACACTTGAGCGTCCCGCATCACATTTGATCACGCGGTATGGCATCCTCCAGTTGCTTGGTTGATACCAGTTTGTCGTCTTCAAAGGCATCTATACGAGCCCTGAGGAAAAAGGAATTCTGATCCGCCCACATCTCGCATGAGGTTTCTGTGCGCAGGTCGATACCGTTCCGGCTGATTTCTTGCATCCATTTGCAATATCCCCGGGCCGAGAGGGGATCATCCGGGTGGATCGTCCAGCGTTCATGCGCCATTCCGCCGTGGATCAGGCCGTGGTCATTGTTGGTAACCAGACCAAAGTCATCCTCGATGATCAGGTGGGTTTCGCCCGAGTTCATGTCCGTTTCCACCCGCCGCGAATTGTGCGGTGCGCGCAAGGAGGTCTGCCCCAGCGGCGGGGCCGACTCGGGCGGTGGAAACGCATATTCGTCATCACCGGACGGGCGTTGCGGTATGGTGATGTCACCTTGCGTCAGGTGCAGTTCGGTGCATTCGGGCGACGGCCAGATCAGCGGCCAATAGGCGCTGGAGATTGCGACCCGCAGTCTGTGCCCCTTGGGGACGCGGTAGGCGATGTGGTCCAGATCCAGCGAAACCTCATAAGCGGCGCCCGGCGTCAGCGGTGTTGGCTCGGCGTGGCTGTCGCGATGCGTCAGGTTCAGCACGCCATAGGTAATGCGTGTCGAGGCCCCATCCGGGTGCACATGGTTCAGCCGAACGGCAATCTGCGCCTGCGGGCGGTCGGCACTCAGGCGCAGGCGAATGCGTGGCGCGCCGACGATATCCATGTTCTCAGCCAGCGGTACGCCATCGAAACAGGCCGAAAGTGCATCATCAGTGCGCTGATCTCCGGGCATGTCGGGACCCAGCCAGATGGCGCAGTATTCTCCGCTTTCCATGCCGCAGGTCTGCGGTGACCTCACCCGAACGTCCAGTGTTCCGTTCTGTCCAAGGCCCTCATTCGACAGGCCCAGTGTCAGGGCGGGCAGATGAGACGTGGCCCGCTCGGCCTCGGCAATCCAGCGCCCCGGCCGTTCATTGTACCGGCGCTGTGGTCGCACACCATCCATCAGATAGGCCCGGTAGGCCGGATCTTTGTCTACGCCCGTATCGATGCCTTTCAGCCAGTGATCCCACCAGCGCAGAGCTTCTTGCAAGAATCCGATTCTTGGTTCGGGTACTGCGAAATGAGGGTACTTGTGCACCCAAGGCCCCACGATCCCTTTGACTGGGGCTGTCAGTTGCTCAACCAGCAAAGGAACGGTGTTCTTGTAGGCATCCCCCCAGCCGCCGATCGCCAGAGTCGCCGCCTGAATCGCGTTGAAATCCTCACAAACCGAGCCGTGCTGCCAATACGCGTCCCGCCGCTGATGACGCAGCCAGACCGAGGGCAAAAACGGCTCATGCTCCAGCCGCTCCAGCCACAGTTCGCGCCAGTTCGGACGCAGATCCGGGTCCGGAGGACGGGAGGAGTACGACCATATCGTCGCGCCCCAGCCCAAGTTCTCGTTCAGTAGGCAGCCACCTTTATAGTGGATGTCGTCCGCATAGCGGTCGGCGGTGGAACATAGGGTGATGATCGCCTTCAATGGATCGGGTTGCAGCGCTGCCACTTGCAGCGCGTTGAACCCACCCCAGCTGATCCCCATCATCCCGACCATGCCGGTACACCAGGGTTGCTGCACCAGCCAATGGATCGTCGCGACGGCATCGTCCAGCTCTTGCCGGGTATATTCGTCCTCCATCAGCCCTTCGCTGTCGCCATTGCCGCGCATGTCGACACGAATGCAGGCATAGCCCCGTTCCGCAAACCAAGGGTGGGTCAGCGCATCGCGCACGGTCGTTCCGTCACGCTTGCGATAGGGCAGAAATTCCAGAATGGCAGGGACAGGGTGTTCCGTTGCATCCGTCGGACGCCAGATGCGTGCAGACAAGCGGCAGCCATCGGGCATCTCGATGCCGACGTCGGGGGTGTCTTCGATTGCGCGTAGAGCGTTGGCAGGCGGTGTCATCCGCACACTGTCGGCGGGGACTGCAAACCAATTTCGGTCAAAATCGTCAGATCATTCGCGGATTGCGACAAGCAGATCCATTACATTCGTTCCCGTCGGCCCTGTCACCAGCAATGCACCGACGCGATCAAGATAACTGCCGCTATCCGCCTGCTGCAACGCATGTTCTGCGCCTTCGCCCCAGGTGGTGCCGTCGATGACAGCGCCGGCCGCATCGGTTGGACCGTCCGTGCCATCGGTTCCGCCGACAACAACGGTAATTCCCTCGGATCCCGCAATCTCGCGAGCCAGGGCCAGCGCCAACCCCTGATTACGCCCCCCGCGTCCCGGGTTTTCGGGCAGAACAACCGTAGGCTCTCCGCCGAAAACCATGACGCCGCTGGGCATGGCGCGGATACGTTGGCCCAGCGCTTCGGCGACGTTCAAAAAGTCATCGTGCAGACATTCTTCGTTGGTGAGAACCGTCAGGCCTTCGCCTTTTGCCAAATCCGCAGCGGCCGCGCGGGCATGAGCATTCGAGGCCACGATCTGCGTGCTTGCCTCAAAGCCATAGCTTTCCGGCAGTGCCCCGATCCCCGATCCCACAACATTCAGGTCATCCCCGGGCACATCCGAGATCGCCAGTACGGTCGCCTTTTTTCCTTGAAAATGAGACAGAAGCCCGCCGCCTTTGATCCGCGACAGCTTGCGGCGCTCGGCGTTCATGGCCGTTATGTCCAGCCCCTCGGCCAACAGCTGTTTGTTTAACTGCTCCAGATCGGACAGCGTTTTGCCCGGTAGCAAATCCTCGGCCAGCGAAGACGCCCCGCCGGACACCAGCAACAGCAGATGCGAGCCGGGCTGCATTGCTTCGACCGCTTCGCGCAGGGCCTGACCGCCCTGAAGGCTGCGGCTGTCGGGAACCGGATGAGAGGCCTCGATCACTGTCACATGATCCGGCAGGTCGCGTCCGTGGTCGTCCTTGGTGACAACCAACGTCGGGCGTGGGCCAAAATGCTCCAAAGCGGCGAGGGCCATCGCGGCAGCGGGTTTGCCCACGGCCAGGATTTGATCGGGTGCGGGGATATCGTGCAGCACTTTGCTGGTCGCGGCGTGGCCGCCCACGGCATCAACACCGGCCTGCCAGATACGAATTGCCTGTTCTTTTCTGTCCATCAGCTTTCCACCCAAATCGTTACCGGCCCGTCATTGACCAGTTCTACCGCCATATCCGCCCCGAACTCACCGGTCTCGACCGGCACGCCATGCGCCGCAAGCCGCTGGGCGAACACCTCATACAGATGCTTGCCAAGATCCGGCGCCGCCGCTTCGGAAAAGCCGGGCCTGTTTCCGCGCGACGTATCAGCAGCCAGCGTGAACTGGCTGATCACCAGCGCCGAGCCTTCGATATCCTTCACCGACCGGTTCATTTTCCCGGCGTCATCCTTGAAAATCCGCAGTTTCGAGACCTTGGCGGCCAGTTGATCCGCCTTTGCCTCATCATCGCCCTGCATTGCGCAGACCAGGATCATCAGCCCCGGTCCGGTCTGGCCGATGACCTGACCGCCGACCGATACGCTGGCGCGTGAAACTCGTTGTAGGACTGCGCGCAAATTTACTCTCCGCCTGGTGCGTCTGTTACCCGAGCCATTCGACAATCTCGCTCAGACCGGCGCGGTCGGTTCGAAAGCCATTGGCGGGGTGATCTTTATCCGCATAGCCAAAGGAAATCGCGCATAAAATCATTCGGTCGTCCGGGATGTCGAAATAGCGGCGCAGAAACGGGCTGTACGTGGCGACCGCCGCTTGTGGGATCGTGGCCACGCCAAGTGCTTGTGCGGCCAGTGAAAATGCGGTAACGAACCCGCCGCAATCCAGCGCGCCATAGGCCCCAAGTTCCTTCGGGCTGGTGATGATCGCGCAATGCGGTGCGCCGAACAGTGTGAAATTCTCCATCATCTGCCGGGCCGAGGCTGCGCGGTCGCCGCGTTCCACGCCCACCGCCTCATACAAGGCCCAGCCGCAAGTCCGGCGGCGGTCCTGATAGACCCCGGAATACGAGGTCGGAAAGGGCAGGTCCGGGGCAGGGGTGCCGGTCATGGCCTCATTCTGCAGCGCTTCTCGAAATCGGTCGGTTTCTTCGCCGCTGGTGAGGATCACGTGCCAGGGTTGGGCATTGCACCAACTGGGAACACGGGTGGCACTGGTCAGGATTTTTTCGATCTGCCGCTTCGGCACCGGATCGGGAAGGAAGGCCCTGCAGGAATGCCGTGCTGTCAGTAGTTGAGTCAGATCGGATAGTGTCACACAGGCCTCCCCGCTCGGCGTTGACGCGGCGCAGAATGGCGTCTGATCGCGCGAAGTTCAAGCGCTAACAATTGCGGGCTTGGTAACCGCTTCAGCCCTGCTGTCCGGTCGCCATCAAATACCCGACACCAGCGGCCACAAGCAGGCCCAGAACAACGGCTATGGTGATCTTGATGGCGGACCATGGGCGCTCACCCTGAACGCGGCCGGTACGGCCGTTCACGACAAAGCGATAGGTCTGGCCGCGATATTTGTAGGCCGCCATCCAAACGGGCAGAAGGATATGCTTGAAAGTCACATCCCGCACATCCGTATCGATCGCGTGTATCCGCTGGCGGTCACCGCCGATGTCAAAGCGCACATCCCGCTCAATCACCCGCGCCATGTAACCGCGCGCCTCGGTATAGCCGTCCTGCAATTCGACCGTGTAGGCCTCGGCCCGGAAGCCCGCCAGATATTCGGGCCGATAAGGCTCCAGCGCCGGCAGGTCCCAGGGCTCCAGCGCCTCGGTATAGCTTTTGGGCAAGGACCGCGACGCCAATACTAGCACGTCGTCAAAGAACCGCTTTACCCGCCCGGATTTCGGAGACCACCGCACCTTGGGCACTTGCTGCTGCACACGCTTGCCGTCGCGCATGACGGTCCGGGTTTCATAGTAGACGGTGCCACGCTCGCCGCGATAGCTGGATTGCGTATCCGCATCAAACGTCCAGTACGGCACGTAAATGCCCTGCATCTTGCGACCTTTGCGGGCGTATTCCTGCAACCCGTTCGGCGCAAACCACAGCCGCCCCAGCCAGTCCCCCATCGCCTTGTGCGCGGCTCGTTCGTCTATGGCAAAGGGCAGCACCCCCCGCGGTTTTATATGCCGATTGACACCGGTATCCGTAACCACTGGCGTTGCGCAAAACGGGCATTCAGCGGCGTGGGTGGCGGGGTCGAACTCGACCTGAGCCGCGCAGTTTGGGCAGGACAGAACACGCGTTTCCTCGATCTCGCTGTCGGGCAGGCGGTCCGCAATGGCCGCATCGAAATCCAGCTCCTTCAGGTTGGCACCGCCCCAGGGGCCAGCGCCAATTGCCTCGGAATGCCCGCAATGGTCGCAGGTCAGGCTGCCATCACCTGGGTTGAACCGGTAATCTGCACCACATTGCTCGCAGGGAAATCGATGTTCTTCGGTCATCGTGCGGCCTTATTCTTGCGCGGACGTGTGAAAGGTCAGGCGCCGGGCGGCGGCGGCGGCAGAATGGTGAACAACTGCGCCAGTTCCTGCACGTCTCCGGCCTTTTTCCAGCCGTCTTGACCGGCGGTCCAGACATGGGTGTCGCGGGTAATTTCCCCGTCTGTCGCCATCCGTCCCATCTTGGCCTTCGAAAACGGCCCGCTGGTCTGACCATCCACCGCGATATGCCACACATGCTCGACCGGAGGCGGCGGCGGTGCCGCATGCGCTGCCGGTTGCGGGGCAGCGGGGGCGGAACTGCCCCACGGGCCGCTCGGTTGACCCGCTGCCATGTTCGACATCTGCTGTGCCATCGCCATTCCCATGCCCATGCCAAGACCCGCGCCCATGCCGCCACCCTGACCGGGGTTGTTGGCGGCGGCGGTCATTGCTTCGGCTGCGGAATACTGGGTGAATTTGCCCAGATCTCCCGCCAGCCCCATCGAGGTGCGCTTGTCCAGCGCGGCCTCAACCGCGGGCGGCAGCGAGATATTTTCGATGTAAAACTCGGGCATCTCCAGCCCGTAGCCGTCCAAAACCGGAGACACCTCGGCTGCGATCAGTTTGCCCAGGTCAGCGGTATTGGCAGCCATGTCCAGAACCGGGATACCCGACCCGGCGATCACGCGGCTGAATTCCTGCACGATGATGTTGCGGATCTGAAAGCTGATCTCGTCCATGGTGAACTCACCATCGGTGCCCACGATCTCAACCAGGAATTTCGCCGGGTCCTTCACACGCACAGTATAAGTTCCGAAAGCCCGGATACGGGTCGGGCCGAACTCGGGATCGCGCAGCATGATCGGGTTCTTGGTGCCCCATTTCAGGTCATTGAACCGGGTCGTGTTGACGAAGTAGATCTCGGACTTGAACGGAGACTGAAAGCCGTGATCCCAGTGCTGCAGGGTCGTCATGATCGGCATATTGTTGGTCTCGAGCATATAGAGACCCGGCGTGAACACATCCGCCAGTTGCCCCTCATGCACGAACACGGCCGCCTGGCCTTCGCGCACGGTCAGCTTGGCGCCGTATTTGATCTCGTGCCCCTCACGTTCGAACCGCCAAACCATGGTGTCGCGGGTGTCATCGACCCAGTGAATGACGTCGATAAATTCTCCGGTCAGAAAATCGAAAATACCCATCGGGGTCTCCTTTCCTTGGGCTCAGAGCTGCTGGCCCATCAATTCACGCGCAATGATCCGCACCACAGGGCGGGCGCCCTCGGCCGTCACGCCGGGTGTCAGACGCGGATCATAAAGCATTGTCAGTAGTTTTTCGTCATGGCTGGTCAGCAGCGCAAACTCGTCATCGTCGTTGAAGATCGAGGGCCGCGCGGCAGGGCTGTCATTGGACAGTCCAAGGCCCTGTGCAATCTCTTCGTGGATACAACTGCGGCGCAACAGATCGGGTAGTTCGGTCCGGATCAGTGTCACCGCCCGCACATATCGGTTCGGAGCATTGCTTGTGGCCGAGGCAAACACGAAACAGTCGATATTGGCGCGCGGGTTCGCGACCAGATCCAGCGAGGCCTGGCTGATATTCGGGATCAACTGCTTGAGGCGCATCACCACATAGCTGCTGTCATCCTTGCCCGCAAAGAACACGTGGAAATTGGCCTTGCGATTGACGACCGAGATCGGATGATCGGTCAGCTTGGCCAACCGAGCCGTGAAGGCTTCGACCTGCGCGGCATCCTGTTTGCGCGCTTCGGGCGGAACGGACGGGGCGAATTCGGTCTGCACACGCACTGGACCTGTCCATCGGCTGAGCTGCCCGTCCGTCTTGCGCGAAGATGCAGTCACCGCGTGATCGGGATATTCGCTGTAGAAGGCAATAGCCTCAAAATTGCGCGCCAGATCGTCAGCGTCGTAAGGCGTATCGGGGCCGCCCCCGTCTATGCGCAACAAACCACGGGTCAGCAGATCGCGCTCGACCCGCTTATAGAACCGGGCCAGATCCTGACTGGCCGCGGACGGCGGGACATAGGCATTGGGTGCAGGCGCGGGCGCCGCGGGGCGCGGTTGCGGGACAACAGAAGACGTCAAAGTTTCATCGCAATTGGCCAAAACCAAAAGCGTGACAAAACCCAAAAGGGGCTTCAGATATCCCGATACCCGCACGCGCAGCCCGCCGTCAGCCCGGAACCGCCGTTCCGGCATTGTCGCCGATACCATCCTGCCGCGCCTTGGCCGAGGCCAGCGTGTCGCGCAGTTCGGCTTCCATCTTCTGCAGTTCCTGCTCGGCGGCAGCGCGTTTGGCTTTGCCCTCATCCGCGATGGCAAGGCTTTCGTTGATGGTGCCGATCAGGTCAGCATTGGCCTGTTTGACCGCTTCGATATCGAACACGCCGCGCTCCATCTCTTCGCGGATCATCTTGTTCGACTCGCGCAGGTTCGCCGCGTTCGAGGTCAGCAACTCATTGGTCAGGTCATTGGCATCGCGTACGGCGGCGGCGGCCTCGGCGCTGCGCTGAATGGTAACGGCCTGCGCCAGTTGGGTTTCCCAAAGTGGTACGGTGTTCACCAAGGTCGAGTTGATCTTGGTCACCAGAGACTTGTCATTCTCCTGCACCAGACGGATCGAGGGCAGCGATTGCATCGTCACCTGACGGGTCAGTTTCAGGTCATGGACCCGACGTTCCAGATCGTCGCGCGCGGCGCGCATGTCGCGCAGTTCCTGCGCTTTCATGACCTGCTGGTCCTCGGGCGCGGCCTGAACCTCAGCCTCTTTTTCGGGGATGTCGTGGCTGTCCAACTCGGTCAGCTTTTCCTCGCCCGCCGCGATGTAAAGCGCCAGTTCGTCATAGAACCCCAGCGTCTTTTCATAGAGCAGGTCCAGCGATTTGATGTCTTTCAACAGCGTGTGTTCATGGCCCAGCAGGTCATCGGTGATGCGGTCAATCTGGCCCTGAACATCTTCGTATTGCGCGGTGAACTTGGCAAAAGGCGCGGCGCGGCCCAGCAGTTTCTCCCACCAGCTGCGTTCGCGGCGCACGTCCAACTCGCTGACCGAGAAACCACGGATCGTGGTCACGATGTTGCGCAGGCTGTCCCCGGCGGGTCCCACATCCTTGTTGCGCACATCCGCCAGCATGGCCTGGCTGATTTCCTGCAGTTCGGCCTGCGCGGACGAGCCGAAAGATACGATCGAGTTGGTGTTTTCCATGTCGATCTCGTCCATCCGCTTGCGGATCTCGGCGCTGACGGGTTCGTCGGCCTCTTCCAGCGAAACAACTTCGGCCGTAGGTTCGGGCAGGGCGACGGCGGTGACTTCCTGCACCAGTGTTTCGGCCTCGACCGCCTTGTTCTTGATCGCATCGGACATGGGGTAATCCTTTCTCAAATAACTGTCCGGTCAGTCCAACCGGACGCCTTCGCGTTGCAGACGTTCGCGCAACACGTCAATTTCAACCGTCAGATCACTGCGGTCATCCAAAAGCATCTTGCGGGTGCGGGCCGCGAAATTCTGTTCCAGATCGTCCAGCAGGGCGGTGTAGTCGGCCAGCGCCTGCGCGTCGCGCGTGCGAGCAAAGACGTCGGCGAACTTCACTGTCGCGTCGCGCGCACCCTGCAGATAGACGGTCAGGTATTTACGGGCGCCTGCCAGATCGCGCGGGTCTTCCTCGACCGTGCGGAACAGATCGCGGGCGGTGTCCTGAAACCGTTCGACCCGCGCTTCGACTCGGCGGTCGCCGGCGCGTTTGATGGCATCGGTCATCTCGGACAGATGGGTTTCGGCGTCCTCGACCACCCGGGCCACACGGTCCTGCTGAAAGGTGTCGACCCCCTCCATGCCCTTGTCTTTCATCGGGTCCAGCCCGAACGACACCGAATGCAGCACCGTGGCCACCGCGCCAAACAGGATCGGAGCCACCAGACTGGCCTGCGCGGCAGTCTCGGCGTCCAGATATTCGGACCGATATGCGGCCAACGCGGTACCCAGCCCGGTCAGTACACTTGCGAAAATCTTGCGGGGAAAGGCCGGGCGGCGGGCGGTGCGGCGCGCGTTAAAGGCGGCCTCGGCGCGCAAGCCCTCGCGCAGAAGAAAGGCGGCACCGGTCAGAAGGCCTGCTGCGATCAGCCCGATCGTCATCCCGATCGCACCGTCGTTCAGCGACAGAAACACCAGTGGTATGGCGGGCAAGAACAGAATATTTACCCGCGCGCCTGCCGGTTCGACCCTTGCGCCGTGGAATTGCCCGCGCGGCGGTTTGTCGTCGTCGGACCCACCGCCTTGAGGGCTGAATTTTCCGCCATACCGCTGTGACATGCGCTAAAGGCCCCCCAGTACGCCGGTGCAGACACCGAACAACAGCACCAACAAGGCCGCATAGGCCAGTTTTTGCACTCCGGTCCCTGACATGACGCCCCCCATAAGCAACGCTCACGGAAAATTTAGGCGATACGAGGGCTTGGCGCTAGGGGGAAGGTTGGCAAACCCGCGTCACTTGCGAGTTTTCTTGCCGATTGGCGCCCGTTTTCGTTGCGGTCGTGCGGGGCGTTTCGGCTTGGCTTCGGGTTCCGCATCCAGCCCCAGTTGATCGCGCATCACGCGGCGGCGGATTTCCTCGACCTCGCCTTGTTTCAGGCTGCCCAGTTGGAATGGTCCATAGGACACACGCAGCAGGCGGTTCACGGCATAGCCGATATCTTCCATCGCGCGGCGAATTTCGCGGTTCTTGCCTTCGCGCAGGCCGATGGTCAGCCAGGCATTCGCGCCCTGCTGGCGGTCCAGCGAGACGTCCATGGGCAAAAACCGCTCGCCATCGACCACAAGGCCCTTGCGCAGAGGGGCAAAATCCTCGTCCTTGGGCCGCCCGTTCACACGCACGCGGTATTTCCGCAACCATCCGGTCGAGGGCAATTCGAGCTTGCGCTTGATGCCGCCATCATTGGTCAGCAGCAGCAACCCTTCGGAATTGAGGTCGAGCCGACCAACGCTCATGACGCGGGGCATGTCTTCGGGCAGATTGTCGAAGATGGTCGCGCGGCCCTTTTCGTCGCGCGTCGTCGTCACCAGGCCGGGCGGCTTGTGATACAGCCACAGGCGCGAGGGTTCAGGTTCGGACACCGGCTTGCCGTCAACGGTGATCTTGTCTTTGCCGGTGACGTTCAGGGCAGGGCTATCGATGGTCTTGCCATTCACGGCCACACGGCCAGCTTCGATCATGCGTTCCGCTTCACGGCGCGAGGCAACACCTGCGCGGGCAAGCACTTTGGCGATCCGATCGCCGGGAGGAGGGGTTTTGGTCATCCGCAGCCCATAGCGCATCCCGCCCGCTTGCGAAAGACAGGTTTCTGATGCAGTCAGAGGCATGGAGTTCAGATCGCATATGGACAAGGCGCTGGCCGAGGCGCGCGCAGCGGCAGATCGCGGAGAGGTTCCGGTGGGCGCTGTCATCGTCGCGCCTGACGGTCGCGTTGTAGCCACAGCTGGAAACCGGACGCGTGAGTTGAACGATCCCACGGCACATGCAGAGATTCTGGCCCTGCGCGCCGCCTGCGCCGCGGCCGGGTCTGAACGGTTGCCTGACCATGACCTCTATGTGACGCTGGAACCCTGCGCAATGTGTGCGGCGGCATTGGCCGCGGCGCGTATCCGACGCATTTATTATGGCGCCGCCGATCCGAAATCCGGCGGCGTGACTCACGGCGCGCGGGTGTTCACCCATAAACAGGCACACCATGTCCCCGAGATCTATGACGGCATCGCAGGACAGGAGGCCGCCGACCTGCTGAAAGCCTTCTTTGCCGCGCGGCGTGATCCTAGAGAGTGATCGGTTTCATCAGTTCGGGCTCGATCACATCCACACCCGGTAGCCCGTCGATCAACGCCTGAGCGGACTGTTCCAGAATCGGGAAGGTTTTGTAGTGGCAGGGAATTACGGTCTTGAAGTTGAAGTACCGCTTGGCCGCATAGGCCGTTGCTTTCATGTCCATAGTGAAATGGCCACCCGCTGACAGAATGCCGATATCGGGTTTGTAATAGTCTCCCATCCAGTCCATATCGGCCATGATGTCTGTGTCGCCCGAGACATAGAGCATATGCCCCTCGGACGCGATCATGAACCCGACCTCGCTGCCGCCCGTGCGCAGGCCATCAGGGGTTGAGAAGGTTGAGCTGTGCGAGGCGGGCACCATCGACACCATCACCCCGTTCAGGTTCACCGTGCCACCCTTATTGAAGCCGATGGTTTCGATGCTTTCCGCCTCTGCCCAATACCCCATCAGATCGTATTGGCCGACCACGGGCACTTTCAGGTGCTTGGCCAGCGAAACAACATCAGCCACATGGTCGAAATGCGTGTGGGTCAGCAGAATATGCGTCGCCCCGTTCAACGCAGTGTCGTGATGTTGGTCCTCCAGCACCGGGTTGCCGGTCAGCCAGGGGTCGATCAGCAGAACCTGCCCTTCGGTTTCGATGCGGAAACTGCCGTGCCCCAGCCAAATGATGTTCATGAAAACGTCCTCCCAAAACAAGCTCTTGGCATCAACCTAGCATCGGTTATGTAAAAGTTCATGGACTGGTTTCAGGAAATTGACGGCTATTGCGAGCGCCTGTCGCCCGCCTATTGGGCCGAGCCGATCAACGCCGTGACAAACGCGGCGTTTCTGATCGCGGCTTTTGTCATGTGGCGGCGTGTGCGCGGGCAGGGGATGCCTCTGGCAATGGGCCTGGTGATCATCCTCGCGGTGATCGGAGTGGGCAGTTACCTGTTCCACACCCATGCGCAGGTCTGGGCCGCGATGGCCGATGTCGCGCCGATTCTGCTGTATATTCTGGTCTATATCTTCGCCATCAATCGGGATGTCTGGCACATGCGGCCAGGCTATGCCCTGATCGTCACCCTTCTGTTCGTGCCCTATGCCGCAGCGACGATCCCACTGTTCCAGTTCATTCCGGGTCTGGGTGGATCGTCGGCATATGCTCCGGTGCCGCTGCTGATTCTGATCTACGCATTTTTGCTGCGCAATCGCGTCCCCGAAACAGCGCGTGGCTTGGCGATCGGGGCGGGCATCCTGATCGCCTCGATCATCATCCGGGCTCTGGACGAACCCCTTTGCGCCCAGCTTCCACTGGGCACACATTTCATGTGGCATATCCTGAACGCCACCATGCTGGGCTGGATGATCGAGATCTATCGCAGGCACATGGCCCGCGCGTCTCAGACCTGAAACTCAGGTTTGAAACGCAGCGGCCAGATGTTCGGGCAGGTCAAATTCGGACAGGACCCGCGCCCGACCCTCGGCCGACATCTTGCGGGCAGTCTTTTCAACGATGCTCTGAATCTTCTCGGCTGAGTGCTTCTCGGCGAAGGGCGCGAAGTACCACTTGAGGAAAACGAAGCAGATCACATCTTCCAGCGCCTGCACCTCGTCGTCGCGCTTGATGCCCTGTTTGCGCAGCATCCGTCCAGCGGCTTCGATGTCATCCGCGCCGTAACCGGCCTGTTCCATCATCGCCATGACAGCCTCGGCGTGATGGACGCCCTGCGCCTTGCGCCAGGCCAGATATCCGGCGCGGCCCTCGGGGTATTCGCTGCGTGCCAGTTTCCAGCGCTCGACATGCTGACCCCGAGCCGCAATTTGCAGCACATCTGAGGCGTCCGGGAAAAGCCGGTCCAGCTCAGCGCTCATGCGCTGGCCGTACAGCAGCTCGACCGGCTGGCCGCCATCTAGGTTGGGGTCTTGGGTGTTGGCCGCATCAATTGCGTCCAGAACTGCTTGTTTGCGCGCGCTCATCTACTGCTCCGTTGGCTTGCCGGCCCAGATGTTTGGTCCGGCGGATCACTTTGATCACCCTAGCGGTTGGACGCAATAAGCGCAGCAGTCAATTGCAGTTTTTCCGGGCCAGGCGTCGGATACCCGACCCGGAGAGGGGGGATGTCATTTGCTCAGCTTGGTCTGATCCTGCGTGACGGGCTGCGAGACGGTTTCCGGGAAGGTCAGGTCGCGCGTCAGGGTGTTCATGGTGGGGCCAAAGGCCTGCGCCTGAGCTGCAAGAACAGTGGTCGCCAATACGAATGCGGTCATGAACGTTTTCATTGTCTTTCTCCGGTTAGTGGCTGTGCCATACATCATGAAATGAACCGTTCAGTATAGTTTTTCAATGCCGAAAATGAACTATTCGGTTTACTTTTGCGTATAGGGGATATGCAAAATTGAATGGCAGTAGCCATGCGCAGGCCGAAACGCGGCTGATCGACCCCTCGGCGGTCTTGCGACCCGGCCCCCAGACAGGTAAATGCCCCCTAACGCATATGAGGTTTTCCGATGTCGATTGACCAAAGCACCGCCGCCAAGGTGGCCAAACTGGCCCGGATCAAGGTCGAGGATGACGCGCTGCCCGCGCTGGCGTCCGAGTTCAACACCATCCTTGGGTTCATCGAGCAACTGAACGAAGTGGATGTCGAAGGTGTCGAGCCGATGGTCTCGGTCGAGCCGATGCGCCTGAAGCGGCGCGAGGATGTGGTCACCGACGGCAACCAGCAGGACAAGGTTCTGGCCAACGCCCCCGACGCGCGCGAGGGCTTTTTCGCAGTCCCCAAAGTGGTGGAGTAAGACATGAGCGATCTGAACAAACTGGGCCTGGCCGAGGCCCGCGACGCGCTGCGCAAGGGTGACGTGACCTCGGTCGAGCTGACCGAATCCTGCCTGAAGGCCATCGATGACGCCGATGCGCTGAACGCTTTTGTCCACAAGACGCCCGAGATCGCGCTGGAACGTGCCAAGGCTGCGGATGAGCGGATCAAGGGTGGCGACGCGCCTGCCATGTGTGGTCTGCCGATCGGCATCAAGGATCTGTTCTGCACCAAGGGCGTGCCGTCGCAGGCGGCCTCGAAGATTCTGGAAGGCTTCAAGCCGGAATACGAGTCCACCGTGTCGCAGCAACTGGCCGATGCCGGGGCCGTCATGCTAGGCAAGCTGAACATGGACGAATTCGCCATGGGCTCGTCCAACGAAACCTCCGTTTACGGCAATGCCGTCAGCCCATGGCGTCGCGGTAATGACGATGCGCAGCTGACCCCGGGCGGCTCGTCCGGTGGCTCGGCTTCGGCCGTGGCTGCGGACCTGTGCCTGGCCGCGACCGGCACCGACACCGGCGGCTCGATCCGCCAGCCCGCCGCCTTCACCGGCATCACCGGCATCAAGCCGACCTATGGTCGCTGCTCGCGCTGGGGCATCGTGGCCTTTGCGTCCTCGCTGGATCAGGCCGGTCCGATGACCAAGAATGTGCGCGATGCGGCGATCATGCTGGAAACCATGTGCGGTCACGACCCCAAGGATTCCACCAGCGCCGAGCTGGCCGTGCCGAATTTCGAAGCGATGCTGACTGGCGACATCAAGGGCAAGAAAATTGGTATCCCCAAGGAATACCGCATGGACGGTATGCCCGCCGAGATTGAAAAGCTCTGGGCCGATGGTGCCGAGATGCTGAAAGCCGCGGGTGCCGAGATCGTCGATATCTCGCTGCCGCACACCAAATACGCGCTGCCTGCGTATTACGTGATTGCCCCGGCCGAGGCGTCCTCGAACCTGGCCCGCTATGACGGTGTCCGCTATGGCCGCCGCGCCACGCTGGCGCAGGGGGACGGCATCACCGAGATGTACGAGAAAACCCGCGCCGAGGGCTTCGGTCACGAGGTTCAGCGCCGTGTCATGATCGGCACTTATGTGCTGTCTGCGGGCTTCTACGACGCCTATTACAACCGCGCACGCCGCGTTCGCACGCTGATCAAGAAAGACTTTGAGGATGTCTTCGCCGCAGGAGTTGACGCGATTCTGACCCCGGCCACACCGTCGGCGTCCTTTGCTCTGGGCGAGATGACCGAGGCTGATCCGGTTCAGATGTACCTCAACGACGTCTTCACCGTGACGGTGAACCTTGCCGGCCTGCCGGGTGTTTCGGTGCCTGCCGGTCTGGACAAGCAGGGCCTGCCGCTTGGTCTGCAGCTGATTGGACGTCCGTGGGAAGAGGGCGATCTGCTCAACACGGCTTACGCGCTTGAGAACGCGGCCGGGTTTGTGGCCAAGCCGGGTAAATGGTGGTAAGCCTCGGGTCAGGCAAGACAATACAAGACGGAGCAGCTGGATGCGCTTTACGCTTCTGATCCCCGCAATCGGGTTGGTGGCCGCCTGTGATACGGTGGCACCAGTGGGTGGCCCGGATTTCAACACGCCCACCTACCAGGCGCAGCGCGAGGCGCAGTTGGCAGGGCAGGGATACACTGGAAATCCTCTGCTTGGCCCCGCCGAGGTGACCGAGCAACAATTGGGCGCGCCCGGCGCTGACGCTCCTCTGCCAACCGGCGAAAACGCTGACCTTGCCTCGGCAACCGCAGCTGCCTTGGCCAGCACGTCGGGGCAACCCACATATGTACCGCCCGCGTCACCGGTCGAAGATCCCATCAACAACGGGATCTCGGACGAACAGGACTTCGACGCGGTTTCGGATCGCCGAACCATCGAATCCGATGCAGCGCGGATCGAACAGAACCGTCAGACCTATGAGGTTGTTGCACCAACAGCCGTTCCGGCCCGTGGTTCGGACGGTCAGCCCAATATCGTGCAATACGCGCTGAACACCTCGAACCCGGTGGGAACCCAGCTCTACAGCCGTGCCGGGTTCAACCTGCAGGCCAAGGCACAGCGCAACTGCGCCCGCTACCCGTCGGCCGATCAGGCGCAGATCGATTTCCTGTCCAACGGCGGACCGCAGAAGGATCGCAAAGGCCTGGACCCTGATGGCGACGGTTTCGCCTGCGGTTGGGACCCAAGCACGTTCCGCAGTGCCGTCAACAACTGAACCACAGACACCCATCTGGCACCCGTCCCCGAATTTTGGTGAGCGCAGGGACGGGCTGACTCCGTCTTTGGTGGTCATCCACTATACCGCGATGGACAGCGCGCAGGCGGCGCTGGATCGTTTGTGCAATCCCGAACACGAGGTCTCGGCCCATTACCTGATCGGCAGGGATGGCACGCTTTGGCAGATGGTACACGAGGAACACCGCGCCTGGCATGCGGGGGCAGGGGCATGGCACGGGCAGAAGGATATCAATTCGCGCTCCATCGGGATTGAGCTGGACAATACCGGTACGCACCCTTTCTCAGAACCTCAGATGGCGTTGCTCGAACGGCTGCTGCGTCAGATCATGAAGCGCTGGGCCATAAAGCCAAGCGGTGTGATCGGGCATTCCGACATGGCGCCCGGCCGCAAATACGATCCCGGCCCCCGTTTTGATTGGCTTCGGTTAGAGCGAAACGGATTGGCCGCCCGACGCGGAATTGACGACGGCCCGCAAGACGCGTCGCCTGACCTGTTCCGAACCGTGGCATGCGCGGCAGGGTTCAGCGCTGATGTGGACGATGACACCCTGCTGGCGGCTGTTCGCCTTCGGTATCGTCCCTGGGGCAACGGACCGCTACAGCCTGCTGATTTCACTCCACTTGGTCATTCTGCCCTCTGGACCTGATCCGCAGCTTCATCTGGCCAAAAATATCCCGGGGATGAATTGGCCGCAGGCCAAGAAGGGGCTGGCCCCTTGTCCACCCTCTCCACCCTTGACGCCGCCAGACACAAAGCATACCCACCGCACTGCGCGGAGGACCGGATGGCCGCTGGGGTGCAAGCCCGAGAGGAAAGTCCGGACTCCACAAGACAACGGTGCCGGGTAACGCCCGGGCGGGGCAACCCGACGGAAAGCGCCACAGAAATCAGACCGCCCGCGACTTCGGTCAACGGTAAGGGTGAAACGGTGGGGTAAGAGCCCACCGCGCCGCTGGCAACAGCGGCGGCACGGCAAGCCCCACCGGGAGCAATGCCAAATAGGGTCCCCGCGCGGACAGGTCGGCGTCAGCCGATACCGCCGCTAAGCGTGTCTTGGCCGAGAGGGACCGGGTTGGCAGCTTGAGCCGCGCAGCAATGCACGGCCTAGAGGAATGGTCATCGAAGGGGGCAACCCCGGAACAAGATCCGGCTTACAGGCCCTCCGCGCGTTTTTTCAATCACTTGCCCGGTGGTGCATAGGCGCCGGTCAGTTTCGCGGCTTTCTTGGTGACCGAGACAAAATCCTTCGCCTTCCAAGCGCGTACCGTATGAACTTTTGACACCGCGCCTGATGCCGCAACCGCCATTCCAACTGCCACGGCATCAGTGCCGTCCGGGGCTTCGCTGATGACCACCACATCATTTTCGCCCGTCGTCATATAGAAACCCAAAAGCTTGCCGCCGAC
Organism: Ruegeria sp. AB10; assembly: GCF_056542745.1. Lineage (NCBI taxonomy): Bacteria > Pseudomonadati > Pseudomonadota > Alphaproteobacteria > Rhodobacterales > Roseobacteraceae > Ruegeria > Ruegeria sp. AB10. The sequence goes on along the minus strand of NZ_JBQGAI010000001.1, from coordinate 831,547 downwards.
CTTTTTCAGCAAAGCCCTGACAGGTGCCGTACGGTCCACAGGCTTTTTCAGCATCCCCTTGACTCCATCCTGTGAATAGGACGCGTAGGTAATGAAAATAGGCATGTCTAACTCCTGTAAAAGTTGATGCAGGACCTTTAATCAGGCTGGTCCTTTAGCCCTCTTGCAAGTATCAGCCGGTCGCGATCTGCTGCGGTCGCGATCAGTCAAGCGTCCGTGGCGTCAGATGCCGATCCGGTACCGGAAGCACGCCATGCTGTTTGGGGGCAAAGGACGGGCTGGCTGTTCTGCCGCCCTTTTCCGCGCGATAGCCTTCAAACGTGTTTGGCAGGAGAAAAGATGTTCGGTGGGCTGCCACGGAAGCGATAGTCGGGACCGGGCACGTTCTGCATGTTCTTCCCGGTTCCAATTCCAACCCATCGGGGAAACCGAAGACATGCCACCTCGCCATCTCGCCGATGCCTTCACCTGTCATGCCCCCCAAGTGATCATAAAAACTCTGCTGGCAGAGCGTCTCGCCTGGACGTGGCGCCTCGGGGTCCGAGCCTGTTATCGGCTTCTTTTGTCGGGTGTAATCGCGCGACCATATCACAGAACCGTGAACCAGCCAAACCAGCCTGTACCCCGACCTCATGATTTATGAGCTTTACGGACGGATTCCGGTTGACTCAGCCGCGCGACCGGGTAAAAGCGCACGCTCATAGGAATTCAACCGAAAGGCCCCTGCCTTTTCGGACGCAGGAGATAACCATGGCGAAGCCGACGACAATCAAGATCCGTCTGAACTCGACCGCGGGCACGGGCCACTTCTACGTGACCAAGAAAAACGCACGCACCATGACCGAGAAAATGACCGTTCGTAAATACGATCCGGTCGCTCGGAAACATGTCGAGTACAAGGAAGGCAAGATCAAGTAATCTGCCGTCCAGCTTGGACAGTTTCAAAGGGTTCTGCCACGGCAGGGCCCTTTTTCTTTGCGGGTCATTCCGGGGGCAGGGCTTCATGGCCCCTCGCGCCGTTGCAACGAAGCATCAGCGGGCAGGGCAATCGGGTCCGCAGTGGGTTGCTTTTTGTCGGGGCTTGCCTCTACGCTTCAACAAATCGTTCCAAAATGTTGGCCGTCATGAAAAAAATCTTGTTATCCACAATGACTGTGCTGGCCCTTGCGGCCTGCGAAGACCCCTATAACCGCGAAGGCGTCGGGTTCACGGGGATCGATGGTGAACCCCGCTCGATCTCGGATGTGCCGGGTGCGGCTGCCTTCCTGCCGCCTGCGACGAATGTACCGGCTGAACTGGCTGTGCTGCCCGCTGTTCCCGTGGTGACCGACCAAACCGAAGCAGAGAAAGTCGCACGTGTCGCAATCGACAACGGTGGACGCAGCGACACCGACTCGGTGGTTCTGACCGGGTCCGACACCAACCTGTTCCTGAGCACGGTCAACGTGAACGGTACTCTGTACGGTGTGCTGCGCACCGCGAACAACAGCACCCGCGTCGATAACAAGGTCGGTGCAACGTTTGGCCGTGATGCCGAGCAGTTCACCGGCTGCCTGCCAGCGGGTGAAGTGTATCGCAAGGGCTCTTCCGAGCGTAGTTCGGGTTTTGCCGTGGCGCTAAACTGTAGCTAAAACCGCTTCACGCGAATTCTGAAATAGCCTCTGCCGAAGTCGGCGGAGGCTTTTCTTTTGCGCGGCCCGTTCGTTGAGAAACACACGCGCAAAGAAAAGGGGCGGAGCCTTTCGGACCCGCCCCAGACGTAAAAGTTCTGAGCGCTGTTATTCGCGGTTACCCAGCAGCTGCAGCAGGAACATGAACATGTTGATGAAGTCCAGATACAGGCTCAGCGCACCCATGATTGCCGCTTTTCCAAGCCATTCCTGATCGCCGGCATGGGCCATCTGCAGGTAGGTTGTCTTGATGTTCTGCGTGTCATATGCGGTCAGGCCAGCAAAGATCAGAACGCCAATGAACGGAATCACAGCACCCAGGCCCGGAATCGGCCAGATCATCTGGATGATGGACGCCACGATCAGGCCGATCACACCCATGATCAGGAACGAGCCCCAACCGGAAATGTCTTTCTTTGTGGTGTAGCCCCACAGTGAGAGCCCGGCAAAGGCGATCGCAGTTACCAGAAAGACCTGAGCGATGGAAAAGCCGGTAAAGGCGGCAAAAATCCAGCTGATCGAAAGTCCCATGACTGCGGCAAAGCCGTAGAAAAAGGTTTGAGCCCCCGCAGCGGACAGCCGGTTGATCATGCCGCTAAACAGAAACACCATTCCCAGCGGCGCGAACATCACGATCCAGCCGAGGATGTTCGGGCTCAATGTAACCGGGTCACGGAACACCGACAGCAGTTGCGGGTTCGAGCCGACGGCCCATGCCACTGCAAATGTAATCAGCATGCCTACGGACATCGTGCCGTAGACTTTGTTCATGTGGGCGCGCAGGCCCTCGTCAATCTGGGCAGCGCGCGCGCCGGCCGCCGTCCGGATCGTGTCAAATTGTGCCATTAAAGGGTCTCCCTTCACATCATCCTTGTCGTGGTCCGAAAAGCGGACCCCGTTCCTCGCAAATATCGGCAACTGCGGGTCACGTTTCAAGGGTTTAGAGGCGGAATCCGGCTAAAACACGAAACAAAAATGGCGACCTGCGGGTACGGGTCGCCATTCATTGCGAAAAGATGAGTGTCGGAGTCATTTTTGCCAGAATTCCGGCGCATCCCAGATTGGGCGGGCCGCCTCGGCCTGGGCCTGCTCGCGCGTGATCCCGATATCTTCCAAAGTCCGGGCGTCCAGCCTTGCCAGGGTGCATCGCTGGCGGCGCAGGGAAAGCGCATCCCACAGCAGGGTCAGGCCAAAGCGGCGGCGGGGCGGGCAGTGTCTGTTAATCGCAATTTGGGTCATGATTGTTGTCCTTTCCGTGATCCTCGATGAGTTTCTGCGGTATCATCAAGTTCCTTGATTTATATGGCGCGATAAGGCACATTTTGAAAATGAATGTTTATGAAGTGACACATAAGGATTCGTGAACATGCGAAATCTGGACATTACGACCTTGCGGTCATTCGTGGCGGTGGCGGATCAGGGCGGCGTGACACGCGCTGCCGGGTTCCTGCACCTGACGCAATCTGCGGTATCGATGCAGCTGAAACGGCTGGAAGAGCTGCTGGGCCTTGAACTGCTGGACCGCAGCGGTCGGACAATCGCGCTGACCGCGTCCGGCGAGCAGCTGTTGGCCTATGCCCGCCGCATGATCGCGCTGAATGATGAGGTGATCTCGAAACTCACCGATCAGGCGTTCGAGGGTGAGGTGGTGCTGGGCGTGCCGCATGACATTGTTTACCCGGCGATTCCCCGGGTGTTGCAGCGGTTCAATGCGGATTTTCCACGGGTGCGGGTGCAGTTGGTGTCTTCCTACTCGCTGCAACTGAAAGACATGCTCAAGCGTGGCGAGTGCGACCTGATTCTGACGACCGAAGCAAACAGGGGTGATGGTGCTGAAACCGTCGCGGAATTGCCGCTGCGCTGGATTGGCGCGCCCGGCGGGTCGGCCTGGCGCAAACGGCCGATTCCCATTGCGGTGGGTCGTCGGTGCATGTTCCGGCCGCAAATGATCGCAGCGCTGGATGAGGCAGGCCTACCGTGGGAGCTGTCGGTGGAAACCGAAAACGACCGCACCATCGAGGCCACCGTGTCCGCCGATCTGGCGATTCACGCCATGCTGGACGGCACCGAGGCGGCGCATCTGGTGCAGATCGACGATGGCGGTGTGCTGCCCGATCTGCCTGCGCATATGATCAACCTGTACGGCGGAGAGCCCGGACGTGGCCCCGTGGTCGAGGCGTTGACCGATCTCGTTCGGCAAAATTTCCGTATGCTCGGCAGTAGCCCCCTGAAGGCGGTTGTCGGCTAAGGGGTGACCACGACCTTGCCGGTCGCCGTACGGTCTCGCAGCAGTTGCAGGCCTTTCTCGGCGTCCGTCAAGGGCAGCAGGTGGCTGATATGGGGTTTGATTTTCCCCTCGGCGTGCCAGCGAAACAGGGTTTCAAAGCTGTTCCGTACGATCTGAGGCCGGAAGGTCAGGTACCCCCCGATATAAAACCCGATCACCGTCAGGTTCTTGATCAGCAGGTGGTTGGCCGGAATCTGCGGAACCTCTCCACCCGCAAAACCGATGGGCAGCAGACGCCCTTCGGGGTTGGTGGCGCGAAAGGCGGCCTTGAACACGTCGCCGCCTATTGCGTCATACACGACATCTGCGCCGCCAAGCTGTTTGACCCGCGTGCGCAGATCCTCGGATGCGTCGATCAGGTGGTCCGCCCCGGCGGCCTGCGCCACGGCCAGCTTGTCCGCGCCCCGGGCCTGAGCGATCACGGTCGCGCCCATCAGTTTGCCGATCTCGACCGCTGTCAGGCCAACACCACCCGCCGCGCCCGTGACCAAAAGGGTCTCGCCGGGTTGCAGGCGGGCGCGGTGGTCCAGTGCGATGTGGCTGGTGCCATAGGCGATCTGAATGGCCGCGGCGTCTTCGAAGCTCATCGAATCGGGCAGGGGAATCGCGCGGTCCGCGTCGAACACTCCGAATTCGGCCAAACCGCCCTGACCGGAATAGACCGCGATCCGGTCTCCCGCTTTCAGATGTGACACACCGGGACCGACTGCATCGACCACTCCGGCGATTTCCATGCCCTGTGTGAAGGGGGCGGGCGGCGTGTCCTGATACGTACCCTTCTGCATCAGCAGGTCGGCAAAGTTCAGACCGCAGGCCTTGATGGCGACCCGCACCTGCCCTTCCAGAGGCTGCGGGATGTCAATATCGCAAAGCCGGGCGGCCGCGCCCTGGGTTGGAATTCGATAGGCCAGCATGAGTGTGCTCCTGTGGTTAGGCGCATAGGTTCGTGCTGTTTGGGGTTTGTCAATCTCTTAGCCGGGAATTGAGTGTGGCAGCCGCGTCAGACTTACCCTGCGGCAGGGACGTGTGCCGGGCTGGCGCGGCACAACTTTAAACATCTGCTCTGCGAAACAGATTCAACCTTCTTGAAAAAATACCGAAAAAGCGCAATATTGTCTGAGGTGCTGATTTGGGGGCATGTTCCTGATTAGGAAGTGGTTAAGGGCGGCTCGCTAGTGTTGCGTTAAAAAGGCATGTCGCGCACTCAAATCGGTTGTGTGTGTAGTTTAGAGGAGAATACCAATGACCCATCACGTCGATGTCCATGTGGGCAAGCGCGTCCGGCATCGCCGCTGGCTGATTGGCATGACCCAGCAGCAGTTGGCGCAGCAAGTTGGTATTAAGTTTCAACAAATTCAGAAATATGAAACGGGTGCCAACCGGATCAGCGCATCCCGCCTGTGGGACATCGCCGAGGCATTGGATGTGCCTGTCAGCTTTTTCTTTGAAGGTTTGGAAGAGGCCGAAAAAGAAGCAACCGGCAAAAAATCGGTTCCGGCTGATCTGATGGGGGACAAGGAAGCTCTGGATTTGGTGCGTTCCTACTATGCGATCCCTGAAAATCAACGCCGGCGTCTGTTTGAACTGGCCCGGGTGCTGAGCGACGTCGCCTGAGCGAACGGGCTTGACTCTGGCACGCGCGGGCCGCACGGGTAGCGCATGCAAGAGACCATTTTGAGCGATCTGGATGTTGCCGAGGAAATGGCCGACGCCGCGCGCGCGGCCATTCTTCCGTTTTTCAGGCAATCCAATCTTGAGACCGACAACAAACTGGCCGAGGGCTTTGATCCGGTAACGGTTGCCGATCGGGCTGCCGAGCAGGCCATGCGCGCGGTTCTGGCAAAACACCGGCCCGATGACGGTATCTTTGGGGAAGAGTTCGGCCAAGTTCAGGGCATCAGCGGCCGGACTTGGGTGCTGGACCCGATCGACGGTACGCGCGGTTTCATCTGCGGAACACCCACTTGGGGCGTGCTGATCGCGCTGAGCACACCGGACGGTCCGGTTCTGGGGGTTATCGACCAGCCCTATATTGGCGAGCGTTTTGTGGGGTCGGCCGATATCGCGCGGATGACCGGCCCAACCGGCACGGTCCCATTGAAGACCCGCCTGACCCCCGGCCTGGACCAGGCGGTACTGTTCACCACATTCCCCGAGGTCGGAACCCCCGAAGACCGCGCTGGGTTCGAGGCCGTGGCGCAACAGGTGCGTCTGACGCGCTATGGCATGGATTGTTATGCCTATGCTCTGCTGGCTGCGGGGCAGGTCGATCTGGTGATCGAGGCTGGCCTGAATGCCTATGACATTCAGGCGCCGATTGCGGTGATCGAAGCGGCTGGCGGTGTTGTCACTGATTGGCAGGGTGGCCCGGTGCATGAGGGCGGGCGCGTGCTGGCGGCCGCGAATGCCACGTTGCACGCGGCGGCGCTGGAGATCTTGCGCCAACACTGAAAGTGATTGCCGGGTCTGAAACGGTCGGCTAGGGTTTGCCCGGCTGGTTCTTGTACCCGTTTTCCGCCAGCCAACGCTCTTCTTGCACGAAACGGGTGTAAAGCAAGGGGGCGGAATGACCGAAATCCTGATCAAGAATGCAGACACCATCCTGACGATGGACGACACGCGCCGTGAGCTTTCTGGCGCGGATATACTGATCCGTGGCGGGCAGATCGAACAGATTGGCCGCGGCCTGAAAACCATCGGTGAGGTTCACGATGCCGCCGGGTGTGTCGTGACACCGGGCTTGGTGAACACCCATCACCACCTTTACCAGACCCTGACCCGCGCGGTGCCCGGCGGGCAGGATGCGCTGCTGTTTGGCTGGTTGAAGACGCTCTATCCCATCTGGTCCCGCTTTGGGCCGGAAGAGATGTTTGTTTCGGCCCAGATCGGCCTGGCCGAACTGGCCTTGTCCGGATGCACGCTCAGTTCTGACCACCTTTATCTGTACCCGAACGGTGCGCGACTGGATGACACGATTGCGGCAGCGGCCGAGATCGGCCTGCGGTTTCACCCCACCCGCGGCGCCATGAGCATTGGCGAAAGCGATGGTGGCCTGCCGCCGGATTCGCTGGTCGAAGCCGAGGCCGCGATTCTCGAGGACATGATCCGGGTCGTAGATGCGTTTCACGACCCTTCCGAGGGCGCGATGTGTCGTGTCGGGCTGGCGCCGTGTTCCCCGTTCTCGGTCAGCCGTGATCTGATGCGGGATGCGGCGATTCTGGCGCGGGACAAGGGCGTGATGCTGCACACCCATCTGGCCGAGAATGACGAAGATATCGCCTATTCACAGGCGCAGTTCGGCTGTCGTCCGGGGCAATATGCCGAGGACCTGGGCTGGACCGGTGCGGATGTCTGGCACGCCCATTGCGTCAAGCTGGACGGGGCAGAGATTGATCTGTTCGCCAGAACCGGGACCGGTGTCGCGCATTGTCCCTGTTCCAATTGCCGTCTGGGTTCGGGCATCGCACCGGTTCGTGCGATGCGTGATCGGGGTGTGTCGGTTGGACTGGGGGCGGATGGGTCAGCCAGCAACGACAATGGCAACCTGATCCTCGAGGCGCGTCAGGCCATGCTGATGCAACGGGTCGCGAACGGTGCGGATGCATTGTCTTCCCGCGAGGCGCTGGAGATCGCGACGCGTGGCGGCGCCGACGTTCTGAACCGCCCCGATTGCGGACGGCTGGAGCCCGGCAAGCGCGCGGACATTGCCATCTGGGACACGCGTGGCATCGAGAGCGCAGGCAGTTGGGACCCGGCGGCGTTGCTGCTGGCCGGGCCGATGAATGTGAAACATCTGTTTGTTGAAGGTCGTCAGATCGTACGCGACGGGCATGTCACCACATTGGACATGCCCCGTGTGATCGCGCGGCAGAACCAGTTGGCGTGCGCGCTGCGGCCCTAGTGGCTGACGCGTTCACCGGCGATCCAGACCTCGGAAATCGCCCGGTCATCGCCCATCATGATGGTGGGGAAGATGGCCTCCCATAGGTCGTCGGCACAGGCTTCGCGCTGGGCGATGGCCGGGGTCGATGCGAGATCAAGGACGATCAGATCGGCCTCCATCCCCGGTGCGACATTGCCGATGCAATCGTCCATCCGTAATGTGCGCGCCGATCCCACGGTGCCCAGCCACAGCAGTTGCGCGGCGTGCAGGGGTGCGCCCCGCAGCTGCCCGATCTCATAGGCGGCGGCCATCGTGCGTAGCATCGAGAAACTGGACCCGCCACCGGTATCCGTCGCAAGCCCGACGCGGTGGCCGTCCCGCATCAGCCCGGTCATGTCGAACAGGCCCGAGCCGATGAACGTGTTCGAGGTCGGGCAATGGATAAGCGCCGCGTCGACCTCGCGCAGCCGGTCGCGTTCGCGCGATTCCAGGTGGATGACGTGGCCGTAGACACCGTGCGCGCCCAGCAGGCCGAACTTCTCATAGGTGTCCAGATAATCGCGCGCCTCGGGGAACAGCTCGCGGACCCAGGCGATCTCGTCGGTCTGTTCGCTCAGGTGGGTTTGCATCAGGCAATGCGGATGCTCGGCCCAAAGAGCGCCCATCGCCTCAAGCTGTTCGGGCGTGGAGGTGGGGGAAAAGCGCGGAGTGATGGCGTAAGACAGCCGGTCGATCCCGTGCCATTTTGCAAGCAGCGCTTCGGACTGGTCATATGCTGTCCGGGCCGTGTCCCGCAGCCTCTCGGGCGCGTTACGGTCCATGCAGGTTTTACCGGCGACCACACGCTGATTGCGCGCTTGCGCGGCGGTAAAGAAGGCATCGACGCTTTCGGGGTGGATGGTGCAGAAACTGCACATCGTCGTGGTGCCGTGCGCGGCGGTCAGGTCCAGATACCGGTTGGCGATCTCGGATGCATAGGCCGGGTCGCTGAACTTCATCTCTTCGGGGAACGTATAGGTGTTCAGCCAGTCGATCAGGCGCTTGCCCCAACTGGCGATCATGGCGGTCTGCGGATAGTGCACATGCGCATCAACGAAACCTGCCATGACGACGCGCTGACCGTAGTCGACTACGGCAGCGTCTGGATGGGCGGCGCGCAGGCTGTCAGCATCCGCCACGGCGGCAATGCGGCCGTCTTCGACCAGAACCGCCTCGCTGATTTTGACGGCGTCGACCGGCTCACCCTCGAACGGGGTGCCGGTGAAACTCAGGACACGTCCTTTCAGCAGCGTTTTTTGCGCCATTTTCCTTCATCTCCGCCTGTATGGGACTGCGAAACAGCATAGGCGGGCGAAACTTGTCGGTAAATCGCCGCATTGTCATTGTTTTCCGGTAGCAGCTTCTTCTAATTAGGGGCCAATGACCGAATGATACGGGGCAGACATGACAACAGGCTTTGATGAACCCGTAAATGACGCGCACAGCGATGAGGATGTCTATGCGCTGGATCGCAAGACCGTAGCGGCCATTTTGTACGCGGTTGATGTGGAAGACCGCGACAAGCTGGTCGAGCTGATGGAGCCGCTGCACCCGGCCGACATCGCCGACCTTCTGGAGCAGATCAATCCGTATGACCGTGCCCGCCTGATCCGTCTGTATGACAAGGAGTTTGACGGCGACATCCTGTCAGAACTCGATGAGGCGGTGCGCGAAGAGATCATCGGCATCCTGAAGCCCGATGTTCTGGCCGACGCCGTGCGCGAGATGGAAAGCGACGACGTTGTCGACCTGCTGGAAGACCTTGAAGAGCCCCAGCAGGAGGCGATCCTTGATGCGCTTGAGGATTCCGAGCGGATCGCGGCGGAACAGGCGCTGTCCTACCCCGAGAACTCGGCCGGTCGTCTCATGCAGCGCGAGGTGGTCATGGCGCCCGAGCATTGGGCAGTGGGGCAAGCAATCGACTTCATGCGCGCCAATGATGATCTGCCCGAGCAGTTCTATCACGTTGTTCTGGTCGATCCGCGGCTGAAGCCCGTGGCGCAGGTCACGCTGGGCAAGTTGATGGCAACCCGGCGCGAGGTGCCGCTGCACGACATCGCTGAGGAAGAGTTTCACACCATCCCCGTTGATCAGGACGAGGAAGACGTGGCCTATGCCTTCAATCAGTACCACCTGATCTCGGCCCCGGTGGTCGATGCGGATGGGCGGCTGGTTGGTGTGATCACCATCGACGACGCCATGGTCGTTCTGGATGAAGAACACGAGGAAGATATCCTGCGTCTGGCAGGGGTTAGCGACGAAAGCTCAATCTCGGACAGCGTGGCGGCGACCAGCCGGCGACGTCTGCCGTGGCTGGCGGTGAACCTGTGTACGGCGATCTGTGCCTCGCTGGTGATTTCACAGTTCGAGGCGGCGATTGATCAGCTGGTGGCGCTGGCGATTCTGATGCCGATCGTGGCGTCTATGGGCGGCAATGCGGGGACGCAATCGCTGACAGTGGCGGTACGGGCGCTGGCAACGCGCGACCTGACCAACGCAAACGTGATGCGTGTGATCCGGCGGGAACTGCTGGTGGGGATGTTGAACGGGCTGTGTTTTGCCATCGTGCTGGGGACGGTGGGGATGATGTGGTTCGATTCTCCGATGTTGGGTGTCGTGATCGGATCGGCCTTGGTCGTGAACATGGTCATCGCGGGCTTTGCAGGTACGGTAGTACCGGTGGTGCTGGACCGCATGGGTGTTGACCCGGCGCTGGCGTCAGGGACCTTTGTGACAACCACAACGGATGTCATGGGGTTCTTTATCTTTCTTGGGCTTGCCAGCGTGGTGCTACTGTGACCGATCTGACTGACATCAAAGCCGCCGCGCGCAAGGCGGCTTTTGCGCGCCGCAAGGCTGCGTTTGACACCCGTCTGCCCGGAGCCGCCGGGCGCCTGTCCGAGGTGCTGGCCGGACACCGGGGCGTGCCTCTGTCGGGTTACATGCCGATCCGCACCGAGATTGATCCGCTGGCTGCAATGGCCGAGGCCTCGGCCTATGGCCCTGTCGGTGTGCCGGTGATTCAGGCTGCCGGGCAACCGCTGAAGTTTTCGCGCTGGACGCCCGAGGGGGCGCTGAAAGACGGACCTTTCGGTGCCAAAGTGCCCGAGCTTGATGATTATTTCGACCCCGAGATTCTGATCGTTCCGCTGGTCGCCTTCGATGCGCAGGGCGGGCGATTGGGCTATGGCGGCGGGTTCTATGACCGCACGTTGGAAGGGTTGCGTGCCAAACGCCCGACGTTGGCCATCGGTTTTGCCTTTGACGCGCAAGAGGCCGAAGGGCTGCCGCTGGAGCCCACCGATCAGCCGCTGGACATGGTGATCACCGAAAGCCGGGTACTGACGTTTCCGGCCTGAGTGTCTCAGGTCGGGCTGTTCTCGCGGAAATATTCCCAGGCATCCACTTCGCGCCCGTCCGGCAGAATGCAGACGCCCGATTGCCCGTTGTCACCGTCGCGGATTTCGTATTTCGCACCGCTTTCCACGCAGAACGTGGCCGCGGGGTTGGCCAGTTCGGTAGAGGAATCCGGTGTAGGCACATCATCACAAGCGGCAAGTGCGATCAGGCCAAGAGCGGCAATAAGGGGGCGAGTCATCACGAATCTCCTGTTGAAAGGGCTTTGGCGGATTATGCAGGCAGCTTAACCACTTGTGCTTGGCCATTACCACACTTAGGACAGGTTGGATGAGGATACTTTTTCTGGGTGACGTCATGGGCCGCGCGGGACGCACGGCCGTACAGCAACATCTGCCACGTCTGCGCGACGAATGGCGGCTGGATTTTGTTGTTGTCAATGGCGAGAACGCCTCGAACGGGATGGGTCTGACCGGGGATCACGCCAAGCTGCTGCTGGACGCGGGTGCGGATTGTCTGACGCTGGGCGACCATGCGTTCGACCAGAAAGACATGCTGCAATTCATTGGAAAAGAGTCGCGCATCGTACGCCCGGTGAACTTTGCCAAAGGCGCGCCGGGGCGGGGGCATCGCCTGTTCAACGCACCCGGAGGCCGCAAGGTGCTGGTCGTGCAGGTGCTGGGGCAGGTGTTCATGAAACGGCCCTTCGATGATCCGTTCTCGGCCGTTGAACCGATCCTGAAATCGCACCCGCGCGGCGGGCAGGCGCAGGCCATCATCGTTGATATGCACTGCGAGGCGACGTCCGAGAAGATGGCAATGGGGCATTACTGCGACAAACGCGCCAGCCTTGTGGTGGGGACGCATACCCATGTGCCCACGGCAGACGCGCAGATTTTGCCGGGTGGCACAGCTTACCTGACCGATGCTGGGATGTGCGGGGACTATGACTCGGTGATCGGCATGGACAAGGTCGAACCGATGCGCCGTTTCATCACCGGGATGCCCAAGGCGCGGTTTACCCCTGCGAATGGCGAGGCAACTCTGAGCGGTGTGTTCGTCGAGACTGATGACCGCGACGGGCACGCAAAATCTGTGCAGATGGTCCGCGTTGGCGGGCGCTTGCAGCAGGCTGGGCCGCAGTAAGGCTTGCTCTGCCGCGCGCAATGCGTGAAACTGCCCGACGGGCGCGCAAGCCAGGCCAAGGTTCGGACACAAAACCAAGAATGCAATTCCTTCAACTGACAGAAACGGGCAGCGCGATATTGGCGCTGATGGTCGTTGCGGGCATGTTCGTCATGTTCCTGCGCGAGGTTTACCCGACCGAAGTGGTCGCCATCGGTGGCGTGGCCATCATGCTGGTCACGGGCATCCTGCCGTATCAGAGCGCGCTGGCCGTGCTGTCCAACCCTGCACCGTGGACGATCGCGGCAATGTTCATCATCATGGGCGCCCTCGTGCGGACGGGGGCGCTGGATGCGTTTACCTCGACCGCGCAAAAGCAGGCGCAGGTGAACCCGCGATTTGCCATCGGTCTGTTGATGGCGTTTGTCGTACTGGCCTCAGCGGTGGTGTCGAACACGCCGGTCGTTGTGGTGATGATCCCGGTCTTTGTGCAGATTGCGCGCACGCTGAATGTTCCGGCCTCGAAACTGCTGATCCCGCTGAGTTACGCGGCAATTCTGGGCGGAACGCTGACCCTGATCGGGACCTCGACCAACTTGCTGGTGGATGGTGTTGCACGGGCGCAGGGGATGAAGGCGTTTTCGATCCTCGAGGTCACGCCGCTGGGCATCGCTCTGGTGATCTATGGCATGGTCTATCTGCGTTTCGTCGCGCCGCGCCTGTTGCCGGACCGCGACAGCATGGCAACGCTGCTGTCCGACCGGTCCAAGATGAAGTTTTTCACCGAAGCCGTCATCCCTCCCGAAAGCAACCTGATCGGGCGCGAAGTGACGGGGGTGCAGCTGTTCAAACGCCCCGGCGTGCGCCTGATCGACGTGATCCGGGGTGACGAGTCGCTGCGGCGCAACCTGAAAGGGGTTGAGCTGAAGCTTGGCGACCGCGTTGTTCTGCGCACCGAGATGACCGAGTTGCTGAGCCTGCAAAGCAACAAGGAACTCAAACGTGTCGATCAGGTTTCGGCGGTTGAGACCAAGACCGTTGAGGTGCTGATCACACCGGGTTGCCGCATGGTCGGCCGAACGCTTGGCGCGCTGCGTCTGCGCCGCCGGTATGGTGTTTATGTGCTGGCAGTGCATCGGCGGAACCAGAACATCGGGCGTCAGTTGGATGATCTGGTGGTGCGGGTCGGCGATACGCTGCTGCTTGAAGGGTCCCCTGCAGATATCCAAAAGCTGGCATCTGACATGGACATGGTCGACGTCACCCAGCCCTCGGCCCGTGCGTTCCGGCGCAGCCATGCGCCGATTGCCATTGGTGCGCTGGTGGGGATCGTCGTTCTAGCCGCGCTGGGTGTGGCACCGATCCTGCTGCTATCGGTTCTGGCCGTCGCGGTGGTGCTGCTGACCCGCTGCATCGACGCCGATGAGGCGTTTTCCTTTGTCGAGGGCCGTCTGCTGGCGCTGATCTTTTCGATGCTGGCCATCGGTGCGGCGCTGGACAAATCCGGGGCCGTTTCGCTGATTGTCGAAGCGATCGCTCCGGGCCTGAGCGTGCTGCCGCCCTTCCTGATCATCTGGGCCGTCTATCTGCTGACCTCGGTGCTGACTGAACTGGTGTCGAACAATGCGGTGGCCGTGGTGGTGACGCCGATTGCCATCGGTCTGGCGCAGGCGGTCGGGATCGACCCGCGTCCGCTGGTGGTGGCGGTCATGGTGGCGGCGTCGGCCTCGTTCGCAACGCCCATCGGATACCAGACCAACATGATGGTCTACGGGCCGGGGGGCTACCGGTTTACCGATTTCCTGAAAGTCGGAGTGCCGCTGAACCTGACGGTCGGATTGCTGGCATCTTTGCTGATCCCATTCATCTGGCCATTGTAAAGGCGGCGCGGAATCGCCGATCTGCGCTTGCTGCTCTTGTAAATGCTGATCCGGCCACGATCTTTTCAACAAAGAAGAATGTGAAAGGATTGGATCATGCCTTTTCCAAAGCTCGGCCAGGCCATTGTCGCCGTCGCAATCGCGCTGACCATTATCGGCGGCCAAAGCCATGCCGGAACGGTCACGGGAACGGCGACCTATCGCGAGCGGATCGCGGTGCCCGAAGATGCAACATTGTATGTCGAGTTGCAGGACATCTCACTGGCCGATGCGCCCGCTGTCACGCTGGCCGCCCAACGATACGCGCTGACCGGTGTGCCGGCCGCGTTCGAACTGACCTTTGACGACGCGCTGATCCGCGACGGGATGACCTATGCGGTTCAAGCCTCGATTCATCGCGACGGGCAATTGTTGTTCACCACCGATACGGTGCATCCGGTGCTGACCAACGGGGGCGGGGAGACGACCGACCTTGTTCTGGTGCAGGTGGGCGGCCAGGGCGCTGCCACGATTGAGAACTCTAACTGGACCGCGATTGGTATCAACGGCGACGTGCTGAACACCGAACGCCCGCCACAGCTTGATTTTGCCCAAGGCGGCGCGTTCAGCGGCACGGGCGGGTGCAACCGTTTTACGGGGCAAGCCGAATTGTCGGGCAACGCGCTTGAGTTTCCGGACAACATTGCTGCCACGCTGATGGCCTGCCCACCCGAACTGGAGTCGGTCGAAGACCAGTTCTTTGCCGCCCTGCAAAGCGTATCCAGCTATGCGATGGCGGGGGACAGCCTGGTACTGTTGGATGCGGCAGGCGAGCCGGTGCTCAAGTTCATGCGCACGCCGTAATCACGCAACGGCCCGTGACCGCCCCGCATTGCGGCCCGAGAAGATGCAGCCGCCCAGGAAGGACCCTTCGAGCGCGTTGTAGCCATGATAGCCACCGCCGCCGAATCCTGCGACCTCTCCGGCCGCGAACAGGCCGGGAACGACCTGACCGTCTGCGCCGATCATCTGGCTGTCGAGATTGGTTTGCAGCCCGCCCAGCGTCTTGCGGGTGAGCACGTGCAGCTTTACCGCGATCAGCGGGCCGTTGGCCGGATCAAGGAATTTGTGCGGCTTGGCGGTGCGGATCAGCTTGTCGCCGCGATAGTTGCGCGCAGCCAGAATGGCCGCCATCTGCGCGTCTTTGGTAAAGGGGTTGTCGACCTGGCTATCCCGCGCCTCGATCTGGGCGCGCAGATGAGATTCTTCGATCAGACCGCCGCCTAACTGGTTCATCCCGCTGACGAGTTCGGTCAGCGTATTGGCGACGATGAAATCCTCACCGTGGTCCTTGAACGCCTCAACCGGCGCGGTGGCCTTTGATCCGGTCAGGACGCGTTGAAACAGCACTTCACGCCAGCCACCATCGGTCATATCGGGGTTCTGTTCCGAGCCGGACAGGGCGAATTCCTTCTTGATCACCTTCTGAGTCAGCACAAACCAGCTGTATTCATACCCAGTTTTCAGGATTTCCTTCAGCGTACCCAGCGTGTCGAACCCCGGCATACAGGGCGGCTTCAGCCGGTTGCCACGCGCGTCGAACCACATGGAGCTTGGGCCGGGCAGGATACGGATACCATGCGAGGGCCAGATCGGGTTCCAGTTGCGCACACCTTCGGTGTAGTGCCACATCCGGTCGCCGTTGATGACGTGGCCGCCGGCCTTTTCGCTGATGCCGATCATGCGGCCATCGACGTGGAACGGGACGCCGGCCACCATGTCCTTAGGCGGATCGCCCAGCCGGTCGCGGGGCCAGTTCTTGCGCACCATCTCGAAGTTTCCACCGATCCCCCCCGAAGTGACGATAACCGAAGGCGCATAGACCTCGAACTCGCCGACCTCATCGCGGTTGGTCTTGGCACCATGAGGGGCCGTGTCATCGGCCAGAACTTCGCCTGACACGCCTTTGGTGCCGCCGTTCTGCATGATGATATGGCTGACCTGATGGCGGAATTTCAGCTCGATCAGCCCGGCGCTGACATGGTCCTGCACACGGCGGACAAAGTGTTTCAGGACGCCCGGACCAGTGCCCCAGGTGATGTGAAACCGGGGAACCGAGTTGCCGTGACCGTCTGCATACGACCCGCCGCGTTCAGCCCAGCCGACGATGGGGAACCAGCGCAGGCCCATCTCGTGCAGCCAGGGGCGCATCTCTCCGGCGGCGAATTCCACATAGGCTTCGGCCCATTTGCGGGGCCAGACGTCTTCGTCGCGGTCGAACTGCGCGCTGCCCATCCAGTCGCGCAAGGCCAGATCGTGGCTGTCTTTGATCCCCATGCGCCGCTGTTCCGGAGTGTCGACCATGAACAGCCCGCCGAGGCTCCAGAACGCTTGCCCGCCCAGAAAATGCCGGGGTTCCTGATCCAGCACGATCACCTTCTTGCCGCGATCCCCCAACTCGGCCGCGGCGGCCAGACCGGCCAGCCCGGCCCCCACGACGATGGCATCAGCAGTGTTGTTGGTCATGTCTTGTCCTTTCAGCGGCTGCGGAGCCAGCCGATATACGGCAGCGCCACGACATACATCATGATACCGTAAACGGCCGAGGGCAGGGCAAGCGGGCTGAACCCGCTATCTGTTCCCGTGATCAGCGCCGCCAGAGTGATCCCCAGTGTCGAGTTCTGGATGCCGGTTTCGATTGAGACCGTCTTGCTTTCATTCCACGACAGTTTCGCGGCACGCGCCAACCCCAGCCCGATGGCCAGCAGAGCGATGTTCAAAGTGACCAGCCCGGCGCCCATGATCTCAAGGTTGTCGATGAACAGCTGCCAGTTCCCGGCCAGCGCTGCGAGGACGATCAGGACAAAAAGGACGGTGGCCACTTTGGACAAGGGGGCGTCAATCCGTTCTGCAAAGGCGGGCGCGAAGTGGCGCAGGCTAACGCCGATGGCTACGGGCAGGGTTGTGATCAGAAACAGGGCAACGGCCAGACCGGTGATCGAAACCTCGGGTGCATCTTCACCCATGAAATGGGCGATCGACCATGCCGCGAGAATTGGAACCGTCACCATCGACAAAAGACTTATAACCGCAGTCAGACTGACCGACAGCGCAACATCGCCTTTTGCCAATTTGGTCAGGATGTTGCTGGTTACACCTCCGGGGCAAAAGCTAAGCAGCATGAAACCCACCGCGATCTCGGGCGGCAGGGCAAACAGTTTGACGGTGATGAAGGCCGCAATCGGCAGCAGTACCACCTGACTCAGCGCACCGATGGCGAACGGGTAGCCCCGGGTCAGAACGCGGCGGAAATCGGCGACGTGCAGCCCAACGCCCAGAGACAGCATGATAATGGCCAGCGACAGTGGCAGGCCGACATTGATAAGCAGATCCAAGAACAACTCCTCCCAAAGCCGTTCCGGGCAGCCTATGCGAGGGTCTAAGTTTCAGGCAACCGCGCCGTTGGGTCACATATAGCGCTGGGCAAAACGGCGCAGGATTTCGCCGGGTTGGGTGACGTCGGCGGCGTGGCAGATATCGATCAGGCGTTGGGCATCTTCGGGCGGGAAATAGCCGTGATGCTTGTAGATATTGATACGCTCTTCAAAGTCCCGCGCGTTGGCCTCGGGGTGGAATTGCGTGGCATAGACGTTTTGGCCCCAGCGGATCATCTGAAACGGGCAGGGGTCCGAGGCCACAAGGTGAACGCACCCGTCGGGCAGGGTCTGCACGGCCTCTTTATGGCCGACGAACGCGTCGAAGGTCTGCTCCAGCCCGGCGGTCAGCGGGTCGCGCGCCCCGTCCTCGGTCAGATGACAGGTCGAGGGGCCGACGGGTTCTCCGTACTGGTTCTTGCTGACATCTCCATCCAGATGCGCGGCCAGGATGCCGAGGCCGTAGCAGCAGCCCATGAATGGATGATCCTTCGCGGTGATCTGCGGCATCAGGCCCATGATGGCCGCTTCGATACGGGCATCCATCGGGGATTTCGTGGCCGGATCGTCACTTACGCAACCGGGGCCGCCGCCAACGATCACTCCGGCATAGTCGGAGACATTCAGCCCTGCGGGCAGGTCCTCGCAGTCCAGACGGATGCGGCGGGTCTGGTTCGGCGGCAGGCCGGTCTTGTCAAGGATCGAGGCGTATTCGGCGTCCGACGCTTCGGTTTCGGGGCGCAGCTGCAGGATCAGAAATCGTTTCATGGCACGCCTTTACCCGTCAAAGCGGCCAGAAGACAAGAATGGCGGGGATGGAAACCGCGACGATGAGGATTTCCAGCGGCAGCCCCATGCGCCAGTAGTCGCCAAAACGATAGCCGCCGGGGCCAAGGACCAGCGTATTGTTCTTGTGCCCGATGGGGGTGAGGAACGCGGCCGAGGCCGCAACGGCGACCGTCATCAGGAACGGGTCGGGCGACACCTCCAGCGTGCGGGCCATCTGGATACCCACTGGGGCCGCAACAATGGCAGTGGCGGTGTTGTTCAGCACATCGGACAGGGTCATGGTGACGATCATCAGCACCGTCAGAATGGCCCAGGCGGGCAGGCCGTCGGTCAGCTGCACCAGAGCGTTGGCAATCAGCTCGGTACCGCCCGAGGTCTCCAACGCGCTGCCCAGCGGGATCATTGACCCCAGAAGAACGACCACCGGCCATTCGATATGATTGTAGAGATCGGCAATCGGCATGATCTTGGTCAGCACATAGGCCACCACGACCAGCCCCAGCGCGATTGGCAGGTAGATCAGCCCGACACTGGCCGCCAGCACGGCGGCGGCGAACAGGCCAATGGCCAGCCATGCCTTGTCATTTGCGGTGACATTCAGCCCCCGCTGCGCCAGCGGCAGACAGTCCAGCCATTCGGTCACATCCGCGCTGCGGTCGCGGGGGCACAGCAGCAGCAGGATGTCGCCCGCCTCAACCTCGGTCTTGCGGACCTGTTCGGTGATGCGGCGGCCTTGGCGCGAAATACCCATCAGCACGGTGCTTTGCCGCCACGCCAGACCCAGCCCTTGCGCGGTGCGCCCGGTAATGCGGGCGCTTTCAGTTGCAACGACTTCGATCACCTCCAGCCCGTCACCTTCGGCGGTCAGCAACTCCTGCCGCCGTGTGTCCGAGAAGTCGAGGTTCAGCGCGGCGCGAAACTCGTCCAGTGCCTCGGGCCGTGCCTCAAGCACCAGCGCGTCGCCCTGTTTCAACGTGGCATGAGCCGAGCGGCCATAGCGCCGCTTGCCGTCCCGGATCAGGCCGATGATGGCGACGTCGGACTTCTCGGCGGCCTCATAAAGCTCACTGACCCGTTTGCCGATATGCGGCGATTCCGGGGGGACGGTCAGTTCGGCGATGTACTCGGCCAGCGCCTCGGACGTTTCTTCCTGCGGGCCCCGGTTCGGGATCAAACGCCACCCGACCAGCGAGACGAAAGCCAGCCCGGCAATGGCCGCCAGCCCTCCGACCGGGGCGAAATCGAACATCTTGAACGGCTCGCCCAAGGTCTCTTGCCGGATTGATGCGATGATGATGTTCGGAGGCGTGCCGATCAGCGTCGCCATGCCGCCCAGAATGGTGGCAAAGCTCAGCGGCATCAGGGTCAGGCCGACCGAGCGCCCCGCCTTGCGTGCGGTCTGGATATCGACCGGCATCAGCAGCGCCAGGGCGGCGACGTTGTTCATGAACGCCGACAGAACGGCGCCGATCCCGCCCATCAGTGCAATATGCGCGCCCAGCCCCCGCGAGGCATCGACCAGAGTGCGGGTGATCAGGAACACAGCGCCGGATCGGACCAACCCGGCCGAGACCACAAGCACCAGCGCCACGATTATGGTTGCGGGGTGCCCGAACCCGGCAAAAGCGTCATCCACCGGGACCACCCCCAGAACAACACCAATCAGCAGCGCGGAAAAGGCCACAAGATCATAGCGGAAGCGCCCCCACAGAAGCATTCCGAATACAGTGGCGAAAAGGGCAAAAAGAATGATCTGGTCTGTCGTCATGCCGTCACCATACCCGCAAGACGGTCTTGGACAAGCCGCTCTCTTGATCCCATGCCCTGCAAACGTCTATATGAGCGCCGAACACGCAATTACTATCATGAGGACGCACCATGGCAGGCCATTCCAAATGGGCCAACATCCAGCACCGCAAGGGACGTCAGGACGCCGCGCGGTCCAAACTGTTTTCCAAGCTGTCGAAAGAGATCACCGTCGCCGCCAAGATGGGCGACCCCGATCCCGACAAGAACCCGCGCCTGCGTCTGGCGGTGAAAGAGGCCAAGTCGAACTCGGTCCCCAAGGACGTGATCGACCGCGCGATCAAGAAATCGGTCGCTGGCGAAGGCGATGAATATGAAGAAATCCGGTATGAGGGCTATGGCCCCAATGGTGTCGCCGTGATCGTTGAGACGATGACTGACAACCGCAACCGGACGGCCTCGACCGTGCGCTCGACCTTTTCCAAGAACGGCGGCAACCTGGGCGAGACCGGCTCGGTCGGGTTCATGTTCGAACGCAAAGGTGAGGTGGTCTACACCGCCGCTGCCGGCGATGCCGACACCGTTTTCGAAGCGGCCATCGAAGCGGGTGCCGAAGACGTCGAAAGCTCGGACGAAGGGCATATCATCTGGTGTGCCGACACCGATCTGAACGACGTGTCGAACGCGCTGGAAGCCGCGCTGGGCGAGACCGAGTCGACCAAGCTGGTCTGGAAACCCACCACCACGACCGAGCTGGGTCTGGACGACATGCAAAAGCTGATGAAGCTGGTCGATGCGCTGGAAGACGACGATGACGTACAGCGCGTCACCACCAATTTCGAAGCCACGGACGAGGTCATGGCACAGCTCTGACCTGTGTCAAACAGCCGCCTTTGAAAACCCGGCCCTTTGGTCGGGTTTTTCTTTTTCCGTTCATGTGCTTCTTGGCCGGTTGCCCGGAACACTATAGGCTGGCAGGCAGTTTTCCCGTGGGGCAGATGAAGCAAGTGATCGTATGACCGACGCCATACCCAATCGGAACATTTCGGTTCTTGCCGGGCAGAGCATTCTGTCTCAGGTCGCGTGGACGCTGGGCAGCCCGTCCGTGGTGCTGCCGTTTTTGGCGGTGTCGCTGGAACTGCCGATGTTCATTGCCGGGGCATTGGTATCGGTCCGGATGGTGGGCAGCATGATCTCGGACGTTTTTCTGGCGCAACCGATTGCGGCCCGCCAGCAGAAGAAACGCGGGATTGCCCTGACTGAAATCGCCATCGGCGCCTGCCTTGTCATGGCGGTGGTCGTCGCGTCGACCGGAGTGGTTCCCGCCATCGGCATGGCCTTTGTCGCGGCGTTTTTCCTGATTGGCCTGATCGAAGAGATCCAGTCATTGATGTATACCGATCTGATCGGCGACCACGTGCAATCCAAGTCGCGGATGGTGTTGCATTACCTGCAGCTTGGCATTGGCGGGTTGGGCGCCATCGGGCTGGCCGTGCTGCTGCATGAGATCACCAAGGAAAACCCGCCCTTTTCGCGCCATACCGCAGTGATTGCTGTTTCGGTCACATTCTTCGTTCTGTCAGGCCTGTGCATTCTGGCCATGTCCGAGATCTCGGGGAAGACAGAGGTCAAGGGGGACGCCCCGCCTGCGCGGAAACGGAAATTCTCGGAAAACTTCACCGACATCATCGCCATGTTCGATCAGGCCTGGTTTCGCCGCTACATGGTCATGCGCATTCCGTTGGTCGTGGTGTCACTGTCGGTGCCGTTCTTTGCCCTGATCGCGGCCGAGGCACATCACGCGTCGGCCAAGGGTCTGACCGCCATGATCATCTCATCGGCGTCGGGGTATCTGGTCTCGGCCCCCTTGTGGCAGTTGGTCAATATGAAATCACACCGGGCCGTGATGGTGGTTGGCAACCTGATGGTGGCCCTGACCGGAGGCGCGCTTTTGGCGGTGCATTTTCTGGGGGTGGATCACGCAGTACATCTTCATGCGGTGGCCTTGTTCATCGTGACTGTGGCCGTGACGGGCATCAGCGGGGCGCGAAAGCTGTACTTCCTCGACGTGGCCCCCAAGGATCAGCGCGTCAAAGGGGCGGCTGCGATCAAGAGTATCTGTCGGATCACAGCGGTCATCCTGTCAGCCGCACTGGCAGCCATCGCGCATATGCACGAGGTCGCTTGGGCCGTTTTCTTCATCGTTCTTGTCAGCCTGTTTGCCGCCATCACCTGCTATCGGGTGGTTTTGCCAAACACAAAGAAGTCCGAGGCGGCATGACACGGCCCATCAGCGCCGAGTGGACAGCAACGCCCGGGCCGCAACCCGTTTGACCGCACCGGTCAGAGGCGCCAGCGCAGGGGACAAGACGCGGCCCACCTGCCATGTCAGCGGTACGTCCAGCGGTGCATCAGGCAGCAACGGAACCAACCGACCGTCCTCCAACGCCTGCCGTGCCAGCCCGATCGGGTTCATGCCCCAGCCCATCCCGGCAATCGCCGCGTCCACGAACCCTTGCGGTGAGGGCAGGAAATGCGAGGGCGGTGCAATCCTCTGGCCGGTCTGTTCGGTGATCCAAGACTTCTGCAGGCCATCCTTGCGGTTGAAGGTCAAGCAGGGTGCCCGGGTCAGCGTGCGCGCGTTCACCCCATCGGCAAACCATTGGCGCACATAGCCTGGGCTTGCGGTTGCAATGTAACGCAGCGCCCCCAGGTCCGAGGCATCGCAGCCCGCCACCAGTTGGCTGCCCACCGTGATGGCAGCGCTGACCTCTCCGCGTCGCAGCCACTCCGCCGAGTGGTCCTGATCATCGACCACCAGATCGAACAGCAACCCATCGGCCTGTGCCATCGCATCGATGAACCACGTCGCCAGAACGTCGGCAGGAACCGCCACCCGAACGCGGGCCGGGCCGCTGGCTTGATCCAGGGTCAGTTCCCGGGCCAGCCTCGCCTCAAGCAGCCCGATATCCTCGGCATGTTGCGCAATCCGCAACCCGGCCGGGGTGCCCGTGCAGGGTGTGCCGCGTTGGATCAGGGCCGCGCCGACGCGATCCTCCAGCGCCTTGATCCGTTGCGATATGGCCGAAGGTGTCACGGCTAGCTCGGCAGCGGCGGCTTCAAAGCTGCCATGGCGCAAAATGGAAGACAGCGCCGATAGGTGATTGGGATCAAGTAGCATTAGACATACTTAATTAGGATCAACATCTTTAATTTGATAGAAGGCGGCAATACCCGTAGTCAATGCCTCGGAACCACAGGAGGTCACATGTCTACATCCCTGATTGCGGGCTTTGCACTGGGCTTCAGCCTGATCCTTGCCATCGGAGCACAGAACGCCTTTGTGCTGCGTCAGGGGCTGCGGCGTGAACATGTGCTGCCCTTGTGCCTGACCTGTGCGGTCTCGGATGCCCTCCTGATCGCCGCCGGTGTTGCAGGCTTCGGCGCGCTGGCCTCGGCAGCGCCCTGGTTCGAAACGGTCATGCGCTATGGCGGGGCGATCTTCCTGACATGGTACGGGCTGCGCAGCCTGCAATCGGCCTGGCGCGGAGGCGCGGTGATGGATGTGTCCGAGGGGCAGCGCGCCAGCTTGAAGTCGGTTCTGCTGACGGTTCTGGCCTTCACCTGGCTGAACCCGCATGTCTATCTGGATACGGTGGTGCTGATCGGGTCGATCTCGGCCCAGTATGACGACCGCCTGGCCTTTGCGCTGGGGGCGATGCTGTCCAGCTTTGTGTTCTTCTTTTCACTGGGGTACGGGGCAGGCATCTTGTCCCCTGTCTTTGCCAGACCACGGGCCTGGCAGGTTCTGGACGTGGTGATTGGCGTGGTCATGCTGGGGATCGCTTACAAACTTGTGGTTATGTGAAGGGTTGCCCCAACCGGGGTTTCGGTGTTCTACCGTTAACATGACAACTCTTGCGCCCACATATCGCCCGTTGGTGGGCATGTTCTGGATGTTCGCCGCCGGGGTGTCCTTTGTGGTCATGACCGCGCTGGTCAAGTCGCTGGGCTCGACGATGGACCCGATTCAGGCGGCGTTTTTTCGGTTTGTCTTTGGTCTGGTCTTTCTGTTGCCGGCCCTGAAACTCGTCCTGACAACGCACCTGACACGGCGGCATCTGACCCTGTTCGGAGTGCGCGGAATCGTACACGCCGTGGCGGTGATGCTGTGGTTTTTCTCGATGACGCAAATTCCCTTGGCCGAGGTTACGGCGATGAACTACATGACGCCCGTCTACGTTACCTTGGGTGCGGCGCTGTTTCTGGGTGAGAAGCTGGCCTTTCGCCGGATTGCCGCGATCTGTGTGGCGGTGATTGGTGTCATCATCATTTTGCGCCCCGGATTTCGCGAGGTTTCTGCAGGCCATCTGACGATGCTGGGCACGTCCCTGGCGCTTGGTGCGTCTTACCTGATTGCCAAAGCGCTTGTGCGGGACCTGCCGCCTTCGGTTGTCGTGGCGCATATGTCTATCTGGGTGACGATTGCCCTGATCCCCTTTGCGGTGGCCGTCTGGACGCCGCCCAGCCTGCGCGATCTGGGCGTTCTGTTTCTGGTCGCCAGCTTTGCCACCGCCGGTCACTATTTCATGACGATTGCGCTGAAAGCCGCGCCGGTGGCTGTGACGCAGCCGGTCACATTCCTGCAGCTGATCTGGGCCACATTGGTCGGCGCGCTGGTCTTTCATGAAAGCGTCGACATCTGGGTTGTCGCGGGTGGTACATTGATCCTGTCAGCGGTCAGCTTCATCGCCTGGCGCGAGGCGGTTCTGAACCGCAGCAACCTGACGACCCCCAGTATTGCGCCAAAGATTTAGCCCAATTCAGCACATGAAATTGGTTATTAATTGACGAGTCAATAAAAACCTCGTAGCGTTTTCCCATGTAACGTTGGGAGGGGACAGCTATGCCAAAACTCGGAATGGAGCCAATCCGTCGCGACGCGATCGTTCGTGCGACAATTGCCGAACTTGGATCGAAAAAGTCCCTTGATGTGACCGTCAGCCAAATCGCCAAGCGGGCCGGGATGTCCAGCGCGCTGGCGCATCACTATTTCGGCGGCAAGGATCAGATATTTCTGGCGGCCATGCGACGCATCCTGTCCGATTTTGGTGCCGAGGCGCGGGGCGAGCTGAAAACAGCCGCGCCGCAGGAGCGGGCGCAGGCTATCATCCGCGCCTGCTTTGCACCTTCGTGCTTTACACCTGACGTCATCGCCGCGTGGATGACGTTTTATGTTCTGGCCCAGACCAACGAAGACGCCCTGCGTCTGTGGCAGATCTATCAGTCGCGCCTTCGGTCCAACCTGATCGAAGCCCTGCGTCCCTTGATAAGCGACCCGGTCGAAGCGGCCGGGAATATGATCGCCCTGATCGATGGGCTGTATATCCACGCTGCGCTCAGCGCGCCGGAAGAACCCCAACTGGCCGTGAACCATGCGATGCGGGTTCTCAATATTCTGCTTGAGGCTGAAAAATGACAAAACCCAACATTCTGATCCTGATGGTGGATCAGCTCAACGGTACCCTCTTTCCCGACGGTCCCGCAGATTGGCTGCATGCTCCGAACCTGAAGAAACTGGCAAAGCGGTCTACGCGGTTTGCCAATGCCTACACGGCCTCGCCGTTATGCGCGCCGGGGCGGGCCAGTTTCATGTCCGGCCAGTTGCCCTCGCGCACCGGGGTCTATGACAACGCGGCCGAGTTCAACAGCGATATCCCCACCTATGCGCACCATCTGCGCCGTGCCGGGTACTACACCTGCCTGTCAGGCAAGATGCATTTTGTCGGCCCGGATCAGTTGCACGGGTTCGAGGATCGCCTGACCACCGACATCTATCCCGCCGATTTCGGCTGGACGCCCGACTACCGCAAGCCGGGTGAGCGCATCGATTGGTGGTATCACAACATGGGGTCGGTGACCGGCGCCGGCGTGGCCGAGATTTCCAACCAGATGGAATACGACGATGAGGTCGCCTACAACGCCAAGGCCAAGCTGTACGATCTGGCGCGTGGCAAGGATGACCGTCCGTGGTGCGTGACCGTCAGCTTTACCCACCCGCACGATCCCTATGTGGCCCGCAGGAAATACTGGGACCTCTACGAGGATTGTGAACACCTGCTGCCCGAGGTCTCTGACCTGGGCTATGACAATCAGGACCCGCATTCCAAGCGTATCTTCGACGCCAACGACTGGCGCAGCTTTGACATCTCCGAGGAAGATATCCGCCGGTCCCGCCGCGCGTATTTCGCCAACATCTCGTATTTGGACGACAAGATCGGTGAGATTCTCGAGGTTCTGGAAACCACGCGGCAAGAGGCGATCATCCTCTTTGTCTCGGACCATGGCGATATGCTGGGTGAACGCGGCCTGTGGTTCAAGATGAACTTCTACGAAGGTTCAGCCCGCGTGCCGCTGATGATCTCAGCGCCGGACATGCCTGCCGGACGGATCGACACGCCGGTTTCGACCATCGACGTCACACCGACTTTGGGCACGTTAGCGGGCGTAGATATGGCCGAGATTGCGTCATGGACTGATGGCGAAGACCTCGTGCCATTGGCACAAGGGACTGAGCGGACCGCGCCGGTAGCAATGGAATACGCAGCCGAGGCGTCCTATGCCCCGCTGGTCTCGCTGCGCTATGGTAAGTGGAAATACAACCGCTGCGCGCTGGACCCCGATCAGCTTTTTGATCTTGAGTCTGACCCGCAGGAGCAGGTCAACCTTGCCGAAGATCCCGCCCATGCCGGAACGCTGGAAACGCTGCGCGCGAAATCCGAGGCGCGCTGGGACCTGGATCAGTTCGACGCTGATGTGCGCGCCAGCCAGGCTCGCCGCTGGGTCGTGTACGAGGCGCTTCGGCAGGGTGGTTACTACCCGTGGGACTACCAGCCGCTGCAGAAAGCGTCCGAACGCTACATGCGCAACCACATGGACCTGAACACCGTCGAGGACAGCCAGCGTTTCCCACGCGGCGAATAACCTCTTCACCTTTTGAAAAATACTCCTGCCGAACGGTTCCAAACGCGGTTCGGCAGATTATGGAGACCTGAATATGGAAGCAGATTTCGTCATCGTTGGCGCAGGGTCCGCAGGCTGCGCGATGGCATATCGTCTGAGCAAGGCCGGGGCTTCGGTTCTGGTGATCGAACATGGCGGAACCGATGCCGGGCCGTTCATCCAGATGCCAGCCGCGCTGAGCTATCCGATGAACATGGCGCGCTATGACTGGGGCTATCAGTCCGAACCCGAGAAACATCTGAACAACCGCCGTCTGGCCTGTCCGCGTGGCAAGGTGATTGGTGGGTCGTCCTCGATCAACGGGATGGTTTATGTGCGTGGCCACGCGTGCGATTTTGACACGTGGTCCGACATGGGTGCGGATGGCTGGTCCTATGCGGATGTGCTGCCCTACTTCAAGCGCATGGAAACATGGCACGACGGCGGCCACGGCGGCGATCCCGAATGGCGGGGCAAGGATGGCCCGCTGCATGTTTCGCGCGGCCCGCGTGAGAACCCTCTGTTCCAGGCCTTTGTCGATGCGGGCCAGCAGGCGGGTTATGAGGTTACCGGCGATTATAACGGAGAGAAACAGGAGGGCTTTGGCCCGATGGAGCAGACCGTCTGGAAGGGACGGCGCTGGTCTGCGGCGAATGCCTATCTGAAACCTGCCCTCAAGGGGGGCAATTGCGAAGTCGTGCGTGGATTGGCGTCGCGCGTGGTCATGGAAAACGGCCGCGCGACCGGCGTTGAGCTGATCCGCGGCGGCAATAAGGACATCATCCGCGCCCGGCGCGAGGTGGTTCTGGCCGCGTCCTCGATCAACTCACCCAAGCTGCTGATGCTGTCGGGGATCGGTCCGGCGGCGCATCTGGCCGAACACGGGATCGAAGTTGTGGCCGACCGGCCCGGTGTGGGCGCGAACCTGCAGGACCATCTGGAGCTGTACATCCAGCAGGCCTCGCTGCAGCCGATCACGCTGTATAAGCACTGGAATCTGGTCAGCAAAGGCCTGATCGGGGCGCAGTGGCTGTTCACGAAAACCGGCCTCGGGGCGTCGAACCAGTTCGAAAGCGCGGCCTTCATCCGTTCGAATCCGGGGGTCGAGTACCCGGACATCCAGTACCACTTCCTGCCCATGGCTGTGCGTTACGATGGGCAGGCCGCGGCGGAAGGGCACGGGTTCCAGGCCCATGTGGGACCGATGCGTTCGCCCTCGCGCGGGGCGGTCACGCTGCGTTCGGACAAACCCGAGGACGCACCGGTGATCCGGTTCAACTACATGAGCCACGAAAAGGACTGGGAGGACTTCCGCAAGTGTATCCGCCTGACACGCGAAATATTCGGGCAGGACGCGTTCAAACCCTTTGCGGGCAAGGAAATCCAGCCGGGTGCGGATGTGCAAAGCGATGAAGAATTGAACGGCTTCATCGCTGAACATGCCGAAAGCGCCTATCACCCCTGTGGCACTTGCCGGATGGGCCGGGCGGACGACAAGAACGCGGTTGTTGACCCCGAAGGGCGTGTCATCGGTGTGGACGGGCTGCGGGTCGCCGATAGTTCGATCTTTCCGCAGATCACCAACGGCAACCTCAACGCGCCGTCGATCATGGTGGGTGAGAAGATGTCCGATCACTTGCTGGGCAAAGAGGCCTTGCCAAAGGCCAATGACCGCCCGTGGATTCACCCGGCATGGGCAACCGCGCAGCGGTGATTTGATCCGCGTCAAAGCGGGGTGTGCGAAATATCTATAGACCTGAATCGTAACAACATGTTTAGGAGCGAACAGGAATGTCCCACACCCCGCATGAACTGGCCGAAGAGTTTCCGGACAAAGTCGAACTGATGAGCCAGCTCAAGCAATCTGATGCGCATTTCGCCCGGCTGGCGGATGAATATCACGAGGTCAACCGCGTCGTACACCGCGCGGAAACCAATATCGAGCCGATGGAAGATCTGGCCGAAGGCGAGTTGCGCAAGAAGCGCGCTGTCCTGAAAGATGAGATCTGGTCGATCTTATCGAAGGCATAAGGCTTAAGGGCGGGGGCTCTGCCCCCGTCGCGGCAGGCCGCGACTCCCCCGAGGTATTTTCAGGCCAGGTGAAGATCAGGTGACTTCATAAGGCAGGGTGCCGCGGGTATGGGCGTCGATGGCTAGGCGACGTTCCAAAGGTGGAACTGACCGCTGGTGGCAGTTTTGCCGCTCGCAGATACGGCAGGAAATGCCGATGGGTTCGTAGGCGCTTGCGTTGTTGATATCGAGGTTGTCGGCATAGACCAACGCCTCGGCATGGCGGACCTCGCACCCAAGGGCGATGGCATAGCGGCGCACAGGCGCACCGAAGGAGCCGCCCGATTTCGATACATCCCGTGCCAGCGAGATATAGCGGACACCATCCGGTGTTTCCGCCAATTGCCGCAGGAAATGGCCGGGGGTTTCAAAGGCGCGGTGAACGTTCCACAGGGGGCAGGCGCCGCCGAACCGGGCGAATTGCAGGCGCGTGGCCGAGTGGCGTTTGGTGATGGTACCAGCCTGATCGACGCGTACGAAGAAAAACGGGATACCCTTGGCACCGGGACGTTGCAGGGTCGAAAGTCTGTGTGCCACCTGTTCGATCGACGCGCCAAACCGGTTGCTGAGCAGTTCCAGATCGTGGCGGTATTCCTGCGCGGCGCCCAAAAAAGCGTCATACGGCATCAGTGAGGCGCCCGCGAAATAGTTGGCCAGACCGATCTTGGCGATGGCGCGGGCCTCTTCGCTTTGGAACTTGGCGAAGTCCAGCGTCGCGTCGAGCAGCTTGTCCTGGCTGATCAGCGCCACCTGCAGCAGCAGTTGAAACACCTGTGTCTGCGGGGCCGTGCGCGACGAGAGTTTCAGCGTTTTGCTGTCGGCGTCGTATTTCCTGGTTTCGGGAATGTCGACGAACTGCACCCGAATGCCGCGCTCGCCCAGGCTGTTGATCGCCGCGGCGCGAATGCCGCCGGCCTCTTCGGCGCGGGGCGAGAAGCGCTCGGCAGCGCGGTCGACCGCGTCGATGTAATTGTCGCAGTAGTGGAAGAAATCCCGCACTTCCTCCCATGGGCTGGCCTGAATCTGCGCGTCTTCACGGCCCAGGGCCTCGTCCAGTGAGGCCAGTCGTTCGTGCGTTTGGCGGTACGTGCGGTGTAATGCAATGAACGCGCGGGCCAGCGCGGGGGCGTTCGAGGCCGTCAGGCGCAGGTCGGCCAGCGGTGGCATGTCGTCGAACACCGGGTCCGCCAGTGCCTCGCGCATGTCCGAGACTAGGCGTTCGCTGTCGCCAGTGCTCAGTTCGGTCACGTCCATGCCGAATTCCTGCGCCAACGCCAGAACAACCGTGGTCGAGATCGGCCGGTTGTTGTTCTCCATCTGGTTCAGGTAGGGCAGCGAAACCCCCAGTTTCGTGGCGAATTCCTTTTGCGTCAGGGTCAGGCGCGTGCGCATTTCGCGCAGTTTCGCACCGGCATAAAGCTTTTGGGTGGCCATGGTGTGCCTTTGCAACTTTTCTATTGTTGCAGGCTAACTTTGCAAACCATCCGGTGCAAGCCGTGTTACAGGCCCAATTGCCGTTCGCGCCGGATTACCGAAGCGATGGCGCAGATTGCCAAGGCTGATGTGGCCAGCATAAGCCATAGCAGTGGCATCGCGCCGGTTTCGCGGGTCAGTAAGGCTCCGGCAAGGGCGCTGAGGCCAGCGCCGCCGCCCAGCATGATTGCACCGCTCAGGCCCGAGGCGGTGGCGGCCAGATGAGGGCGTACGGACAACGCGCCTGAAGTGGCGTTGGGGATCGTCATGCCGTTGCCGATGCCCACGAAGGTCATGAAGCCGAAAAAGCTGAGCGCGGTGCCAAAGCCTGCCAGAAACAGAAGGGCCGAAAGGGCGACGCCGATTGCGTTCAGCCAGCAGCCCCAGAACACCATTCGGTTCACGCCAAACCGGACCGAATAACGCCCGCTGAAGAAATTGCCGAAAAAGTACCCAACGGCTGGCGCGCCGAAATAGATGCCGACCTGCGCCGCGCTGAGGCCAAAGAGTTCGGTGCCGATAAAGGGTG
Organism: Ruegeria sp. AB10; assembly: GCF_056542745.1. Lineage (NCBI taxonomy): Bacteria > Pseudomonadati > Pseudomonadota > Alphaproteobacteria > Rhodobacterales > Roseobacteraceae > Ruegeria > Ruegeria sp. AB10. The sequence goes on along the minus strand of NZ_JBQGAI010000001.1, from coordinate 800,284 downwards.
CACCGCCCAGATAGGCGAAGAAGGCTCCCGAGGACAATGCGGAGGACAGCGAATAGCCCCAGAACCGGGGTGAGCGCAGCAGTTCCGGGTATTCGCGGAATTGCTGTATCAGCGTCTTGCCGCTTTTTGCCGAGGTCTCGCCAAAGTCGACATAGGTCAGTGCCAGTGTCATCGCACCCAATGCGAAGGGCAGCCAGAAATTGGCTTTCCAGCCAAAGCTCTCTTCCAGCACGCCGCCTATGGCCGGGCCGATCATGGGGACAACTGCCATGCCCATCGTGACATAGCCGATCATCGAGGCCGCCCGATCCTGATCATACAGATCGCGCACCGCTGCTCGGCTGAGCACCATGCCCACGACCACGATGGCCTGACACATCCGAAAGGCCAGAAACACCTCGATGTTCGGAGCGTAGACACAACCCAGCGTGGCGATCAGGAACAGCGCCAGCCCCCACAGCATGACCGGTCGACGCCCGGCCTTGTCGGCAATCGGGCCGATCAGGATCTGCAGCACTGCATTGACCAGAAGGTACAGCGCAATCGACAACTGCATCACCTTATAGTCGGTCTGAAAATGCAGCGCCATGTTCGGCAGGCTGGGCAAGAACAAGTTCAGGCTGAGCGCGGACAGCCCAGAAAGTAAAACCAACGTGGATATCGTGGGGGGCGAGCGATGCGCCCGGGATGAACTGAACTGCATGGTTCACAGGTATAGTGACCGTTTCAGGGAATGCTATCCAAGACTGCGTCTCACTGTGAATCTTAGCAGATTTACAGTTTTCCATAAGTTTGTTGCGGTAAGTTTGCAAATTTGCCGAAAGATGCTTTGGACCTGAAGCGTATGCGTATAGTGTCGCGCGAAATCTCACAGGGAATGAGCGCCATGAAAGATATCCTTACCGAGCTTGAAGATCGCCGCAACGATGCCCGGCTGGGCGGTGGGCAAAAGCGTATCGACGCGCAGCACGGGCGTGGCAAGCTGACCGCGCGCGAGCGGATCGAGCTGCTGCTGGACGAAGGCAGCTTTGAAGAGTTCGACATGTTCGTCAGCCACCGTTGTACCGATTTCGGGATGGAAAAACAAAAGACTGCGGGCGATGGCGTGGTTACCGGCTGGGGTACGATCAATGGCCGGATGGTCTATGTGTTCAGTCAGGATTTCACCGTGTTTGGTGGTTCGCTGTCAGAAACCCATGCGCAGAAAATCTGCAAGATCATGGATATGGCGATCCAGAACGGCGCGCCGGTGATTGGAATCAACGACTCGGGCGGGGCGCGAATCCAGGAAGGTGTTGCCTCGTTGGCGGGGTATGCCGAAGTGTTCCAGCGCAACATCATGGCCTCGGGCGTGGTGCCGCAGATCAGTGTGATCATGGGGCCTTGTGCTGGTGGCGCTGTTTACAGCCCGGCGATGACCGACTTTATCTTCATGGTCAAAGACACGTCCTACATGTTCGTGACCGGCCCCGACGTTGTGAAAACCGTCACCAACGAGGTTGTCACCGCCGAGGAATTGGGCGGCGCCTCGACCCATACCAAGAAATCCTCGGTCGCGGATGGCGCGTTCGAAAACGATGTTGAGGCGATGGCCGAGGTGCGTCGCCTGGTCGATTTCCTGCCGCTCAACAACCGCGAGAAACCGCCTGTACGCCCGTTTTTTGATGAAACGGACCGGGTGGAGACTTCGCTGGATACATTGATCCCGGACAACCCGAACACGCCCTACGACATGAAGGAACTCATCACCAAAGTGGCGGATGAGGGCGACTTCTACGAAATTCAGGAAGACTACGCCAAGAACATCATCACCGGTTTCATCCGTCTGGAAGGGCAGACCGTGGGCGTTGTGGCCAACCAGCCGATGGTTCTGGCCGGGTGTCTGGACATCGACAGCTCGCGCAAGGCGGCGCGGTTCGTGCGTTTCTGTGACTGTTTCGAGATTCCGATCCTGACGTTGGTCGACGTGCCGGGCTTCCTGCCGGGAACTTCGCAGGAATATGGCGGCGTGATCAAGCATGGCGCAAAGCTGCTGTTCGCATATGGCGAAGCCACCGTTCCGAAAGTCACCGTGATCACCCGCAAGGCCTATGGCGGTGCATATGACGTTATGGCCTCCAAGCACCTGCGCGGCGATTTCAACTATGCGTGGCCAACCGCCGAGATTGCGGTGATGGGCGCCAAGGGCGCAACCGAGATCATCCACCGCGCCGACCTGGGCGATGCGGAAAAGATCGCGCAGCATACGCAGGATTACGAGGACCGGTTTGCCAACCCCTTTGTCGCCGCTGAACGTGGCTTCATCGACGAGGTGATCATGCCGCAATCCACTCGCCGCCGTGTGTCCCGCGCGTTTGCCAGCCTGCGTAACAAGCAGCTGAAAAACCCGTGGAAAAAGCACGACAATATCCCGCTGTAAGGGGTGTCTGAATGACCCGCCCGCCAGGGATTCCCCGGTCGGCGGATCATGGCGCAATTGCCGGATCGAAGTTTGACTTTGAGACTAAAGCTGATAGATGACTGACCGTATCAGAGATAGAAAAGCGCGGGCCACAAGCCATGCGCGCGCGACCCCGGAGAGAGGAGCCCGCGTCAATCGGGGCTGGGGTCGCGCCTTTATTCTGTTGCTTCTGGGATGGTCATCCGCCGCTGTTGCGCAAGCCGAAAACCTGTTGCCGGTTCCGTCGGGACAGCCCGTGCATTTAAGCGACGTGCTGCTGGACAACAACCCGGGCGAGCTGTGGGTCAGGTTCCGTTTTGTCGCGCCCAAGATCGGCTACACTGCTGGCCGCATCGGTTATGACGTCGCCTCGAACGACATGGAACACCTGTGCCAGACCCTCGCGGTTGCCTATGTGGTGCGTCACGAGCTTGATCCGGCGCGTGTCGTGATCTCGCTGTCTGACCGGCCTGTCGAGTTTGGACGATCGGCGCCTGACGCCACGCAGTTTTTTGAAGCCTATCGGCTGGAGCAATCCCAATGTATCTGGGAGGGGCTCTGACCATGAAACCCCGTTTTCACCACCTCAGAGCGTTTCTGAACACCAATGCGGCTTTGGAGGTGCGCGATATGATCCCGTCTGCTTTGAGGGGCGATTCTGTTTCCCCGATACCTGTGAACAGCGAGGTGCCGACATGCTGAAGCACCGCGGATTTCCCGGACGTCTTGCGGGGACGGATTTTCAGTTCACCATTCGCCGGGCCAACCCGAAGGGCGTCACGCCGATTACGCGGCGCGAGCGGTTCCGCGATCGCAAACCGGCCGACCGTCGTGCGGACGCCGCGTTCATGGAAGCGCTGTGGCAGAACTTTGGTGATCAGCCGTTCGAGCGTGGCAATCTGGATGCCGGCCGCCTGAGCTGGCTGTTCGAGCGCGAAGTCATCCCGGCCGAAGACCCGTTTGATCCGGCCAGCTATGACGCATTGCTGGTGATCGATGTGGATGCAGCGCGGGTGTCGTTCCCCGATATCTTCGACGGGGTGCGCTGAACCGTGCAGGCCGTTGTCGCACATATCAATCCGGGGAAAGCTTCGGAAAAAACCCTGCCCGGTCGCGGGCAGGGCGGTTCTGTGCGTTCAGAAATTAAGCTGCGCGGCGACCTGAACACGGTTGCCGTCAAAGGTCCGGCCCGTGGGTTCGTCATTCCGCTCACCATAGATGTACTCGGCGCTCAGCGTCAGGTTCTCGGTGGCCTGATAGAAGGCATTGACGTGGATCGTCTCCAACTCGGTAAAGGACAATGTGCCGGTCGAGGTGGGCAGGTCATAGTCTTCCTTGCCGTAGGCGATGCCGACATTCCACTTTTCCCCAAGGTCCTGCCGGAATTCGATGGTGTAGCCGTCCACGTCGTTGGCCCGACCGCCGACAACCGGATCACCAAGGCCGATCAGGTAGGGGCCAAGGGCCTCGCCGTTGACATAGTTGACCTGAAACAGCCCGCCTTGCCACGGGCGCACCGATCCGGACAGGGTAAAGCCGGTCTGATCCACCTCGACTCCGCCACCTTCGGCCTTGCCATAGAGGGCCGCCGCGCGGGCGATATAGGTGCCGTCATTGTATTCCGCCGAGGCGGTCAGCACCGGGTCATCCGAGTTCGACCCGCTGACGTTTTCTTCGACCGAAACGGCGAAGGACGTGTTGGCCCCGAAACTGTTGGAGTAGCGGACCTGCGGAACACGGGCGAAAGCGATGCCAACGGGGCCGTTGAATTCGACCGAGGTCGGATAGGTGTCCAGCGGCTGGAAGTTGGTCCAGTACTGGCCGATCAGCCAATTGTCTCCGATTCGGATATTGGCATGACGCAGTCGAAATTCGGCAGTGCCGTTCGACGCAAAAAGGTCAACTTCCAGTTGACCGCCGATGTCGCCAATAGCGCTGGGTGTGGTGGTCAGCAAACCGACGCGAGACTGTCGTACGGTGGCGCCGAAGGTACCGTCGGTGGCAGCCGAGGGTTCACCGATGACGTTCACGAAGGCGGTGTCGCCCTGGTCGAAATCGAAGTCGTAGAAGAAGTCGGCTTTGACATAGCCATAGACGTCCAGAGTGGTATTGCCGATTCTGAATTCCCCGGGTGTGGTACCTGGCCCTGTGGATTCCAGCGCCTCGATGCGGGCGCGCAGCGCATCCAGCTCTGCCTGGGTCTCGGCGTCCTGGGCAACGGCCAGCGTGCTGGTCACGCTCAACGCAGAGGCAACAAGCAGAGGTGCCTTTTTTCTCTTTATAATCATGCGGATGATTCCTTGTGTGCAGAAGTGCACGGGCAAGGTTTCACGCAAAATCCAGTGTGGGAAATCACGAGAACGGGACGAAACCGGCCCGATTTCTCAAGCAAAATTGTGCGAAAGCGTCGGAATTTTCACAGTATGGTGAACAGATCGGTTAACTATACGTCTGTGAACGGAGATTCGCAGCGACGGATTGTGTCCCGCCGTGATGATGCACGTGCAGAAATACCCCCCAATAGCGAGCGTTGTAACGTCAATGTGATTGTGCAGACGGATGGAAACGCGCGCCTGATGGGGCAGGGTGTCGGCGCAATTCTGCGCGAGAATTCGCCGTATGGGCGAATTCCAGCCGGAATCTCGCTTGGAAACAATACTTTGTTTGCGACCCTTATTGTGGCGTGCAATGTGAACGGGCCGTGCGGCTCTACTTTGCCTGCGCCGCACAAGCACCTACTATTCCGTACCCCTTCCTTCCGCGGGCAGGTTTGTGAAACTCACAATACCTCGCCCGCGTTTTTCTTTGAGCGATCGTTGCGCTTAAAGCGGCATAATTCTGCGCAAAATGCAGATTTGCGGGGCCTGTTATTGAATAACAGCCCCCGCATACGCCATCTGCGCCCCGACGCATCAAGAAACCAAAAGGGGCAGAGCGTATGCGAATCTCAAAATTCTTCCTTGTCGTGGCTACCTGCGCGGGCTTGGCCGCCTGTGGTGATTCCACTGGTGAACAGGCGCTGCTTGGCGGTGGTGCAGGGGCCGTGGGTGCGGCAGTCGTCAGTGCCGACCCGCTGCTTGGCGCTGTGGTTGGCGCAGCAGGCAACGTGCTTTACTGCAAGACGCAGGGGAACTGCTACTAACGTATACTACGGGGCGCCCGTCGCCCCGACCGCCATCGCGCAACACGCCGTCGTGGGGTTTAAGCCCCGCGGCGGCGTTTTGCGTTTCCAGAACACTAAGACAAAGGACGTTCCATGTTCAACAAGATTCTGATCGCCAACCGGGGCGAGATCGCCTGCCGGGTCATCAAGACCGCCCGCAAAATGGGTATCGGCACCGTTGCCATTTATTCGGATGCGGACAGAAACGCGTTGCACGTGTCGATGGCGGATGAGGCGGTGCACATCGGCCCGCCGCCTGCGAACCAGTCTTACATCGTGATCGACAAGGTGATGGATGCCATCCGTCAAAGCGGCGCGCAGGCGGTGCATCCGGGCTATGGTTTCCTGTCCGAAAACTCGAAATTCGCCGAGGCGCTTGAGGCCGAAGGCGTGGCGTTCGTCGGCCCCCCGGTTGGTGCGATTGAAAGCATGGGTGACAAGATCACCTCGAAGAAGATCGCACAGGATGCGGGCGTTTCGACGGTGCCCGGCTACATGGGGCTGATCGAAGACGCAGACGAGGCGGTCAAGATCAGTCAGCAGATCGGCTATCCCGTCATGATCAAGGCCAGCGCCGGCGGCGGCGGCAAAGGCATGCGGATCGCGTGGAACGACGAAGAAGCGCGCGAGGGCTTCCAGTCCTCGAAAAACGAGGCCGCGAATTCCTTTGGTGATGACCGGATCTTTATCGAGAAATTCGTGACCCAGCCGCGCCATATCGAAATTCAGGTTCTGTGCGACAGCCACGGCAATGGCATCTATCTGGGTGAGCGCGAATGCTCGATCCAGCGCCGCAATCAGAAGGTGGTGGAAGAGGCCCCGTCGCCGTTCCTTGACCCCGAGACCCGCAAGGCGATGGGCGAACAGGCAGTCGCCTTGGCCAAGGCGGTGAACTATGCCAGCGCCGGGACGGTCGAGTTCATCGTGGATGGAGAGAAGAACTTCTACTTCCTCGAAATGAACACCCGCCTGCAGGTGGAGCACCCTGTGACCGAGTTGATCACCGGCGTCGATCTGGTGGAACAGATGATCCGCGTCGCCGCTGGTGAAAAGCTGACCATCACCCAGGACGATGTGACATTGACCGGCTGGGCCATCGAAAACCGCCTATATGCTGAGGACCCGTATCGCGGCTTCCTGCCTTCGATTGGCCGCCTGACCCGCTATCGCCCGCCGCAGGAAACGGCGGCCGGCCCGATGCTGGTCAATGGCAAATGGCAAGGCGATGCGCCCGAAGGGCCTGCGGCCGTGCGCAATGATACCGGCGTCTACGAGGGCGGCGAGATCAGCATGTATTACGACCCGATGATCGCCAAGCTGTGCACCTGGGCCCCGACCCGTGAACAGGCGATCGAGGCGATGCGCGTGGCGCTGGACAGTTTCGAGGTCGAAGGCATCGGACATAACCTGCCCTTCCTGTCGGCAGTGATGGATCACCCCATTTTCATCAAGGGCGACATGACCACCGCCTTCATCGCCGAGGAATACCCGGACGGGTTCGAAGGTGTGGAATTGCCTGAGGGTGACCTGCGCCGCATCGCGGCCTCATGCGCGGCCATGCATCGAGTTGCCGAGATTCGCCGCACCCGCGTATCGGGTCGGATGGACAATCATGAACGCAAGGTTGGCACGGATTGGGTTGTGACCGTGCAGGGGCAGGAGTTCGCCGTTGCCATCGACGCGGACAAGGATGGTTCGACCGTGACCTTCGCGGATGGCACCACCTCGCGCATCGCGTCCGACTGGACACCGGGTGATCAACTGGCTGTTCTGGATGTCGATGGCAGCCCGCTTGTCCTGAAGGTTGGCAAGGTTTCGGGCGGGTTCCGCATCCGCAACCGTGGCGCGGATATCAAGGTGCATGTGCGCACTCCGCGTCAGGCCGAACTGGCCCGCATGATGCCCGAGAAACTGCCGCCCGATACTTCGAAAATGCTGCTTTGCCCGATGCCGGGTCTGATCGTGAAGGTCGACGTCGAAGTGGGTCAGGAAGTGCAGGAAGGGCAGGCGCTGTGCACCATCGAGGCGATGAAGATGGAAAACATCCTGCGCGCCGAGAAGAAGGGCAAGGTCGCCAAGATCAACGCAGGTGCGGGCGACAGCCTTGCCGTTGACGACGTGATCATCGAGTTCGAGTGATCATGGCTGCGCTTTTGTCATATATCCAGTGCTCTCCGGCGCATCGCGCCGGGGGGCGGGGATGTGCCGAAAGCCTTCAGCCGCCCTCGCGCCGTTCGCGGATCTCGCGTTGGCGCAGGGGGGTCTTGTCGATGGACCGGCCGATCTCGCGCACACTCCATGGCGACGGTTTGCGCAGTTTGACGACGCCGTCCTTGTCGACAAACACCATCTGGAACCCACGTGGCCGCAATTGCGACCGGATCGGTGATCGCGCCGCCGGATCGGTGTCGATCAATACAACCACGTCACGGTCGCGCATGGCTGCTTCGCCTTCGACCAGCATGTCGATCTGTTGCTGGAAACGCGGGTCGGCGGGCGTGTCGGCAAAGACAACGATGGGCCGGTTGACCCAGAGAAACTCGGTGAGTTCGCTGTCGCCTGCAGGGCGGACAAATTCGTCCTCTGCCGGTGCAGACCCGTCGGCGGCCATCGCTGCCAGCGGGAATAGTGCCGAGAAAACAAGGGCAAGCGTTCGTGTCATGGGGCCTCCTGTTGAATTGAATATAGCCCCTGTGCCCACGAATGCGACCGGTGAAATGCGCCAGACGTTCAAAATATCGCGTCTGATTGCGCCCGGATCGGCCGCCCGGAACATCACATCGCAGACGGGATGCCCTGTCGCGACCCGAATTGAGAAAAGGAAATCGCTATGACCGATACGAAAGGCTGGCAGGCGCTGGCCGAAAAAGAGCTGCGCGGTCGTCCGCTGGAAGACCTGACCCGTGAAACGCTGGAAGGCATCGACGTCAAACCGCTTTATACGCAGGACGATACCGCCGACCTGCCGCATATGGGCTCTCTGCCCGGGTTCGGACCGTTCACGCGCGGGGTGAAAGCGACGATGTATGCCGGGCGTCCCTGGACGATCCGCCAGTATGCGGGCTTTTCGACGGCTGAGGAATCGAACGCCTTTTACCGCCGCAATCTGGCTGCCGGTCAGCAAGGGGTTTCCGTGGCTTTCGATCTGGCCACGCACCGGGGCTATGACAGCGACCACCCGCGTGTTGTGGGCGATGTGGGCAAGGCCGGTGTGGCCATCGACAGTGTCGAGGATATGAAAATCCTGTTCGACGGTATCCCGCTGGACAAGGTCTCGGTCTCGATGACGATGAACGGCGCGGTGATCCCGATTCTGGCGAATTTCATAGTGGCGGGCGAAGAGCAGGGACATGACAAATCGGTGCTGTCCGGCACCATTCAGAATGACATTCTGAAAGAATTCATGGTGCGCAACACCTATATCTACCCGCCGGAACCATCGATGAAGATCATCTCGGACATCATCGAATACACGTCGAACGAGATGCCCAAGTTCAACTCGATCTCGATCTCGGGCTACCACATGCAAGAGGCCGGGGCGAATCTGGTGCAGGAGTTGGCATATACGCTGGCCGACGGCCGCGAATATGTCCGCGCCGCGACGCAGGCCGGGATGGACGTGGACAAGTTTGCCGGTCGCCTGTCGTTCTTCTTTGCCATCGGGATGAACTTCTTCATGGAGATCGCCAAACTGCGCGCCGCGCGCACGCTGTGGCACCGGGTGATGACGGATTTCGGGGCGAAATCCGAACGGTCGAAGATGCTGCGCACCCACTGCCAGACGTCCGGCGTGTCGCTGCAGGAGCAGGACCCCTATAACAACGTGATCCGCACCGCCTATGAGGCGATGAGCGCGGTTCTGGGCGGCACGCAAAGCCTGCACACCAACGCTCTGGACGAGGCGATTGCGCTGCCCACCGATTTCTCGGCCCGTATCGCGCGGAACACGCAGTTGGTGCTGCAGGAGGAAACCGGCGTGACCGATGTGGTCGATCCGCTGGCGGGATCCTACTATGTCGAGAGCCTGACCAGTGAGTTGATCGAAAAAGCCTGGGCCTTGATGGAAGAGGTCGAGGAGATGGGCGGTATGACCAAGGCCGTGGCCAGCGGAATGCCCAAGCTGCGGATTGAGGAAAGCGCTGCCCGCCGTCAGGCCATGATCGACCGGGGTGACGAGGTGATCGTCGGCGTCAACAAATACCGCAAGGAACAGGAAGACCCGATCGATATTCTGGACGTCGACAACGTCGCCGTGCGCGAGGCTCAGGTTGCGCGACTGGAACGTATCCGCGCCACTCGTGATGAGGCTGCATGCCAACAGGCGCTGGACGCCTTGACCAAAACCGCCCAAGAGGGCGGAAACCTGCTGGCTGCTGCGGTCGAGGCCGCCCGTGCCCGCGCATCCGTAGGAGAGATCAGCATGGCAATGGAAAAAGAGTTCGGCCGTCACCGCGCCGAGGTAAAGACACTGGCTGGTGTCTATGGTGCAGCCTATGAGGGCGATGAAGGGTTTGCCGCCATCCAGAAATCCATCGAAGAATTTGCCGAGGCCGAGGGTCGCCGCCCCCGACTGCTGGTCGTCAAGATGGGCCAGGATGGGCATGACCGGGGCGCCAAGGTGATCGCCACCGCCTTTGCCGATATCGGGTTTGACGTGGACGTTGGCCCTCTGTTCCAGACCCCGGCCGAGGCCGCTCAGGATGCGGTGGATAACGATGTGCACGTGATCGGAATCTCGTCGCAGGCAGCGGGGCACAAGACGCTGGCACCGCAGCTTGTCGAGGAGCTCAAGAAGGCCGGGGCCGAGGATATTATCGTGATCTGTGGTGGGGTGATCCCGCAGCAGGATTACCAGTTCCTCTATGATCACGGCGTCAAGGCAATCTTTGGACCGGGCACCAATATCCCCGAGGCCGCGCAGGATATTCTGCGTCTGATCGGCAAAGCCAAGGGCTGAGCCTGCGGCGATTTTTCGTCGAAAAATCTTGTGATCCAGCGCCTTTGACGGAAACATGCGGCCAGGCCCCTTACGGGTCTGGTCGCAATTCGTAGGAGGCTGAGCATGTTACTGGATCATCTGGCCGTCGCGGGCGAAACGCTCGAGGACGCCTCGGCCCATGTTGAGCAAGCCCTGGGTGTGTCACTGCAGGATGGCGGCAAACACGACGTCTTTGGCACCCATAACCGTCTGCTGGGCCTGCGGGACGGTTTGTATCTGGAGGCCATCGCAATTGATCCTCAGGCCCCGAGGGTGGAGCGCACAAGGTGGTTTGATCTGGATCGCTTCGCTGGCGCGCCGCGCCTGACCAACTGGATTTGCCGGGTTCCGGATATCGAGGCCTCGTTGGCCATGTTCCCCGATGGCGTGGGCCACCCTATCGACCTGACCCGCGGCGCATTGCGGTGGCAAATGGCGGTGCCGCCCAACGGGCGGCTGCCATTCGACAACCTGTTTCCCGCCCTTATCCAATGGCACGGCGATCTGCATCCGGCGCAAATGTTGCAGGATAGCGGGTGCCGCCTGCGGCGTCTTGTGGTTTTCCACCCCGATGCTTTGGATCTGGCCCGGCTGCTGGGCGATTTGGAAACCGTAGTGTTTGACACCGGGCCAGCCGCACTGCGGGCCGAGTTCGAAACACCGCATGGCCCGCGTGTGTTGGAATGATCGTAAGGCGGGCGCGGGCTTCAGACGCCGCTTCAATCGCTGAAATCACCAACGCGATCATTCGCGATACGCTGGTGACCTTCACCACCGATGAACGCAGCGTGGATGCCATTGCTACGGACATTGAAATCCGCGATCCTGCCTATCTGGTGGCCGAAAGGGATGGTCAGGTTCAGGGCTTTGCCACTTACGCCCCATTTCGCAACGGTCCGGGCTATGCCCATTGCCGCGAGCATACCATCCAACTGGCCCCAGAGGCGCGCGGGCAGGGCGCCGGGCGGGCCTTGATGTCCGCGCTTGAAGGCGTGGCGCGGGCAGAGGGCGTGCATGTACTGGTCGCCGGTATTTCCTCGGCCAATCCGGGGGCGGTCGCATTTCACGCTGCGCTTGGGTACACGCAGGTCGGGGTCATGCCAGAGGTCGGGTTCAAATGGGGCAAGCGGCTGGATCTTGTGCTGATGCAGAAAATTCTTGCGTCTGACGAATAGGTTGCACCTGACAGTTTCGATTTGGGGCGCTAGGGTGCGCTCATGTCGATCTGGACCCGCATATCCGACGCGCTGAGCGCACTTGCCCAAGGCGAAAGCCTGACGGCCGTTTTTGAGAAACTGCGCACACCGCCCGAACGCTCGGTCGCGTTTGCGATTGCCGTGGTCGCGCTGGGCGCGAAGATGGCCAAGGCCGACGGGCAGGTGACGCGGGACGAGGTGACAGCCTTTCGCGACGTTTTCCAGATCGCGCGCGAGGATGAGGCCGGCGCGGCCCGTGTGTTCGACATGGCCCGGACGGATGTTGCCGGCTATCAGGATTATGCCCGCAAGATTGCCCGCATGTTTGCCGATGACAGCACCACGCTCTGCGACCTGATGGAGGGGCTGTTTCACATCGCCATGGCCGACGGGTTCTATCACCCCAACGAAAACGAGTTCCTGGAAGAAGTCAGCCGCATTTTCGGCCAGTCCGAGGCGCAGTTTCTGGCGTTGAGGGCGCGCTTTGTGCCCGACGCGCCCAAGGATCCATACACGGTTCTGGGCGTGCCCCGTGATATGCCGCTGCCTGATATCCGCAAGGTCTGGCGGCAACTGGTGCGCGACACGCACCCCGATGCGATGATGGCCCGTGGCGTGCCCGAAGAGGCCATTCGTCTGGCCGAAAAGAAGATGATCGACATCAATCGCGCATGGGATGAGATCAACGGCGCGCGGGCCTGAACCGATGCGACTGGCGACCTACAACATCGAATGGTTCGCCAACCTGTTCGACCGCAACGACAAACTGATCGTGAATGACAGCTGGTCCGGCCGCCACAACGTCACCAAAGCGCAGCAGGTCGAGGCCATTGCCAAGGTTCTGACCGCAATTGACGCGGACGCGATCCTGATTGTCGAGGCGCCGAACTCGGGCAAGTCACAGGACACCATCCGCGCGTTGCAGAGTTTTGCCGAAGCCTTCGATCTGCGCACCTCGCACGCGGTGATGGGATTTGCCAACGACACTCATCAGGAACTTGCCCTGCTTTATGACCCCAAAGCGCTAACCGTGCAGCACGACCCGGTTCCGGGTGACCGGGCGGCGCCGCGTTTTGACGGGGTGTTTCATATCGACCTTGATATCGACGCGACCGAAGATCATGTGCGATTTTCCAAACCTCCGATGGAACTGGCGATGCAAACCAAGGCCGGGGCACAAGTCCGGCTGATCGGAGCGCATCTGAAATCCAAGGCCCCGCACGGCGCCGGGTCGCGGGATGAGGCGATCCGCATTTCGATCGCGAACCGGCGCAAACAATTGGCACAGGCCGTCTGGCTGTCCCGTCGGGTCCGGACACATATCGCGGACGCCGAGCAGGTCATTCTTCTGGGTGATCTGAACGACGGGCCGGGGCTGGATGAGTTCGAGCACCTGTTCGGGCGCTCATCGGTCGAGATTTTGCTGCAGGCCGGGTTGTTCGATCCGCACGCGAAAGGGGCCGACCCGACCCCGTCCACCGCCCGGTTTGTCCGTCAGGGCGGGCGCCACCTTGAGGCGTTGCTGGACTACATCATGATCAGTGAGAACTTGCGCACCCGGCGTCCTGCCTGGCGAATCTGGCACCCGCTCAGGGATACCGGCCTGCGGGCCTTGCCGGACCTGCAACAGGCGCTGCTGACGGCGTCCGATCATTTCCCGGTCACGCTGGATATCGACCTCTGACCTTTCATCATGGGGCGACACCGCCTATAATTTGGGTCATGAAACATCTTTTTCCGATCTGTGCGGTAACAGCGGTTCTGGCGTTGCCTGCCCATGCCGAGGAAGACACGGGAAAATCCCTGATTGAGCAGGGTGCCGAGTTGTTCTTTGAGGGGTTGCGCCAGGAAATGGAGCCCGCGCTTGAGGATCTGCAGGGCCTGGTCACCCAGTTCGGTCCGGCGATGCAGTCGTTCTTTGAACAGATGGGGCCCGCTCTGGCGGATCTGGCAGGCGAGATCGAGGATTGGAGCGCTTATGAACCGCCCGAGATTCTGCCCAACGGGGATATCATCATCCGCAAAAAGCCCCAGCAGGACCAACCCGACACCCCGGAAAACACCGAAGAGGAAATGGACGAGGGAACAGAAATCTGACCCTTAGTCCCGGATGATGATGCGGGTGTCCGAACTCAGTGCATTTGCCAGAGACGTCAGTCGCGCTTCGGCCACTTCGTTGAACAGGGGGCCTGCCGATTTCGGCAGCAGCAGGTCAAGCTGGTGTTTTTTGGGGTAGAGGCGCAGGGTGCCCATGGGGGCGTCATTCTGCATCCAGAGCATGGCGCCAAAGCGCATGGCCTTGCCCAGAATCTCTGCCTGTTTCTGATCCTTCTCGTCCAGCAGCTTGTAAAGCGGCTCGAACCTGTTGCCCTCGCGCTTGTTGCGATACCGGTGCTGCAGGGCGAGACCGATAAAGACCCGTTCCGAGTGCTTCAGCCCACCCAGATTGGCGCGGGTGACATAGTCAAAGCAGACCTCGGCCCGATAATCGGGATGGGCGCGCCAGCTGACGTCATGCAACAGGCAGGCGGCCTTGACCAGACGCACGCGGGCCTCGGGGGCTGATTTGAACAGCGGCATCACAAAGTCATAAAGGTGTTTGCCAAACCCCGGCAGGCGGGCGTCCTTGGCCTCGGAAAACCGGCTGGCCTCGATCAGTGGGTCGCGGTCGCGCAGGGCTTGCGGCATCTGTTCATACAGCAACCCTTCGCGGATGCCATAGCTTGAGATCGCAATGTCCTTGGGTTTGAACGTTCGGATCAGGCGCGCCAGCACATCCATCGCATAGGGGATCAGCGCCATACGGGAACTGGAAACGCCAGCCAGGCTGCGCATTTCGTCCGGATCGCCCTTTTCAATGAACTTGATGGTCTGATGAACCTGCTTGGTGGTCATGCGGTATTCATGCAGAACGTTCAGCGGGTAACCCCGGCGCAGCATATCCAGCCGTGCAAAGGCGCGCCAACTGCCGCCGACAAGGAACAGACGGTCACGTTGCTTGCCCATCTGGTCGCGAAGCTCTTCTATGGTGGCCTTGATATGGGCCTTGCGCGCCCGACGTCCGCCCTTGATGTCACGCAGTTTCAGCGGGCCTAGGGGCGATGTCACACGGCGTCCCACGTCACCATCACCGATCTCGGCCAGTTCCATGGAGGAGCCACCGATATCGCAGATCAGACCATAGGCGCCGGGCCAGCCCAGCAGCACACCCTGCGCGGACAGCCGCGCCTCTTCCCCGCCATCAATGACCGCAACGGTCAAGCCGGTTTCGGATTTGACCTCATCGCAGAAGTCCGGCCCGTCTTTCGCCTCACGCACGGCGGCAGTGGCGACGACATGTAGACCCGGCAGCCCCAGATCATCGGCCAGACGCCGGAACCGGCGCAGCGCGGCCAACGCGCGCACCCTTCCGCGCGGGTTCAGACGACCGGTCTCGGACAGACCCGCCCCCAATTCGCACATGACCTTTTCGTTGTAGAAATAGGCCGGAGACCGCGCGGCCCCGTCAAAAATCACCATCCGGACCGAGTTCGACCCAACATCGACAACACCCACACGCGACAGGGCGCGGGCCTCGGGGTTGTCAAACAATGGCTTTCCGAAAGGCCCCCAGTCCGGAATGTCGGTTTCGACGGTCTGATCCATGTCTGTTCCAGATGCTCCGGTCACAGTTTGCGAAATCACCGGGTGTGGGTCAATTGTCTGGTTCGACATCGTTTCCGTCCGAATTCAATACTCTGACTGCCAGAGTGCGCGTTATTTCGCGCTTTTCCGAGAGGGCAATTTGATCCAGTCGCGCCACAACCTCGGCGGCTGTTTCAAAGCGACGGTCCATGTGTTTGACCAGATAGGCGATGACCTCGGGGCCGGGGTTCAGCTGCCGATCAATGAACAGCTTGGCAAGAACGGCCCCCAGCAGCGCATCGTCGGGCGGGTCAAGCGCGACGTGATGCGCGCCTTCGATGCGGCTTTGCAGATCGGGCAGCGGTAATTGCCACAGTTTTGGGGGCAGCCGCCCGGTCATCAGCAGGGCATGGCCCTCGGCCAGAACCAGATTGTGCAGGTGGAACAGGGTCTTTTGTTGCTCGGGATCATCCGCGATCATCGGCACGTCTTCGACCGCAACCGGGGTTTGGGCTAGGGCAGGCACGTCGTCATACCGCAAGTCACGGGCGTGAATGATCCGGCCCCCGGTTTCGGCCGCCCAGACATGGGCCAGATGGGTCTTGCCAGCCCCGGCCGGGCCGCTGAGTACCAGCTTGTTTCCGGGCCAGGACGTCGCCGAAATCATCGCAACGGCCAGCGCATTGGCGGGCGAGACAAAGAAATCCTCGCGGCCCAAGGCAGTTTTGGCCGGTAGATCAAAGCTCAGTTGTCGGGGCATTTATTCGTCTTCCTGCTTCAGCCCTTCAAGGCCGGTATACAAGCGGCTTTCCAGATAGAGCGAGGTCAGGAACCGGGCCACGACCCCCAGCGCCGCAGCGACCGGTACTGCGACCAGCATGCCCACAAAGCCGAACAGGGCGCCAAACACCGACAAGGCCAGCAGCAGCCAGACGGGATGCAGACCCACCGAGCTGCCGACCAGTTTGGGGGTCAGGAAGTTGCCTTCGGTCACCTGGCCCAAGGCAAATATTCCAGCGACCAGCCCGATATGGACCCAATCCCCCCAGAACTGGAACAGCGCGAGGCCAATGGCCAGCGTGCCGCCGATCAGGGCGCCCAAATAAGGGATGAAGGTGACCAGCCCGGCAATGAAGCCAACGATCAGGCCGAATTGCAGGCCTACGATCATCAGTGCCACCGCGTAATAGGTTCCAAGGATCAGGCAGACGGTCCCCATGCCGCGCACGAAAGACGCCAGCACGGCGTCGATTTCACCGGCCAGACGTTTGATCGTGGGGGCGTGATCGCGGGGCAGCAGCTCTCCGATGCGGGCGATCATACGGTCCCAGTCCATCAGCAGGTAAACCGCCACAACAGGCGCGATCACCAGCAGGACGGCGACGTTGATGGCAGAGCCAAGCGATGCGACGACCGATTGCAGCAAATCACCGGTTTTCGACTGCAGGGTTTCACCCAGCGAGACCAGTGCCTGATGCGAGCTGGAATTGCTGTCCAGCAGAGACGGGAAGCGTTTTTCGATAAAGCCGCGCAGCTCTTTGAACAGGCTGGGCAGGACTTCGACCAGATCGATCAACTGAGTGATCAAAGCCGGGACCACCATCAGGATCATCAGGACAAAGCCCAGAACGCCGACAATGGTGATGATCCCGGTGGCCGCCATGCGCGACAGGCCCAGGTTTTCCAGCCGGTCCGCGATCGGATCAAGGAAATAGGCAATCGCTCCACCGATGACGAAGGGCAGCAAGACGTCGCCAAGTGCCCACATCAGCAGCACAAAAACCGCGGCCGCAATCCCCCAATACCTGAGCTGATCCTTCACCGGCAAAGCCATGGCTGTCCCCTTGTTGTCGGCTCTTGCTGGTGTTCTTCGCTTATGCAGCGTCTTGATGCAAGCGCTTCATGCCTCGGGGAAACCGGCGTTTCAATCGCTGAGCGTACCCAGCTCCGGAGTTGCCTCGTCTGCCGTTTCGTCGGGCCAGTTGGTGCGCCAGATTTCGGCCGACCAGTGACCGCAATGCACAGGCGGGCGGTCAAAGCCGGGCAGAGGGGGCAGCAATGGCGCAACCACCACATCATGACGGGGCACGGCGAAATAGGGAAAGGAATAACGTTCCCGGCCCGAGCGGTTGACCACCCGATGTGGCGTGGATTTCAAACGGCCACCCGACCATAGTTCCAGCATGTCGCCGATATTGACGATGAACCCGCCCGGCGGGCAGGCGGGGGTTATCCAGCCTCCGCTGCGGGTCTGAACCTCAAGCCCGCCCACGGGATCAGGGGCAATGATGGTCAGCGCGTCGGTGTCCTTGTGCGGATGGATACCGTATCCGCCTTCATCCGGTGCCTGCGGCGGGTAGTGCAGCAACGTCATGTTGGTCATCGGATCACGGAACGCATCGCGCAACTGGCCGGAAGGCAGGCTCAACCCGACTTCCAGTGCGCCCAACAGCATGTCCGCCACGCGATCCAGCTGTGCCCAATAGTCAAGGATCACGGCGCCAGCTTCGGGCATCTCGCGCGGCCAGATATTCGGACCGTAGAGCGCGCAATCCTCACGAATGGCCGCGTCTGCGGCGGTCTCGCAGTGCAGCTTATAGCCTTCGTATTTGTCGGCCTTGCCCGAGCCGTCATTGGGCGTGAAGAACCCCATTGGGATATACCCGCGATAGTTTTCGCGGGTGATCGCCTGATCCCATTTGGCGCTTTTGTCGATCCCAAAGATAGCCTGCACGCAGTTGCGGACCTCAGTGACCGTTTCCTGGGGAATGCCTGTCCCGGTGATCGATAGAAAGCCGATCTCGGTGCAGGCCTCCATCACCTGCTGAACGGTCCGGTCATAGTCGACATGAGCAGGATCATGCAGCGGGGCGATGTCGATTGTGGGGATGTGGTCCATCAGTGAATCCTCACACCCTGACGGTCCAATTCGGCGTGAACCGGGGCAAGGTTCAACTCGTGCACATCCTGATTGCTTTTCAGCGACAGTGCCGCCGCGATCCCGGCGCCCTGACCCATGACCGCACAGCACGCCATGTTGCGGGTCGCGGCATGGGCCACCTTGTCCGCCCCGTGTGACCGCCCGGCGACCAGCAGCCCTTTGATCCCTTTGGGCAGCATTGAGCGGTAGGGCACCTGCATATACCGTCCGGTTGTGGGCAGGATCAGGATGCCATAGCCGTCGATGAACTCGGGGTAGATGCCGATCGTATCCTCGAACCGGCCCTGATGGCGGGCGTCGTTCTCGGACATGTTATACACCGCGTCGATCTTGCGGGTGTCGCGGATACCGATGGTCATGCCAAAATTCCGCAGTCGGGCGTTTTCGCAACCGGGCATGAAGCGACGCAGCGCCTCGATGGCCAGCATGGTCTGACGGCGGCCCTCGATCTCACCCATCGTCAGGCTGTCGGGGTCGGTGCCGTCGATCTCGGCCAGATGGATGAGGTTCAGATAGGTCAGTTCACCCGTGTCATGCATCGCCCCCCATGTGCCCGCGATTGTGTTCAGATGCGGCGGGATCAGGCCCTGATCGATGGCCTGCTGGAACGGCTTGTGTACGAAGGGCGAGAACATGTCGTCCTCTTTGCCCGAGGTCTCGATGTTCCATTCGCCACCACCTCCCCAGTCCTTGTAGGTCTGCGGGTCAGCCTTAACGCCTTCCATAAAGGCGCGCTTGTCGACACCGGCCAGATGGAACATGACAGAGGCGGCCATCATATCCTCGCGAGCGGTTTTGTGGGTTGGTGCGCCCGCGCGATGGGCCACATCTGCATCACCGGTGGCGTCGATCACGACCTTGGCCAGGATTGCCTCGCGTCCGGCTTTCGACTCGGTAATGATGCCGGTGATCCGGTCGCCCTCCATGATCGGAGCGACGAACTGACGGTGCAGCATGGGATGCACACCGGCCTCTTCGACCAGCTTGTCGGCCACCAGCTTGAACCCTTCGCTATCCAGCTCATAACTCAGCGACTGGCTTTCCGGCACCGCCGCGCCCATGTCCTTGGCGCGGGTCTCGAACTCCAAGCCGATGCCGCCTGCCTCGACCGTCTGTTCGTGGCGGTACCAAGCGAAACCCTCGACGCCCACGGCGGTGATGTTGCCGCCCATACAGCCGAAGCGGTCGACCAGAGATACCTCGGCCCCGGCACGCGCTGCGGCCAAGGCGGCGGCCAGCCCGGCGGGGCCAGAGCCAACGACCAGAACGTCAGTCTGGTGGACAACGGGGATCTGACGGGCGGGTTCCTGAATGGTCTGCATCGGCACCTCGTGGATTTTACCTTCCTGTCACAATTGAAAACGCCAACTGGCGGGTCAATCAGAAAACAGCAGATCCGGATTGGCCGATTGTCTAATAGTTTGATTGCTCGTGGCTCAGGATTGGCATAATAGCCAATTGTCGAATTCACACCTTTAAAGGTTCACCAATGCGCCTCAGCCGTTACTTTCTGCCCGTTCTCAAGGAAAACCCGTCCGAGGCTCAGATCGTCAGCCACCGGCTGATGCTGCGCGCCGGGATGATCAAACAGGCGTCTGCCGGGATTTATTCGTGGCTGCCGCTGGGCTTCAAAGTCCTGCGCAAGCTGGAAAACATCATCCATGAGGAGCAAGCGCGCGCTGGCCATATTGCGATTCAGATGCCGATCATCCAATCGGCGGACCTGTGGCGCGAATCCGGGCGCTATGATGATTACGGTCAGGAAATGCTGCGCATGAAAGACCGGCACGACCGGGATATGCTGTTTACACCGACCGCCGAAGAACTGGTCACCGACATCTTCCGCGGTCACGTCAACAGCTACAAAGACCTGCCGCTGACGCTCTATCAAATACAGTGGAAGTTCCGCGACGAAATCCGCCCGCGTTTCGGCGTGATGCGGGGGCGCGAGTTCTACATGAAGGACGGCTACAATTTCGACCTGACCAAAGAGGACGCGCTGCACGCCTACAACCGCCATCTTGTCACCTATCTGCGCACCTATGAGCGGATGGGCCTGCAGGCGATTCCGATGCGCGCCGATTCCGGCCCCATCGGCGGCGATAACACGCATGAATTCCTGGTGCTGGCCGATACCGGTGAATCCGAGGTTTTCTATGACAGCGCCGTCACCGATCTGACCTTTGGTGACCGTCAGATCGACTATGACAACCGCGAACAGTGTCAGGCCATTCTGGAAGAGTTCACTTCGAAATACGCCCGCACGGACGAGACCCATGATGAGGCGCTGTTCAACCAAATCCCCGAAGAGCGCCGCCGCGTGGCCCGCGGGATCGAGGTCGGCCAGATATTCTACTTTGGCACCAAGTATTCCGAGGCAATGGGCGCGACCGTGCAAGGCCCCGATGGCAAGCCGACGCCGGTCCACATGGGCAGCCACGGCATCGGCGTCAGCCGCCTGATCGGCGCCATCATCGAGGCCAGCCATGACGACAAGGGCATCATCTGGCCCGAAGGCGTGACGCCGTTCCATTGCGGTATCGTCAACCTCAAGCAAGGCGACGACGAAGCGGATGCGGCGTGCGAGAAACTCTATGGCGCGCTGACCGCGCTGGGGCTGGAGCCGCTGTATGACGACCGCAACGAACGGGCAGGGGGCAAGTTCGCCACCATGGACCTGATCGGCCTGCCATGGCGCATCACCGTCGGTCCACGCGGTCTGAAAAACGGCGTGGTCGAACTGACCAGCCGTCGCACCGGAGAAAGCGAAGAGCTGAGCCCCGAGGCCGCAGTGAACAAGATCGCTGAAATCTACCAGCTGGCACACAGCGCCTGATATGGCTGGGTCGGACACAGCTCTGCCTACGGTTTCCGTCATTACCGTAACGCGCAACCTCATTGATGAGGGGCGCGTCGAGGCGATACGAGCGGCGCTGGAGGCCGCCCAGGATCAGGGCGACGCGATTGTCGAGCATGTCATTTGGGACGGCGCGTCCACCGATGGAACGGTTGACCTGTTGAAAGAGTTGATCGCCGAGATCGAGGCGCGCCCAAGCTTTGTCCCCATCCGCTTTCAAAGCTTGCCGGATAAAAGTCTCTACGACGCCATGAATCGGGCGGTTGAGATTGCCCAGGGCGAGTACGTGGTGTTCCTCAATTCAGATGATCTGCTGACCGCGCCGGATTGTCTGCAAAAGGCGCGCGAAGAGATTGGTTCGGGGCGTCCCGACTTCTGTTTTGGACGAACCATCTTTGTCGAAAAGGATGGAAGCAAGCGTCTGTCGCGAGAGCGCAAGGTCCATTCGATTTTGCAACGCATTCCGTTTTGCCACAATTCCATGCTGATCCGGCGCGACGTGTTTGAGCGTTTCGGCGGTCACGATCTGGATCTTAGAATTGTGGCTGACTATGACCTCGTGCTTCGCATGTTGTTTGCCGGGTGCGAATACCAGATGCTGTCGGTTCCAATCGCGGTTTTCCATCCCGGCGGCGTTTCTGCGGATCAGATGAAAACGGCGCTGGAAATGACAAAGAGCTGGCGCAAGAACTACGCTCCGTTCTTTGGCGGGCGGACGTATTCCGAAGACGAAATGCTGAATTGGTTCCGGATCGGCCAGTTGCCGCTTGGGTTCTGCGTGAACCTGCTGCGCCAGTCCCGGAACCGGCCGCAATTGCGCGATGCTGCACTGCATAGTCTGAAAGTGACGTTGAGGCGCAGACTTCAGCCATGGCGCAAATGGGACTACTTTGCGGACTGATCCCGAGGGACGTCCGTAGACATCCGCGTCAAGGATTGCGCAATAGGCATGGACGTAAAACCGCTGGGCACCCGGGCTGTGAAAACCCTTGTGCCGCCCGGTCGGGTTCTAGGTGCGTTGCGGTCCCGGCCGTTCGGCCAGAACGTCTCCGTCCGCGCTGTTGCCGCGTGGCACAACGATCGGACGGCCCAGACGTCTTACCAGGTCCCTGAAATCAAAGCCAAGAAAGTTCAGCCCGCAGACCTTTTCGTCGGTAGTGCTATCCGTGATGCACAAGCGCCCTTGACGAAATACCAGGCGATAGCCTTTGTTTTTCAGGATATCCGTCAGACTTGCCCAACTTGGTGCAGTATCGAATAGTGGGCGCATCGTGGCGCGCAACAGCGCCGCGGTTTCACAATCCAGTTCTGATGATGCGTTTCGGACCAAAATAGGGTCCAACAATTCCGCGTTACTCTTTACAAACATGAGCGACCCCCGCTCTTTAAAATGGTATCCCCGTACTCTCAGGGTGACAAAGTTTCTCAAAATAAGCAAAAGACGAAATAATATTGCTTAATAAATGTTGCATTTTGAGATCAGTAACTCACGCAACAGTCGTATTGACTTCATATCTGAAACAATCAGGGTTTGTCTGTGAACGGCGTCACAACCAAGGGTGTAGCCTTCGGCGCTGCCATCTCCTTTTGCCAGAGCAGGCGATCCGGTTTCAGAGATGATTCGCCCCGCGCCTCGGTCCGAATTGGTCGCAAGGCCGCCCATCCCGATGTAGGGCGCGCATAACCAGCTTGACCATCCGGTGAAATGCCGAAAGGGTCGCGCCGAGCAATAAAACCGGAGCAGACATGGCCAAGACGCCCCCGCCCTTTGCCCCATTCGAATGGAAGATCGCCTGGCGGTACCTGCGCGCGCGCAAGGCCGAGGGCGGCGTCAGCGTGATGACGTGGATCTCGCTGATCGGGATCACTCTGGCCGTGTTCGCTCTGATCGCCACGCTCGCCGTGCGGTCGGGCTTCCGGTCCGAATTCGTGGGCACCATTCTGGGGGCCAACGCTCATGTCACGGTCTATTCGGCAGGCAGCCTGGATGCGCAGGGGCGGCTGGATCGCACGATCGAGGATTTTGATGGGGTCGCCGACCGCATCGCGCAGGTGCCGGGTGTGGTGCGTGCGGCGCCGCTGGTCAAAGGCCAGGTGCTGATCACCAATCGCGAGCGCAGCAGCGGGGTCGAGGTATTCGGCATCCAGCCTGACGATCTGTTGGACCTGCCGGGCATCGCGGAAAGCGAGCAGGCGACGGGTGATCTGTCCGAGTTCCGCAATGACGAGTTTGTCGTTGCCATCGGTTCCGGCGTGGCGCGCAGCATTGGCGCAACGGTAGGGGATACCGTCAAGCTGACCTCGCCCAATGGGGTAAAGACCGCCTTTGGCACCTCGCCGCGCATCAGTACCTATCGGGTGGTCTATGTGTTCTCAGCCGGGCGCTATGACATCGACCGCACGCGGGTCTACATGCCGTTCGAGCAGGCGCAGAGTTTTTTCAACCGCGAAGGCGTCGCCGATGAGATCGAAGTGATGGTCGAACGCCCCGAAGAACTGACCCCGATCCTGGTCCCGATCCTTGAGGCGGCGGGCGAGCGCAGCCAGATCTGGACATGGCAGGATGCCTCGGGCGGGTTCCTGCGCGCGCTGGAGGTCGAAGACAACGTGATGTTCATTATCCTGTCGATCCTCGTGCTTATAGCGGCGATGAATATCGTCTCGGGCCTGATCATGCTGGTGAAGAACAAGGGCCGCGATATCGGCATCCTGCGCACTATTGGTCTGAGCGAAGGGTCCATCCTGCGGGTTTTCTTCATCTGCGGTGCGTTCACCGGGATCATCGGTACCGTCTTGGGGGTCATTCTGGGGTGTCTGTTTGCGATCTATATCGATCCGATTTTCAGCTTTGTGAACTTCGTCATGGGCGGCGGTGTCTGGGACCCGTCCATTCGCGGTATCTATTCCCTGCCGGCCGAGCTGCACCTGTCGGATGTGCTCAAGGCCATCGGGCTGTCGCTGGGCCTGTCCTTCCTTGTCACCTATTTTCCCGCCCGCCGCGCGGCGCGGCTGAACCCGGTTGAGGCGCTGCGCTATGAATGATGTGACGATGCGGCTGAGCGGTCTGACCAAGACCTATCTGAAGGGCACGCCGGGCGAGGTTCAGGTGCTGCGCGGTGCCGATCTGGAATTGCGCGCGGGTGAGGCGGTGGCGCTGGTTGCGCCCTCTGGCGCGGGTAAGTCGACCCTGCTGCATATCGCTGGTCTGCTGGACACGCCCGATGAGGGCTCGGTCGAGATCGCTGGCCAGAGCGCAACGGGCAAGGGCGACCGGACCCGCACTGCTCTGCGGCGTCGGGATGTGGGCTTTGTCTATCAGTTCCACCATCTGCTGCCGGAATTCACCGCGCTGGAGAACATTACCCTGCCGCAACTGGCCAACGGTGTGTCCGAAAAGGCGGCGCAGGACAGGGCGATTTCGCTGCTGGACCGCGTCGGCGTCGCGCCGCGCGCGGATCACCGCCCGGCCGCGCTGTCGGGGGGGGAGCAGCAGCGCGTGGCTTTCTGCCGGGCGCTGGCCAACAAACCGCGCGTCCTGCTGGCGGATGAGCCGACAGGCAATCTGGACCCCGAGACCTCGGATCAGGTGTTCGACGCGCTGATGGCGCTGGTCCGGGACGAGGGGCTCTCGGCGCTGATCGCAACGCACAACATGGACCTTGCTGCGCGGATGGATCGCAAGCTGCGGCTGGACGGGGGCGTGCTTAAGCCAGTTGAGTGATGGCGACCCCTGCAGCCATCACGGCGATCCCGCCTGCGCGTATCCATGTCAGCGGAGTGACCTGTGCCCCGAACAGGCCGTAGTGATCGATGGCGGCGGTGCTGATCAACTGCCCCAGCAGCACGAAAAACACCGCGTTACCGACGCCGAAATGCGGCGCGACATGGGTGATGGACAGCACGTAGAAGGCAATCAAGACGCCAGCCAGCAACAGGTGTTTCGGCGCCTGCGCAACTTTGGACAGCGCTCCGAACCCCGGAAACAGCAGCATCAACACCGCGGATGCGCCGAAGGCGATGGCAAACAGGACCACGGCGGCGGTGGTTGGTGACCCGATGATACGACCCAAGGCCGCGTTCAATGCCGCAAGGATCGGCACGCCAATCCCGGCGGCCAGCATGATGGCTGCGTATTGTGTCATTGCCCGTATCCTCTTGCTGCGTTGATCTGGATCATTGCGGCAAGCCGACCATCGGGCAAGCCTGTAAATGTCAATCGGGGCAGGAGGATGCGATGATCGGACCGATACGGAATGCAGTTTCAATAGGCCTGCTGGCACTGGCAACACAAGCTGGCGCTCAGGATGCCGAGATGGGGGCCGAGCTTTATCAGCATTACTGCGCGACGTGTCATGGGATCGACGCCACCGGACACGGCCCAATGGCCGGGGTGCTGGTCATTCAACCGGCCGACCTGACCAAACTGGCCGGAGAAGACGGCGTGTTTCCAACCGCCCGCGTCGTGGCGCGGATCGACGGGCGCGACCCGCTGGTCAGCCATGGCAGCCCGATGCCGGTCTACGGGCCTTATTTCGATGGTCAGGACACCTCGATGAAAACGCCCGAGGGGCAACCGATCCTGACCAGCCAGCCGATTGTGGATCTGGTCGCCTATCTGCAGACTTTGCAGGGTCAATAGGCGCTACCGGCAGATACCTTCGATTTTGGCACCGCCCCAGGGGATTACGATATCGCGCTCGCGCGGTTGGTCCGGCAAGGGTGACAGATCGAAATGCACCCCAAGCATGTCGTGCAGGCGCTCGGTGCGGGGCGCCATCGGGTCCAGCGCCCGGCAGCAGACATATTCTTCGACAATCGCGCCCTGTTGTTCAAACCCGTAGGATAGGAAATCGGACGAGGTTTCGATATCGAACAGGTACGGGTCGCTATTGCCGCCATGTTCGGCCGCGGCCCGCAGCGGATGATAGCCGGTGGTTTCCCGGTTCTGCCATTGCCAGACATGGGTAAGCTCATGCGCCAGCAGCATCGCCGCGATCAGGTTCATCTGTTCGGGAAAGTCGGACATATAGTCCTCAAGATACCAGTCGCGCGTGAAGTAGACCTTGTTGAAAATGGCCACCGCGGCGGGTTTGGCGGTCACGATACCTTCGGCCGGGGGCGGCAGGATACGTTCGCGGCAGGCGAGGCGCGGGCGTTCCTTGCGGTAGAAGGTGATCGGCGCGACGGGGGCGCCTTCGACCAGACGCACGCGGTCCAGATTCAATGTCTCGCCCTGAACGGCACCGGCGAATGCGCGCTCCTGATCCGTCAGCGGGCGACCGCAGGAGGCGAGCAGAAAGAGAAACGTCATCAAAATGCGCCAGGCCATATTCAAAGCCTAATGTGAAGCGCCCTCGCTGCAACCGGTTTTCACAGGCTCATCGCCAATACGCGGCTTATTTCCGTCAGTGACCGTCCGGATTGGTCCATCCATGTGTTGAAGGCGTCCTGCACGGCCACCATTGCCTTTTTCGATCCGGGGGCTTTGTCGACCACGCCTTCGGCAATCAACCGTGCGGTGACATCGCGCGACAGGATGAAACTGTCCCGCCCGGCAAAGCGCATGGCGTATTGGGCCGAGGCCCCGCCAAGCCGTGATCCGCGTTTGCCCAGCATCGCCAGCAGGCCGATATAGTCGGTCGAGGGCCAGCCGCCCAGAACCTGACCGACCCCGCCTTCCTGCCGCAGTTCCAGCAGAAAAGCCGCGTTGTCCCGGACGGTGGCAATCTTGGTGCCATTGCGCACGATGCGGGTGTCCTGCAGCAGGGCGTCGAACTTCTCATCATCCATGAAAGCGCAGCGGCCCACATCGAAGCCGTCAAAGGCGGTCTCGAACCCGTCCCACTTGTTTTCGATGACCTTCCAGTTGAACCCAGCCTGAAAGATGCATTTGGTGATGATCGAAAGCCAGCGGTCATCCGGCAGGGCGGCCAATTCGGCCAAGCTTTTGGGTTTGCTCAGTTTCGCCTCTAAGGCGTCAGGCCCGCCGTGGCGGTCGGCGGCCATGGAGTATATGTCGTCGAAATCGTGCATCGGGGTCCTCCGACGGCAGGGTCGCGTGTTCGCTGCCGGGTTGCAAGTACTGGTTCTGAGTGGAGTGGCGCTTGTGCGTTCAACTTGACTTCGGACAAAGACCGCCGTGCAGCCGGGGCCTAAACCGGGGCACCACTTACGGAGACTACAATGCTGGGTTGGGGCTTTTTCCTTGCTGCACTTGTCACATTTCTGCTGACGCACATGATTCCGGCGCGGCCCGCAATGCGCGGCCGGTTGATCGAGGTGATGGGGCGCAGGACGTATTTCGCCGCCTATTCGGTTCTGTCCTTATTGGTCCTCGGCTGGCTGATCGTCGCTGCCGCGCAGGCACCCTATGTCGAGGTTATCCCGCCGTTCCCCGTTCTGCGCTGGGTGCCGCTGCTGGTGATGCCGATGGTGTGCTGGCTGGCCTTGGCCGGCATGTCGATCCAGAACCCGTTTTCATTCGGGGGCTTGGGGCACCGCCCGTTCGATCCGGAAAATCCCGGCATTCTGCGCACAACGCGTCATCCTTTGCTGGCGGCGCTGATGCTTTGGGCACTGGCGCATTTGCTGGCCAATGGCAGCCTGTCCCATGTCATCCTGTTTGGTCTGTTCGCGGGATTTGCCGCGCTGGGCATGGCCCTGATCGACCGCCGCAAGACGCGTGAGATGGGGATCGAATGGACACGCCTGTCCCGCAATACAGCGCGGTTTTCGCTGCGGGCTCCGCGCCCCTGGCCCAGCCTGTGGGTTGGGCTGGTTTCACTTGCCGCCTTTGCGGTTCTTCTTCACCTGCACGCACCTGTGATCGGCCTGTCTCCGCTACCGTAACGCGGGGAGTGGCCGGGCAGGGTCATGCGTGCTATCTGGAATGTCACAGTTTAAATACGAGGGTCTCAGAATGTATCTGGCCTATGTCACCACCACTGAACGCGGCGCCACCGACCGCCTGCTAAGCGCCGTTGCCGAGCATCTGCAGGCCGCTGGAGCCCATCTGGCCGGTGTGGTTCAAACCAACACCGAGTGCGCCGACAGCAGCAAATGCGACATGGACGTGCGCGTGCTGCCGGACGGAGAGGTCATACGTATCTCGCAGTCCTTGGGTGAACACGCGCGCGGCTGCCGGTTGGACCCGGCGGCGCTGGAACAGGCGGTGGGATATGTCACCAACTCGCTTGAAGACGCGCCGCAACTGCTGATCATCAACAAGTTCGGCAAGCACGAGGCTGATGGGCGCGGTTTCCGCCCGGTGATCGCCGAGGCGCTGGCGCAGGAAATTCCGGTTCTGGTGGGTGTGAACGGTCTGAACACTGAAAAGTTCCAGGAATTCACTGGGGATGCGGCCGAACAAATTGCCCCCAGCGTCGAGGCCGTTACCGAATGGTTCGACCGCGTCACAGCGCAGCGCGCGACCGCAGCCTGACGTAAGTTTCGTTGGGTAACACGCTGTAAACCTGACTTGTTTCGACCTGCATGTGCTGCAATCCTCCGACCCAGGAGGAGACAGTACATGTGGACCAACTGGGCCGGAAACCAACGCGCAGAGACAGCGATCACGCGCCCCAGCACGATTGCCGAACTGCAGCAGGTGATGGCGGAATCGTCCAGCCTGCGCGTTGTGGGGGCAGGGCATTCGTTTACGCCCATCGTTGCGGGTGGGGACCGGATTCTGGACCTGTCCGAACTGGACGTGCCGACACTGGGCGACAGGGAAGGTAACCGGATTTGGGTAAGCGCAAATGCGCGTTTGCGGGATCTGTCTCCGGCGCTGGCCGCGCAGGGGCTGGCTTTTCGCAATCTCGGCGACATTGATGCGCAATCGCTGGCCGGGGCGGCCTCGACCGCGACACATGGGACCGGGCGCACGCTGCCATGTCTTGCCGCTGAAATCACTGCCGCGAAACTGGTCACCGCGGGCGGAAACGTCCTGTCCACCGACGACATCCCGGTTGAGATGGCGCAGGTCACGCTGGGGATGCTGGGTGTTCTGACCGAGGCGCAAATCTCAGGCGTGCCGAAATACAATCTGCGCCGCCGGGTGCGATTGGCCGATCTGCAATACAGCCTCGCCAACATGCACCGGAACTGGGCCGAGAACCGGAATTTCGAGTTCTTTTATATTCCCTTCACCGGCAAAGCCGTCGAAATCCGCCATGACCTGTCCGACGCCCCCGAAGGGACGGCGCCGCGTGATCTGGACATGATCGCCGTCAAGGTTCTGAAGCTCGCTCGGAATGCCGGCAAGTTGAGTGGCGGGTTGCGCAGTATGCTGCTGAAGCTACTGACCTTGGCGCAATCGGACGAAGACTATGTGGGCGAAAGCTGGCGGGTGTTATGCAGCGACCGGCATATTCGCTTCAACGAGATGGAGTATCACCTGCCGCCCGATGTGGCCGGAGACGTGCTGCAAGAGGTCATCACCCGCCTGCACCGCGATCACAAGGATATCTATTTCCCGATCGAGGTGCGCCAGACCGCAGGGGACACGGCCTGCCTGTCTCCGTTTCAGGGTGGGCCGCGGATTTCGATTGCTGTGCACTCGGATGCGAATGAAGACCATCGCCGGTACTTCGACGCGCTGGAGCCTGTGTTCGTCGAAGCTGGAGGGCGCCCGCACTGGGGCAAGATGCACAGTCTGACCTACAAGGAACTGTCGGGCATGTACCCGGATTTCGACCGCTTCTGTGCGCTACGGGAACAGCTTGATCCCGGCGGCAAGTTCCTGACACCCGCTTTGGCCAAACTGTTTCGGCCATGACTGAATACCTGCAAACCCTGTCCGACACGCTGCGGGCCTACGGTGTGGACAAACCTGTCACCGTGGTCGATCTGGATCGTTTGGAGGCGAACTGCGCCCATGCCGTCAGCGGGGTCGATGCCGGGTTGGATCGCCGGCTGGTCGCCAAGTCTCTGCCCTGTCTGCCGCTGCTGGACCACATACGGGGGCGGATTTCGACCTCGGGCCTGATGACTTTTTCCGAGCCGATGCTGTTGGCACTATTGCGGACCGAGCCCAAGACGGACCACCTGATCGGTAAGCCGCTGCCTGTCAGTTCGGCCGCGCGGGTTCTGGCTGCGTGCCCGGATGCCGCAGCGCGCGTTCAGTGGCTGATCGACACGCCGGAGCGGTTGCGGGACTATATGGCGCTTGCAGCGGATAGGCAGTCCGCCCTCCGCTTGGCGCTTGAGGTGGATATAGGCCTGCATCGCGGAGGGTTTCAGCCGGGACACATCGCGGACATTGCGCGGGAAATCGACGCCAACCCCAGCGCGCGCCTGTCGGGCATGATGGGGTACGAGGCGCATCTGGCCAAGCTGCCGGGATTTTTGAGAAAACGCGCGGCTCGATCCAGCGCGGGTGCTTTCCGGCGCGCGGTTTCCAGCTTGCCCAAGGGTGGGGAAAGGCTGTGCCTGAACATCGGCGGCAGCCTGACCTTTCAGTCTTATACGGCTAACAGCGGCGCCACCGAGGTTGCCTTTGGATCGGTTCTGGTCAAGCCAAGCGATTTCGATCACCCCACAACACATGAGTTCCAGCCTGCGGCTTTCATTGCCACGCCGGTTCTTAAGGCGATGCCGGGTAATCCGCTGCCCGGTTTGGATTTTCTAGGGCGAACCAAAACGGATATCGCCGTGTTCGGCGGGCACTTTCTGGCACAACCCGTCTTTCCCAAGGGGTTCCACTATTCCACCATCTTCGGCCGCTCCAGCAATCAGGAAGTCTGGACCGGACCTCGTTCGGCCACAATCGCGCCCGGCGAAATTGCCCTGCTGCGCCCGACGCAAAGCGAGGCGGTGCTGAACCAGTTCGGAACCATGCTGGCGGTTCGGGGCAATCACGTGGTTGATGAATGGGAATGCCTGCCGAATTAACGACCCGTTGCACTTTGTCACCATCTGAGGAAGATGGTGGGCGACCCTGGAATCGAACCAGGCGTGCGTCTCCGCGAGGGAGTTACAGTCCCCTGCCACACCTTGCGGCCTGTCGCCCACTGTCAGGCGTTGCACCTGACGTGGAGGCGTGATTACTAGCGCCTTAAAGGAGCGTCAACAGGAAAATACCGCTTTGACGCAGGAAACCGAATTCCCGGCCCGGAGGCCCAAGAAATGAAGAAACCCAAGTGGGTCGTTGAAAAAGAACAGGCGCGCAAAGCCGCCGCTGCGGAAACCGTCTGGCTGTTCGGTCTGCACGCCGTGCGTGATGCGCTGATGAACCCCAAACGGCAGAAACTGCGCCTGATCGTAACGCGAAATGCACAAGATAAACTGGCCGAAGCGATTGAATTTGCAGGGATCGAGGCCGAAATGGTCGACCCGCGCAAATTCTCGGCCCCCATTGATCCGGGGTCCGTCCATCAGGGTGCGGCACTTGAGGTCAAGCCGCTGGACTGGGGCGGTCTGGCCGAGAATTGCATCGGGCGCGAACATCCCCGCGTGATTCTTCTGGATCGCGTGACCGACCCGCACAATGTCGGGGCGATTCTGCGCTCGGCCGAGGTTCTTGGGGCGAGTGCGGTGATCGGCACGCGGCACCACTCGGCTCCGGAAACCGGTGCGTTGGCCAAGACAGCCAGCGGTGCGCTGGAACGGCAACCCTATCTGCGGGTTCGTAACCTGGCGGACGCGATTGTCGAATTGCAGAATATGGGTTTTCTGGTGCTGGGCTTGGATGGTGAGGCCGACGACACCATCGAAGCGGCTTTGGGTGGAAAACTGGACCAGCCTGTTGCGTTGGTCTTGGGGGCCGAGGGGCCGGGTTTGCGGCAGAAAACCAAGGAAACCGTTGACCGGTTGGTGAAAATCGACGCAGCGGGCGGATTTGGTTCGCTCAACGTCTCAAATGCGGCGGCAATCGCCCTATATGCCTCAAGGCACAGATAGACAGGAGAGTCCCATTTCCGGCCCGTCCAAAATCGCCACCTGCTGCTATTGCGGGACCCGCGCCGCGCTGGTTCTGAAGGGCAAGCAGCGTCACGAGCTGAGCTGCTCAAGCTGCGGTGCGCCGTTGCATGACCTCAAAATGGTGCCCAAGCGCAAACTGTCCGAGGGCAAGGCAAAGCGCGACGCCGCACACGCGGCGGGATACCACAGAAAAAAGAAGCCGAAAAAGAAGAAGACTATGTTCTCGCGCGTGTTCGATGAGGCATGGGACGTCATCGAGGATATCTTCGACTGACGTGACGTGTGGGCGACACAGGTGATCACAACCCCGTTAAATGGGGTTTCACTGGGCCGTAAAAATTGCATCTTGAGACCCTGATGTCTGAAATCCGAATACCGCTATGCTGACCCGACGTTTCCTTTTTGGCGCGATGACCGCCGCTATGATTGCTCCTGCTGCGATGGCGCAAGAGATGCCCGTGTACTATGAGGCCAATGGTGCGGCCATGGCTGGATATGATCCGGTGTCCTATTTCGCAGGCGGCACTCCGGTTCGCGGTCAGCCGGAATACGCGGTGATGTGGAAAGGGGCCGAATGGCACTTTGCCTCGGATGAGAACCGTGAGGCATTCGAACGTGATCCGCGCGCCTTTGCCCCTCAGTTTGGGGGCTATTGTGCATATGCCATGGCCAATGGGGCACTGGTCGGTACGGACCCGATGGCTTGGCAGGTGGTTGATGGCCGTCTGTACCTGACCCACTCGCCTAAGATCGAAGAGATGTGGCGTGAAGCGACGGCCGAATACATCCGCATGGCCGAGGCGCACTGGCCCGTTGTTCTGTACGAGCAATAGGCGGAGTTCCGCTTTTTGTGACGTGTCATCACAAAAATGCGCGCACCCTCTTTTTTTCTCTCAACTTATGCCTAAATGTCACAGTGACCGCGGAACGGAACTGCCGCGGGTCATTTCACTGTCCCTCGTTCCAACAACTGGCGCTCAGGTTCGACCTGGGCGCTTTTTTCTTTGCGGCACCCGGATTAGGGTGCCCGCATGAGCGACCATTCCGACGATTTTCTGAAAGACATCCTGCAGCGTACAAAGGTGATCGCTGTTGTCGGCGTTTCCATGAATCCGGTGCGGCCCAGCTATTACGTGGCGCGGTATCTGTCGTTGAAGGGATACACGGTCATTCCGGTCAATCCGGGCCATGCCGGGGCCGAACTGTTTGGTCAGACCGTCCGGGCCGCATTGTCTGAGATTTCCGAGCCGGTGGACATGGTCGATATCTTCCGCCGCTCCGAAGCGGTACCGCCGATTGTCGATGAGGCACTGGCCGCGCTTCCGAACCTGCGCACGGTCTGGATGCAAATCGGGGTCCAGCATCCAGACGCCGCCGCCAAAGCGCAGGCGCGCGGCGTGGATGTGATCATGAACCGCTGCCCCAAGATCGAATATCAGCGCCTGTTCGGAGAGCTGCGCATGGGCGGGTTCGCTACCGGCGTGATCTCGTCCAAAATCTAGCCGCCGGCATAGGGTAAAAGCTCACCGTATTGTTCCACCCGGCGCTTTTCCAGAACGACCTCGCGCGGCACCCATTCGTATTTCGTGTCTTCAACCAAGGGTGACCAGAACAACACCCCGCCATAGCGCCACGGGTCCAGCACCACGCCGTCATACATCGTCTCACCCTTGCGGCTGATGATGGCGGTGCTGTGGTCGATTCTGAACGGGTTGTCCGCATTGGCAATGGCGCGATGCAGGTCCAGCGTCTGGAAGTTTTCTTGCTTCAACCGGCGCTCGATATCCTCGGCCCAGTGCCAGCACAGCCCGCGCGGGCGCAGGCCCTTGTTGACCTTGGCGTTATGGATCAGCGGAGGGTCGGTGATTTCATATTCCTGCACCAGCTGCGCGGTATAAGAATAGGCGATACGGGCGGCGCGGTCGGCCTCTTCCGGGTCGATATCTGGGCCCAGACTGCGGATTTCAGTCGCCAACCGCTGCACCTCATCCCCGGTGGAGGGCGGAGGCGTCGAACACGCGCCCAGCGTCACAAAAGCCAGAACAATGGCCAAAGCTCGGATCATCATTTGCCCTTCGATCTGTGGACCGTGAGGCCCGATCATAAAGGGTAGGGCGGGGGGACGAAACCCCGTGGCTTACCCCTTGGGGCGCGCGGCTTTTTCAGCAATGCCGCTGATGCCCTGGCGGCGTGCCAGTTCGGTCAGAACATCGTCCAGCGCCACGTCCCGTGCGGCCAGCATCACCAGCAGGTGATAGAGCACATCCGCAGCCTCGGACGTCAGCCCGTCCTTGTCGTTCTTGACGGCTTCGATGATGGCTTCAACGGCCTCTTCGCCGAATTTCTCGGCGCATTTCTCGGGGCCTTTGGCCAGCAGCTTGGCGGTCCAACTTGAATCCGGATCAACTCCCTTGCGAGCCTCGATGGTGGCGGCCAGATCGTGCAGAATGCTCATGTCAGCCTCATAGGGATGCCTGCGGCGGCCATATGTTCCTTGGCCTCGCGGATGGTGTATTCGCCGAAATGGAAGATCGAGGCGGCAAGCACCGCGCTGGCGCCGCCTTCGGTCACGCCCTCGACCAGATGGTCCAGGTTGCCGACGCCGCCCGAGGCGATGACCGGCACGTCCACCGCATCGGAAATCGCACGAGTCAGAGGCAGGTTGAACCCCGCCTTGGTGCCGTCGCGATCCATCGAGGTCAGCAGAATTTCTCCCGCGCCTTTGGCGACAACGGTTTTGGCGAACTCCACCGCGTCGATGCCGGTGGGTTTGCGGCCGCCATGGGTGAAAATCTCCCACTTGCCCGGGCTGACGGTTTTGGCGTCGATGGCGCAGACGATGCACTGGCTGCCGAACTGATCTGCCGAGTCCGCAATCACATCCGGGTTGGCCACGGCGGCCGAGTTGAAGCTGACCTTGTCGGCGCCCGCCAGCAGCAGGGCGCGCACGTCGTCCTTGGTGCGCACGCCGCCACCGACCGTCAGGGGGACAAAACACTGCTCGGCCGTGCGCTGGACCACATCGAACATGGTGCCGCGGTTTTCATGGGTGGCGTGGATGTCGAGAAAGCAAATCTCATCAGCACCGGCGGCGTCATAGGCCTTGGCCGATTCCACCGGGTCGCCCGCATCGCGCAGGCCAACGAAATTCACGCCCTTGACCACGCGGCCATCGGCGACATCCAGACAGGGAATGATGCGGGTTTTCAGCATGTCGGCGTCCTTTGTTGCCGCACCTCTACCGGCAAAGCCCCGCCGATGCCAGTGCCGAGGGATTTGAATTTGCCACGCCACAACGCCTGTGGCGCAGCCTGCCCCTAGTTCTGAGCCAACATCCTGAGCGCCGACAGCAGATTGGCCTTGTCGTCAGTCCAGGCGTTCTGACCATCAGCGATCATGGGATGCCAGGTTCCGGTGTCGGTGAACCCAGCGATGCGGTTTTCATCACGGCTCAGGATGGCGACAAGCGAGTTTGCGGCACCCTGTTTCTGGGCCTCTTCGTTGACCGTACCCCACTTGATCGCCGCGTGCAGACCAAGCGTTTCAGAGGCCCGTGCAAGTTGTGGGGCCAGATCGTAGTATTTGTTGGAGATGTGGAAGACCAAAGTTCCGTCCGGGTTCAACTGGCTCATGTAGGTCTGGATCGCTTCCAGAGTGATCAGGTGCAGGGGAATCGCGTCCGAACTATAGGCGTCCAGCACCATGATATCGAAGGCAAATTTCTGATGTGCCAATACGATCCGCGCATCCCCCAAATGGGTGGTCGACCCCGGGGCGCAGTCTGACATGTAGGTGAACAACTCCGGATCGCGGGCGATCCGATCGACGGTCTCATCGATCTCGAAGAATTCCCATGTTTGGTGTGGCTGTCGATAACAAGCCAGCGCACCGGTCCCGAGGCCGACGATGCCAACCTTGTCGGCGGTCCGCCCGTATTCCGAGGTCAGAACTTCGGCCATCGGCCCGTCCGGATGATAGTAAGATGACCCAACAGGGCGGATACCGGGGGCGGTCAGCCTTTGCCCGCCATGAATCGTAGTGCCGTTCTTGTAGACCCGAAAACCGTCACGATCATAAACCGCGTGTGTTCCGAAAAAGCTGCGGTCGCGGAAGTGCACATCGGTCGTGGGCATCAAGGTCGGGGCCAGGAAGATCAGAAGAGCCGCTGCCATCTGCGCCGGTCTTTTTCTGAAGCAAAGCAGCACTCCAGCGACCAAAATAGCTGAAATAGCCGTGGGCAGCGTATTTGCGCCCGTCGCGTCACCTTGGTTCAGTTTCCAGATCACGAAAGCAAGCGGAGCGACCGCCGCAGCGCCAAGCAGAGCCTGACGAAGGTTGAAACTGCCGGACTGGATCAGGAACAGCCCCCCGGCGGCAAGCAGGGTCAGGGCGAACTCGATCTCTCGGTCAAACACGGCGGGCGCGATGATCGAGTTGAACAACCCGCCACAGGCACCGCCGACCGAGAGGGCAAGGTAGAACGTCGTCAGGTGCTCGGCTGGTGGCCGCATTTCATAGAGCAGCCGGTGTGCAAACATTGCGACCAGATAAAGAAGCGGTATATAGACCAGCATCGCAGCCAGAGGCAGTTGTGCGGACCCTAGCCTGAATAGCAGGGCCACACCGATTGCCATGGCGAACAGAACCGGGATTTTCAGGCTCTCCAACGTGTTCGGTTGCCGTTTTGCGAAGGCCAGAATGAAGGTCAGGATATAGGTGGCCAGCGGCACGACCCAGATCAAAGGGATGGACCCCAGGTCAATGCTGAGCTTGGTTGTGGTGGCCAGCATCAGCGACGATGGGACAAAGGCAATGAAAACCCAGGTGGCAATTGTCTTTGCGTTGAGATAGCCGCTGATCCCGCGTGGTTCTTGCGGAAGGACGGTGCATGACGGGCCGCGCAGCGCAATCGCTCCACTGATGGCCAGCAGAACGCCAAAAACGACAAAGCCTGCGGACCAGAACAGGCTGATATCCCGCGCGCCATAAAAAGGATCGGCAATCAGCGGAAAGGCCAACAGGGCCAATAGCGAGCCGACATTGCTGGCCGCATAAAGGAAATAGGGGTCATTGGCTGATGGCCCGCCGGACCGGGAATACCACGCCTGCAGCAATGGAGCGTTTGCGGACAGCACCGCAAATGGAACCCCAACGCCCGCCGCAAACAGCAATAGCGTTTGCAGTGCAATGGATTGCGAGGAATCGAACCTCCAGCCTTCTTGTGTGGCTAGGGGCAGAAAGCCAAGCGCCAGCAGCCACAGGGCCAGATGTGTCACAAGTTGCCACCGCAGGGTAAACCAGCGGGTCAGCATATGGGCATACAGATATCCGAGGATCAGCATCAGCTGGAAAAACAGCATGGCGGTGGTCCAGACCGCCGGAGTCCCGCCGATTTTGGGTAACACAAGCTTGGCAAACAGCGGTTGAACAAAGAACAGCAAGCTGGCGCTGACGAAAATTGACGCGCAAAAACTGATGACCGGAGCGTAATAGCGCCAATTCTCTGTCGGCTGCGATGCGTTCGAAAAGGACACAGGGGAGACTCCGGTATAAGATAGCGGTCCAGCCGTATTGACTAATCTTGACCATTTTGCGGCTGATCAGTGCAAACTCGCCGCGTTTGTGTGGAATTGTTCACGATTTGAGATCGATTGACGGGTGCGCAGGCTGCGGCAGTTATGGCGAAGGCCGGAACCGGCAAAGCCCCGCCGATGCCGGAGATGTGATTGCCACATCTCTCAAACCTGTGGACACTGTCCCCAAATTCATCAGGAGATCAATGAGATGCGCAAACTCTTTTTGACAACCGTTTTTGTAATTGGAGGAACTGTCACCGCAATGGCAGACGACATCATCAAGGTAAACACCGCCAAATCGGTGTCCGAGGCGTTGGACGCGCTTGAGGCCGCCGTTGGCAATGCGGGCGCAACGGTCTTTGCGCGTATCGACCACGCGGCGGGGGCCGAGAAGGTCGGGCTGACCATTCCGGCCAATCAGGTTCTGATTTTCGGCAACCCGGCGCTGGGCACACCGGCCATGCAGATCGACCCGCGTGCCGGCCTGTTCCTGCCGCTGAAAGTGCAAGCCTACGAGGATGAGAACGGTCAGGTCTGGCTGGCTTACGAGGACCCGAAAGAGACGATGGACGAGCTGGACGCCGTCGAAAACTCCCCCGTCATCGAAAAGATGCGCGGTGCGTTGGCCAAGCTGACTGCGGTTGCGGCCGAGTAGGCACCGGTGCGTCGCCGGAACGGATTACCGAAGCACCAACTCCTTCAAAATTTGTTTGATCGGGGGGATTATGGTAAATACCCCCATTTCAAACAGTATTTGGGAGGAGTTTTCCATGAAATCGTCATTGAAAACGATAGGGATTGCTGGTGCTGCTTTTCTGGCCCTGACCGGCGCAGCGCAAGCTCAGGATTTCATGACACAAAAAGAAATATTGGCGACCATTCCGGGTTCGACGATTTACGGTATTTCGAACCAGGATAACAAAACCCAATGGGCGCAAGCCTACAGCAAAGGCCGTAAAAAGGGAAAGCTTGCCGGTAACTCTGGTGGCAATAAGTATGAAGGCAAATGGTATGTCGATGGCGACATGTGGTGTGAAGAGACCGGCGATTGGGTGGGGTGCTTTCAATTCGTTCGCATAAGCGAAAAGGAACTGCAGCCGTACAAAGACGGGCAGCCCAGGAACAAATGGACAATACAGTAACCCGCTGCTGAGCGGCTCTATTTGCTCAGAGTGGACAAGGCCTCTTTCAGGTCAATCGCGCCATCATACAGCGCCCGACCGGAAATCGCGCCGTTCAGGTCCACACCGCAATCGCGCAGCGCTATCAGATCGTCCAATGAGCTGACGCCACCCGAAGCGATCACCGGGATCGATACGGCGCGGGCCAGGTCGGCGGTGGCTTCTATATTCGGACCCTGCATCGCGCCGTCGCGGTTGATGTCGGTATAGATGATGGCGGCAACGCCTGCATCCTCGAAGCTGCGGGCCAGATCGGTGACCTGCACATCGGTTTCCTCGGCCCAGCCCTTGGTGGCGACCATACCGTTACGGGCGTCGATGCCCACCGCGACCTTGCCGGGGAATTCTCGCGCGGCCTCGCGCACCAGATCGGGGTTTTCCACCGCGACGGTGCCCAGAATCACGCGGGCCAGTCCCTTGCCGATCCAGGTCTCGATCGTGGCCATATCGCGGATTCCGCCACCCAACTGGGCGGGGACGTCGCAGACTTTCAGGATGGCTTCGACCGGGGCTGCGTTCACCGGCTCACCCGCGAAAGCTCCATTCAGGTCGACAAGGTGCAGCCATTCGCAGCCCGCCTCGACGAATGCGCGAGCTTGCGCGGTAGGGTCTTCGTTGAACACGGTTGCCTTGTCCATTTCTCCGCGCAGCAGGCGCACGGCCTGGCCGTCTTTGAGGTCGATGGCGGGGTAAAGGATCATGATCGGCGGCCCTATATCAGTGTTACACGCGCGGGATATCGCACAGGCGGGGCAGGGGATGCAACGCGACGCTAAGTCATTCTTGCCCAGTTGGGTTCCGCCCGTCAGACTGACGGCAAAACAGGGAGGAAATCATGAAGAAAATTACTCTTGCGGCAGGCTTTGCAGTACTGGCAACGGCGTCTTTCGCTGATCCGGTCGATGGCCTGTGGAAGACGCAGCCGGGCGACGAAGGCGGTTACCTGCATGTCACGATTGCTCCGTGCGGCAGCGCGATCTGTGGCACCATCGACAGCGCCTTTGACAAATCCGGCAATCAGCAGCTGGCCTATGAGAATCTTGGCAAGCAGATCATCTGGGACATGGAGCCCGAGGGTGACGGCAGCTATGCCAATGGCAAGATCTGGGCGCCGGACCGGGACAAGACCTACAACTCGAAAATGACCCTCGACAGCCAGAACGAGCTGACCGTCAAGGGGTGTGTCGCGGGTGGTCTGGTCTGTCGCGGACAGACCTGGACGCGCATTCAGTAGGCTTTACGGAGCCCAGGTCAGGAAGTTCCCGATCATGCGCAGGCCCACGTCCTGGCTTTTTTCCGGGTGGAACTGCATCCCAACCATCGTGTCGCGGCCGATCACGGCCGTGACCTCTTGCCCATAATCCACATAGGCCAGCCGCTGCGCAGGATCGCTGACGCGGAAATGGTAGGAGTGGACGAAATAGGTGTGGTCACCCGATTTCACCCCGTCGAAAACGGGATGCTCGCATTCCAAAACCAGATCGTTCCAGCCCATATGCGGGACTTTCAGCGCCCGGTCCGAAGGTTCGATCCGCACCACGTCACCCGCAATCCAGCCCAGACCGTCCGTGTCGGTATATTCGTGACCCTTTGAGGCCATCAGCTGCATCCCGACGCAGATACCCAGAAACGGCCGGCCTTTCTGTTCGACCGCCTCGACCATCGCGTCATAGATGCCTTTGTGGCCACGTAGCTCGGCGGCGCAGGCCGGAAAGGCACCGTCGCCGGGCAGCACCAACCGGTCCGCCCGTGCGACGACATCTGCGTCCGAGGTCACGACAACCTCGCCCGTGCCCACCTCGCGCGCCATGCGTTGAAATGCCTTTTCGGCCGAGTGCAGGTTACCGCTCTCGTAATCAATGATGGCGGTCAGCATTTACAGCGCGCCTTTGGTCGACGGAATCGCATCCGCCTTGCGCGGGTCGGTTTCGACCGCCAGCCGCAGGGCGCGGGCGACGGCCTTGAAGGCAGCCTCGGCAATGTGGTGGCTGTTGAAGCCGTGCAGCTGGTCGATATGCAGGGTGATGCCGCCATGGGTGGACAGCGCCTGAAAGAACTCGCGCACCAGTTCGGTGTCGAATGTGCCGATCTTCTGGGTCGGCAGGTCCACGTTCCAGATCAGGAACGGGCGCGCCGACAGATCCAGAGCACAACGCACCTGCGCGTCGTCCATGGGCAGGTGGCATTCGCCATAGCGACGGATGCCTTTCTTGTCGCCCAGGGCCTGCGTCAGCGCCTGACCCAGCGCAATCCCCGTATCCTCGACGGTGTGGTGGTCGTCGATGTGATAATCGCCCTTGGCGCTGATCGTCATGTCGATCAGCGAATGGCGCGCAAGCTGGTCCAGCATGTGGTCAAAGAAGCCAACGCCGGTCTGGTTGTCATAGGTGCCGGTGCCGTCCAGATTGACCTCGACCGAGATCTCGGTCTCGGCGGTCTGACGGCTGATCTTTGCGCTGCGCATGGGCGAATTCCTTTTGCTACAGGCGCGCTTATAGACGGGGAAGGGCGGGGTTTTCCAGACCGCCCGTCGCATTCGCCGCAAACTGTTGCAGGGGATTGCGCCCGGTCGCGGCCCGTGCCAGCCTGCAGGCAACTCAATCAACAAGGCCCGGCCCATGTCCACCTGCGTTTTCATCCAAATCCGCTGCAAACCCGGCACCACCTACAAGGTAGCCGAGGAAATCGCCCTGCGCGAAATCCATTCCGAACTGTATTCGACCAGTGGTGAATATGACCTGCTGCTGAAGCTCTACATCCCCGAAACCGATGATGTTGGGCATTTCATCAACGAAAACCTGCTGGTGATTCCCAATATCGAGCGGTCGCTGACCACGATGACGTTCAAGGCGTTCTAACCCAGTTCAAACGTCGTGACGCCGAAAATACGGTTCAGGTCGATGTCCGGCTCGTGATCGGAATACATCCGCGCCGTTTCAAACACCTTGTCCAGCCCCAGCTCCTTGGCCAATGCGAAGGCCGCGGGGTTGGGTTGCGGCATGTCCACAAAAATCTCGTGTTCGTTGTGATCCTCGGGGATCGCAGCCAAAAGCGCGCCCAGCAAAGCCCGCGCAATATCTGGCGTATCGGCGAACAGCGGCCCAACCTTGTACCCGGTGAGGCAGGGGCGCAGGGTTGCATATCCCCGGATCCTGCCGTTTTCGGTATAGAGCT
Source organism: Ruegeria sp. AB10 (assembly GCF_056542745.1). Taxonomy (NCBI): domain Bacteria; kingdom Pseudomonadati; phylum Pseudomonadota; class Alphaproteobacteria; order Rhodobacterales; family Roseobacteraceae; genus Ruegeria; species Ruegeria sp. AB10. The sequence goes on along the minus strand of NZ_JBQGAI010000001.1, from coordinate 758,234 downwards.
TTGACACATGGCTATAGGCGCTCAGCCAGCTGTCCAGAAACAGATCACGCGGCGCAGGAAACAGGTGGCGGTCGTAGGCCTTCAAATCGTCTGACGCGTTGGTCAAATCGGTAACGTGATCGTTTTGTCCAGTGTCTAACTTGGCCAGCATCCGGGTTTTCGTTCCCGCAAAGCGATAATTGTTATAGGCAAAGGTAAAGCCGGACTTTCGGTAATTGTCCTGCTGCTCGACCACGCCATCCAGCCCCATGTTGCGCCCCGTGCAATGGGCCAGCGCGTGGCCCGCGATCTCAAGCCCGTGGCCGTGGTGCCGAAACTCGGGCTTCACGATGTAGAACCCCAGGAATGAAAACGCGTCGTCGTAGTTCACCGCTGAAACAGACGCGATCATCTCACCATCCAGAAACCCGCCCAGAAACCCATCCGGGTCCGTCGGGCGGAAGCACGCGGCGTCATGTACGCCCGGATTCCACCCCTCGCGGCCCGCCCAGTCCACGGCGTGTTCAACCTCGGCGGCGGTGAGGGGGCGAATGACATAGTCCGACATGGGCCAATTCCGTGCATGATTGAAATCACGGCCAGAATGGCGCAACGGTGGCAAAAGAACCAGAGTGTTGAGGGAGGTTGGTATCTGGAGCGGGCGAGGCGATTCGAACGCCCGACCCTAACCTTGGCAAGGTTATGCTCTACCCCTGAGCTACGCCCGCATCAGATACATATGCTGGTCCGAAGACCTCTCAATGGAGCGGGCGAGGCGATTCGAACGCCCGACCCTAACCTTGGCAAGGTTATGCTCTACCCCTGAGCTACGCCCGCGCCGTTGAGTGAGGAGGGATGTATAAATTCCCACGCGGGGCTGCAAGCGGAAAAACACAAAAAGGCGGAAAAATCTTTCGACGGAATCCCGCGCGCGCGCCGTTCAACACTTAGAGCAGCATAAAACAAGAGGGTTCGAGGAGAGGACATGACACGGATAGCAGATATGAAGATGGCCCTGCTGGCGGCACTAATCGTGCTGACATCGGCGCTTTGTATACCGGAGAAGGACAGGCTGGGTGAGGTTGAGCCTGTCCTGAGGGATGCGCCGCAGGTCGAAACGCGGGTACTGGCGGGGTAGACCCCGCCGACCAGATCACAGCGCCAGAACGATATTCGCGATAGCGGCCACCAGAATCGCTGTGAAAGTCAGGAGCATCCCGATCTGGCGCAGAATGACGATCTGCGGGCTGCGTCCGAATCCATAGGCGTGCAACAGGCGGCCGCTCAGCAATGTCAGGCCTAGCAAGTTCAGCAGCAGCCCACCTGCGCCTTGTAGTTCGACCATCGCGATCAACAGCAGGGCAAAGGGGGTGTATTCGACAAAGTTGGAATGCGTTCGCATCACCTTGAGCATCGCTGTATTCCCGCCGTCGCCGTAGGAAATCTTGTCGCTGCGCCGCTGGCTGATGACCTTGACGCTGAGCGCGACAAACAAGATTGCCAGCAATGCGGCATAGACAGGTGTGATTGACAGCATGAGCGTTTATCCTTCTCGGGTCGAAAAAAGGCCGCCCGGTTCCCCGAGCGGCCCCTGTTAGCCCAGAAAGCTAAACCGGTTATTCCAGTTCGACCAGCAGGTCCTTTGCGTCAATCTGCCCACCGGGTTGAATGTGAACAGCTTTGACCGTGGCATCGCGTTCCGCGTGGATGCCGGTTTCCATCTTCATCGCTTCGATGGTCAGCAGCAGATCGCCCTCTTTGACCTCTTGACCCGCCGCGACAGCGACCGTCGCGACTACACCGGGCATGGGCGCGCCAACGTGGTTGGGGTTGCCCGCCTCGGCCTTGGGCCGGGCCTGCGTGGACGATGTCACCAAGCGGTTCGGCACCCGGATCACGCGCGGTTGGCCGTTGAGTTCAAAGAACACTTTGACCTCGCCCTTTTCATCGGTCTCACCGATGGCCTGGCAGCGGATTTCCAGCGTCTTGCCTGGATCGATCTCGGCGGTGATCTCTTCGCCCGGCTCCATCCCGTAGAAGAAGGTGCGGGTGGGCAGGGTGCGAACCGGACCATAGGTGCGGTGGCGGCCCATGTAATCCAGAAACACCTTGGGATACATGAGGTAGCCGTTCAGGTCCTCGTCATCGACCTCTTTGCCTTCCAACTGCTTGGACAGGTCGGCGCGGGTGGCCTCCAGGTCGACCGCAGGAACATCCTTGCCGGGGCGTTCGGTGTTGGGCGCTTCGTCTTTCAACACCTTCTTGATGATGGTGTCTGGGAAGCCGCCCGGAGGCTGACCCAGGTTGCCGCGCATCATATCGACCACCGAGTCGGGGAAGGCCACATCGGTCGAGGGGCTTTCCACGTCTTCGCGGGTCAGGCCCTGGCTGACCATCATCAGCGCCATGTCACCGACCACTTTGGACGACGGCGTCACCTTGACGATGTCACCGAACATCTGGTTCACGTCGGCATACATCTGCGCGACCTCGTGCCAGCGTTCCTCCAAACCCAAGGAACGCGCCTGCGCCTTGAGGTTGGTGAACTGACCGCCGGGCATCTCGTGCAAGTAAACCTCGGACGCCGGAGCTTGCAGGCTGGATTCGAAGGCCGCGTACTGTCCGCGGACGGCCTCGAAGTAATCGCTGATCTCGCGGATCGCCTTGATGTCCAGACCGGTATCACGCTCGGTATGGCGCAGGGCCTCGACCACGGTGCCCAGCGTCGCCTGCGAGGTGTTGCCCGAGAAGCTGTCCATCGCGCAGTCCACTGCGTCCACGCCCGCCTCGGATGCGGCCAGAATGGTGGCGCTGGCGATGCCGGCGGTGTCGTGGGTGTGGAAATGGATCGGCAGGCCAACCTCTTCCTTCAGCGCCCGGATCAGGATGCGGGCCGAGGCCGGTTTCAGCAGGCCCGCCATATCTTTCAGGCCCAGCACATGGGCGCCTGCGTCGCGCAGCTCTTTCGCCATGCCGACATAATACTTCAGGTCATATTTAGAGCGATCCGGGTCCAGAATGTCGCCGGTATAGCAGACGGTGCCCTCACAGATCTTGCCGTTTTCAACAACCGCATCCATGGCCACGCGCATGTTTTCAACCCAGTTCAACGAGTCGAACACGCGGAACACGTCGATGTTTTGCGATGCCTGACGCACGAATTCACGCACCACGTTGTCGGGGTAGTTGGTATAGCCAACGCCGTTTGCCCCGCGCAGCAGCATCTGGGTCATCAGGTTCGGCATCGCTTCGCGCAGGTCGCGCAGACGCTGCCACGGGCATTCCTGCAAGAAGCGATAGGCCACGTCGAAAGTCGCACCGCCCCAGCATTCGACCGAGAACAGCTGCGGCAGGTTGGCCGCATAGCTGGGCGCCACTTTGATCATGTCGATCGAACGCATCCGGGTCGCCAGCAACGACTGGTGCCCGTCGCGCATGGTGGTGTCGGTGATCAGCAACTGCCGCTGGGCTTTCATCCAGTCTGCGACAGCCTGCGGGCCTTTCTGCTCCAGCAGGTTGCGAGTACCCATTTTGGGTTCACCCTTCAGTGCGGGGGGCTTGGCCTCTTTCAGATCGGCGCGCGGTTCCGGGCGGTCCTTGGTTTCAGGGTGACCGTTCACGGTGATATCCGCGATATAGGTCAGAACCTTGGTACCCCGGTCGCGGCGGCGCTTGAAGGTGAACAGGTCCGGTGTCGTGTCGATGAACTTGGTTGTGTATTCGTTCGACAGGAAGGTCGGGTGCTTCAGCAAATTAATGACAAAGTCGATATTGGTGCTGACGCCGCGAATACGGAACTCGCGCAGGGCGCGGTCCATCCGGGCAATCGCCGCATCGGGCGTTGGCGCTTTGGCGGTCACTTTGGTCAGCAACGAGTCATAATACCGCGTGATCACCCCGCCCGCATAGGCCGTGCCGCCATCCAGACGGATGCCCATGCCGGTGGCCGAGCGATAGGCGGTGATGCGGCCATAGTCGGGGATGAAGTTGTTCTGCGGGTCCTCGGTGGTGATCCGGGTCTGCAGGGCGTGGCCGTTCAGGCGCACATCGGCCTGGCTCGCGGCACCGGTGGCCTCTGCCAGCGTTTTGCCCTCGGCGATCAGGATCTGCGCCTGAACGATGTCGATGCCGGTGACCTCTTCGGTGACGGTGTGTTCCACCTGTACGCGGGGGTTCACCTCAATGAAGTAGAACTTTCCGGTCTCCATATCCATCAGGAACTCGACGGTACCGGCGCATTCATAGTTCACGTGGGCGCAGATTTTGCGGCCCAACTCACAAATCTCGGCGCGCTGTTCTTCGGACAGATACGGGGCAGGCGCGCGCTCGACGACCTTCTGGTTCCGGCGCTGGACCGAGCAGTCGCGTTCAAAGAGGTGATAGATCTCACCATGCTTGTCGCCGAGGATCTGAACCTCAACGTGGCGGGCACGGGTGATCATCTTTTCCAGATAGCCCTCGCCGTTGCCGAATGCGGCCTCGGCCTCGCGGCGGCCTTCCAGAACCTTTTCTTCCAGCTCATCTTCCGAGTGGATCGGGCGCATACCGCGCCCGCCGCCGCCCCAACTGGCCTTCAGCATCAGCGGATAGCCGATCTCTTTGGCTTCGGCCCGGATCGCGTCCATGTCATCGCCCAGCACTTCGGTCGCCGGGATGACCGGCACGTCTGCCTGAACGGCGACGCGGCGTGCACTGGCTTTGTCGCCCAGGGCGCGCATGGTTTCCGCCTTGGGGCCGATGAAAGTGATGCCGTTCTGCACACAGGCATCGACGAAATCGGGGTTTTCGGACAGCAGGCCATAGCCGGGGTGGATCGCATCCGCACCGCATTCCTTGGCCACGCGGATGATTTCATCAATGCTGAGATATGCCGCAACCGGGCCCATGCCTTCGCCAATGCGATATGCCTCATCCGCCTTGAAACGATGCAAGCCCAGCTTGTCTTCTTCGGCGAACACAGCGACGGTGCGTTTGCCCATCTCATTGGCTGCACGCATCACGCGAATGGCAATCTCGCCCCTGTTGGCGATCAGGATCTTTTTGAAGTCGGTCATTTTCGGTCCCGGTCTTTATGGTTTGGCCGTGTTAGTAGGCGGACAATACGCGCTCGTATATCAGTCCTTCTGGGTAGAACCGGCATGTTATCGCTCGCAAACGCCGCCTTTTGGCGTGATTGTCTTACACTCGCTGCACTGCAGCATCAATGTTTGCGATTGCCGTCGGGATTTCCTGCAGGTTTGAAAGACCCATTTGGCCCATATTGGCGAGCATGTCCTGACGCAGGATGTCGATGACATGCGCGGGCCCTTTTGCGCCCAAGGCGCTGATACCATACAGGAATCCGCGCCCGAGCATGACAAAGTCCGCGCCCAGTGCCAGCGCGCGCAGAATGTCCAGGCCGCCTTCGACACCGCTGTCGAAGATCAGGGGCAGGTTTGTCGCCTCACGGATCAAAGGTAGCACATTGATACTTGCAGGCGCTCCGTCAAACTGCCGTCCACCGTGATTCGAGACCCAAATGGCATCAACACCGGCCTTTTGCAGCCGTTCGGCATCTTCGGGGCGCATCACGCCCTTTATGATGAACGGTCCGTCCCATGCGTCCCGCAACCAATTGACATACTCCATGTCTGGTGAAGTGCGCAGCAGGTAGCCAGCATGGGCGGTCGGCGGCAGGGCACTGTCTCCGTCGATATACTTGTCCAGTGTCCGCATCCGGGGCATCCCGTTTTGCGCCATGCCCAAGGCCCAGGCCGGACGCAGGGCGATCTGGGCCAGCAGGCGCGGGCTCAGTCGCGGAGGATTGGTCAGACCGGACCGCGTTTGCCGTTCCCGCCGCGAGGCGACCGGGACGTCGACAGTCAGCACAAGGTTCGAGAACCCGGCGGATCTGGCGCGATTCAGCATGTCGGTGCGAATGTCCGGGTCTTTCGGCGGGTACAGCTGAAACCAGGCGTGCCGCCCAAGATGAGGGGCCAGATCCTCGGGGCTCTGGCTGGCGACCGTCGAGAGCGTGTAGGGCAGTCCCGCCTCGGCGGCGGCACGTGCCAGCAGCCCTTCCGCGTCCGGCCAGATCAGACCGGCCATTCCGATGGGTGCGATGCCGAAGGGCAGGGGAAAATCCTGCCCCAGAAAACGCGTGCCGGTATTAAATTCGATGGGGCCATGCAGGATCGAGGGCAGAAACTGCACCTGATCCAGCGCGGCCCGGTTGCGGTGCAATGTGGTCTCGGAACCTGTGCCGCTTGCCAGATATTCCCAGACGAAGAAAGGAATCCTGCGCTTTGCGTGGCGCTTCAGGTCGGCAAGGCCGGGGAATGAGCTGTGCAGGTCCATATGAATTGATCCAACCTGCGCAGCGATTCTGCAAGGTTTTCAAGCGGCTGAGGACGGTGGCGCGGATTTGGACGCCCGTTTGTGCATTGCATCTGCCACCGGCGAAGGGACCGAGGCTGCACCTTTGGCGACCTGCACCTGATTCCGGCCCTTGTCTTTGGCCATATACAGCGCGTCATCCGCTGCACGCATCAGGTCCTGTGGCATGGTGCCATGCGCCGGGTAGTGGGCGACGCCCACGGAAATCGTTATGCGCGGCAGGGATTTCTCCCCATACCGGACCGAGACAGCTTCGACAGCCTGCCGCAATTGTTCGGCGCGGGTGATGGCATCGTCGGGCGTGTTGTCCGGCAGGATCAGCATGAACTCCTCTCCGCCGATGCGGCAGGCGACCTCATCCCGGTCGCAGCCCTGTTCCAGGGCCGACCCCACCGCGCGCAGCACCATGTCGCCCGCATCATGCCCATGGGTGTCGTTGAACTTTTTGAAATGGTCGACATCCACCGCAATCAGGCTCAGCGAGGCCCCTGTCTGTTGGCTGCGGCTGATGGATTTGCGCAGCGTTTCGGTCATGTGCCGACGGTTGAACAATCCGGTTAGCGGGTCGCGCACCGACTGGTCATGCAGTTGATCGCGCATCCGGACATTCGCGATCGCCATGCTGATCTGTTCGGCGCAAAGCTGGGCCAGCTTCTTGCTGGAATGAAAAACCTCATCGCAGCCCTCATGTGCCCGCAGATGTAAAAGACCAACCGTTTCCCCGTGGGCCAGAATGGGAAAGCAGAAATAGGGCCGACCATCATGCGGTTCGGCATGTTCGCAGACAAAGTCGATCTCGGACGCGCCATATTCATAGGTGCGCCCCCGCCGCAGACCCCAGCACCCTTCCGGATGGATATGCGATTTGTGAGTGCCGCCATTCCAGCTGGCACAGCCATCCAGCACATCGCGCGAATTGGAATAGACATACACACTGCCCTCGGCCTCGGGCAGGATATGGGTCATGAAACGCGACACCATGTCGAACAGCTCATCTAGCGAGCGGCTGGATTGCAGCCATTCGTTCAACTCGCCCAGCAAGCGGACCTCGCGCGCAAGGCGCAGTTGGTCGTCCATCAGTTCACGCTCTTTTGCGGCGCGGCCCCGCAGGCTGCGCACCTGCCGCCGGTTGGCGCGGAAAATGACCAGTGTCACCGCCGACAGGGCAAGCAGGGCAATGCCGCTGAGCACGGTCAGCAACAGGCGAACCCGATTGATGAACAGATTCCGCACCTGCGTGATGTCCGAATAAAACTCGATTGCACCGACAAAGCGGCCTTCGCGGATGACGGGGGTATAGATTTCGGCCACGTGGCGGGTCTGCGGCCCGGTGAACTCCAGCAGGTTGCCGTCGAAATCGTCGACTTCGGTCAGGGGTTTTTCTTCATGTTTGTATACGATGTTTCCCCGGCCCAGCACGTCGCTGAAATAGGAGTCGCTGTTGACCGAACCCACGTCCGTGGCGCGGGTCGACCAGATCACCCGCCCTGCGTCGTTGAAGAGTTTGAAGCGGTAGATGTCCGAGGTTGCGGGCAGCAATTCCAGAAACTCTTCATCATGGGCGTCCAGCTTGCCGGTGCGAAAGGTGGCGTCAACATCCTCGAGATGAGAAACCACTTGCCGGTTCATCTGCGCTGCGGCGTGGCGCAGGTCGGATTCCAGCATCCGGTCGACCACCGGCGCGGGAATCGCGTAAATTCCCCAACCTGACAGGGCCGTGAGGCCTCCCATCGTCAGAATGATGCCAGCAAGTTTCAGACGGGACACCATGCCCGATCCGTCAGTGTTTTTCATGATCCGCGCTCCCACAGCTTTGACCTCAGCATCGGATGCAAGCTTTGACAGTGGGTTAACGCGAGCGTGGCGCAGCGAAGCGTATTGGTTAGAATTGGTGGTAAAGGAGGTGAAAAACTGTGCGAACAAGGGGTGAACAAACTCTTTCCCTCGGCGCGCATCCGGCGTAGTTTGGGGGGATGAGCAGTAACGACGAAATGGACGCCTTTGAGGGCGCATCACTGTCCGCGCGGGCTATGGCCACGCGTCCGAAGGATCATTTGAAGTGGTTGAACGATCCACAGATGAAAGCAGCCACTACTCTTGATGGTCCATTATTGGTTTTAGCCGGAGCTGGAACAGGTAAAACTAGGTGTTTGATTTCTCGCATTGCAGAAATCTTGGATGACGGCCGCGCCAGATCGGATCAGATCCTCGCTGTTACGTTTACGAACAAAGCGGCAAAGGAGATGAAAAAACGTGTAGAACAATATCCCGTCAACGTTAGCAGCGGATTGCAATGGATGGGGACTTTCCACGCCATCTGTGTCAAGCTCTTGCGTCGCCACGCGGAACTGGTCGATCTGAAATCGAACTTCACCATTCTGGATACGGACGATCAATTGCGTCTGCTCAAGCAAGTGATTCAGGCGGCGAATATCGATGAAAAGCGATGGCCCCCTCGGATGCTGGCAGGGATCATTGACGACTGGAAAAACCGGGCATTGACACCGGATAAGGTGCCTGCTGCTGATGCGGGCGCATACAATAACAAGGGTATTGAGCTTTATTCCCAATACCAAACCCGCCTGCGCGAACTGAACGCGGTGGATTTCGGTGACCTGCTGCTGCACATGGTCACGATTTTCCAGACCCGTCCGGGCGTTCTGGAAAATTACCAGCACCGCTTCCGCTACATTCTCGTCGACGAGTATCAGGATACCAACGTTGCCCAATATCTCTGGTTGCGCCTGCTGGCCGGAGGGCACAAGAATATCTGCTGCGTCGGAGACGACGACCAGTCGATCTATGGCTGGCGCGGGGCCGAGGTGGGCAACATCCTGCGGTTCGAAAAGGATTTTCCCGGTGCATATGTGGTGCGGCTGGAGCAGAACTATCGCTCGACCCCGCATATTCTGGCTGCCGCGTCGAATGTGATCCGCGGCAATGAAAGCCGTTTGGGCAAAGAGCTGTGGACCGACGCGAAAGAGGGCGAAAAGGTTCGGCTGATCGGCCATTGGGATGGCGAGGAAGAGGCCCGCTGGATCGGTGAGGAAATTGACGCGATGCAGGGCGGCACGCGCGGCGCGAGGCCGATGAACCTCGATGAGATTGCGATTCTGGTCCGTGCCTCGCATCAGATGCGGGCGTTTGAGGATCGGTTTCTGACCATCGGTCTACCTTACAAGGTGATCGGCGGACCTCGGTTCTATGAGCGGATGGAGATTCGCGATGCCATGGCCTATTTCCGGCTGGTGGTCAGCCCCGAGGATGATCTGGCCTTCGAGCGGATCGTGAACACGCCAAAACGCGGCCTTGGAGACAAGGCGCAGCAAACGATTCAGGTGGTGGCGCGGGAAAACGGCGTGTCTCTGGTCGAGGGTGCGCGGATTGCGGTTGAGAATGGGCTGATCAAGGGCAAGGGCGGCAAGGCGCTGCGCGAGTTGATCGACGGGCTGGCACGTTGGAATGCGATGACGCGGGGACCTCGGATCGAGGTGGATGATGACACGGTGATCGATGATGGGGTCTCGCCCATCCGCTATGGTGCGCCGGAACACACCCATATCGAACTGGCGCAGATCGTTTTGGACGAATCCGGCTACACCGGCCATTGGCAGAACGAAAAGACGCCCGAAGCGCCGGGGCGGCTGGAAAACCTCAAGGAATTGGTCAATCAGCTGGACAATTTCGAGAACCTTCAAGGGTTTCTGGAACATGTCAGCCTGGTGATGGACAACGAGCAGGACGGCGACGGGGCCAAGGTCTCGATCATGACCCTGCATGCGGCGAAGGGGCTGGAGTTTCCAGCTGTATTCCTGCCGGGGTGGGAGGATGGCTTGTTCCCCTCACAGCGGTCAATGGACGAGCAGGGGATCAAGGGCCTCGAAGAGGAACGGCGGCTGGCTTATGTGGGAATCACCCGCGCAGAAGAGGTCTGTACGATTTCCTTTGCCGCCAACCGGCGGGTGTTCGGGCAGTGGCAGAATTCCATGCCGTCGCGATTCATCGACGAATTGCCCGAGGATCATGTGGAGGTGCTGACGCCTCCGGGTCTCTATGGAGGAGGTCAGCCGACGGCCAGCATCGAAACGCGCGCGGCTGAGGCGAATGTCTACAACTCACCCGGCTGGAAGCGGATGCAGGCGCGGCAGGGGCAATATGGTACATCGCAACCGCGGGAGAGCCGAAACACGGTGATCGACGCCACGGCGGTGGCCAGTTTCACTTTGGGTGAGCGCGTGTTTCACCAGAAATTTGGCTATGGCGCGGTGATCGGCATCGAAGGGGACAAGGTCGAAGTTGATTTCGACAAGGCGGGCACAAAAAAGGTGGTCTCGCGATTCCTGTCGGCCAAGGACGACGTGCCGTTTTAGCCAAATGGAATGTGCCTGACGGCACATGCTCGATTCTTTTGAGGGGCGCCCGGCTTTGGCCGTGGCGTCTTTTCCTGTCTGAAAACGTAAAAACGGCGGTTCCCAGGGAGGAGGAGGGGAACCGCCGTTCTTTTCAACATCAGGGCAGGGAGGAGGAGAGCCCCGATGTATCCGAACCCGGGTTTGATCCCGGTATGAGGAAGACGCGGCGACGTCAGGGAGGAGGAGAGACGTCGCCGCGCGCTTTCAACACCGGGAAAGGGAGGAGGAATACCCGGTGTGTCAGTTTCCGGCGTTCAGGGCCGGTATAGGGTGCGGCGACATCAGGGAGGAGGAGAGATGTCGCCGCTGTAATACAGGTCCTAAAGGGAGGAGGAAGGACCTGATCCTGGTTATTTCGGTGCGCGCTTAATGCGCGACGTGTTCTTCGGCCGCTTGCAGTGCCAGGCGGCGGATCATCGAACGGTGCAGGCCCAGATCGGCCAGTTCGCGATTTGACAGCTCGGACAGTTCGTTAACTGTCTGGCGGTACACGCGATACCGGACGAACCGGGTCTTTGCAGCCTCGACCAATGAAGCCAGGCCAGTTGCTGGTGCGCCTTTCAGCGCGGTCTGATGTGTTACTGCGGCCATTTGCGTACCCGATAGTTCTTGTCATTGCCGGTGTGTCCCGGCGCTTGCTTGAGACTGAAAATAGGCAAATGCTGCAATTGCACAATAGCTCACGTCGTCAATGCTGCTATGCGGCAATTGCATAGATATCAACGTGTTGGGCGTTGGGATGCCTAAAGAGCTTTAAAGTAAGGGTTTTACCATCGCGTCAACGGCCTTCGCTTGGGTCTGAACGGTGGGGTGGGTTTGCGGCTGCTGCTTCTTTGTGCGCCCTCTTGTGAAATTTGTGCGTTCTGAAATCGCTATGTGACGGCAAGCCCTTTCGGTGGATGTCGCGGGCCTATGGGAATTCATGGGCGGAGATCGAGAGGCTTTGGGTCAGACGTCGGATAGTGCGTTGTCCTGGGTGATTCGCGGAGAGATTGGCGTTTGGGCCGGTGGTCGGATGCGAGAGCCTCAAGAACTTTGAAAATTTCTGGGAAAGCATGGGACAAAATGGGCGCTAGTCTGATTGTACCATATGTAGTGTTTAATCTTTGCGTAGCGCGTATTTGTGGTGCAAGTTGCATGGTTTTCATTTGATTTCAGCTTGGCTATGTTGTGAGTTCGTCGGTGAATCGATGAATTTTGTTGTTGCTTTCCATGAATTCCCATGTCATCCCTTGTATATCCGATGAGGACGAGGCACATGGGGCGCCAAACGACCCCGAACCAACAAAAACAGGTTTCATACAGGCATCTCGCTTTCATCAATCAAGAGATCCGGCGCGCGGGCGAGCAGACATCCCCCCCAGGTGGCGCGCGCAGCTGGACATCCCGCAAAGCGGGTCAATGCGGCGGGTTGATCAGTGGCAGCAGATCAACCCGCCGTTTTACATCCGGGGGGCGTGAAATTTAGGTGGGGCGCAAGCGAAAGGGACAGTCGTCTTGGCGCGCAGGTTTAGAGGCGAAAGCCAGCATAAGGTTGATACGAAGGGCAGGGTCTCAATCCCGGCCTCGTTTCGCCGTGTGCTTGAGGCCTCTGACCCCAATTGGCAGCCCGGAGACACGCCTGAACTGGTGATTGTCTACGGTGACCACCGCCGCAAGTTCCTTGAATGCTATACCATGCAGGCAATCGAAGAGGTCGACGACAAGATTGACGCTTTGCCGCGTGGCTCGATGCAGCGGAAGATGCTGCAGCGCATGTTCCACGGTCAGTCCTTCCCGACCACGGTGGACGAAACCGGGCGCTTGGTGCTGCCCGCCAAGCTGCGCAACAAGATCGGGCTTGAGGGTGAGGCGTTCTTTATCGCCGCCGGCGACACGTTCCAGATCTGGAAGCCAGAGACATACGAATCCGAAGAGTTGGCAGCCGCCGAGGATTGGCTGGACGAACAGCCCGAGGACTTTGATCCTCTGGTGTATCTAGATGGCGTCGGGGACGCGTAGCGGCATGGCCGGCGCTGAAACCCCTTCCGACAAACCTCATATCCCTGTTCTGTTGCGCCCGTTGCTGGCCGCCGTGGCACCGGTCACGGGTGTCTGGCTGGACGGGACGTTTGGGGCGGGCGGTTACACCCGAGGCTTGTTGGACGCCGGTGCCGACAAGGTCATCGGCGTGGATCGTGATCCGCTGGCATTTGAGATGGTTTCAGAATGGGCTGGTGACTATGGTGACCGGCTGGTGATGCAGCCGGGTGTGTTCTCGCGCATGGATGAATATGCGCAGGGCTTGGACGGGGTGGTGCTGGACCTCGGTGTATCGTCGATGCAGTTGGATCAGGCCGAACGCGGGTTTTCCTTTATGAAGGACGGCCCGCTGGACATGCGGATGAGCCAGGAGGGGGAAAGTGCCGCCGATCTGGTCAACACCGCGACCGAGACACAGTTGGCCGATATCCTGTTTCATTACGGTGAGGAACGCGCCAGCCGCCGCATCGCCAAGGCCATCGTGAAGGCGCGGACTGAAGAGCCGATCACCACGACTCTGCGGCTGGTCGAGATCATCGAATCCTGCCTGCCGCGTCCAAAGCCGGGGCAGTCGCACCCCGCAACGCGCAGCTTTCAGGGGCTGCGGATCGCGGTGAATGCGGAATATGAAGAGCTTTTCCAGGGGCTTATGGCCGCCGAGCGGGCACTGAAGCCAGGCGGTCAGCTGGCGGTTGTGACGTTCCATTCCATCGAAGACCGCATGGTCAAACGGTTCTTTCAGTCCCGTGCGGGTAAAACTGGGCGTGCCAACCGTTACGCGCCCGAAATGGAACAGGAACTGCCGCAATTCACGCTCAAGACCCGCAAGGCCGTGGGTCCGGACGAACAGGAATTGCAGGAAAACCCGCGCGCGCGCTCGGCCAAGCTGCGCGTGGCGGTACGGACCGAGGCTCCGGCGGGGGAAATTGAATCTCGCGCCATTGGGATGCCGCAACTTGGGGGAAGGGCGAAATGAAGAGTGTTTTGTATGTGTTGACCGCTCTGGCCGTGTTTGGACTGGCGCTTTGGGCGTATCAGGAGAACTACCGGACCCAGCAGGTTGTAAAGGAAACGCAGAAGCTGCAGCGCCAGATTGGCATGGCGCAGGTGCGGCTGGCCGTGCTGAACGCGGAATGGGCTTATCTGAACCGCCCCGACCGGCTGCGTGAATTGGCCGACCTGAACTTTGAGCGTCTCGGCCTGTTGCCGTTGCGGGCCGAGCAATTCGGCCGCGCCGATCAGATTTCTTACGCCGAAGACCCGGATCTGCCGATCGTTGACCCGATCGAGCTGCAGGCCATCACCAACATTCAGGCGCTGGGCGAGGTGCAGATTCCATGACCCGCACGCCCCTGCGCCCTCTGGCCCGAATCCTCGACGCCCGCGCCCGGGGCGAGAACCCCAAGGCGATTGAGCGCGAAAATATCCGGCAACGCCACGAAGACATGAAAGACCGCGCCCGCGCCCGCGCCGAAGGGCGTTTGCTGGTGCTGGGGCTGTTCTTCTTCTGCGCTTTCTCAGTAGTGGGTTTCCGCATGGGCATGCTGGCCACGTCTGAGGCGCAGGAGCCGCTGGCCAGCGCGCCCGGAGCCGCGATTGCGATGCAGCGGGCCAATATTGTCGACCGGGAAGGGCGCATTCTGGCGACCAATCTGGACACATATTCGGTCTACGCGCAGCCGCCTTTGATGATTGATCCGGTCGCCGCTGCCGAACAACTGGTGGCGATTTTCCCTGATCTGGAGAAAGAACGTCTGGTCAAGGACTTCACCGGCAATCGCAAGTTCCTGTGGATCAAGAAACGCATCTCGCCGGAACAAAAGCAGGCCGTGCATGACATCGGCGATCCGGGCATTCTGTTTGGCCCGCGTGAGATGCGGTTGTACCCGAATGGCCGTCTGGCTGCGCATATTCTGGGTGGCTCGGGGTTCGGTCGTGAGGGTGTCAGTGCCGCCGAGGTGATCGGCGTGGCTGGTGTTGAAAAACAGTTCGATGACTATCTGCGTGATCCGGCCAATGGCAACAAGCCCCTGCAACTTTCGCTGGACCTGACTGTTCAGGCGGCGGTCGAGCAGGTTCTGTATGGCGGCATGAAGATCATGAACGCCAAGGGGGCCTCGGCGGTACTGATGAACGCGCATACGGGCGAGGTGGTCTCGGCCGCATCGCTGCCGTCTTTTGATCCGAATGATCGCCCGCGTCCGCCGACTTCGGGGTTTGATCCGTCGGACAGCCCGCTGTTCAACCGCTATGTGCAGGGTGTGTACGAGCTGGGCTCGGTGTTCAAAATCTTCACCGCCGCGCAGGCCGTGCAGCTGGGATTGGTGAATTCCGAGACGATTATCGACACCTCCGGCCCGATGCGGATCGGGCGGTTCCCGATTGGTGAGTTCAATGGCAAGAACTACGGCAAGATCAGCGTGGCGGACGTGATCGTCCACAGCTCGAACCGGGGCACCGGCCGGCTGGCGCTGCAGATCGGTGCGAAACGGCAGCAGAACTTCCTGAAATCGCTGGGCATGTTCGACCCGACGCCGTTCGAGATTGTCGAAGCCGCGGGCGGTGAACCGCTCAAGCCCAAGAAATGGGGTGAGCTCAGCACAGTGACCATTTCCTATGGCCACGGGCTGTCGACCAGCCCGATGCATCTGGCTGCTGGATATGCGGCGATTGCCAATGGCGGGCACTATGTCAGCCCGACTATCCTGCGCAAGAATGGCCCCCAGTACGGCCCGCGCGTCTTGTCGGACAGCGCAGCCACACAGGCGCAAAAAATGCTGCGCAAAGTGGTCACGGACGGCACGGCCAGCTTTGGCGATGTCGCGGGCTATGATGTGGCTGGCAAGACCGGCACGGCGGATAAGCCAAAGCCGCGCGGAGGCTATTACGACGACAAGGTGATCGCGACCTTTGCGACGATCTTCCCGGCTTATGATCCCAAATATGTGCTGATCGTCACGCTGGATGAACCCTCTATCGTAGCCTACGGCGAAAAACGCCGCACGGCGGGGTGGACGGCGGTTCCTGTAGCCGCGGAACTGATCGGTCGCATTGCCCCTTTGCTGGGCCTGCGACCCCGGCTTGAGCCTGAGGCACGCGCTGCTATAACCCTGACCTCAAATTAGGCTATCCAACAAAAGGTGGGTCATGGGCACAAGGACGAAAGCACTCAGCCAACTGGCCCTGACCGCACGGGGTGGTGCAAACCCCGAGATCACCGGGCTGGCCGTCGACAGCCGTGAGGTCAAGGACGGTTACCTCTTTGCAGCCCTTCCCGGCACCCGCGTTCATGGCGCAGAGTTCATCCAGTTCGCCCTGCGTATGGGCGCTGCGGCGATTCTGACCGATGCCGAGGGGGCCGAGATCGCCGCCGAAGAATTGGCGGCGTCGGACGCGGCATTGATCGTGGTTGAAGACCCGCGTCAGGCATTGGCGGGATGCGCTGCGCTGTGGTTCGGCGCTCAGCCGCAGACGATTGTGGCTGTAACCGGAACCAACGGAAAAACCTCGGTCTCGACCTTCGTGCGCCAGATCTGGATGGAGCTTGGGCACGCGGCGGTAAACCTCGGTACCACAGGTGTTGAGGGCGCATGGACCGCACCGCTGGCACACACCACGCCCGAGCCGATCACCTTACACCGCTGCCTGGCCGAAGCGGCTGAGAACGGCGTGACGCATGCAGCGATGGAGGCGTCCTCGCACGGTTTGGAACAGCGCCGCTTGGATGGTGTGCATCTGGCCGCCGCGGGGTTTTCGAACTTCACGCAGGATCATCTGGATTACCACGAAACCTTCGAGGCCTATTTCGCCGCCAAGGCCGGGCTGTTCGATCGAGTTCTGCCGCAGGACGGGACCGTGGTCATCAACATGGACGACCCCAAGGGCGCTGAGGTCCGCAAGATCGCCGAGGCGCGCGGTCAGTCGGTTCTGACCGTCGGATCGGGTGATGTTGACTTGTGTCTGATGAACCAGCGTTTCGACTCGACCGGACAGGACTTGCGCTTTTCATGGCAGGGCAAGGTGTTCCAGAGCCGTCTGAATCTGATCGGAGGGTTTCAGGCCGAGAATATTCTGCTGGCCTGTGGTCTGGTCATCGCTGCCGGTGAGGAACCCGAGCGGGTGTTCGAAACTCTGCCGCATCTGACAACTGTGCGGGGGCGTATGCAACTGGCCGCCACGCGTGAAAATGGTGCGGCGGTGTTTGTCGATTACGCCCATACCCCGGATGCGGTGGCGACGGCGCTCAACGCGATGCGGCCGCATGTCATGGGCCGCCTGATTGCCATCGTCGGTGCGGGCGGGGATCGGGACGCAACCAAGCGCCCGTTGATGGGTCAGGCCGCCGCTGAAAATGCAGACGTTGTATTCGTCACAGATGACAACCCGCGCAGCGAAGATCCAGCCTCCATCCGCGCCGCTGTTTTGCTGGGCGCGCCCGAGGCCACCGAGGTCGGTGACCGGGCCGAGGCCATCTTGCGCGGCATTGATGCTTTGCAGCCGGGCGATGCCTTGTTGATCGCAGGGAAAGGGCATGAGACCGGCCAGATTGTCGGTGATCAGGTTCTGCCCTTCGATGACGTGGAGCAGGCCAGCATCAGCGTTGCGGCGCTGGATGGGAGGGTGGCATGACGCTTTGGACTGCGGCCGAGGCCGCCGAGGCCACCGGTGGACACGCTACCACCGATTGGGCGGTGAACGGCGTGTCAATCGACACCAGAACCCTCCAGCCCGGAGACCTGTTCGTGGCGCTCACGGCCGCGCGGGACGGACACGACTTTGTGGCGCAGGCCTTGGAAAAGGGCGCGGGCGCAGCACTGGTGTCCCGTATCCCTGAGGGCGTATCTGAAGACGCGCCTTTGCTGATCGTCGATGACGTGCAGACCGGGCTTGAGGCGCTTGGACAGGCGGGTCGCGCCCGTACGGACGCGCGCGTGATCGGTGTGACCGGCAGTGTTGGCAAAACCTCGACCAAGGAAATGCTGGCCTGCATTCTGGAGGCGCAGGGAAAAACCCATGCCAGCGTGGCCAGCTACAACAATCATTGGGGTGTGCCCCTGACGCTGGCGCGGATGCCGCGGGACACCGAATTCGCGGTGATCGAGATCGGCATGAACCATCCGGGCGAGATTGCCCCGCTGGCGCGGCAGGCTCGCCCGCATGTGGCATTGGTGACGACCGTTGCGGCGGTGCATCTTGAGGCTTTCGAGTCGGTTGCCGGCATCGCCCATGAAAAGGCCGCGATCTTCGAAGGGCTTGAGGCCGGCGGCGCGGCCATCGTGAATGCCGATATTAATCACGCCGACATCCTGCGCCAGACCGCGCAGGAACATGGGGCCGGGATCGTGGATTTTGGCCGCAAAGCTGCGGACTACAATCTGACAGAGGTGACGCAAAGTGCGGACTCGGTCCATGCCGGGGCGGCTGTCGGCGACACGGTCATCGCCTATGACGTGCAATCCGCTGGCACGCATTTTGCCATGAACGCGCTGGGGGCTTTGGCGGCCTGTGTTGAGATGGGCGTCGATCTGGACGACGCCATAGCCGGGTTGCGCCAATGGTCTCCGGTCAAAGGGCGGGGCGTGCGGGAAACGCTGCCTTTGGCAAGCGGTGGGAAGATCGAGCTGCTGGACGACAGCTACAATGCCAATCCCACCTCGATGGAGGCCGCGCTGGATGTGCTGGCGGCATCGCACGGCGTGCGCCGGATCGCGTTTCTGGGTGATATGAAAGAGTTGGGTGCGCAGGAAGTTCCCATGCATGCCGGAATGGCCGATGTCGCGGCGATGATGCATGTGGATCAGGTTCACTGCATCGGCCCCTTGATGAGGGCACTTCACGACGCCTTGCCCCAGGAAAAACGCGGGCTCTGGTTCGAAACCAGCGCCGAGATGGCCGAACGCCTGCCGGATTTGATCCGTGCGGGGGATACGGTGCTGGCCAAGGGGTCGCTCAGCATGGCTCTGGCCCAGATTGTTGACGGTTTGCGGAAAATGGGGCAAGGGAGCGCGCTTGAACCATGATTGCCGCCTAGGAAAGGTATTGTAATGCTCTATTGGTTGACCGCCCTGTCGGATGGAGGGGATTTCTTTAACCTCTTCCGCTATATCACCTTCCGTGCGGGCGGAGCCTTTTTGACGGCGCTGATCTTCGGGTTCATCTTCGGCAAGCCGCTGATCAACGTGCTGCGCCGCAAGCAGGGTAAGGGACAGCCGATCCGGGATGACGGTCCCGAGGGGCATTTCTCGAAAGCGGGCACGCCGACCATGGGCGGTTTGTTGATCGTGGGGGCGCTGGTGACATCGACGCTGATCTGGGCACGGTGGGACAATCCCTATGTCTGGATGGTGCTGTTCGTGACGCTGGCCTATGCGGCGATTGGCTTTGCGGACGATTACGCCAAGGTCTCGAAACAGAATACCAAGGGGGTGTCCGGCAAAATGCGGCTGGCGCTGGGGGTAATTATTGCGGTTCTGGCCTCGCTCTGGGCGACATTGCACCATCCCGAGGCGCTGCAGTACCAGTTGGCCGTGCCGGTGCTCAAGGATACGCTGGTCAATCTGGGTGTGTTCTACATTCCGTTTGCGATTGTTGTAATCGTTGGGGCGGCCAATGCGGTGAACCTGACCGATGGTCTGGATGGGCTGGCAATCATGCCAGCGATGATCGCGGCCTCGACCCTTGGGGTGATCGCATATGCGGTTGGCCGGGTCGACTTTACCGAGTATCTGGACGTGCACTATGTGCCGGGAACCGGAGAAATCCTGATCTTTACTGCGGCGTTGTTCGGGGGCGGGTTGGGCTTTCTGTGGTACAATGCTCCGCCTGCCGCCGTGTTCATGGGCGATACCGGATCGCTGGCCCTGGGCGGTGCGCTGGGCGCGATTGCGGTGGCCACCAAGCACGAGCTGGTTCTGGCCGTTGTCGGTGGTCTGTTTGTGGTTGAGGCGCTGAGTGTGATCATTCAGGTGCTCTATTTCAAACGTACCGGACGCCGGGTGTTCCTGATGGCGCCGATCCATCACCATTATGAGAAAAAGGGTTGGGCCGAGCCGACCATCGTGATCCGGTTCTGGATCATCTCGCTGATCCTCGCGATGATCGGTTTGGCGACTTTGAAGGTCCGGTAACGCTCCCGCCAGGTTCGGCGGACCTGCGGTCCACCTGCCACCTGTTGGGCCCGGCTCGCGCTGACGCGCGAGCCTTTTGCCGCTCTTGCCATCGGTGATTTCTTCTGCGCAGTGTGACGCCAATTGGACGTCAGAAGAAGGTACGCGGAATGATCCCGGTCAAAGGGTTTTCAGGGCAGAGGGTTGCGGTTCTGGGGCTTGGCCGGTCGGGTCTGGCCACAGCGCGTGCGTTGCGGGCGGGCAAGGTCGAACCCGTCTGTTGGGATGACAACCCGGCGGCGCGTGAAACGGCCGAGGCCGAGGGGTTTACCTGCCTTGATCTGCATCGGCACGGGGCGTTTGACGATATCGCGTCGCTGATCGTTTCGCCGGGAATCCCGCATCTCTATCCCGAGCCGAACCCGGTTGTTGCCGCAGCGCTTGCGGCGGGGGTGCCGGTGGACAATGATATCGGGCTGTTCTTCCGGTCCTTTGCCGGCCCGGAATGGAGCAACTATGACACCCCGCCGCGCGTGATCGCGGTGACCGGTTCGAACGGCAAGTCGACCACTGCTGCCTTGATCCACCATATCTTGACTGAAGCCGGGCGCGAGGCGCAGTTGGCGGGGAATATCGGGCGTGGCGTGCTGGATATCGATCCGGGTGGCGATGGCTCGGTCGTGGTGCTGGAGTTGAGCAGCTATCAGACCGAATTGGCCCGGTCGCTGACGCCCGATGTGGCGGTGTTCACCAACCTGTCGCCGGATCATCTGGACCGACATGGCGGAATGGGTGGCTATTTCGCGGCTAAACGCCGCCTGTTCGCCGAGGGTGGTCCGGACCGCGCGGTAGTCGGTATAGACGAAATCGAAGGCGCGTTTCTGGCAGGGCAACTGTCCGAGGGGCCGGCGGATGACCGGGTGATCCGTGTCTCGGTGGCGCGCAAACTGACCGGGCCGGGTTGGCAGGTCTTTGCGCGCAAGGGGTTTCTATCGGAATATCGCAAGGGGCGGCAGGCCGGATCGATCGACCTGCGCCAGATCAAGGGGCTGCCCGGCACGCATAACCATCAGAACGCCTGTGCGGCCTACGCCGCCTGTCGTGCGCTTGGTCTGGCGCCGCGGGTGATAGCGGATGCGCTGCACAGTTATCCCGGACTGCCGCACCGCAGCCAGATCATCGCCGAAGCTGATGGTGTGACCTATGTGAACGATTCCAAGGCCACCAACGTGGATAGCGCGCTGAAGGCGCTGACGGCGTTCGACAAGATCCGCTGGATTTGCGGAGGGCTTGAGAAAGAAGGAGGTCTGGCTGCACTGAACGGCGCGGCGGATCAGGTGCTCAAGGCCTATGTGATCGGGCGCGAAGCCGCGAATTTCGCGCTGCAACTTGAGGCCGAGGCGCAAGTTTGCACCACAATGGCAGAGGCCGTCACGCAGGCGATGGCAGATGCACAGCCGGGTGAGACCGTATTGTTGGCTCCGGCTGCGGCCAGTTTCGACCAGTACGACAACTTTGAACAGCGCGGAGACGATTTCACGCAAGAGGTTCTGACGCGGCTCGCGGGGTAGTCATTTGCAATAGACCGCCGGTTGGGCCAAGCTGCGGTGCTATCAGCTTGACGCGCCATGACAATTACGTTTGGCTCCGGGCAAATTCAACACGAGGTCATGACTATGCCATTTCGTAAGTTTTCTCTGATCCTGCCTGCTGTTTTGGTTGCGGGTGCCTGCACCAATACCGGCGCCAATTATCAGCCGGTTGTCGACGGTCCGGTCGGTCCGAACTACAACTTTGATCTGCAGCAATGTCAGCAGCTTGCTGCGTCACAGGCCAGCGTGGATGGAACCACTGCCGGCAATGCGGCAATTGGTGCTGCGGGTGCTGCTGCGACAACGGCGATTATTCAGGACAGCAGTGACAATCTGGGCCGCGCGGCGGCGGCAGGTGCGCTTATCGGCGCTGGTGCAGATGTCTATGCGAAGAACCAGAACAAAGAAGTCATCGTGCGCAACTGTATGCGCGGCCGTGGCTATAACGTCGTAGGCTAACGGGTCGCGATGGCCGTTCCGGCGGCGTGGCCCGAGGACCACGCCCACTGGAAATTGTAGCCGCCCAGCCAGCCGGTGACATCCACCGCTTCACCAATCGCATAGAGGCCGGGGACATCCCTGGCCTCCATCGTTTTTGACGACAGGCCATCCGTGTCGATCCCGCCCAGCGTGACCTCGGCGGTGCGATAGCCTTCGGTGCCCGAGGGCGTCAGCTGCCAGTTGGACAGCGCCGAGATCAGCTCGGTCAGCGCGGTGTCGGACTGGTCGGCCAGATTTCCCTGCATCGGGAAGTGTTCGCTCAGATAGTCCACCAGCCGCGCGGGCAGGTGGCGAGAGAGTTCGGTGGTCAACGCTTTGCGACCGCTGCTTTGCCGCTGATCGCGCAGCAGATCGAACAGGGGCAGTTCGGGGATCAGGTTGACGCGGATCGCTTCGCCCTCATGCCAGTAGGACGAGAGTTGCAGCGCCGACGGCCCGCTGAGGCCGCGATGGGTGAACAGCAGCGCCTCGTCAAAGCTGGTGTGGTCGTTCGACAGGCGCGCAGGCAGGGAGACGCCGGAGAGGTCCTTGAACTTCCCATCTGAAAAGGTGAACGGTACCAGCGCCGCGCGTGTCCGGGTCATTCGCAGGCCAAATTGTTTTGCGATATCATAAGCCAGCCCGGTTGCGCCCATCTTTGGGATCGACTTACCACCCGTGGCCAGAACCAGATTGGCGCAGGTCAGGCTGAAGCGTTGGCCTTCGCGGTCAACGTCCAGCGCGAAACCCACTTCGGTCTTTCGCAGGTCCTTAATTGCGGTCCGCACCCACAGCTCGGACCCGGCGCGTTCCATCTCGTCCAGCAGCATCTGGATGATCTGTTTCGAGGACCCATCGCAGAACAACTGCCCTAGCGTTTTCTCATGCCACGCGATGCCGTGGCGCCCGACCAGATCGACGAAATCCCATTGCGTGTAGCGTGCCAGCGCGGATTTGCAGAAATGCGGGTTTTGCGACAGGAAGTTGCCCGGACCTGCATACATGTTGGTGAAATTGCAGCGCCCACCGCCTGAGATGCGGATTTTCTCACCCGCAGCCTTGGCGTGGTCGATCACCAAAACGCGCCCGCCGCAATGGGCGGCGCACATCATGCCGGCCGCACCGGCGCCAAGGATGATCGTGTCGTAGGTCATGGGCAGCGCATGGCGTGAAATGGCGAGGATGGCAAGTGGAAGCCTGCTCAAAGGACGTTTGAGCTATGTGGTAAACTCCTATCGTCAAAGAACCGAAATATGCCCATTGCAGAGGAGGGCGCCCCGATGATCATGCGCATATTCCAAGTCACCGTTCGGCCCGGCAAAGAGGCTGAATTCTCGAAGTTCTTCCACGAAACCGCGATCCCATTGATGCAAAACACCGATGGCATTGTTCAGGTTCTGCCGGGTGCCGCGCGGCCCGACACCCCGCGCGAGTTTAGCTTTGTAATGATTTGGCGCAGTTTGGATGCGCTGAAGGCCTTCGTTGGTGATGACTATGAAAGCCCGCACATAGATCCAGCTGAGGCTGAATTGGTCGAATCAAGAACGATCAAACACTATGATCTTGTTGCCTAGGCGATCTGAAAACGCGCGAGCGGGACCTCGAGTCCAAGCCGTTGCCCGCAGGGCGCTAATTTCCGCAACCGGCCCGTCATTCTGCTAGCCCAATCGCCAAAATGCCTGTAGAGTCTCAATCAGACCCCGAAAACGGGGCGTTAACGAGGCAGAGAGTGGCGGTATCTCATGACTGAGATGGTGTATGGCGCGGTCCAGGACCAGCGCGGCGAACCGATTCTACCAAAGTGGTGGCGGACAATTGATCGCTGGACGATGTCCTGCGTGCTGATCCTGTTTGTCATCGGGCTGTTGCTGGGGCTGGCCTCATCGCCGCCGCTGGCAGGTCGCAACGGGTTCGATCCGTTCCAC
The DNA here is from genome assembly GCF_056542745.1 of Ruegeria sp. AB10. Taxonomy (NCBI): domain Bacteria; kingdom Pseudomonadati; phylum Pseudomonadota; class Alphaproteobacteria; order Rhodobacterales; family Roseobacteraceae; genus Ruegeria; species Ruegeria sp. AB10. The sequence goes on along the minus strand of NZ_JBQGAI010000001.1, from coordinate 734,343 downwards.
TATGTCGAGCGTCAGGCGCTGTTCGGCGGGCTGGCGTTGATTGCGATGCTGCTGACCTCGATGATGTCGCCGACGCTGGTGCGGCGTCTGGCGGTGCTGGGCTTTCTGGGTGCCTTCGTGGCGCTGGCCTTTCTGCCGGTCTTCGGCACCGATTTCGGCAAGGGTGCGGTGCGCTGGTACTCGCTGGGCTTTGCATCGCTGCAGCCGTCCGAGTTTCTGAAGCCCGGCTTTGTGGTCGTGGCCGCATGGCTGCTGGCCGCGTCGCAAGAGATCAATGGTCCTCCGGGGCGGTTGTGGTCCTTTGCGCTGTGTATGGCTATCGTAGGGATGCTGGTGCTGCAGCCCGATTTCGGTCAGGCTTGTCTGATCCTGTTCGGCTGGGGCGTGATGTATTTCGTCGCCGGCGCGCCGATGCTGCTGCTGGTGGGCATGGCCGGTGCGGTGGTGCTGGGCGGTATGTTTGCCTATTCCAATTCGGAACACTTCGCTCGCCGGATTGATGGGTTCCTGAACCAGGAGGTCGATCCGACGACACAGATCGGTTACGCGACGAACGCCATCCGCGAGGGTGGCCTGTTCGGCGTTGGCGTGGGTGAAGGGCAGGTCAAGTGGTCTCTGCCCGATGCGCATACGGATTTCATCATCGCCGTCGCGGCCGAGGAGTTCGGCCTGATCCTGGTGCTGATCATCATCGCGCTGTATTCGATCATCGTGGTACGCTCTTTGCTGCGGCTGATGAAGGAACGTGACATGTTCATCCGTCTGGCGGGCACCGGTCTGGCCTGTATGTTCGGCGTTCAGGCGATGATCAACATGGGCGTCGCCGTGCGCCTGCTGCCCGCCAAGGGCATGACGCTGCCGTTCGTCAGCTATGGTGGCTCGTCACTGATTGCGGGCGGTATTGCGGTTGGGATGCTATTGGCGTTTACCCGCACCCGCCCACAGGGCGAGCTTGGCGATATTCTGCGCGGACGAGGTTGATGACCAAACCCTATCTACTGATTGCGGCGGGCGGCACCGGGGGCCACATGTTCCCGGCGCAAGCCCTGACCGAGGCAATGCTGCAAAAAGGTTGGCGTGTGCGCCTGTCCACTGACGCGCGCGGTGCGCGTTATACCAGCGGCTTTCCGCATTCGACCGAGATTGTCGAGGCCTCGTCGGCCACTTTTGCCCGCGGCGGTTTGGCGGCAAAAGCTCTGGTTGGGCCGAAGATTGCCGCGGGTGTGACTGGCATGGCCGTCCAGATGATGCGCGACCGCCCGGATGTGGTGGTGGGCTTTGGCGGCTACCCCTCGATCCCGGCGCTGGGCGCGGCGACGATGCTGAAAATCCCGCGCATGATCCACGAGCAGAACGGCATTCTGGGTCGGGTGAACCAGCTGTTCGCAACCCGCGTGTCACAGGTGGCCTGCGGTATCTGGCCGACTGACCTGCCCGAGGGGGCCAAGGGCGTCCATACCGGCAACCCCGTTCGCGCGGCAGTGTTGGAACGTGCGGCGGCCGGGTATATCCCGCCCGGCGACTACCCGATGTCGATCCTGGTGATGGGCGGCTCGCAAGGTGCGCGCATTCTCAGCGATATGGTGCCGGGTGCGATTGCTGCCTTGCCCGAAGCGCTGCGCGATCATATCCGTGTCGCCCATCAGGCCCGCGACGAGGACGGAGAGCGGGTCACCGCCTTTTACGCCGATCACGGCATCCGGGCCGAGGTCAAACCGTTCTTTCAGGACGTTCCCCGGCGCATGTCCGACGCGCAGCTGGTCATTTCACGTTCGGGTGCGTCCAGCGTGGCCGATATCTCGGTGATCGGGCGTCCGTCGATCCTGATCCCGTTTGCCGCCGCTGCTGGCGACCACCAAACCGCCAACGCGCGTGGGCTGGTGCAGGCCGGTGGGGCGATCATGATCCCGGAAAACCTGCTTGACGTTTCCGCGCTGACCGAGCAAATCACCGCAGTTCTGACAAACCCCGAAGCCGCGCAAAAGATGGCCCATGCCGCCCTCTCGACCGGCGCGCCGGATGCGACCGAGCGTCTGGTGCACCTTGTCGAAGACCTGGCGCAGAAGGAGACCGCATGAATCCCGCAACCAAACTGCCGCAAGACGTAGGGCCGATCCATTTTGTCGGGATCGGTGGGATCGGGATGTCCGGGATTGCCGAGGTGCTTTTGAACCTGGGTTACCGGGTGCAGGGGTCTGACTTGAAGGCCTCGAAGATCACTGATCGTCTGGCTGGTTTGGGCGCCGAAACTTTTGTTGGTCAGCGGGCCGAAAATCTGGAAAACGCCGCCGTTGTTGTGGTGTCGACCGCGATCAAGCCAGGCAACCCGGAACTGGACGGCGCCCGCGCGCAAGGCCTGCCGGTGGTGCGCCGTGCCGACATGCTGGCGGAACTGATGCGCCTGAAATCCAACATCGCCATCGCCGGAACCCACGGTAAGACCACCACCACCACGATGATGGCCGAGCTGATGGTGGCGGGCGATTTCGACCCGACCGTGATCAACGGCGGTATCATTCACGCCTATGGTTCGAACGCGCGGATGGGGCAGGGCGAATGGATGGTGGTCGAGGCCGACGAATCCGATGGCTCATTCAACCGCCTGCCCGCGACGATTGCTATCGTCACCAACATCGACCCCGAGCATATGGAGCATTGGGGCGATTTCGACAAACTGCGGGACGGGTTCTTTGAGTTCCTCTCGAATCTGCCTTTTTATGGTCTGGCCGTGTGCTGCACCGACCATGCCGAAGTGCAGACGCTGGTGGGCCGCATCACCGACCGCCGTGTGCGCACTTATGGTTTCAACGCACAGGCCGATGTGCGGGCGGTGAACCTGACCTACAAGGGCGGCGTTGCGCATTTCGACATTCACCTGCAATACGAAGACACGGTGATCGAGGGCTGTACCCTGCCGATGCCAGGGGATCACAACGTCTCGAACGCGCTGTCGGCCGCAGCCGTGGCCCGTCATCTGGGCATGAAAGCCTCGGAAATTCGCGATGCGCTGGCCAATTTCGGCGGCGTCAATCGCCGGTTTACCAAGGTGGGCGAAGTCGATGGTGTCACCATCATCGACGATTACGGCCACCACCCGGTTGAAATCAACGCTGTGCTAAAAGCCGCGCGTCAGGCGACCGAGGGTCGCGTCATCGCGGTGCACCAGCCGCACCGTTACTCTCGCCTGTCCAATTTGTTTGACGACTTCTGCACCTGTTTTAACGATGCAGATGTTGTGGCCATCGCCGACATCTTCGCCGCCGGGGAAGACCCGATCGAGGGCGCATCCCGCGATGATCTGGTGCAGGGCCTGATCCGCCACGGCCACCGCCACGCCCGCGCGCTGTTGGACGAGAACGATCTTGAGCGCCTGGTGCGCGAACAGGCCCGCCCCGGCGACATGGTCGTGTGCCTAGGCGCTGGCACGATCAGCACCTGGGCCAATGGTTTGCCGGCGCGGTTGCAGCAAAAACAGGCCGTGTGACGTAATGGACTTTCGGGCGGCGCAACTTTAAAGTGTAGCGTCGCAACGTCCTCGGAGGGCCAACAGGTGTATTCAGTTGTGTTCGCATCCCTATGGGTCGTGGCTGCGACAGCCGTGGCCATGCTGCCGATGCGATTGCAATTTCCTCCGGGCATCGTGCTTCTGATCTCTGCGCCCGTGCTGATTGTCTGGTTGGGCCATGATTACGGCTGGCACCTCTCGGTACTGGCGTTCGCCGGTTTTGCGTCTATGTTCCGCAAACCGATCCAATACTACTGGCGTCGCTGGACGGGTAGGGAGGCGCAGGAATGAACTGGTCCATTGCTCTTGCCGCGCTGTGGGGGATTGCCGCGAATGTGCTGGCGATGCTGCCCAGCAAAGACAATCACTGGACGCGCGCCTATATCCTGATTGCGGTCGGTATCCCGATATTGGGCTATGTCACCTTGCAGAATGGCCCGTGGATCGGGTTGCTGGTTCTGGCAATGGGCATGTCGGTGCTGCGCTGGCCGATAATTTACCTGACCCGTTGGACAAAGGCGAAAATGCAGGGCATGAAGGCGGCCAACAAGTAACGACCGCATTCAGGAGTCTTCGCCATGGTCGACGTCGCCACATTCGCTTATTTGCCGCTGATCGCGCTGGTCCTCGGGGCCGCGGCGGGCTTTGTTGCCGGGCGCTGGATTGGCCTCAAGGGGCTACTGTGGCTGATCGGGCTGACCGCTGCTGTCTCGCTGGGTCTGATCGTGATGCTGGCAGGCGTCAACACCGGCGAAGAGGAACGGGCCTTTGGCCCCTTCATCTGGTTGACCGGAGCGGTCCTGCCGTTCCTTTTGGCGGTCATAATGGGCGGCGTCGGAGGGCGCAGCCTGGCGGCACGGGCAAACACATGATCAATCTGACTGACGTCCGGGGGCGTCTGACGCAGGCCCGACCGTTGAACGACCTGACCTGGCTGCGTGTCGGCGGTCCGGCGGATTACCTGTTTCAGCCAGCCGATATTGAAGACCTGCAAGGTTTTCTACGCGACCTGCCTGCAGAGGTTCCGGTCTTCCCCATGGGCGTTGGATCGAACCTGATCGTACGCGATGGCGGTCTGCGCGCTGTGGTGATCCGGCTGGGGCGCGGGTTCAACGGAATCTCGGTCGAGGGCAACACCGTCACCGCTGGTGCCGCCGCGCTGGACGCGCATGTGGCGCGCAAGGCGGCGGATGCAGGTGTGGACCTGACTTTTCTGCGCACCATTCCCGGCTCGGTCGGTGGCGCGGTGCGGATGAACGCAGGCTGTTACGGCAGCTACACCGCAGACGTGCTGCGCAAGGCCACCATTGTCACCCGGCAGGGAGAGGTCGTGGACCTGACGCCCGAGGACCTGAATTTTCACTACCGTCAATCCGATCTGCCCGAAGGCGCTGTGCTGGTTTCGGCCACGTTCGAAGGCCGCTCGGGTGATCCGCAGGACCTGCACGACCGCATGGCGGCGCAATTGCAGAAGCGTGACGAAACCCAGCCCACCAAGGACCGCAGCGCCGGGTCGACCTTTCGCAACCCCGCCGGGTTTTCGTCGACCGGCAGGGCGGACGATGTGCATGACCTCAAGGCGTGGAAGGTGATCGACGACGCCGGGATGCGCGGTGCCACGCGCGGTGGCGCGCAGATGAGCCCCAAGCACTCGAATTTCCTGATCAATACCGGCACCGCCACGGCCGCCGACCTCGAGGGTCTGGGTGAAGAGGTGCGAAAAAAGGTTTACGAAACAAGCGGCATAACGTTAGAGTGGGAAATCATGCGGGTCGGTGATCCGCTGAAAGAATAAAGCCACATCCGTCAGACCATAACAGGCAATTTCAGGCGACGGATCAAAGGCATAAACGCAGTACGGACCACTACATAAGGTCCGGGGACATTGAGGCGCACATTGGGTATGTCGAGCAGGACAAACCCCAAAGTGGCGGTATTGATGGGCGGCCCCTCGGCGGAGCGCGAGGTGTCTCTCAGCAGCGGGCGCGAATGCGCAGCCGCCCTACGGGGAGAAGGCTTTGAAGTGGTCGAGCTGGACGCAGGTCCCGACCTCTATGCGCGCCTTTTGGACATCAAACCGGATGTGGTTTTCAACGCCCTGCATGGCCGCTGGGGCGAAGACGGCTGCGTGCAGGGCCTGCTGGAATGGATGCGCATTCCGTACACGCATTCCGGCGTGCTGGCCTCGGCTTTGGCGATGGACAAGCAGCGCAGCAAAGAGATTTACCAGACCGAGGGTCTGCCCATCGTGCCCAGCGTGATCGTGCCCAAGGTCGAGGTGGTCGAGGTTCACGTGATGGAGCCGCCCTATGTGGCCAAGCCGAACAACGAAGGCTCCAGTGTCGGCATCTATATCGTGCATGAGGGCGCCAACGGCCCGCCGAAACTGTCCGAGGACATGCCCGACCAAATCATGGTCGAGAAATATGTCGCAGGCCGCGAACTGACCGTGACCGTGATGGCCGACCGCGCCCTGACCGTGACCGAGATCATGACCGATGGCGGATGGTACGATTACGACGCCAAGTACAAGCCCGGCGGCTCGTGGCATGTTCTGCCTGCTGATATCCCGCAGGACATCTTTGATCTGTGTATGGACTATGCGCTGCGCGCCCATGATGCGCTGGGGTGCAAGGGCGTTTCCCGCACAGATTTCCGCTGGGATGACAGCATGGGCGCCGAAGGGCTGTTCCTGCTGGAAACCAATACGCAGCCCGGCATGACGCCGACCTCGCTGGTGCCGGAACAGGCCGAGCATCGCGGTATGACGTTTGGCCAGCTCTGCGCGTGGATGGTGGAGGACGCCTCATGCAACCGCTGAGAGCCACCCGCGCGCCGGTGATCCACCGCTCGAAACCTCTGGCCGGGCCGGATGCCGATTTCGCGTCGGGTGACCGCCACGAGGCAGAGCCGAAACTGCGCTTGCGCGGTGCAAAGCTGTTCGGGCGCAAATCACAGCGGTTCGATCCGGCCCCGTCGCGGATGAGCTATCGCCTGCAGCGCTGGATGCTGACGCCGGGCGTTCGGCGCGGGCTGAAGGTCGGGCTGCCGATTGCGGCGGTCTGCGCTGCCGTCGGGCTGTACTTCAGCGCCGAAGACCGGCGCGAGGCCGTGGTGGCCTATGTCAACGACATCAAGACCTCGATCCAGCAGCGCCCTGAATTCATGGTCAACCTGATGGCCATTGATGGCGCAGGAACCAACCTGTCTGAAGATATCCGCGAGGTTGTGCCGCTGGATTTCCCGATGAGTTCCTGGGATCTGGATGTCGAGCAAATCCGGGACACGATCACCGGATTGGATCCGGTCAAGTCCGCCTCGGTCCGTGTTCGCCCCGGCGGCATCCTGCAGGTCGATGTGGTGGAACGGAAACCGGTCATCGTCTGGCGCACACGCAGCGGGATCGAATTGCTGGATGAAACCGGCGCGCATGTTGAGCGGATCGCGTCGCGCAAGGATCACTCTCACCTGCCGCTGATCGCGGGCAAGGGGGCCGATGCGCATGTGGGCGAAGCGCTGCAACTGGTGACAACCGCGCGCAGTCTGGGCACCCGGGTGCGTGGCCTGGTGCGGATCGGTGAGCGCCGCTGGGACCTGGTTCTGGATCGCGGTCAGCGCATCATGCTGCCGACCGAACGCCCCGTACGGGCGCTTGAACGCGTGCTGGCGGTGAACGAGGTGCAGGATTTGTTGGAGCGCGACGTGGCGGTGGTGGACATGCGTCTGGGCCAGCGTCCGACCATCAGAATGACCAAAGCCGCCAGCGAAGACTGGTGGAATGCAAAAGTGACAGTGGGTAACGGGCAGTAACGACCATGATGACCGATCTTTATCAGTCCCAACGGGCCATGCGACAGATGCGCAGACAGGCGATGCAACGCGGTGTTGTCGCCATTCTGGATGTCGGCAGTTCCAAGATTGCCTGCCTGGTGCTGCGGTTCGACGGCACCGGTCGGCTGAGCGAAGATAACAGCATCGGGTCCCTGGCAGGGCAAACCGGGTTCCGGGTGATCGGCGCAGCGACCACGCGGTCGCGCGGCGTACAGTTTGGCGAAGTCACCGCCATGCAAGAGACCGAACGCGCGATCCGAACAGCTCTGCAAGCGGCGCAGAAGATGGCTGATATCCGGGTGGACCACGTGATTGCCAGCTTCTCAGGCGCGAACCCGCGTTCGTACGGTCTGGATGCGCAGGTCGATCTGGAAGGCCAGGTGGTTTCCGAGGCCGAGGTCGGCCGGGTGCTGAATGCCTGCGACGTGCCGGACTATGGGGTCGGGCGCGAGGTGCTGCACGCCCAGCCGGTGAATTTTGCGCTGGACAACCGCTCGGGCCTGATCGATCCGCGCGGGCAGATGGGGCAGAGCCTTGCGGTCGATATGCACATGCTGACCGTCGATGCGGTCGCGATCCAGAACATCGTGCGCTGCATCAAACGGTGTGATCTGGAATTGGCGGGGATTGCAAACTCGGCTTACGTGTCCGGGATTTCTGCGCTGGTTGAGGATGAGCAGGAGCTGGGCGCGGCTTGTATCGATATGGGCGGCGGCACGACCAGCGTGTCGATCTTCATGAAGAAACACATGATCTACGCCGATTGCGTCCGTATGGGTGGGGATCACGTGACCGCTGATATCTCGATGGGGCTGGGCGTTCCGGCTGCGGTGGCCGAGCGGATCAAGACTTTCAACGGCGGTGTTCACGCCACGGGTGCCGATGACCGCGACCTGATCGACATTGGTGGCGATACCGGCGATTGGGAACATGACCGCCGTACCGTCAGCCGGGCCGAGCTGATCGGCATCATGCGCCCGCGTGTGGAAGAAATTCTCGAAGAGGTGCGCGTGCGCCTGGATGCCGCCGGGTTCGAGCATATGCCCAGCCAGCAGATCGTACTGACCGGTGGCGGCAGTCAGATCATGGGGCTGGACGGCCTCGCGACCCGTATTCTGGGCCAACGGGTCCGTCTGGGCCGTCCGCTACGCGTTCACGGCCTGCCGCAATCGGCGACCGGGCCGGGATTCTCGTCTGCCGTGGGGCTCAGCCTGTTTGCGGCGCATCCGCAGGACGAATGGTGGGATTTCGAAATTCCGGTCGATACCTATGCCGCACGGCCCTTCAAACGCGCGATGCGCTGGTTCCGTGACAATTGGTAAGCAGGCAGGGGTTGCGGCGCTGGTCGCTTTGGCCCCGTTTGCCGCGCACGCCCAGACCTGGATCACACCCGAAGCTTTTCTGACCGCAGTGCAAGGCAAGACGGTCACATTCCATGACTACCCCAGCGGCTTTCTGGTGGGCACCGAGGAATTCCTGAGCCCCACTTTGTCCGTTTGGCGGATGGAGGGGCGGGGCTGCGTTTATGGGCAAATTACTACGCCGAATGGCCAGATTTGCTTTTTGTACGATGACGATCCGGATGGCGTGCCGGTTTGCTGGTGGCCCTTTTTGCACGAAGACCGCCTGATGGTGCGCCTGGCCAGTTTCAGCCGCCGTGAAATTCAAGAGGTGCGCAGCATCACCGAGGACGGTCTGAATTGCCCAAGTACCCCAATTAGCTAAAGAAATGGGTTGCGGCCCGGTGTTTTATCCCGCAAGATATCCACAAGGCCCGTCAGAGGCCCTGCGGCAGGACCTGAGCAGTTTTCCGCATCTTGAAAACCGGTAGAAACCCCAAGTGACGTGCATGTCGGCTGCGGCGCATGTGTTGCTTGCTTTGTGGTGGATTGAGTTCATTCCGCAACATCTGGCGTTCAATGCGAAATACCGCTGATAGCTGCCTTATTTCCTCCATATTTTGTGGAATTTGACGATTTTTGGCGTGACCTTTGCGGTTTGGGTCGATAGAATTGTAAGCGGATAGGTAAGAAAAACACCGCTTTGGCGGGTCAATAAAACAGGCGGACAGAGCATGACATTGAATCTTTCGATGCCCGGGCACGACGAACTGAAGCCTCGGATTACAGTATTTGGCGTTGGCGGTGCAGGCGGCAACGCTGTCAACAACATGATTGAAAAACAGCTGGACGGCGTCGATTTCGTGGTCGCGAACACCGACGCGCAGGCGCTACAGCAAAGCCAGTCCTCGGCGCGGGTGCAACTGGGCGTGAAGGTCACCGAAGGTCTGGGTGCCGGTGCACGGCCCGCCGTGGGGGCTGCTGCCGCCGAAGAAAGCATCGAGCAGATTGTCGATCATCTGGCCGGCGCACATATGTGCTTTATCACCGCCGGCATGGGCGGCGGCACCGGTACCGGTGCGGCTCCGATCATCGCTCAGGCGGCCCGTGAGTTGGGCGTGCTGACCGTTGGTGTTGTCACCAAGCCCTTCCAGTTCGAAGGTGCCAAGCGGATGCGTCAGGCCGAAGACGGCGTTGAATCGCTGCAAAAGGTCGTTGACACGCTGATCATCATCCCGAACCAGAACCTGTTCCGTCTGGCCAATGAGAAAACCACGTTCACCGAGGCGTTCTCGATGGCAGATGACGTTCTGTATCAGGGCGTTAAAGGCGTGACCGACCTGATGGTTCGTCCGGGCCTGATCAACCTCGACTTTGCCGACGTTCGCGCCGTGATGGACGAGATGGGCAAGGCGATGATGGGTACCGGTGAGGCCACCGGTGAGGATCGCGCGGTCCAGGCCGCCGAGAAGGCAATTGCAAACCCGCTGCTGGACGAAATCAGCCTCAAGGGCGCCAAGGGCGTGCTGATCAACATCACCGGTTCGCACGATCTGACCCTGTTCGAACTGGACGAAGCCGCCAACCGCATCCGCGAGGAAGTGGACCCCGAGGCCAACATCATCGTTGGTTCGACCCTGGATACGGCAATGGAAGGTGGTATGCGCGTGTCGGTGGTGGCCACCGGCATCGACGCCAGCGAAAAAACCGAAGACGTACCGGTTGCGCGCCGGTCCATGTCGACGCCGCTGACCCGCACCGTTTCAGCAGAAGAGCCGCTGCAGGAAGAGACCCCCGCTGCAGCGGCTGAGGTGGCCGAGCCCGCGCCGCAGCCCGAAGTGAACCGCGAACCCTCGCTGTTCGAAACTGCCGAGGAACCGGTTCAGCCGCAATTCCAGCCGCGCGCAGAGCGGGACGATGACGGCCTGCCGCCCCCGGCCTATCAGCCGCGTGTAGCCGAATTCGAGCCGACCCCGGAACCGGTTGAACCCGCGCCCGAGAGCTTTGTTGCGCCGCAACCTCAGGCCGCAGCAGGCACACCGTCGCCCGAGGCGCTGCAGCGTCTGCAGGCTGCGGTTCAGAACATCCCGGCAGCTGAACGTGGCCATCCCGCGCCCCGTCCGCAGGCCCAGCAACCGGCCTCGGCGCCGCAGGCAGATGCGCAGGATCGTCCCCGGTTTGGCTTTAACCGCCTGATCGACCGGATGACCGGCCACGCCGCAGATACCCCGGCCCAGCCGATGCGTCAGCAGCCTCCGATGCGCCAAGCTGACGCTACGGCACCTGCGCATGACGAGGCCGACCCCGAGCAGGACCGGATCGAAATCCCCGCCTTCCTGCGCCGTCAGGCCAACTGAAGTCGGTAACAAAATAACTAAAAAGGGTCGCCATTTGGCGGCCCTTTTCTTTTTGAATACATGGGTTTGACCATATGTAAGCAGGCTTTTGCCGATCTGTTACATTCATGTTTCATTCAGTTGCAAAGAGTGAGTTGAGCCTTGACGCGACCTTCCTTAGTTGAGTGTCCAACACGGACCGAAAAGGCCGGAAACCACTCACCGAGGTTCACCTTGCAACATACGCTCAAATCTCCGATCACGTTTACAGGCGTCGGGCTGCACAGCGGCAAGCCTGCGACGATGGTCCTGAAACCGGCAGCCGCCGGTCACGGCATCTGGTTCAAACGGACGGATATCGAGCTGGGCAATGCGCTGATCCCCGCGATCTATGACGTGGTCGAGCGGACGCCGCTCTGCACCCGTCTGGTGAACGAGGCCAGCGTCTCGGTGTCGACTGTCGAGCATATCATGGCTGCGCTGGCCGGATGTGGCGTGCATAACGCGCTGATCGAGATTGATGGCCCCGAGGTTCCGATCATGGACGGCTCGTCGATCGATTTCGTGCGCGGCATCATGGCCAAGGGCGTGCGCCGTCAGGCCAGCCCGGTTCTGGCGTTTGAAGTTCTCAAACCTGTGACCGCGTCGCGCGAAGGCGCCAGCGCGTCGATTGCACCGGCGGACGGGCTGATTATCGACTTTCACATCGATTTCGAAGACGGCGCGATTGGCAGCCAGGCCAAGCGACTGGACATGCGCAACGGTTCGTTCGCGCGTGAGCTCAGCGATTGCCGCACCTTCTGCCGTCGTACCGATGTTGAAGCGATGCGTGAAAATGGCCTTGCCTTGGGCGGAACGCTGGAAAACGCCGTTGTCGTACAGGGTGACGAAGTGTTGACCCCGGGCGGGTTCCGCCACGCGGATGAGGCGGTGCGTCACAAGATGCTGGACGCTCTGGGTGACCTCTATCTGGCGGGCGGTCCGATTCTGGGCCATTTCACCGGTGATAAATCCGGCCATGCCATGACCAACACACTGTTGCGCAAACTGTTCGAAACACCCGGCGCGGTGCGCCCGGTGCTGTGCACCCCGGAACAGGCCGCGCGCTTGCCGGGGCAGGGCCTTGTCTGGGATGAAATCCCCGAAGTTGCCTGATTAATTCACCTCGGTCGACAATTCCGCCAGCGGGCGTACTAAGGCGTTTTGCCCCGGAATTATATGTGCTAAACCGAAGCCCAATCCGGGGCTTACCCCGATAAGCAATACGACAAGGATAGGCGGAATGGTTGGCACCAAAGCGGCAGTCAGAATCGCGGGCGCGATACTTCTGACAGCAGTTTTGACGGCTTGCGGCGACACCGGCGCAGACCGCAATCAGAACCTGGAAGGCTTTACGCCGGAACAGATTTTCACGCGTGGCGAATATGAGCTGTCGCAGAATCGCTCGGATGATGCGGCATGGTATTTTTCGGAAGTGGAGCGCCTGTATCCTTATTCCGATTGGGCAAAACGCGCGCTGATTATGCAGGCGTTTTCGTTCCACACGGATAAGAATTACGAAGAGAGCCGTGCTGCCGCGCAGCGCTATATCGACTTCTACCCGACGGACGAAGACGCAGCTTACGCACAGTATCTTCTGGCGCTCAGCTACTATGACCAGATCGATGAAGTGGGCCGCGATCAGGGCCTGACCTTTCAGGCGCTGCAATCGCTGCGGACGGTGATCGAGGTTTATCCTGACAGTGAATACGCCACCTCGGCGGTTCTGAAATTCGATCTGGCCTTTGACCATCTGGCGGGCAAAGAGATGGAGATCGGGCGTTATTACCTGCGTCAGGATCACTATACGGCGGCCATCAACCGGTTCCGCGTCGTGGTCGAGGATTTCCAGACCACCACCCACACTGCCGAGGCACTATATCGTCTGATCGAAGCGTATCTGTCGCTGGGTCTGGTGGACGAGGCACAGTCGGCCGGTGCAATTCTGGGTTACAACTATCAGTCGTCCGAGTGGTACGATGCGGGCTACAAGCTGCTGACCTCGCGCGGGTTGGAACTGAAGAGCCGTGGCAACAACTGGCTCAGCCAGATCTACCGCCAGACGATCAAAGGTGAGTGGTTGTAATCGCCATGGCTACAGGCGTGGGACGCTGAGACCCGATGCTGCGCGCCCTTGATATCCGCGATATGCTGATCATTGACCGGCTGGAACTGACGTTTCAGCCGGGCCTGAATGCGTTGACGGGGGAAACCGGTGCGGGCAAATCGATCCTGCTGGATTCGTTGGGTTTCGTGCTGGGGTGGCGCGGGCGGGCCGAACTGGTCCGTCAGGGGGCGGCCCAGGGCGAGGTGGTCGCCGAGTTCGAACTCGGTCCCGATCACGCCGCCCATGCGGTTCTGGCCGAAGCTGGCCTGCCCGGCGGCGAGGAACTGATCCTGCGCCGTGTCAACACGGCCGAGGGGCGCAAGACCGCTTGGGTCAACGACCGGCGGTGTTCCGGCGAGGTGCTGCGGGCGCTGTCCGAAACTTTGATCGAACTGCACGGCCAGCATGATGATCGTGGGTTGCTGAACCCGCGCGGCCACCGGGCGATGCTGGATGATTTTGCCGGAGTAGGGGATCATCTTGCCGCTGTACGTGCTGCGTGGACCGAGATGTCCCGCCTACGCAAGTCTCTGGCCGAGACCGAGGCGACGCTCGCTGCCATGCGCGCCGAAGAGGAATTCCTGCGTCACGCTGTTGCGGAACTGGACAAGCTGGACCCGCAGCCGGGCGAGGATGCCGAATTGGACGCCCGCCGCCGGATGATGCAGGGGGCTGAGCGCATCCGTGATGACGTGGCCCGTGCTTTTGATCTGCTGGGCGGGGACGGAGCCGAAGGGTCGATGTCCGACGCCGTGCGTTGGTTGGAAGGTGTGTCGGACAATGCGGGCGGGCGGCTTGAGGAGCCCATCGCCGCGCTTGGCCGTGCCCTGATCGAGTTAGGTGAGGCGCAGGACGGCGTGAATTCTTGCCTTCAGGCGCTGGATTTCAACCCGGCAGAGCTTGAGGCCGCTGAAGAGCGCCTGTTCGCCATCCGCGCGCTGGCGCGGAAGCATGATGTGGCCCCGGACGATCTGGGGGCGTTTGCCGATACTCTGCGTGACCGGTTGAACCGGCTGGACGCGGGCGATGCGGATCTGGCGGATCAACGGGCCGCGGTTGAGGCCACTCAGGCCGCTTATGACAGCGCCGCCGCCACGCTCCGCGCCACGCGGCAGCAGGCTGCCGGGCAGTTGGACGCTGCGGTGATGGCGGAACTCGCACCGTTGAAAATGGAACGCGCGGTGTTTCAGACCGAAATCACTGCCGCTGATCCCGGCCCTGAAGGCACCGACGCGGTGGCCTTTACCGTCGCCACCAACCCCGGCGCACCGTCCGGGCCGCTTAACAAGATCGCCTCGGGCGGTGAACTCAGCCGGTTCCTGCTGGCGCTCAAGGTCTGTCTGACCGGCGACGACAGCGCCCGGACGATGATCTTTGACGAAATTGACCGCGGCGTTGGCGGCGCCACCGCTGATGCGGTGGGGCGCCGTCTGGCGTCTTTGGCGCAAGGCGGGCAGGTGCTGGTGGTGACGCACTCGCCACAGGTTGCGGCCCGCGCGGCGCATCACTGGCGGGTGCAGAAACAGGTCGCCAATGGGCAGACATTGTCCACCGTGATCCCGCTGGCCGATCCCGACCGTGTGGACGAAATCGCCCGCATGGTGGCAGGCGATACCATCACGGATGAGGCCCGCGCCGCCGCCCGCGCCCTGCTGGACGCCTGAGACAATTCTGCCGCTTTCCGGTTCCCAAACCGTCGCGATCCCACTTTTATCAAAACGCTCCGTGGCTTAGTAAGGGATAAGACTTGATCCCCGAGGGCCAATGACCCAATCGACCCGCACCGTTCTGCGCAACCAGCTCAATCAGGCCTTGGCCGCGATGAAGGATGCGTGGCGGGTGATGCGGCGGCGCGGCCCCAGCCAGATCCAGTTCTGGTTCATTGCGCTGGCCATCGGGGTCGCAGCAGGGTTCATGGCGCTGGGATTCCGCAAGGCGATCCGGGCGCTGCAGGCCTATGTCTATGATACCGAAGACATCCTGCTGCTGCACAGCCATGCCGAGAAACTGCCCTGGTTTCTGATCCTGATCATCCCGATCATAGGCGGCCTGATTGTGGGGGTAATCCTGCACAAATTCACGGATGACGGGCGCGTGCGCTCGGTCGCGGACGTGATCGAGGGCGCCGCACTGACAAATGGCCGGGTCGAGGGCAAGGCGGGGATTGCCTCGTTCTTTGCCTCGCTGATCACGCTCAGCACCGGCGGGTCGTCTGGCCGAGAGGGGCCGGTGGTGCATATGGCCGGGGTGATCTCGACCTGGGTCAGCGACCGTATCCACGCCGACGGCATCACTGGGCGGGATTTGCTGGGCTGTGCGGTGGCAGCTGCGGTTTCGGCCAGCTTCAACTCTCCCATCGCAGGCGCATTGTTCGCGCTTGAGGTCGTGCTGCGCCATTTTGCCGTGCATGCCTTTGCGCCCATTGTCATCGCCTCGGTCGCGGGCACGGTGATCAACCGGCTGGAATACGGCGACGTGACCGAGTTCATTCTGGAGACGCCCGGATCACTGCAGTTCTATGTGGAACTGCCCGCGTTCCTGATCCTGGGCCTGATCTGTGGGCTGGTGTCACTGTTGTTGATGCGCTCGATCTTCTTTGCCGAGGATATCGGCAGCCATATCCAAAGCCGCCTGTCCCTGCCGCGCTGGCTGCGTCCGGCAGTGTCCGGCGCGATGCTGGGCCTGCTGGCGATCTGGTTCCCCCACATCATCGGCGTCGGGTACGAAACCACCATCCGGGCTTTGACCGGCGACCTGACCCTGACGGTCGCGATCCTGTTTGCGGTGATCAAGACTGTGGCGCTGGCAATCACCATGGGTGGACGTATGGGGGGCGGTGTGTTTTCGCCTTCGCTGATGATCGGGGCGCTGACCGGGTTGGCCTTTGGCCTGATCGCCACCGGGCTGCTGCCGGATGTGTCAGGGACACATACGCTGTATGCGTTTGCCGGGATGGGTGCCGTGGCCGCCGCCGTGCTGGGCGCGCCTATATCAACCACAATGATCGTCTTTGAACTGACCGGAGACTGGCAAATCGGTCTCGCCGTGATGGTCTCGGTCTCGATGTCCACGGCGCTGGCCTCGCGCCTTGTTGACCGGTCATTCTTCCTGACCCAGCTGGAACGCCGCGATGTGCATCTGGCCGCCGGGCCGCAAGCCTATCTGCTGGCGATGCTGCGCGCCGGGGCGGTGATGCGGCCCATTGGAGATGCGACGTCAATTACCAGGGAAAAGGCGCTGGAGCTGATCGACCAGGGTCTTTGCGTACAGGCCAATGCCACGCTGGAGGCGGCAATGCCCTATTTCGACCGCGACGACGTTCCCTGCATTCCGGTTGTGACCGTGGAAGAGGATGGCAGTGAAAACCCGGTGGGGGCGCTCTATCATATTGATGCGCTGAAGGCCTATAACCGCGCGTTGGCGGCCACGGCGGCCGAAGAGCATTCCTAGCCGCGATACACGCTTGCCGCATCGCCCAGGTAATTGTCCCAGGCGAACCAGTACGACACATGCCCTGCGACACGCGGCAGCCGGGTGTCGTCCGGTCCGATCAGGGCCTCTTCGGTCAGGGTCCACTTCTGGCCATTCTGATCCACAAGCCCGCCATCCGAGGCTTTGAACTGGTGCGATTTCCGCTCATAGGCGCGGACGGTGCGCTTGTCGGAATTGCCGATCAGAACCAGAGGCCGGTTGCCAATTGCGTCATTGATCACGCGGGTTCTACTGAACGCCTGCAGCGGCCAGGCCCGCGCTGCGCCAAACTGGCGGATGGCAAAGACGTAGTCCTTCTGCCGATGCGCGGATTGATCAACCAGCGCGGGGAACATCAGCTCGGGTGAGGCGAAATACTCGCGATACACCACCCCCGAGCCATAGTTGCGCCGATGCCCGGTGTTCAGCGACAGGACTTGCGTACCGGGGTGCGAGGCTTTCCAGCTTTGCCATGTGGTGATCACCACCGGGCGCTGTTTCAGTTCTATCCCGCTGCCCACCAGCGGCCCCACGACAGGTTTGCCGGTATACTGGTTCCACAGCGAATGCGTCTCGCGGTCAAACATCAGCTTGTTTGACCGATACAGGAACCCTGATGAGCCGAAGATCAACGGTTTGCGCCGCCCTGCGACCTGCGTTTCGAACAGAATGCCCGAGCCGCACAGCGTGCAATAGGCCAGCGCCACCGGCACGCCGCCGATCACTTCGTTGAACATCTCGTGCCAGCCCATGATGCGCAGCGGATAGGCGCGCTCATCCCCGTTGATCGAGACGCCAAAGACCAGATCGTCCTCTTTCAGGTAATCGGCCTGCGCGGCCGGTATCAGCGTCGGGTTGTCCAGTGACGGGATGCCGTCCTTACGCACGCCACCCCAGGCGATCTCTTCCAGCCGGATTTTCATCTTGTCCCGCTGCAGGTATTCCGGGCGCAAGAAGTCGTCGAAATTCGGGTCGATGCCTAGCAGCACCTCGCGTTTGAACGGGATAAGAGAGGGGTGGGGGACCAGTTGCGGATTTTGTTCCTGCCACAACATCCAGTCGAACCAGTCGATGCCGATGCTTTCGCCAGTCAGGGTTTGCATGACCTTGGCGATCTCGTCACTGCGTCGCCGGCCAAAGCGCATCCCGGTCATCAGGGCGGGAACAACGTCGGGGTTGCCACGTTGCACCAGAAAGGCCATGCCTTGTTCGAATTCCGCGTTGCTGCCGAAAAGCGTGGTCCTGACGGCCCCTAGCACCGGGTCCTGCTGGGCCCAAAGCGCGCTGGGCAACGCGGCAGCTCCTAACAATCCTGCGAAATGGCGGCGTGTGATCGACATGGCATCCTCCGGCGGTGGCTGCGCGTATTCTGCACGGTCCGCTGCTCACATGCACTCAACAGCCGCGTGAGCTGGCATGACCATTTCCGGCATCTGCAGTTGCCAAAAGGACCCGTGAACCACATTCGCCGATCTCGGCAGTTGGAAACGGTCAGCCGGGTTGATACTGCCTGAAAATCCAGTTTCTATGTGCAAGAGCAGCACCTTTTCGCGCATCAGCCAACGAAAAAAAACATGAGGTCAGGGAATGAAATTTGTGAAACGGCTTATGACCAGCCCGGTCCTCATGGTGGCCTTGGCTGCAGCGGTTGTCCTGCTGGTTCTTGAGGTTGAGAAGCTGCGCAAACGCCCCGTGGGCGTGACCCATACCGCGCCAGTCTGGTCCGACGATCAGACCACCCAGGTCGAGACCATTTTCACCGCGCTGAATATGCGCGCGCTGGACGTTCCGGTGGAACGCGCCGGAGGTGGAGGCGCCCTGGCCAGCCTGGGCAACGACTTGCTTTTGATGACGCATGAAGGCAGTTTTTTCGAAGTAGGCGGGGATGAGGCCCGCAAACTGGACATTGCCCCTCCGCCCAACGGGTGGAAGGCCATGCTGGATTTCGAGGCCGCGAATCCGAACTACAACTTCGCCCATTTTTTCTTTCGCTATAACGATGTGGACGTTGTGGACGATGAGTTGCTCGTTTCGTTCACCGAATGGGTCGAGGGTGAAAACTGCTATCGCACCTCGATCGCACGGGCGGATCTGGATGGCGCTGCCGCAGCGGATGCGTCGATCGGCGCGGATGACTGGAGCCTTGTGTTTTCAACTGAGCCTTGCCTAGCGCCCAACCCGAACGGTCGCGCCATTCAGGGACACATGGCCGGGGGACGTTTTCGTGTAGATGCAGACGGTACGCTTTATCTTGCGGCCGGTGACTATGCGCAGGATGGGATTTATGCGCCGGTGCCACTGTCTCAGGACCCCGAGCAGATGTATGGCAAGGTGATCGCGATTGACCTTGAAACCGGCGAGAACCGCATTGTCAGCCAGGGGCATTCGAACATGCAGGGCATCGCATTTGACGCCGAGGGTAAGCTGTGGGCGGTTGAACATGGCCGGCGCGGCGGGGATGAGTTGAACCTTATCCGCGAAGGCAATGATTACGGCTGGCCGAAGGTGTCGCTGGGCACACGGTATAACCGGCTGCCGCTGCCCGACACTCTGGACTACGGGCGCCACCCTGAGTTCGAATTGCCAGCTTATTCCTGGTTGCCATCGGTCGCCATCAGCTCGCTGGCCCCAATTGACGATTTCCATCCCGCCTGGGATGGCGATCTGATCGCCGGTTCACTGGCAGGCAACAGCCTATTCCGCATCCGCACGAAAGGCGACAGCATCCTGTTTAACGAACACATCCCGCTGGGTTTTCGTATTCGATATGTGCATCAACATGGTGACGCGATGGTTCTGTGGACGGATCAGAAAAAGGTACTGCGCCTGACTGTTGGCGAGTTTGATCCCAGCTATCAGTTCGCCGTTTCGAAAATCGGGAACCTCGACCTGTCCAAACACACGGCCGAGGCGGTCGAAACTGCGCTGGAAGGCTGCGCTGAATGCCATGGTTTCGGTGTGCTGCCCAGTGCCGGAGCCCCGTCTTTGGGTGAAGTCTATGGGCGCAAGGTCGCGGGTCTGGCGGATTTCGACTACTCGCAATCTCTTTCTGCCGTCGGCGGAGAGTGGGACCGCAGCCAGCTTGTTGCCTTCCTCGGCAATCCGCAATCCGTGGCGGGGGAAACGTCCATGCCGGACCCAGCCTTGGATGACTCCGAGGTGATCGACGCGATCGTGGACATCCTGATCTCGCTGCGTCGGCAGGCCGAGTGAAAAGCGGGTTCCATATCCGGAAACAAAAAAAGCACAGGCGTCCGGGCCTGTGCTTTTTTGCTTTTGGAAGCAGGCTGTGTGGCCAGAACCGGATGACCTAAATTTGCTCAACCTTCACCGACTCGACCGGATAAAAGGCGACATAGCCCTTGATTTCGGCCATGGCAGGCAGCGGGTTCTCATAGCTCCACGCCGCGTTCTCGGTCACCGAGGATTTGTTGACGATCGAGAAATGCGTCGCATCGCCTTTATGCGGGCAATGCGCGATCTTGTCGGTCATATCCAGAAACGCCATCGCGATGTCCGAGCGGGGAAAATAGATCACCGGGGTCAGGTCCCCCTCCGACAATTCCAGGGCACCAGTGCTTTCACCCAGTACAGCGCCGCCCGAACGAACGCTCCATTTGCCCGGTGCCTTGCGGATCGTGATCTCAACCATTTTGCATTCCTCGTCTCTTCTGGGCCACTCCTCTGCCCGGTATATGTAACAGTCCGGTGTCAAACCGGCGCGGTTGCGGCATCCAACCACAGTTGAGCGTCATCGCCCAGCCTTGGCCGGATCTTTTCCGCAACGTCGCGGTGATAGGCGTTCAGCCAGTCGCGCTCTGCCGTTGTCAGCATGTCGACCACAATCAGCCGCCTGTCGATGGGCACATAGGTCAACGTACGCCAGTTCAGCATGGCGCGTTCGTCGTCTCCACCGGGGAGGGCCGGGGCCTCTTGCACGACGACAAGGTTTTCGATGCGGATGCCGAAGGCGCCTTCACGGTAATATCCCGGCTCATTCGACAGGATCATGCCCGGTTGCAGCGGAACATGGCTGACCTTCGACAGGCGCTGAGGGCCCTCGTGAACGCTCAGATACGCGCCAACGCCATGGCCGACACCGTGGTTGAAATCTTGCCCCGCAGCCCAAAGCGGTGCACGCGCGATGCCTTCGATGTCGCGCCCGGCCAGCCCAACGGGCCAGCGCAGCATGGACAGATTAATCATGCCCTTCAACACGCGGGTGAAACAGGATTTCTCCTCGTCGCCCGCATCACCGATGGCGATGGTGCGGGTGATGTCCGTGGTGCCGTCCAGATATTGCCCGCCGCTGTCGAGAACCAGTATCTGCCCGTCTTCAAGGCGGCTGTCGGTCTCTTCGGTCACGCGGTAATGCATGATCGCGCCATTGGGTCCGGTGCCCGCGATGGTATCGAATGAGATATCCTGTAGCGCATTATCCTTGCGGCGGTTTTCCTCAAGCCGCGTGACGACCTGAGTTTCGGTCAGCGTGCCCGGGGGCTGGGCATCCAGCCAGCACAGAGTTTCGATCACCGCCACCGCGTCCCGCAAGTGCGCCTCGGCGCTGCCAGCGATTTCGGCGGTGTTCTTGCAGGCCTTGGGCAGAGCGCAAGGATCGCCGTTATCCACCATCCGCTCCTGCAACACATCCGCAACCGCCTGAGGCAAAGTACCCAAGTCGACCTGAACCTGCCCGTCCAGCGCTTTGATAGCGCTCAGAAACCTGTCCGGCGCATGAATCCGCACCTGTTCGCCCAAAGCCACCGTCAACTTCTTGTCGGCCATGAACAGATCCACCATCCCGTCGGCGTTCAAAATGGCAAAGCCGTGCGCCACCGGGTTATACCCGATATCCGAGCCGCGAATGTTCAGCAGCCACATGATCGAATCCGGCAATGTGATTACAGCCGCGGTGCAGTCGGCGTCGCGCAGCGCTTCGGCCAGGCGGGTGATCTTGCTGTTCGCCGATTCACCGGCAAACTCAATCGGGTGCGCCTTGACTGGGTTCATCGGCGGGGCGGGTTGATTGTCCCACACCCGGTCCACCAGATTGTCACACCGCAGCAGTTCGATCCCGGTGCCTGCCAGTTCTTTCTGGGCGCTCTCGATCTGACCAGCGGCATGAAGCCAGGGATCAAAGCCCACCTTGCCGCCGTCTGGCAACTGCTCTTTCAGCCACGCGCTGAGACTGACTTCGGGCCACGGCACGGGCGTATATTCCGCGGCAACCTGCGCCTTCACCTGCGTCCGATAGCGACCATCCACGAATACACCCGCGATGTCGGTCAAAACGGCGCAAAACCCCGCCGATCCGGTGAAGCCGGTCAGCCAGGCCAGCCGCTCGTCCCGAGGGGCCACATATTCGCCCTGATGCGCATCCGCGCGTGGGATCAGGAACCCGTCCAGCCCCTCTCGCGCAATCTCTTGGCGCAGCGCAGCCAACCGTGGCGGCCCCTGTTCCGGACGCGCGGTCACCTCAAAGGACTGAAACATGTCATAAATCTCCCAAACAGGGCTTGCCCCTTCATCTTTTTGGAAAATACTCCCGCCGGAGGCAAGGCCAGCCTCAGCTGGCCTTCTTCATTCCCATCACCCGCGCCCGTGCCCGCGGGTCGCTGTCAAACAGTGCCGCCAGCTGCTCGGTCATCGCGCCTGCCAACTGTTCCACATCCGTGATCGTCACCGCACGGTCATAATAGCGAGTCACATCGTGGCCGATCCCAATAGCCAGCAGTTCAACCATCTTACGCTTTTCGACCATGGCAATCACATCGCGCAGGTGTTTCTCAAGATAATTCGCGGGGTTGACGCTGAGCGTTGAATCGTCAACTGGAGCGCCGTCCGAGATCACCATCAGGATTTTGCGTTGTTCGCGCCGGGCCAGCATTCTGCGATGCGCCCATTCCAGGGCCTCACCGTCAATATTTTCCTTCAGCAGGCCCTCTTTCATCATCAAGCCCAGATTGGGCCGCGCCCGCCGCCACGGAGCATCCGCGCCCTTATAGATAATGTGCCGCAGATCGTTCAGACGTCCGGGCTGCTGCGGGCGGCCATCGTTCAGCCACGCCTCACGCGCCTGACCGCCTTTCCACGCGCGGGTGGTAAAGCCCAGAATCTCGACTTTCACATTGCAGCGTTCCAGCGTCCGCGCCAGAACGTCGGCACAGATTGCCGCGATCGAGATCGGACGACCCCGCATCGACCCCGAGTTGTCCAGCAGAAGCGTCACCACGGTATCGCGGAACTCGGTGTCCTTCTCGACCTTGAAGCTCAGCGGAGTGGTCGGGTTCGCCACCACACGTGCCAGACGGCCGGCATCCAGAATACCTTCCTCGCGGTCGAACTCCCAACTGCGGTTCTGTTGCGCCTGCAGGCGGCGCTGCAGCTTGTTGGCCAAGCGGCTGACCGCACCCTTCAGTGGCTCCAGCTGCTGATCCAGATAAGCGCGCAACCGTTCCAACTCGGCCGGTTCGGCCAGATCCTCGGCGGCGATTTCTTCGTCATAGGCGTTCAGGTACACCTTGTATTCCGGATCGGCCTCGGACGCGGGGGCCGGGGCAGGCGGCTCCAGCGGTGCTTCGCCTTCGGGCATCTCGGCCTCTTCGCCCATCTCTTCATCGGCCATCTCGTCCATCGAGACCTGAGCCTGAGACTGGTCCTGCTGTTCTTCCTGCGTCTGTTCCGGGTTGGCGTCAGCGTCCTGTTCGTCCTGATCGTCCTGACCGGTGCTGTCGGGATCGGGCTGTTCTTCGGCGTCGTCCTCGGCCTGATCTTCCTGCTCGTCGTCCAGCTCATCGGGGTCGTCGCCCAACTGGTCGCCATAGCCCAGATCCTTGATCATCTGCCGCGCGAACTTGGCAAATTCGGCCTGGTCCGCGAGGATGTCATCCAGGTTTTCCAGCGTCCCGCCGGCCTGTTCCTCGATAAACCCGCGCCACAGATTCATGATGTTCTCGGCGGCAGGCGGCAGGTCACGTCCGGTGGCCAGATGGCGGATCAGATAGCCCGCCGCAACCGCCAGCGGTGCATCCGCAGGCTGTTTGCACTGATCATAGCCCCGGCGCAGCGCCTCATGCCCGATCTTGACGTCAATATTGCTGGCCGTGCCGGGCATGTCCCGCGCGCCCATCGCCTCGCACCGGGCAACCTCCATCGCTTCATAGAGGTCCCGCGCCATATCGCCCGGGGGCGCATAGCGCGCATGGGTCGCGTCATCATGATACCGGCGCTGCAACGCCAGCGCATCCGCCGTCCCGCGCGCCAGCAGAACCTCTTCGCGGGTCATCCGGCGGCTGACCTGTGGCAGGCGCATTGACTCACCCGTCAGTCCCGACGGATCGACCGTATAAGAGACGTTCAGTTCCGGGTCGTCGGCCATCACCTTGGTGGCCTCGGCCAGGGCCTTCTTGAACGGATCGGCGGGGTTGTCGTTGGGTTTGCTCATCGGCGGCAGGTCCGGACTTGTTCTGTTCGGGCAACCTAGAGCCATTCCGGGGCCTTGGCCATAGGTCCACCCCCGTTTTCCCATGAAACCAGCGCGGTGCTTACGGCAGAACCTCGGTGCATTCGGAAATCCAGCGCGCAAGCCGCCGTTCCGTCCCGGCGGCGGCCCGTTCGTTCATCTGAACGCGTTTGCGCCTACGCGTACAGGTTGAACCACCTGGAAACCCCGTCCAACGCACCTTTCAGACCCGTCGCAGGAAAGAACTCCTGATCCTTGCCGTGGTGCGAATCCAGAACGGTTTCCGCCAAACGGTCCATTTGTCCGGCATTCAGTGCAACCGGATTGTTGACGGCGCTGGAGTTTACCTTTTTGGCGGGTATGTCGGACAGATCGAACCCGTTTTTCCGCCCAAACTTTTTCAACCCGCTTTGCAGTTTCGCAAAATCCAGCAGTGAAACACGGGCTCCGGACGCATGCAGGGCGCTGGTGTTGAGCATCAATCGGGCGGGGATATTCTGGGTGTCCAGCAGATTCGAGATGGAATGGTTGGTCGACACAAGCGCCTCGAATTCCTGCAAGTCGATGGGTTCGTTGCGGGCGTCTAGGCCAAAGCCTCCGTCTTCCTGTTCACGCATCCAGCGGTGGGGCGAGTAGTACAGTGAGATCATCCGCTCGATCGGAGGGCGGGCAAAAGCATAAGCTGTATAGCCGGAAAAGGCCGAGCCAATCAGGTCGCTGTATTCTGCCAGGGTCTGGTGCTTGGACTTGGTCGCTTCGCCATTCAGTTCAAACCGGTCGGTGCCGTCCTGATGCCCGCTGGTTACGATCGCGTCGTCGGAAAACCGAAGGAAGCATCGGGTAAAGAAGTTCCCTCCGGTTTTCGGAACGTGAATGAACACGCACTTTTGCTTGGCGAAATGCACGTCTTAGCCCAGACTTGCACTTGCTGCGCTTTCGGGCAGTTCCTCGTCAAAGCAACGCTGGTAGAACTCAGCTACCGTCTGGCGCTCCAGCTCATCACATTTGTTCAGGAAGGACAGGCGGAAGGCGTAACCCACGTCGCGGAAAATCTCGGCGTTTTGGGCCCAGTTGATCACGGTCCGGGGGCTCATCACCGTGGACAAGTCACCATTCATGAAGGCGGTCCGGGTCAGGTCTGCAACGGTGACCATCTGGCTGACGGTCTTGCGGCCCTTTTCGGTGTTGTAGTGCGGCGCCTTGGACAGAACGATCATCGTCTCGGCATCATGGCTGAGGTAGTTCAGCGTCGAGACCAGCGACCACCGGTCCATCTGTGCCTGGTTGATCTGTTGCGTGCCGTGATATAGGCCGGTCGTGTCACCCAGACCCACGGTGTTTGCGGTGGCGAACAGGCGGAAGTTCGGGTTCGGCGTGATGATCTCGTTCTGGTCAAGCAGGGTCAGCTTGCCGTCATGCTCCAGCACGCGCTGGATCACGAACATCACGTCGGCGCGGCCCGCGTCATATTCGTCGAATACGATGGCGACAGGGTTGCGCAGCGCCCAGGGCAGGATGCCTTCGTGGAATTCGGTGACCTGCTTGCCGTCGCGCAGCTTGATGGCGTCCTTGCCAATCAGGTCAATCCGGCTGATGTGGCTGTCCAGGTTCACGCGGACGGCAGGCCAGTTCAGACGGGCGGCAACCTGTTCGATATGGGTCGATTTACCGGTGCCGTGATACCCCTGAATCATCACACGACGGTTGTGGGCAAAGCCCGCCAGAATCGCCAGCGTGGTTTCGGGGTCGAACTTGTAGGTGTGGTCGATGGCGGGAACGCGATCGCTTGCTTCGGCAAAGCCTTTGACCGCCATGTCGGTATCAATGCCGAACACGTCACGAACCGAGATGTCCTCGGTGGGTTTTGCGTTGATGTCGATCGATCCGTCAGCCATTCGCCTGGTCCTTATCCTTTGGCCCGTATTGCCGGGTTTGAACCCGTGTGTGGTGCAACATATTGCGGGCAAGGGCAAGGGAAAGAGACGCAGGCTAGAAGCGGATCAGATGTTTCATTGAAACTAAATCTGAGATGACATCGGTTCGAATGACTTCAGCCTTTAACCAGACCAACAACCGCCCCTTACAGTGACAACCACAGTTCACCCCTTTCAAAGCCACCCTGGATCAGACTATCTTGCTTTAATTCGGCACGGTCAGTGGCCCAATCCCGATAGCGATCATTTGTGACCACACGTGCGTTGAGATCCACCGCTGCACGCAAGATCAAAGGATCGGCCGGGGAGTCCTTTGGCGCAATCATTACGCGATTGACCGGCAGGTCGAGTGATCGGGCGAAATCGCGATCACTCATATAGCGATTTGCGATCTTGTACCCTGCGTTGGCGTCAAATACGACCGCAGGCCGCAAGCCAGCGGTTTTCAATGTCGAAAGAACCTCGCGCAGCGTTTCAAGACTGGGCTCGCCATTTCTCCAGTGCATCACATTAGAGCCGTCAAGGATGATCCAGTCGCCGGTATCGCGAGACTCCCACCAACTCCGCAGCAGCAATATCAGACTTGCAAACGCACAGGATGAGGCCAGCAAAAGCCACTCAGGCCGCGTGGGGTGGACAATGGCGGCGGCCAATCCGCAGAGCGAAAGCACAAACAGGCTAAGGGGCACGCGCAAGGTCGGACCTCGGTGAATTCAGATATCCAATCGCCGCAAATATGGATGACCCTTTCCGGGGATTCCAGGCAGAACTCATCGCAGGATATTGAATTTGCAGGTGGTTCTGAGCTGAAAGGCCGAAACCTTATTTGAAATTCCGGCTGTCCTTGATCTGATCCCAGGCCCAGACGACCTCTTGCAGCTGTTCTTCCTGAGACCGGTCGCCGCCGTTCATGTCCGGATGCAGCACCTTAATCAGCTTTTTGTAGGCCTTGCGCACTTCGGCTTTGGTCCAGCTGTCATTGGCCTCGAGAATTTCGATCGCGCGGCGTTCGGTAGGGGGCAGGCGGCGGCCGCCGCCACCCGAGGTGCGCCCCTTGTTCTGCGTGCTGTTTGCACCCAGCACCTGATGCGGGTCCTCGATGCCCAGGCGTGCCCAGGCGCGCGCCTCGGGGTCACCCATGGGTTTGGTCTCACGCTCCCACACTTTGTCCTTGGAACGCTGCGCGTTCAACTCGGCCTCGGTGGTGCCGTCAAAGAAGTTCCATTTCTGGTTATATTCACGCACGTGCTGCTGGCAGAACCAGAAGAAATCATCCAGAACATCCGGTGCTTTGGGCGCGCGGAACTTGCCCGCCTCTTCGCAGCCTTCATGGTCGCAGATACGCACCGAGGTCTCAGACGCACCCGACATCCCCCGACGCCCGCGCGGGTTCTTTTTCTTGGCGCTGGAGACGGACATATCGAATCCGAAAGGGTCTGATTTCGTCATGCTGTGATCCTTAAGAACGCATCTTCTCGACTCGGAGGCAGCAGTTTAATCTAAGCAGCCGAAAGTAGAAGAGGGGGGGCGGTAAAATTTTTACCGCTGAGCGAAAAAATGACTGTGACCGACGAAATCCGAGCCCGCCTGCAGGCGGCATTTGATCCGCGTGAGCTTGAAGTCATCGACGACAGCGAAAGCCACCGCGGCCATGCGGGGTATCAGGATGGCGGTGAAAGCCATTTCAACGTCCGCATCCGCGCCAGCGCGTTCGCAGGCCAATCCCGCGTTGTCCGCCACCGCGCGGTCCACAAGGCGTTGGGCGATATCGTGCCGCGTATTCACGCCTTGGCGCTGGATATCGGGGAATAAGCTACAGAAATTCGTTGGTTTATGCTGCGAAGCACCAAATCAGAAAACCGTTGACAGAAGACTGCGTCGCTTTTCAAGTTAAGGAATGCGACGTTTTGTAGAAAGATCTTTTGCGTTCAGGGTTCTGCTGGCAGTTTGCCTATTGCTTCAGCTTCCATCTTCGTCTGCATCGCAGGAGCTTGTTCTGGTCTCACCGGATGGCAAACCGGTCGTTCACGGCGTGTCCAGCCGATTTCGGCGGACGGGGGGGCTGTGCCTGGACTATGGTAAGACGCGTTTGCGCAATGGGCAAAAATACAAGGTCGTCGAGCCCAGCCGCACAATTACCAGTCATGAGGGGATGGATTTTTGCAAACGTGCCGGCTCACCGGTGATTTCGCCCGTCAACGGGCGGATCAAGTATATCGAGCAAGACAACGCGGTATATGGCGGAGTTGTTGGGATTAGCATGGATGTCTCGGTTCGGCCCAGACCGGGGCAGGCCAAACAGAAAATGTTCCTTGAGATGGTTCATGTGGTGCCGGTCTCTGGGCTAAGGCGCGGCCAGCGCGTCCAGGCGGGCCAAGTGGTGGCTTACGTCCAGAAGGCGAACCGTCCAAGCATCGGAAAAACGCCCCACGTTCACTTCGCGGTCAGGCGTTGCGATCACTGGCCAACGTGCCACGTAGATCCGAACCTGTTCTGGCGAGACGGGCCGGGGCGCTTGTCCTGCTACGACCCCGCAAAGCCGCTTCCAAAGGGGCGGATTGTTGCGCCGGTCCCGTGTTGACGCCAGTTAGCTCTGAGGTTCTTCCCCGGATTCCGTCTTTCTCTCGGCCCCTTTCAGCGATAACGGGGGTTCCTTGGCCTCTTCCGCAATAGGGGCGGGGGCCTCAACGGCATCTGGTCCTGGAATTGGCTTTGCTTGCGACACGCTTTCATCGGCCTCGGGCGGGATCCGGGATGATGCATTAGTGTCCTCGGCCTCCCGGCGGAAAACCAGAACATTGCGCCAGTTCACGGTCGAACCGGTCAGGCCCACGCGTTCCTCACTGGGCAGCAATTCGGCGCGCTGGTACTCCCAGCCGTCCTGACCCATCTGGTTCAGCACCTGTTCGACCGATGCGGCAAACCGGCCTTCTGCGGTTTTCTCACCTTTGGCCTTGATGCCTTTTTGCGGGGCGGGGACAACTTTGTATTCGTAGCGCTGCATCGGATTTTCCTGCTGTCGGGTCCCGGCAATCTAACATGCTGGAGATTTTGGGAAAGTCATCATCGTGCGGAAAGAGGCGGAAAAGAAAAACGGCGGGGTTTTGCGCAAACCCCGCCGCCAACAATTCAATCTCTGATCGGTTTACGAACCCAGCTTTTGGCTGACCAGTTCGTTGACCGCCTTGGGGTTGGCCTTGCCGCCGGTGGCTTTCATCACCTGACCAACGAACCAGCCGGCCAGTTTCGGGTTCACCTTGGCTTTTTCGACCTGTGCCGGGTTGGCGGCGATGATCTGGTCCAGGGCGGCCTCAATGGCGCCGGTGTCGGTGACCTGCTTCATACCGCGCTCTTCAACGATCTGTGCCGGGTCACCGCCTTCGGTGTAGACGATCTCGAACAGGTCCTTGGCGATTTTGCCCGAGATGGCGTCCGAGGAAATCAGATCGATGATCCCGCCCAACTGCGCCGGAGACACTGGGCTGTCGGTGATGTCGTGGTCTTCTTTCTTCAGGCGGCCGAACAGTTCGTTGATCACCCAGTTCGCGGCCAGTTTGCCGTTGCGGCCCTTGGCAACCTCTTCGAAGTACGCAGCCGATTCCACCTCGGCAGTCAGCACCGAGGCATCATAATCGGTCAGACCGAATTCGCTGATGAACCGCGCCTTCTTGTCGTCGGGCAGTTCGGGCAGCTTGGCGGCGATGTCATCCACCCATGCCTGTTCGATTTCCAGCGGCAGCAGGTCGGGGTCGGGGAAGTAGCGGTAGTCATGCGCCTCTTCCTTGGACCGCATCGAGCGGGTCTCACCCTTGT
Organism: Ruegeria sp. AB10; assembly: GCF_056542745.1. NCBI lineage: Bacteria > Pseudomonadati > Pseudomonadota > Alphaproteobacteria > Rhodobacterales > Roseobacteraceae > Ruegeria > Ruegeria sp. AB10. The sequence goes on along the minus strand of NZ_JBQGAI010000001.1, from coordinate 704,505 downwards.
CCGGGTCATACAGGCGGGTTTCCTGATCGACCTTGCCGCCACCTTCGACGATGGCGATCTGGCGACGGGCTTCGACTTCGATCGCTTGCTGGATGAACCGCATCGAGTTCATGTTCTTGATCTCGCAGCGGGTGCCCAGGTGCGAGAAGTCCTGCGTTTCCTGGTATTTCTCATACGCGCCCGGCAAGCAGATCGAGACGTTCACGTCCGCCCGCAGGTTGCCGTTCTGCATGTTGCCGTCGCAGGTGCCCAGATAACGCATGATCTGACGCAGTTTTGCGATATAGGCGGCAGCCTCTTCCGGGCCACGGATATCGGGGCGGCTGACGATCTCCATCAGGCAGACGCCGGTCCGGTTCAGGTCGACGAAGGACATATGCGGGTCCATGTCGTGAATCGATTTGCCCGCGTCCTGCTCCATGTGGATGCGTTCAATGCGGACCATGCGCGCGGTACCATCGCCCATCTCGACCAGCACTTCGCCTTCGCCCACGATGGGGTGATACAGCTGGGAAATCTGATAGCCCTGCGGCAGGTCAGGGTAGAAGTAGTTCTTGCGGTCAAAGGCCGATTTCAGGTTGATATCCGCCTTCAGGCCCAGCCCGGTGCGCACCGCCTGTTCCACGCAGTATTCGTTGATCACCGGCAGCATGCCTGGCATCGCCGCGTCCACAAAGGCCACGTTCGAGTTCGGCTCGGCCCCGAATTTGGTCGACGCACCGGAAAACAGCTTGGCGTTGGATGAGACCTGAGCGTGCACCTCCATCCCGATTACCAGTTCCCAATCGTGCTTGGCCCCGGCAATGGTTTTGGGTTTGGGCATTTCGTATGTCAGGTCGAGCATGGCGCGCCTCATTTCCGCAGAAGTCTAAGCCTGCGTATTAGGCCCGGCAGGGGCTAGGGGCAAGGGGGAATCAGTGCTGAGACAGGCGCAGACCCGACGGTGTAAAGGTCACGTCCATGCCGCTGCGCAGTTCCTCGCGGAACAGATCGCCAATGGCACGCAGGGCCTGACGCTGGCCGCGGGCTGCAAACCGTTCCGCCGAGTTGATACGGACCGAGTTGTTGAACCCGCTCGCGGCATGCGCCCAGATCAGCGGGTGCAGTTCGGTCATGTGGTCGCGGATCAGCCAGTTGGCGGCCTCGTGAATCTGCGCGCGCACCAGATCGGCCTTGTCGTTAAGGCCCAGCCCGCCCTGGATCGTGGTGGCGCAATAGGCCGACAGCATGTTCACGGTTTGCTGATCCGGGCGGCGATGCAGAATGTCGTGCAGGCCTTCCAGGAAATACTCGACGTCCAGCCGTGCGCAGGCCTCTGCGTCCAGTGCGATGGCGTCAAACTGTACCCATGTGTACCCGCCAGCGCCCCAGATATCGCAGGTGCGGGCCGCGTTGCGCAGGGCCTGGATTTCAAGCTCTTCGTAGCTGCCGAACCAGCGCGGCAGAAGATGGGTACCCATTGCCCGCATGTGGCGTTGGTTGTGTGGGTCCAGCGTGATCAGCCGTTCGTATTCTTCGGCTACGCGCAGGTCGGTTTTCCGCTGACCGGCCATCAGGGCGCAACCGGCTGCGGCCACCAATGGGCTGTCCGGCGCCGCTGCGCGGCATGTCGGCAAAAGGGCCGCGGCGCGGTCGAAATGCGCGGCACAGCGCGACTGGTGCAGCGGAGGCAACGTGGCATCCGTCGCCGTCCCGCGCCAAGCCCAGGCCAGGTCGATATGCGCCAGGGCGACCACCAGAATGATCATCGGATCATCGGGATGCGCGCGCATTTCGTCTTCCAGTTCAGAGATACCGCCCAGCAGGTCATACTCGGACAGGGCGGCCCCGTCGGACAGGGCGTGTTCGACTGCCAGAACCACGTCGGACCGGGCGCCAAAGGCCAGCAAATCTGCAATCGGCATTCCGTCGGGCGCGGTGTCGCGGGAGTCGTCTGCGGCGCGCATCTGTCGGGACAGTTCGGCCCAGCGGTCCTGTCTGGCCAGCGTGCGCCCAAGTTCAATGGTTTCGCGACCGATCAGGTCCTCGGCGCGGGCGCGTGCCAGCGGAATATTCAGTTGGCCCGTGTCCGGCAGACCAGCCGTTTCGGCGCAATCTGCCACGCGCATGTCCTGTGTGATATGACGGGAAGGTAAAGAAGAACGGGCCTGACGTGCCCTGAAAAACCGAAACATGGTAAAACTCGAAACCAAAACAAAAAGGGTAGGCTGGCTTGAAATTTTGACTGAAATTCACCTCAAATTCAAGCTTTTTGCGGGGCGTGGGGTCTGCCCCGGTGGAATGGTTCCCTTTAGGGCACAATGTTTCAGAAAACGTTGAAATGATGCCGCACGACCCGGAAACCGGCCTGTTGCAGGGTGATTTCGAGGTCTTTGTGGGGCGGTGTGGATTCGTCGGGCAGCCGAATCCGCTTGCCCGATGCCAAAACCAGAGAGACACGAACCGAGAAATCCCATCGGGTGTCGAACCGGATATGATCGATATCCGCCAGAAGGGCCTCGCCCTCGCGGTTGCCCGTGAACCACTTTATCCGGTCGCGATCCAGCGTCATGCCTGCGCGTGTACCCCGCACGACGTCCCAAACGGCGGGCAGGGTGGACAGGGCCAGTAACCCGACCAGCCACCATGCCGCATCGAACAGGATCAGCAAGGCTGCCAGCGCCGCGTAGACGCAGATCAGGATCAAAGTCGTACGCGGCGTCCGGTTGTGGCGCGTGAAGGTAAACGGAGTCATGCGCCGAGGATACGGGTCACCATTTCCGTCGTATCCCGCGACAGGTCCGGCGTGTCGGCGATACGGGTCAGCTGGGCTCGGATCAGGGTCTGACGGTCGGCATCATAGCGTTTCCAAGTCTGGAAAGCCGTGCACATCCGCGCCGTAGTTTGCGGGTTCACCGGGTCGAGCCGGATCAACCAGTCCGCCAGCAACGCATACCCGGCCCCGTCTGAATAGTGGAAACCGGCGTGGTTCATGGCCAATGCCCCCATGACCGCGCGGAAGCGGTTGGGGTTCTTCCAGTTGAAATCGGCGTGCTCGGTCAGCGCGCGCGCAATGCCGGCTGTGGTCTCGGGGGCGGCTGTGGTCACCTGAAGGCCGAACCACTTGTCCATCACCAGCCGATCATGCTGCCACTGGTCATAGAACGCCGCCAGCTCCTGCTGGCCCGTTCCGGCCCGCAACAGGCACGACAGGGCGGTCAACTGGTACGTCATGTTGTTGGCGGTGGCATATTCCTCGGTGGCTTTTGCGCCACCATCCAGCCGCGATGTCAGATACAGTGCAGCCCCACCAAGCGCGCGTTTGCCTGCCTGATCGGCGTCGGGGCTGAACGGCGCGTCGATCAGGGTTTCGCTGTGCAGCCGGGGCAGCAGGTCCTGCACATGTTGCGCTGTCGCCTGCCGCAGGGTTTCCACGGCCCGCCAGATTGCCATCGGGTCGGGGGTTTCTCCGGCTTCGAACAGCGCCGCGGCCAGTTCGGATTGTGTTGGCAAGCCCAGCATCAGCGCGCGATAGGCCGGTTCCAGATCACCGTCGCGCAGCACGGCCAGAATGCCGTCCAGATAGTCGGTGCCGGGCGCGCTGTCTTCGCGGATCATGCGCAGCAGCGTGTCCTCTGCCAGCGACCGTCCGGCCTGCCAGCGGTTGAACGGGTCGGTGTCGTGGGCCAGCAGAAAGGCGCGCTCGGCATCCGTGTGGTCGTGCTCCAGAATAACCGGCGCGGAAAAATCGCGCAGGATCGACGCCACCGGCATGGCGGCCAGACCGGAGAACTCAAAGCTCTGTTCGGCCTCGGTCAGTTCCAGAACCTCGGTCGCGCGGACCTCATCCCCGTTGGGGCCCAGCAGGCCGACGGCGACCGGAATCACTTGCGGCAGTTTTTCGGACTGACCGGGGGTCGGCTCGGTGCGCTGCGACAGGGTCAGGGTGTAAGTGCCGTCCGCGTACTCCTCGGCCACGGCCACGCGCGGCGTGCCTGACTGACTGTACCATCGTTTGAACTGAGTCAGATCGCGGCCCGTCGTATCCTCGAACACCTTGATCCAGTCTTCGATGGTGCAGGCCTGCCCGTCATGGCGGTCGAAGTAAAGGTCCAGTGCCTGCGCATAGGCCGCATCCCCCACCAACCGTTTCAGCATCCCGATCAACTCGGCGCCTTTTTCATATACGGTGGCGGTATAGAAGTTGTTGATCTCCTGAAAGCTTTCCGGTCGAACAGGATGAGAGAGCGGCCCGTTATCCTCGGGGAATTGCCGGGCGCGCAGGTCGATGGCGTCCTGGATGCGTTTCACCGAGGCCGAGCGCATGTCGGATGTAAACTGCGCGTCGCGGAACACGGTCAGGCCCTCTTTCAGGCACAGCTGGAACCAGTCGCGGCAGGTGATACGGTTGCCGGTCCAGTTGTGGAAATACTCATGCGCGATGATTGCCTCGATCCGTTCGAAATTGGCATCGGTCGAGGTCTCGGGGCTGGCCAGCACGGCGGAGGAGTTGAAGATGTTCAGCCCCTTATTCTCCATCGCGCCCATATTGAAATCGTCCACGGCCACGATGTTGAACACGTCCAGATCGTACTCACGGCCATAAACGTCCTCATCCCATTTCATAGACTTCTTCAGGGCTTCCATGCCAAAGGCGCATTTGTCCTCGTCACCGGGGCGAACCCAGAGGTTCAGCTCCACGTCACGGCCGGACATGGTGGTGAACCGGCCGGGGTGGGCGATGAGGTCTCCGGCGACCAGCGCAAACAGATAGGCCGGTTTGGGCCACGGGTCTGTCCATTCGGCCCATCCTTCGCCCCTGCCCGTGGGGTTGCCGTTGGACAGCAGCACCGGAAGGTCCCCATTGATGCGCACTGTGAAGGTCGACATCACATCAGGGCGGTCGGGGTAATAGGTGATCTTGCGGAATCCCTCGGCCTCACACTGGGTGCAATACATGCCGTTCGACATATACAGCCCCTCAAGCGCAGTGTTGTTGGCGGGATCGATCTCGACCACGGCCTCCCAGACAAAGGGCGCGTCGGGGGCGTTTGCTGTCAGGCCCTTGTCGGTGACCTCGGGCGAGATTTCTTTACCGTCAATGGCCGCGCGGATCAGGGTCACGTCTTCGCCATGCAGGAAAAAGGTACGGTCGGTCGCCTCGGGGTTCGGCCGGAAGGCAATGCGCGAGGTGACACGGGTGGCGTTTGCGGCCAGATCGAAGGTCAGGTGTACGCTGTCCACCAGATAGCCGAACGGCGTGTAGTCTTTCAGGTAGATCGTCGTGGGGGCAGCGTCGCGCATTGGGGGCCTCGCATCAGTTGGTTCGGGCGCGACGTTAGGGGCTTCGCCATTGGGCTGCAACCGCGGCTTCACTGCCTTGTCGTTTTTGAAGCACCTTCGCGCAGGGCCGAAGGGTTCGAACGTGGCGTCGAAAGTTGCCTGTCGGGAACATTCGGCTTAAATGCAGGCGGCATACAATGGCGCACAATGGCGGAGAGACACCAAATGAGCAGCAGACAGGCACGCAGCGGACTTCAGGTTGATACGGTTCTGGCCGAGTTTATCGAAGGCAAGGCCCTGCCGGGAACCGGTGTCACGGCTGAAACGTTCTGGGATGGTCTGTCGCGGATGGTCGCCGAGTTGGGCCCCAAGAACCGCGCCTTGCTGGCCAAGCGGGAAAAGATCCAGGGGCAGGTCGATGGCTGGCATCTGGGACGCAAGGGGCAGGCGCATGACCCCGCCGCCTATCAGGCTTTCCTGCGCGAAATCGGGTACCTGGTCGATGAGGGCGCGGATTTTCAGATCGAGACCTCCGGCGTCGACCCCGAGATTGCATTGATCCCCGGTCCGCAATTGGTTGTGCCGATCACCAACGCCCGTTTCGCCCTGAACGCAGCCAACGCGCGCTGGGGCAGCCTATATGATGCGCTTTACGGTACCGATGCGATGGGCGACCTGCCCGCCAGCAAAGGCTATGACGCAGAACGTGGCGCACGCGTGATTGCGTGGGCCAAACACCATCTTGGCTTCTTCTGCACACCAGCGATTGACGATTGGACAAGTGTTGTAGGTTTTTCCGTCGAGAAGGGGAACCTGGTCGTCACAATGGACGATGGTGAAAGAGCGTACATATATGGATCGCAAATGCATGGGGCGGGGCGTTTTGTAGGTTATAAAGGCGATCCGGCTTCGCCGTCTTCGATCTTGTTAGAGAAGAATGGCCTTCATGCTGAAATTGTGATCGACAGATCGACACCCATCGGTGCGACCGACCCGGCGGGAATCGCAGATGTCAGACTGGAGTCGGCCCTGTCCACAATTATGGATTGCGAGGATTCGGTCGCCTGTGTCGATGCCGAGGACAAGGTTGTGGCCTATGGCAACTGGCTGGGGTTGATGAAGGGCGATTTGACCGAAGAGGTCACCAAGGGCGGCAACACCTTCACCCGCAAATTGGCGGGCGATGTGGGCTACACAACTCCCAGCGGCGACCAGGCCGTGCTGAAAGGCCGCTCGCTGATGCTGGTGCGGAATGTGGGTCACCTCATGACCAACCCGGCCGTTCTGGATGTCGATGGCATTGAGATCGGTGAGGGCTTGATGGATGCGCTTTGCACCACGCTGATCGCCATGCACGATCTGCAGCGCGAGGGTGGCAATTCGGTCACCGGTTCGGTCTATGTGGTGAAGCCCAAGATGCACGGCCCGGAAGAAGTGGCGTTCTCGGTCGAGATTTTCGACATTGTCGAAGACATCCTCGGCCTGCCGCGTAACACTGTTAAGCTCGGCATCATGGATGAGGAGCGCCGCACTTCGGTCAACCTCAAAGAATGTATCCGCGCCGCAAAATCCCGCGTGGCCTTCATCAACACAGGTTTCCTTGATCGGACGGGGGATGAGATTCATACCTCGATGGAAGCAGGCCCGATGCTGCCCAAGGGCGATATCAAGAACACGCCGTGGATTGCGTCTTATGAGGATCGTAACGTCGATATCGGTCTGGCCTGCGGTCTGAAAGGCAAGGCGCAGATCGGCAAAGGCATGTGGGCAATGCCCGACCGGATGGGGGATATGCTGGACGCCAAGATCGGCCACCCGCAATCGGGTGCCACCTGCGCCTGGGTGCCGTCGCCGACCGCCGCGACTCTGCACGCGACGCACTACCACAAGGTCGACGTTCTGGCCCGTCAGGACGAATTGGCCGCCGGTGGTGCCCGTGGCACGCTGGAGGACCTGCTGACGATACCGCTGCTGGGCGGACGCAACCTTGGCGATGATGAGATCACGCGGGAGATCGAGAACAACGCGCAAGGCATTCTTGGCTATGTCGTGCGGTGGGTCGATCAGGGGGTGGGGTGTTCGAAAGTGCCTGATATCAATGATATCGGCCTGATGGAAGACCGCGCGACCTGCCGGATTTCGTCTCAGGCGCTGGCCAACTGGTTGCATCATGATGTTGTCTCGGAAGAACAGGTCATGGCTGCAATGCGCAAAATGGCCGTTGTGGTGGATCGCCAGAATGAAAACGATTCCGACTATTCTCCGATGGCACCCGGCTTCGACGGCATCGCCTTTCAGGCCGCCTGCGATCTGGTGTTCAAGGGCCGTATCCAGCCCTCGGGTTATACCGAGCCGGTCCTGCATGCCCGCCGTCTGGAGCTGAAAGCCAGCCTTTAATCTCAACGAACGAGAGGACACATCATGGCAATTTCTTTGCGCAAAGCCCGCACGATCATTCGAAAAACACTGGAAAAAGGCCGCGAGATGGAATTGAAACCTCTGTCCGTCGTCGTTCTGGACGCAGGCGGCCACGTCATCGCGTTTGAGCGCGAAGACGGCGCGGCCCCCGGCCGGTTCTCGATCGCTCATGGTAAGGCCTATGGCTCGGTCATGCTGGGCATGGCGGGTACGGCGCAAATGCAGCGGGCCGAGGCGCAGGCCTATTTCATGGCCGCTGTGAACGGCGTTTACGGCGGCCAGGTCGTGCCGGTTCCGGGCGGTATTCTTCTGCGGGATCGCAAAGGCGCAATCGTCGGTGCGGTCGGCGTGACAGGCGATACCTCGGACAATGATGCGACCGCAGGAATGACCGGAATTGAGGCAGCGGGTCTGATCGGAGAAATCTGATCTCGACCGCTGGTCGCTGGCGGTTTGCGTAAAAACTCCCCGTAAAGCCATCAAAAGCACAGCTGTGGGCTGAACTTACTGTATCAATCAGAACACTGCGTGCGTGATTGAACACGTCCTTGCGCTGTCATGCAGGGCGTGTTCTGTTGCACGATTTCATTGCTGCGGATAGCTTTCCTGTTAATCAAATAAACAGCAAGGAATACGGAATGTCTCGGCCTGTCGTCGGTATCATCGGCAACTCTTACCTCATGAACGATGAATACCCGACACACGCGGGCGGAACGATGAATTCCGAAGCCGTGGCCAACGTTTCGCACTGCTTGCCGCTGCTGATCCCGTCTGATCCGCGATATGTCACGGTCGAGGAACTGCTTGAGGTCTGCGACGGTTTTCTGCTGACCGGCGGGCGGCCGAATGTGCATCCCGAGGAGTATGGCGAAGACGCCACCGACGCGCATGGTGAGTTCGACCGGGCGCGGGACGCGATCACCTTGCCATTGGTCCGGGCCTGCGTGGAACGTGGCCAGCCTTTCATGGGCATCTGCCGGGGCTTTCAAGAGGTTAACGTGGCGATGGGCGGCACGCTCTACCCCGAAATCCGCGACCTACCGGGCCGTATGAACCACCGGATGCCGCCGGACGGGACGCTGGAGGAAAAATTCGCCCTGCGCCATGTGGTGTCCTTGAACGACGGTGGCGTGTTTCACCAACTGTTCGGCGCCCCCGAGGTGATGACCAACACGCTGCACGGTCAGGGCATCAAAACCGTCGGGCAGCGCGTCGTGATCGACGGGCACGCGCCTGATGGCACGCCCGAGGCGATCTATATCAAGGATGCGCCCGGGTTTACCCTATCGGTACAATGGCACCCTGAATGGGATGCCATCAACGATCCGGTTTCCCGCCCCCTGTTCGAGGCGTTCGGTGCAGCCGTACGTGCCTGGGCAACGGGATCGGACGCTGGGTTGATGCAGCAAACGGCGTGAATTTCGCGCCGGCCCGTAAGAGAGGGACCGGACCGGCGCAGCGTGATCAGACCAGCAGGTTGAACTGATTGATCAGCGGTAAGGTGCGGGCGCGTTTCCCTGTCAGGTCGAACAGAGCATTGCCAAGGGCAGGCATGGACGGTGGTGTACCCGGCTCACCCGCGCCACCCATGTGGCGGTTTGTTTCCAGTAAACGCACTTCGACCTGTGGCGCGGTGTGCATACGCAGCGCGTCATAGTCGGGGAAGTTGAATTGCTCGACCTCGCCCTCGGCAAAGGTGATCTCGCCGTAGCAGGCCGCAGACAGACCGTACATCATGCCGCCGAACATCTGCGCCTGGACGTTTTCGGGATCCAGAGCCAGCCCCATGTCACAGGCAATCCACGCCTTGTTGATACGGATGGTGCCGTCTTCGTCGACCACTTCGATCACCTGAGCGACCGGGGTGCCGAAGCTGTAGGTGAAGGCCACGCCGCGCCCGACGCCATCTGGTGTCTGACCCGTCCAGCCCGACATCTCTTTGACAGCTTGCAAGCAGCCGGCCGAAGGCGCGTGCTCGGATTTCATCAGTTCCAGCCGAAATTCCAGCGGGTCCTGACCGGCGGCATGGGCCATCTCGTCCATGAAGGTTTCATGGAAGAACCCGTTGTGGCTGTTTCCGACCGAACGCCAGAACCCGACGGGCACGTCCAGCTTGGCGATGTGACCGCTCATCCGGTAATTCGGCACGGCGTAGGGTTGGTTGAAAAAGCCTTCGACCAGCACCTTGTCCGGGCCCGCGCCGGGCATGCCGGTGTACCGCGTCACCGCTTGCTGGGTGCAGGATTGCGCCGCCACCTTGCCGTCGATCAGAACCGCCTTGCCGTCCTGCACCGCGCCGCGCATCCGGGCGATGGCGCCGGGGCGGAAATAGTCGTGGCGCATGTCCTCTTCGCGGCTCCATGTGGTCTGGACCGGAGTGCCGGGCATTGCCATGGCGACCTTGGTGGCGATCTCGCCAAAGTCCAACTCACCCCGGCGACCAAAGCCGCCACCCAGATAGGTGGTGTGGATTTGAACGGCTTCGGTGTCGAGGCCAGCAGTATTGGCAACGCGAAAGCGGATCAGGGTCGGGGCCTGGTTGCCGCACCAAAGTTCCAGCGCGTTGCCGGTGTAAAGCGCGGTGGCGTTCATCGGCTCCATCGTGGCATGGGCCAGATAGGGCAGACGATACTCTGCCGTGATTTCGGTCGCGCCTTCGGGCGTCACGTCGACATCGCCGTCATCGCGCATGGTCGAGTTCGGGGCGTCGTCAAACGCTTCGGCAATCTTGGCAAAGATACCGTCCGTGTCGGGCGGGTAGGAGGCGTCACCCCAATCCACGTCGATGGCTTCAACCGCCTGATTGGCCAGCCATGTGTTGTTGGCGATCACCGCAACGCCGGTGCCCAGATCGACAATCTTCTCGACCCCCGGCATGGACTGTGCAGTGCTGTCGTCGAAACCGTTCATTGCGCCGCCCAGCTTGGGGTTCATGCGGACGGCGGCGAATTTCATGCCGGGCAGGCGGACATCGACGCCGAACTCAGCCGTCCCGGTCACCTTTTCGACCATATCCAGACGCGGCTGGGTCTGGCCCAGATAGCGCCACTCGGACGGATCACGCAGAGGCGCTTCGATCGGCTCAAGCTTTGCAACGTCAATGGCCAGCTCGGTATAGGGAATCTGGTCCCCGTTCGGTGCAATGACGCGGCCCGAGGCGGTTTTCAGCTCACTGCGGTCAACACCCAACCGGTCTGCCGCGGCCTGTTTCAGCGTCTCGCGGGCCGAAGCTCCGGCTTGGCGCATCCGCTCGAACCCGTCTTTCATCGAGGTCGATCCACCGGTGACCTGAAGGCTCAGCGCTTTGCCGAGCACACCCAGCGCCTCGCCCAGATTGTGCTGGAAGTCCGAGATGTCATACCCTTTGTTGGGCAGGCTTTCCCCCATCAGGGCCGAGTTGTAGTAGGCCGCTGCCGCCGGGCCGTGCAGAACGGTGATCTGGTCCAGATCGACGTCCAGTTCCTCGGCAATCAGCGCGGCCCATGTGGTTTTGACGCCCTGGCCCATCTCGGCGCGGGGGGCAAAGAGCGTCACGCCGTTCTGGTCTATCAGGACAAACGGGCTCAGCGCCGCCTGACCTTCACCGGGTTTCAACGGGTTTGCAGCGGGGCGGCTGACGTAATAGGCGCCGAACGCCACGCCGCCGACAATCGCGGCGGACCCTATCAGGAAGGTGCGACGCAGGATTTTTCCAACAGAAGCCATCGGTTACGCCTCCTTCAACTTGCCGGCCGCGTCATGGATCGCGGCGCGGATACGGGGGTAGGTGCCACAGCGGCACAGATTGCCTTGCATGGCTTCGTCAATCTCGCCATCCGAGGGGGCAGGGTTTTCCGCCAACAGCGCGGCGGCCTGCATGATCTGGCCTGACTGGCAGTAGCCGCATTGTGCCACCTGATGATCGACCCAGGCTTGTTGGAGCGTGGTCATCGCGTCGGGCGAACCAATCCCCTCAATGGTGGTCACATCGCCCCAGACATCCGACAGCGTCACCTGGCAGGACCGTACGGCCTCGCCATCGATATGTACGGTGCAAGCCCCGCAGGCGGCCACGCCGCAGCCAAACTTGGTTCCGGTCAGGCCGACCTCATCCCGCAGCACCCAAAGCAGGGGGACGTCATCGGGCAGGTCAACCTGATGTTGCTTTCCGTTGATTTTTAGCGCGGTCGCCATGGCGCACCTCATCTAGCTGTTGCTGGTTCCATGACATAATTGGCGTAAAGTGTCAGTGTGTCAATTGACAAAATGAATAAAAAGTGTCACCAGTTCATACATGACGGAAACAGTTGACGATTCACGGCAAAAGGCGATCCTGAATTCTGCTTTTCAGGCCTTTGCCACTTATGGGTTTCGAAAAACCTCGATGGATGACATAGCGCGTGGCGCGGGAATGTCCCGACCAGCCGTGTATCTGCACTTCAAGAACAAAGAGGCAATCGTCAGCAAATTGACCGAGGTTTACTATGCCGAGAAAAGCGCGGCGGTGGCCGAGGCTCTGGCGACTCCGGGGGCGGTGCCGGATGTCCTGACACGGGCGATACGCGCGCAGACTGCCGGGATGGCGGCGATACTGGCGTCGCCTCACGGGCTTGAGATGCTGGACAATACCAAATCCATGGCGGCCGAGGTCATCTCGGAAGGAGAGGCTAGGATGGCGGGCCTTTACGCCGAATGGTTGACGCAACAGGCGCAAGCCGGGCGGGTGCGCCTGCTGACCGATGCGGCCGAGACTGGCAGGACGATTGCCGCAACGCTCAAGGGGCTCAAGCTGATCGGGGCCGGGGCCGAGGTCTATGAACAGCAGGTGGCGCAGGTTGCGGCGCTGATCGGCGCGGGGCTTGAGGTCAGGTAACCCGCTGCCGTACCTTGTACTCCGGGGTATCCCACAAACGGTTCTGCATGATGTCGGTCAGGATTTCGACCGCACCTTCCACATCCTGTTCGTCGATGTAAAGCGGCGTGAAGCCGAACCGCATGATATCGGGCGAACGGAAATCTCCGATCACGCCGCGGGCGATCAGGGCCTGCATCGCGGCATATCCGTCGGAAAACCGGAACGAGACCTGACTGCCGCGCTGGTTCGGATCACGCGGGCTGGCCAGTTGCAGCTCGGGGCAGGTGGCCTCGACGCGGGCGATGAACAGCTCGGTCAGGTCGATAGACTTGGCGCGCACATCCGCCATGTCTGCCATGTCCCAGATATCCATCGCTGCCGACAAAGCGGTCATCTGGATGATCGGAGGGGTTCCGACCCGCATCCTCTCGATTCCGCTGCCGGGGCGGTAGTCCAGATCAAAGGCAAAGGGGGCTTCATGCCCCAGCCAGCCGGACAGGGCAGGGCGCACGAGGTCGGCCAGACGAGGCGCGACATAGATGAAGGCAGGCGCGCCGGGGCCGCCATTGAGGTACTTGTACGTGCAGCCCACCGCGAAATCGGCATTGCAACCGGACAGGTCCACCGGGATAGCGCCTGCGGAATGGGCCAGATCCCAGACAGTCACCGCCCCATTGGCATGGGCCAGTTCGGTCAGCGCCTTCATGTCGTGCATCCGTCCGCTGCGGTAGTCGACCTCGGTCAGCATCAGAGCGGCGACGTCTTCGGTGATGTGGGCGGCCACGTCCTCGGGCGCGACAACACGCAAGTCGTAATCCGGCCCAAGCGAGCGCAACAGGCCATCCACCATATACAGGTCCGAGGGGAAGTTGCCGCTGTCCGACAGCACAACCTTGCGGTCCGGGCTCAGTTCAAGGGCCGAGGCTACGGCCTGATACACCTTGATCGACAGCGTGTCGCCGGTCACCACCGTGCCGGGTTCGGCGCCGATCAACCGACCGATGCGGTCGCCCAGCCCGGTCGGCAGCGCCATCCACCCGGCCTTGTTCCAGCCGGTGATCAGCATCTGACCCCATTCGTTGACCAGCATGTCATTCACCCGATCGCTGGCGGCACGCGGCAGCGGACCCAGCGAGTTGCCGTCAAGGTAAATGACGCCCTCGGGCAGATCGAACATGGCTTTGGTCGCGGCGAAATCTGTCATTTGAGGCTCATCATTTTGTGTCACGGTTCGGCAGTTGTCTTCGGCCTATCCGATCCGCAATTGCCTGTCCATTGATGCGACATACTGAGCTTTTGCCAATCTGTTCCGAAAGCGATAGGAAAGCGCTCAGAAGCGACACATCTTTACGCTTCGTCAATTGCGGGGAATGAACATGCGCCGGATCGACATACCGCCTGTCTGGCTTGTTGGGTTTGCTGTGCTGGCCTGGCTGCAGGCGCGCCATTTGTCGCTGGGGCTGTCCCTGGACAGCGGCCTGACAGACCTGCTGAGCGGCATCCTGATCGGAGGCGGTATCCTGTTCGCGGTTCTGGCAATTGTCGAATTCCGCCGACACAAGACAACGGTCATTCCGCATGAAACGCCCTCGTCTTTGGTGCAAACGGGCATCTACACCCGCAGCCGCAATCCGATCTACGTGGGTGATGTCCTGATCCTTGCCGGTCTGGTTCTGCGGTTCGATGCGGTGCTGTCTCTGGTTTTGGTTCCTGTCTTCGTATGGGTGCTGGAACGCCGCTTTATACTGCCTGAAGAAGATCGCCTGCGCCGTACGTTTCGCGCGGACTTCGCCCGGTATGAACGTAAGACCCGCCGGTGGATTTAGAATGACCAGGGTCATGACACCACGTAACGATTGCTGCGCTTGCGAAACAATGTTGCGCAAGATACATGTTTGCTTAACAAACATAACCGACCACACGCTCGGATCGAGTGAGAATTAGGGGGACTGCCAGTGAAAATAGGCACACCAAAAGAAATACTGGACGGTGAAAACCGGGTTGCGATGACCCCGGATTCTGCTGTGCAGTTGCAGAAACTGGGCTATGACTGCGCCATCGAAAAAGGGGCGGGTGCCGCTGCCGGTTTTTCGGATGAGGCCTATGAGGCCGCAGGCGTCGAGATCGTAAAAACCGCCGCTTCGCTGTGGAAAAACTCTGACATTATCGCCAAAGTTCGGATCCCGACTGAGACCGAGCTAAAGCGTCTGACCAAAGGCAAGACGCTGATTTCCTTCTTCAACCCGGCGGGGAACGAAGAAGGGATGGAACTGGCCAAGTCCAAAGGCGCCAACGTGATCGCGATGGAGATGGTGCCGCGTATTTCTCGCGCCCAGAAGATGGACGCGCTGTCTTCGATGGCCAATATCGCCGGTTACCGCGCGGTGATCGAGGCGGGCAACAACTTTGGCCGTTTCTTTACCGGTCAGGTCACGGCGGCCGGCAAGGTGCCGCCTGCGAAGGTTCTGATTGTTGGCGCGGGTGTGGCCGGTCTGGCGGCCATCGGGACGTCGACCTCGCTGGGTGCAATCACCTACGCGTTTGACGTGCGTCCGGAGGTGGCCGAGCAGGTCGAATCCATGGGGGCCGAGTTCGTCTATCTGGATTTCGAAGAAGAACAGCAGGACGGTGCGGCCACCGGCGGTTATGCCTCGGTCCAGTCCGAGGAATTCCGCGAGGCACAGCTTGCCAAGTTCCGCGAACTGGCGCCCGAGATGGACATCGTCATCACCACTGCCCTGATCCCCAACCGCCCGGCGCCGAAGCTGTGGCTTGAGGATATGGTCAAGGCGATGAAGCCGGGCTCGGTCATCGTTGACTTGGCCGCCGAACGCGGCGGCAACGTCGAAGGCACCGTGCCGGACGAAAAGGTCGTCACCGACAATGGCGTGACCATCATCGGCTATACCGATTTCCCCAGCCGGATGGCGGCGCAGTCTTCGTCTTTGTACGCGACCAATATCCGTCACATGATGACAGATCTGACGCCCGAGAAGGACGGTCAGATCAACCACGACATGGAAGATGACGTGATCCGCGGCTCGACCGTGACCCATGAGGGCGAGATCACCTTCCCGCCGCCACCGCCCAAGGTGCAGGCGATTGCGGCGCAGCCCAAGGCCGAGGTCAAGGAACTTACCCCGGAAGAGAAAAAGGCGCAGGAGATCGCGGCCTTCAAGGCGCAGACCAAGCAGCAGTTCACGCTGCTGGGGGTTGGCGGTGCGCTGATGCTGCTGGTGGGGCTGGTTGCTCCGGCCAGCTTCATGCAGCATTTCATCGTCTTCGTGCTGGCGATCTTTGTGGGCTTCCAGGTGATCTGGAACGTCTCGCATTCGCTGCATACACCGCTGATGGCGATCACCAACGCGATCTCGTCGATCATCATTGTTGGGGCGCTGATGCAGATCGGATCGGGCTCGTTCCTGGTTATTCTGCTGGCGGCGCTGTCCGTCTTCATGGCCGGGATCAACATCTTCGGCGGCTTCCTCGTAACCCGGCGCATGCTTGCCATGTTCCAGAAATCTTAAGGAGGCCGGGCACATGGAATTTGGCTTCACTACTGCCGCCTATGTCGTTGCGGCTGTTCTGTTCATCCTTTCGCTCGGCGGTCTGTCGAACCAGGAAAGCGCCAAGCGCGCGGTCTGGTACGGCATTGTCGGCATGGCGCTGGCGGTCTTTGCCACGCTGGTCGGTCCGGGTTCGGGCCTGTGGCTGCTGTCACTGCTGCTGATCGCTGGCGGTGGCTTTATCGGTCAATATGTGGCGCAGCGCGTCCAGATGACCGAGATGCCGCAGCTGGTGGCCGCGATGCACTCGCTGGTCGGTCTGGCGGCTGTGTTTGTTGGCTACAACGCGCATTTCGAAGTTCTGAACGTCGCCGAAGTGATGGCGGTCGACGATGCATCGAAAGAGGTGCTGTACACCGGTCTTGGAGGGTTTGCCCAACTGATTGCCAAGAAAACCCCTGCGGAACTCTCGATCCTGCATGTCGAACTGTTCCTGGGCGTCTTCATCGGTGCGATCACCTTTACTGGCTCGGTCGTGGCCTACGGCAAGTTGGCGGGCAAGGTGACCTCGGCGGCGACCAAGCTGCCCGGCGGTCATGCGTTGAACGCGGCGGCGGCGGGTCTCTCGCTGATCTGTCTGATCTGGTACACCGCATCGGGTGGCTTCTTCCCGCTGTTCCTGATGACGCTGGCGGCGCTGTTCATCGGCTATCACCTGATCATGGGCATCGGCGGCGCCGACATGCCGGTGGTTGTGTCGATGCTGAACTCGTATTCGGGTTGGGCTGCTGCCGCTATCGGCTTCTCGCTGGGCAACGACCTGTTGATCGTGGTTGGTGCGCTGGTGGGTTCGTCGGGTGCGATCCTGTCCTACATCATGTGTAAGGCGATGAACCGTCACTTTGTCAGCGTGATCCTTGGCGGCTTTGGCGGCCCACAGGGAGAGCAGATGGCGGTTGAGGGTGAGCAGGTGGCCATCGATGCCGATGGTGTTGCGGCTGCCTTGAACGACGCCGACAGCGTGATCATCATCCCCGGCTACGGCATGGCGGTGGCGCAGGCGCAGCAATCGGTCAGCGAACTGGTCCGTAAGCTGCGCGCCAAGGGCAAAGAGGTGCGCTTTGCCATCCACCCTGTCGCCGGTCGTCTGCCAGGTCACATGAACGTGCTGCTGGCCGAGGCGAAGGTGCCGTATGACATCGTGCTTGAGATGGATGAGATCAACGACGACTTCCCGGACACGGATGTGGCCATCGTGATCGGTTCGAATGACATCGTGAACCCTGCGGCGCAGGAAGACCCCAACAGCCCCATCGCCGGCATGCCGGTTCTGGAATGCTGGAAGGCCAAGCAGGTCTTCGTGTCGAAACGCGGTCAGGGCACCGGATATTCGGGCATCGAAAATCCGCTGTTCTTCAAGGAAAACACCCGCATGTTCTACGGTGACGCCAAGCAGTCGCTGGACAAACTGCTGCCGATGATCGACTGATCAACAGGGTTAACCAAATTGCAAAGGGCGCCTGCGGGCGCCCTTTTCTGTTTTCTTATGCAGGGGGGCTTTGCCCCCCGCCGCCATTGGATGCTCGAACCAATGGCGCAACCAAAGGCGGCCCCCCAGGATATTTTTGGCCAGATGAAGCAAGCGGGGTATTATTGGGAAACGCAATCCACGGAGGCTGGTGATGCAGAAGGTGAATGGAATAGGCGGCGTGTTCTTTCGCGCGCGTGATCCCGAAGCCCTGAGTGCCTGGTACGAAAAGCACCTTGGCGTCAATCACTACGATCCGGTGCCCTGGAAGCAGCGCGAGGGCTACACGGTGTTTGCCCCTTTCGCGCAGGATACCGAGTATTTCGGGCGGGCCGAACAGCAATGGATGATCAATTTCCGTGTCGATGATCTGGCTGCGATGATCACGCAGTTGCAAGCCGCCGGGATCACGGTTGAAACCCGTGCCGAGTGGGACAGCGAGGTCGGAAAGTTTGCCCGCATTCATGACCCTGAGGGCAATTCGATCGAGCTGTGGCAGCCAAATCAATGACATAGCGGGATATGTATACTGTCGTATCCATGTAAGTGCATGAAATAAAAAGAGAATTGATGTATTTTCGATGTCTCGTATAGTGCCCGGATGAATCGGAGCCCTGTATGACGCCCATCGACGACCATCCGCTGCGCTATGCGCTGGCCAATGAGCTGCACGCGCGCCCTTTTCCGGTCGCGGGGACGCCGTGCACCGTGGCTTTTCTTGCGATCAAAAAGCCCGAGGCTGCGGCAGCGCGGGATCGGGATGAGGATCTGGCCCATCTGATCAACCTGTTGGATCGGCATGGCGCACAGCACCCGCAGCCGCAGGCCACCCATTATGCGGGGCAGATCGGTCGTCACTGGCTGAAGTGGGAACAGCATACCGAGTTCGTCACCTATACCGCGATCACGCAGAACGTCAGTGACCGCGCCTTTAACCCGGCTGATTTTGAGGTCTTCCCGCCTGATTGGTTGATGGCCAGCCCGGGACAGCGGGTGACTTCGGCGATGATCCGGGTGGTCGGACGGCAGCAGGATGAAGCGGTTCAGGCGGCTCTGGCGGATTGGTTCGAGCCCGAAAGCCTGGCCGTGGCGCGGGTGCTGGATGATGCTGCCATTTGTGCCAGCGATTTTCGTATCGACCCGGCCGGTCACATGCGCTTTGCGCTGTTTGTGACCAAGGGCACCGGGCGGCGCAGGACCGGTCGTATCATCCAGCGCCTGTGTGAGATCGAGACCTACAAAGCGATGTCGATGCTGGGTTTCGCCCGGGTCAAACAACTGACGCACCGTATCGGCGAGTTGGACAGCAGGCTGACCGGGTTGATGGGGCAGATGACCGACAACTCGGCCCATCCCGACGAATTGCTGCCTGATCTGCTGTCTACCTCGACCGAGCTTGAAACCCTCTCGGCCCAGTGTTCGTTCCGGTTCGGGGCAACGGGCGCTTATGAGGCGATCGTGAACCAGCGGATTGAAGTTCTGCGGGAAGAGCGGTTCGAGGGCCGCCAGAGCTTTGCCGATTTCATGATGCGTCGCTACGACCCTGCCATACGTACCGTGAAGTCCACGGAACGTCGTTTGCAGGCGCTGTCCGACCGGGCTATTCGGGCCGGGGAACTGTTGCGCACGCGGGTGGATGTGGAGCGCAGTGCGCAGAACCAGGCGCTGTTGGAAAGCATGGATCGCCGCGCCGATCTGGCCCTGCGGCTGCAGCACACGGTCGAGGGGCTCTCGGTCGTGGCCATCAGCTACTACGCCGTCTCGCTGGTCAGCTATGTGCTGTACCCGTTGACCAAGGCGGGGATGAGCAAGGGGATGCTGACAGCAGCCGTGACGATCCCGGTGGTGCTGGCGGTCTGGTTCTTTATCCGGCGGGTTCGCAAGCGGCTGGAATGAACGGCATTTGCCAATCCGCCCTCAGCCTGTAGAACAGGGGCGAGTGACGCTGTCTGCGAAGGAAACCCGGTGATCGGACTTGTGGCCGCGTGGCGGGCCGTGGCTGCCATGTTCATCCTGAACGGTGCGCTGTTCGGCATCTGGGCGTCTCGTATCCCCGCCGTACGCGATCGGCTCGACCTGACGCATGAGGCGCTGGGCTATGGCCTTTTGTTCATGGCGGCGGGGGCGGTGTGTTCCTTTCCGGTGACCGGACGATTGACCGACCGGTTCGGAGCGGTGGCCCTGACGCGGATTGTCGCGGTTCTCTACACGCTGTCACTGATCCTGCTGGCTATGGCGGGTGGTTTCTGGGCGCTGGCGGCGTTCCTGTTTGTGTTCGGGGCCTTCCACGGCTCGATGGATGTGGCGATGAACGCTTGGGCGGCCGAGGTGGAACAGGCTTATCGCAAGCCAGTCATGTCCTCGTTTCACGCGATGTGGAGTCTTGGGGCCGGGCTGGGTGCGCTCAGCGGGTATGGGGCAGTGCAGATGGGGCTGACGGTGATGCAGCATTTTTTGCTGGCCGGCGGTGTCGTTGTGGCGCTGGCACTGGCTTTGTCCTGGGTGCACTGGTCGTCCCGCAAGGCCGCGGCGCATGGAGGGGCGGTTTTTGCATTACCCTCGGGCGCGCTGATCCTCGTGGGTTTCACCGCCCTGTGCGGTGCATTGGGCGAAGGTGCCGTAGCGGACTGGAGCGCGATATTCCTGCGCGACGTGACCGGAGCGGCAGAAAGCATCGCGGCCCTCGGCTACGCCGTGTTTTCGGTGACAATGGTCGCTATCCGGTTGGCCGGCGGCTTTGTAATTGCGCGCTTTGGCCCCGTTGCCACTGCCCGTTTCGGCGGCGTTTGCGCGGCGTTGGGCGTGCTGGGTGTTGTCTCGGCAGGCGAGGCTGGGTTGGCGCTGGCAGGCTTTGCCTTGATGGGGGTCGGCTATGCCGTGATCATGCCGTTGGCCTTCAGCCGGGCCGCCAATGATCCGCACGTCCCACCGGGGCGGGCCATCGCAAGTGTGGCGACGCTCGGCTATGGAGGGCTGTTGATCGGCCCGCCGCTTATTGGGTTTCTGGCCGAGATGCTTACATTACGACTGGCGTTCACGGCCTTGCTGCCTTTGGCCGTTCTGATTGCCCTGTTGTCCGGCGCGCTGCGGCCTGCGCCTTTGGATTGACGCCACGATTAAACCGGGATGTACCCCGGTCAAAAAAAACAAGTTGGGAGATGACCATGCCGATCAAGAACCGCTTTGCCGAACTGCAGGGGGAAATCACCGAATGGCGCCGCGACATTCATGAACATCCCGAGATCCTGTTTGAAACCCATCGCACCAGCGCCCTGGTCGCGGACAAGCTGAAAGAGTTCGGCTGTGATGAGGTCGTGACCGGCATTGGCCGCACAGGGGTTGTCGGTGTCATCAAGGGGAAGGTCGATACCGGCGGCAAGGTCATCGGCCTGCGGGCGGATATGGATGCGCTGCCCATCCTTGAGGCAACAGGGCTGGACTATGCCTCCAAAACCGAGGGGGCGATGCACGCTTGTGGCCATGATGGGCACACGGCGATGTTGCTGGGGGCGGCGAAATACCTGTCGGAAACCCGGAACTTCGACGGCACTGTTGTTGTGATCTTTCAGCCGGCGGAAGAGGGCGGCGGTGGCGGCCGCGAGATGTGCGAAGACGGTATGATGGACCGCTGGGGCATTCAGGAGGTTTACGGGATGCACAATTGGCCCGGCCGCCCCGTGGGCAGCTTTGCCATTCGTCCCGGCGCGTTTTTTGCGGCCACCGATCAGTTCGACATCACATTCGAAGGCAAGGGCGGACACGCCGCCAAACCGCATGAGACGATCGATAGCACCGTGATGGCCGCGCAGGCGGTGCTGGCCTTGCAGACGGTCGCCGCGCGCAATGCCGATCCGGTGGATCAGGTGGTGGTTTCGGTGACATCATTTGAGACCTCGTCCACGGCCTTCAACGTGATCCCGCAGACTGTTCAATTGAAAGGGACCGTTCGCACGATGAGTTCGGAGATGCGGGATATGGCAGAGAAACGTATAAAGGAAATCTGCAGCGGTGTGGCCGCGACCTTTGGCGGGGTCGCCGAAGTGACGTATTACCGGGGCTATCCGGTGATGGTGAACAGCGACGAGCAGACCGGTTTCGCCGCAGATGTCGCACGATCCATTTCCGGCAGCTGTGACGAGGCGCCGTTGATCATGGGCGGCGAGGATTTTGCCTTCATGCTCGAGGAACGTCCGGGCGCGTATATTCTGGTCGGCAATGGCGATACGGCGGCGGTGCACCATCCCGAATACAATTTCAATGATGAGGCCATCCCTGCCGGGTGCAGTTGGTGGGCCGGAATCGTGGAACAGCGAATGCCTGCGGCCTGAGGGTCAGCGCGGGGGCTCTGCCCCCGCACCCCCGGGATATTTTTAGACAGATGAAGATGGATCCCGGTCAGACAGGCTGAGTTGGGTGCAGAGCGTTTCGACGATGGCATCCAGCGCGGTTTTTTGGGTGTTCACACAGGATTTTGCAGCCTCGCGCGCCGTGTCCAGAGCGTTTTGATCCGACAGCCAGGTTGCGACGGCTGCGGCTAGGTCGGTGGCGGATTGGACTTGCAGCGCTCCACCTGTTGCGATCAGCGGGGCAAAGGTTTCGGCAAAGTTGAAATAGCCCGGACCGGTGATCACGGCGGCTCCGGCCTGTGCGGGTTCGAACGGGTTGTGGCCGCCGATCTCTTTCAGGGACCCGCCCAGAAACACGATGGGGCAGAGGGCGTACCATGTGCCGGTCTCACCCAGAGTGTCCGCCACGTAGATTTGTGTTTCCTCGGTGATCTGATCTCCGGCTGACCGGAGTGCCGCGTTTTGCCCAGCTTGCTCAATCAGCGTGGCGACTTCGTTGCGGCGCTCGGGGTGGCGGGGGATCAGAAACAAAAGCAGATCGGGCCAGCGTTCGAGCAGCGCCGCATGGGCGGCCAGAACGATTTCCTCTTCGCCCGCATGGGTGGAACTGGCGATCCAGACGGGGCGGTTTCCGATCTGGGTGCGAATGTCGGACAGCGTGGTTTGGTCCACGGGCAGCGGGTCGGACATCGCCTTGAGGTTCGTACCGGGCTGTACGCGTTCCGCGCGTGCGCCCATGTCGATCAGGTTTGCCGCCGTCTTGTCGTTCTGCGTCAGGAACAGGCGGAAGTGGTCGAGAATGAAGCGTGCCGTTTCGGTGCGTTTTTTCCAGCCTTTGACGGATTTATCCGACAGGCGGGCGTTGAGCAGCGCCAGAGGGATGCCACGGGCCGCGCCTTCGACAATAAGGCGGGGCCAGATTTCGCTTTCGACAAAGATACCGGCGTCGGGGCGCCAGTGATCCAG
Source organism: Ruegeria sp. AB10 (assembly GCF_056542745.1). Classification (NCBI taxonomy): domain Bacteria; kingdom Pseudomonadati; phylum Pseudomonadota; class Alphaproteobacteria; order Rhodobacterales; family Roseobacteraceae; genus Ruegeria; species Ruegeria sp. AB10. The sequence goes on along the minus strand of NZ_JBQGAI010000001.1, from coordinate 681,645 downwards.
AAAGCGTCGGACGGGGCCGGGTATGTCGAGGGGGGGGTATTGGTGGCGCGTGCGTGGTGGCATGCGTTTCTCGATCAGCGCAGCCGAGGTGGGGGTGCCCGAGGTGATCAGAAACGCGGCATCGGGTAGACGCTCGCCCAGCCGTTTGATCAGGCTGATCACCGACAGGGTTTCACCGACGCTGGCCGCGTGGAACCAGATCAGGCGCCCGTCGGGGCGGAGCTGACCGGCATGGCCCAGACGTTCTTGTTGGCGGACTACGGGAACGTCGGCCGCCTGTAGCTTTTTCCGCACCGTGCGCCAGACCAGAGGGCCTGCAACTGAGGTCAGGCCGCAATACAGGTGATAGAGCAGCGTCGGCCGACCCGGTTGATCCGGCATGTCAGCCGCCCGTGTGGCTCATGTGACGGCTCATCTGGCCGTCAATCGCCTGACGGGAATAGTCGAAATCATGCCCCTTGGGCTTGAGGTTGATCGCGGCGCGGATCGCATCCTCGAGCGGTTGCTCGGTGTCGGGATGGTCGCGCAGGGCGCCGTGCAGATCGGCCATGTCCTCTTGGCCGAGGCACATGAAAAGCTCACCGGTGCAGGTCAGGCGCACGCGGTTGCAGCTTTCGCAGAAGTTATGCGACAGCGGCGTGATGAAGCCGATCTTTTGCCCGGTCTCCTCCAGCCGTACATAGCGCGCAGGCCCACCGGTCCGTTCGGCCAGATCGGTCACCGAATAGTGGTTTTCATATTCCTTGCGCACGTCCTTCAGCGACCAGTACTGGTCCAGTCGATCCTCGTTTCCGATGTCGCCCATGGGCATGACCTCGATCCAGGTCAGGTCCATGTCGCGCTCGGCACACCATTTCGTGATGGTGGGCAGTTCTTCTTCGTTGAAGCCTTTCAGGGCCACCGCGTTGATCTTGATCCGCAGTCCAGCCTTTTGCGCCGCGTCGATGCCGTTCAGCACCTGCTTCAGGCGGCCCCAGCGCGTGATCTGCGCGAACTTGTCCTCGTCCAGCGTATCCAGCGAGATATTCACCCGCCGCACGCCCGCCGCATAAAGGTCATCCGCAAAGCGATGCAGCTGAGACCCATTGGTGGTCAGCGTCAGCTCTTTCAACGCGCCGCTGTCCAGATGCCGGGTCATGCTGTTGAAAAACGTCATGATATTGCGGCGCACAAGCGGTTCACCGCCGGTGATGCGCAGTTTCTCGACCCCCATCTTCACGAAGGTGGTGCACATCCGGTCCAGCTCTTCCAGCGTCAGCAGGTCTTTCTTCGGCAGGAACTTCATGTCCTCGGACATGCAGTACACGCAGCGGAAATCGCAGCGGTCCGTGACGGAGACGCGGAGGTAAGTAATCGCGCGTGCGAACGGGTCGATAAGCGGAGCAGTCATGCGACATAGGTAAAGCCGGGACATGCCTGCGACAAGGGCGAAGTTTCCTTTGCGCTGGTACAGATGCGCGCAGGGCGGTAGGCTGTTGGTATGAGATATACGCTTTTGACTTTGTGCGTTCTGGTTGCGGGATGCGACACCGTGCGATCAACAACAGACCGCGTTTTCGGGGGTGATGAAAAGCCCGCCGAGGTCGAAGAGGTTGTGGTCGAAACGCCGGTTGAGCCGGAGCCCTTGCCAGCCACTGCCGCCGGCTGGGTCGGGGCAAAGACCACCATTGCCGGGCTGGGCGACCCGACGACGCCGGGCCGTTGGCTGCAGACGCCGCTGGTCGATACCGAATTCACCGGTCGCGTGGTTGTGCCGAAAACCGGATCGCAGGCCTATATCACTCTGGTTCCGGCACCAGGGCCCGAGGGTGGCGGAAGCCGATTGTCGTTGGATGCAATGCGAGCCTTGTTGTTGCCGTTCGACGAGTTGGTTGAGCTTGAGGTCTATTCCAACTGATCTTTCAGGAACTTTCCGGCCTCGCGGCGGGCAAAGGGTTTCATTGCCTCGCCATGTGAGACCAGAAAGGCAATCACGCGGTCCGGGTCGTGTTTCGACAGATCACGCAGCCACCAGGCGATGGCCTTCTGGATGAACCAGTCGCGGTCAGGGACGTAACTCGCCGCCCAGCCGAGGATACGGTCGCGCCGCGCCAGATCGTCGGGTTTGGGGTGGTTCTGTTTGGTCCAGGGCAGCGTCGCCACCAGCGCCGCGCGCCGGGTCCACATGTGATCGGACGTCGTCCAGTCTTCGACCTGATCCAACCGGGACGGGTCGGCCGACAAGCGTTTTTGCATTGCCATGCAGGCGTGATCTGCCACTGCCCAGGCATCGAAATCGGGCAGCCAGCTTTGCAAAAGCTCCCAGACCGCGTCATCGGGGCGAATGCGCGCCTGCGTCAGCAGTTTGGCGGCGGCCAGACGGCCTTCGTGGATGTTGGTCTGCCAGAGCGCATCTGCCAGTTCGACGCGCGCGGGCACGTCCAGTTCCTGACGCCATGCCTTTGTCAGGTCATTCAGCACCGGGTTTCCGACGCCCAGATAAGGACGATCGGCCTTGTGATAAGACGCCATCTGCTCGGCGCGTTCGGCATCCGCATGGGCTTTGATCTGATCCAGATAGGTGTCCAGCATCGGATCAGTCGGCGCGGGTTGGTTTGCCGTCGATGGTCTGCTGGTTCTTTTCCACCCAATAGGCGCGGATGTCGTCGTCGGACTTGCCGTCCACCCATTTCTGCATGGTGTCCCGGTCGGACTGATACTCCATGAACGGCACCGCATAGCCGCAGGAGGTCTGAACCAGATCGATATCGAGATCATAAATCTGCCGCGCGCTGCGGTGATCGGGGAACAGGCCGGCCAGTTCGTCCCAGCCAGCGTCGCCTACATGCAAGGTGCGCGCGGTCCCATAGGTGCGCAGGATCAGAGGGCGGGTGGTGAAGGAACACCACATCAGCGTCATGCGATTGGTTTCCAGCAAATGCCCGGCGGTTTCATTGCCGCTGCCTGTCAGGTTCATCCAGACAATCCGGTTCGGCCCCAGAACGCGCAGCGAGTCCATCCCCTTGGGCGAGATATTCACCCGCCCGTCAGGCGCAGCGGTGCCGACGAAAAAGAGGTGCTGATCTGCGATGAACTTCTGCTGGGCGTCGTCCAGCTCCGGAAATTTTTTGGCCATGTTTCACTCCACCGTGACGGATTTCGCCAGATTGCGCGGCTGGTCCACGTCCGTGCCTTTTGCCACCGCCGTATGATAGGCCAGCAGCTGCGCCGGAACCGAATACAGGATCGGGGCGAGGCTGGTGTGGATGTGGGGCATGCGAATGGTGCTCCAGACGCCGTCCTTGGCCTCGGCAATGCCGTCATCGTCCGAGACCAGAATGACCTTGCCCTTGCGCGCCATCACCTCTTGCATGTTCGAGACGGTCTTGTCGAACACCGCATCGCGCGGGGCCATGACGACCACCGGCATGTGTTTGTCGATCAGGGCGATGGGGCCGTGTTTCAGTTCGCCTGACGCATAACCTTCGGCGTGGATATAGCTGATTTCCTTGAGCTTCAGCGCGCCTTCCATCGCCAGCGGATACATCAGGCCACGGCCCAGAAACAGCACGTCGCGGGCCTCGGAAAGACGCTGAGCGGATTTCCTGATGGCCTGGTTCTGATCCAGCGCGGTGTTGAGCGCCGTGGGCAGCCCGCGCAGTGCGGCGGCGTGATCGGCCAGTTCCTCGTCGCTCAGCGTTCCCCGGTCTGCAGCGGCCTTCAGCGCCAGCATCAGCAACACGCTGAGCTGACAGGTGAACGCCTTGGTCGAGGCCACACCAATCTCGACCCCCGCGTGGATGGGCAGGGCAAGATCGCTTTCCCGCGCGATCGAGCTTTCGGGAACATTGACCACCGACACGATCTTGTCGGCCTTGCCCTCGCAATAGCGCAGCGCGGCCAGCGTGTCGGCGGTTTCCCCCGACTGGCTGACGAACAGTGCCGCAGTCCGGCCAGGGATCGGCGGTTCGCGATAGCGGAACTCGCTGGCGATATCGACCTCGACCGGCATCTTGGCCAGTTGTTCGAACCAGTATTTCGCAGTCAGACAGGCATAGAAGGCGGTGCCGCAGGCGACCATGGTCAGGCGGTCGAGCTTGGTGAAGTCCAGATCACCCGGCAGAACGACCTCATTCCCGCCGGTGGGCAGGTATGACCGGATCGCTTCGGCCACCACCACGGGTTGCTCGGCGATTTCCTTGGCCATAAAGTGCTTGTGACCCGCCTTATCGGCCCGCGTCTGGTCCAGTTTGATCTGGCGGGTTTCGCGGTTTGCCAGCTCTCCGGCCTCGTTGCGGATCTCAAGCGAGGTGCGGGTCAGGACCGCGCGGTCGCCTTCCTCAAGATAGGTGATGCGGTCGGTCAGCGGTGCCAGCGCAATCGCGTCCGAGCCCACGAACATCTCACCAACTCCATGCCCGATGGCCAGAGGTGAGCCCTTGCGGGCCGCAACGATCAGGTCGTCCTGTCCGTCGAACAGGAAGGCCAGCGCAAAAGCGCCCTTGAGGCGGTTGATGGTCTTGAAAGCAGCCTCAACCGGGGGCAGGCCGGTGTTCAGGTAATGCTCTGCCATCAGGGCCACGGTTTCGGTGTCGGTTTCGGTCACGAAATCCACGCCATGTTCGGCCAGTTCCGCTCGTAGCTCGCGATAGTTTTCGACGATGCCGTTGTGTACCACGGCGACCGGACCGGCCTTGTGGGGGTGCGCGTTGGTAACCGAGGGCGCGCCGTGCGTGGCCCAGCGGGTATGCCCGATGCCGGATTTGCCCGGCAACGGGTCGTGCACCAGCAGATCGCTGAGATTGACCAGCTTGCCCACCGCACGGCGTCGCCCAAGCACGCCATTATTGACCGTGGCGATGCCCGCACTGTCATAGCCGCGATATTCCAGCCGCTTCAGGGCTTCGACCAGAATGGGGGCGGCTTCGTGTTCGCCCAGAACACCTACGATTCCACACATGGATCAGGCTCCTTTGTCGCGGCGAGCCTTCTTCGCCTTCAACATGTCAAACAATTTACGTGCATAACCCGGCTTGTTGTCCTGCTTGGCGCGGGCCACGGCCAGCGCGTCGGGTTCTACGTCGCGGGTTACCACGGTTCCGGTTGCCGTCATCGCGCCATCCCCCAGCGTGACCGGGGCCACCAGCATGGTGTTCGAGCCGATAAAGACATTCTCGCCAATCGTGGTGCGGTGCTTCATCACACCGTCATAGTTGCAGGTGATTGTGCCTGCGCCGATATTGGTTACCGCCCCAACCAAGGCGTCGCCGATATAGCTGAGGTGGTTGACCTTGGCGCCTTCCGCGATTTCAGCGTTCTTGATCTCGACAAAATTGCCGATGCGGGTGTTTTCCGCCAGTTCCGCGCCGGGGCGCAGGCGGGCATAGGGGCCGACGACGGCGCCACGGCTGACATGGCAGCCTTCCAGATGTGAAAACGCCCGGATCGTTGCGCCGCTTTCGACGGTGACTCCGGGGCCGAAGACCACGTTTGGTTCGATCACCGTATCGCGGCCGATGATGGTGTCGGCGGCCAGATAGACGGTTTCGGGGGCCATCAGGGTGACGCCCAATTCCGACAGGGTGGTACGGGCATTGGCCTGAAACACAGCATCCGCAGCGGCCAGGTCAACGCGCGAATTCACGCCCAGCGTCTGCGCCTCGTCACAGGCGACGGCCGTGACCTTCAGGCCGCGATTGCGGGCGATTTCAACCACGTCGGGCAGATAGTATTCACCTGCTGCGTTGTCATTGCCCACCGCGTCGATCAGGGAAAACAGTGTCTCGGCGTCACACGCCAAAAGGCCTGAGTTACACAAGGTTATGGCGCGTTCCTGATCTGAGGCGTCTTTGAATTCGACGATCCGTTCCAGGCTGTCGCCCTTCATCACCAGACGGCCATAGCGCGCCGGATCGGCGGCCTCGAACCCCAGAATGACCAGATCATTATCCGCCCGCGCCGCGATCATGCGTTCCAGCGTGTCGGGCTGCAGGAACGGCGTGTCGCCATACAGAACCACCACATCGCCCTCGAACTCCTGCAGCGCGTCGCGAGCCTGTGCGACGGCATGGGCGGTACCCAATTGTTCTTCCTGTACCGCGATCTGCGCGGTGTCGTCCTCGTTCGCGGCGACCTTTGCCACGGCCTCGGCTCCATGGCCGGTGACGATCACGGTGCGCTCGGGCGAAAGCACTGCACCGGCGCGCATGGCGTGGACCAGCATCGGGACTTGGGCGATGGGGTGCAGAACTTTGGGGATATCCGAATGCATCCTGGTGCCTTTTCCGGCGGCAAGGATGACAAGGGCAGTGCTCATGAAATCGATTTCTCTTTGTGTTTTGTTGCCGTCCGTTTTATCCGCTGAGGTCAAAGGCGCAAGCGGTTCAGCCATCAAACAAGATTGCCGTTTGCAACACGACACGGCAAAAACCCGCCGAGGCAGGAGGCACAATGCGCACAGTTATCTTCGATCTGGACGGAACTCTGGCCGATACATCCGGTGATTTGCTGGCCGCGGCGAACCACTGTTTCCGACAGATGGGGCATGGCGATGTGCTGGTGCACGGACAGGACGCGGCGGTTGCGTTGCGGGGTGGGCGGATGATGCTGACGCATGGGCTCAAGCGGGTCGGGGCCTATGACGAAGATACGGTTCACGCCTATTACCCAACGTTGCTCGAGGCGTATTCGCAGGCCATCGACACCCACACCCAGTTCTATCCCGGTGCGCTGGACGCGGTCGAGGTTTTGCGGTCCGCCGGTTATGGCGTGGGCATCTGCACCAACAAGCCCGAGGCTTTGGCGCATCAGTTGCTGACCCAGATGGGCGTGCGGGATGCGTTTGCCTCTTTGGTCGGCGCGGACACGTTGCCGGTGCGCAAGCCGGACCCGGAACCCCTGCGCGAGGCCGCGCGTCGGGCCGGCGGGCACCCGGATCTGTGTGTGCTGATCGGAGATTCCGATACCGACCGCAACACCGCACGTGCTGCTGGTGTGCCCTCGGTTCTTGTCACGTTCGGCCCGTCCGGCGATGACATGGCTGCGCTGGAGCCCGAAGCCTTGCTGCATCACTTCGACGATCTGCATGCGGTGGTCGAAGGGCTGATCGGTGCGGCGGCGTGATCTCTTGACCCTCAGCCCGTGCGGCATCAGAAAAAGCCTATGACTGAGATTTTCACTGGCAGCTTTACCCAGCAGGAACCCATCCCCGAAGAGGCGATCGAGGCCGCGATGACCGTCCTGCGCCACGGACGCCTGCACCGTTACAACGTCGTGCCCGGAGAACTGGGCGAGACCGCCCTGCTGGAGCAGGAATTCGCGGCGCAAATGGGGGCGAAGTACTGTCTGGCGGTGTCCTCGGGCGGCTATGCTCTGGCGACGGCGCTGCGGGCAGTTGGCGTTCAGCCCGGTGATCCGGTTCTGACCAATGCCTTTACGCTGGCGCCGGTGCCGGGGGCGATTGCCTCGGTCGGGGCGCGGCCGGTCTTTGTGGGCGTGACTGAGAGCCTGACCATTGATCTGGATGACCTTGAGGCAAAGCTGGATCAGGCGAAGGTCCTGATGCTCAGCCATATGCGCGGGCATTTGTGCGACATGGATCGGCTGATGCAGATCTGCGATGCGGCTGGCGTTATCGTGATCGAGGATTGCGCCCACACGATGGGTGCGGCGTGGCGCCGGCAGCTTTCGGGTCGCCAGGGGGCAATCGGGTGCTATTCCTGCCAGACCTATAAGCATGTCAATTCCGGTGAAGGCGGGTTGCTGATCACCGATGACGAAGAGCTGGCGGCCAAGGCGACGATGCTGTCGGGGTCCTATATGCTCTATGAACGCCACCTGGCCGCGCCGGGGCCGGAGGTGTTTGAGCGGATCAAGTACACCACGCCGAATGTATCCGGCCGTATGGACAACCTGCGTGCCGCCATTCTGCGCCCGCAGCTGCGGGATCTGGGCCGTCAGGTGCAGCGTTGGAATGAACGGTATGACGAGATCGCGGCGGGGCTGCGCGGAACGCCGGGCCTGACCATCGTCGAGCGTCCCGAAGAGGAAGCATATGTCGGGTCGTCGATCCAGTTCCTGTTGCTCGACTGGTCGCCGGAGCGCATTGCCGAGGTGATCCGGCGCTGTGCCACGCGTGGGGTGGAGCTTAAGTGGTTCGGCGGGGCGGAGCCGGCGGGGTTTACGTCCCGCTATGACAGCTGGCGGTATGCGGACAGCGTGCCTTTGCCGGCGAGTGACCGCATTCTGGCAGGCATCATGGACATGCGTGTGCCACTGACCTTTTCGCTGGAGGATTGTCGTTTGATCGCGCGCATCATCCGATCCGAGGTTGGTGCGGTCCACCAATCCTGATCCAATCGAGTGCACCTGCGGTGCACGCTCTTTTTGGCAGCCGCCTTTTGGGGCGGCTGTCTGCGTTTTGGGGATCGCGCCGATCAGGGTCGTTGACCAGATGCAATTCGGCTGCTATCAGTTTATTGAACATGTGTTCATTTGTGCGAAGGAGGAGATCGCGTATGTTCTCGGCCACAATGCAATTTGATCTGGGTGAAGACGTGAATGCCCTGCGCGAGATGGTGCATCGCTGGGCGCAGGATCGGGTTAAGCCGATCGCGGCTGAGGTCGACAAATCCAATGCTTTTCCCAACGAGTTGTGGAAAGAGATGGGCGATTTGGGGATGCTCGGGATCACGGTCCCCGAAGAGTATGGCGGGGCAGGGATGTCGTACCTGGCCCATACCGTTGCGGTGGAGGAAGTCGCGCGGGCCTCGGCCTCGGTTTCGCTGTCTTACGGGGCGCATTCAAATCTGTGCGTCAACCAGATCAAGCTGAATGGAACCGACGAGCAGAAGGCGAAGTATCTGCCGCGTCTGATTTCAGGAGAGCATGTGGGCGCATTGGCGATGTCCGAGGCCTCGGCAGGGTCTGACGTGGTGTCGATGAAACTGCGTGCGGAAAAGCGCAACGATCATTACCGGCTGAACGGCACCAAGTATTGGATCACCAACGGGCCGGACGCGGATACTCTGGTCGTCTATGCCAAGACGGACCCGGAGGCGGGATCAAAGGGGATCACGGCCTTTCTGATCGAGAAAGAGATGAAGGGGTTTTCGACCTCACCCCATTTCGACAAGCTGGGGATGCGCGGTTCGAACACGGCTGAATTGATTTTCGAAGATGTCGAAGTGCCGTTCGAAAACGTTCTGGGCGAAGAGGGCAAAGGGGTCGCGGTGCTGATGTCGGGGCTGGATTACGAACGCGTGGTTCTGGCTGGGATCGGTACGGGTATCATGGCAGCCTGTCTGGACGAGATCATGCCCTATCTGGCCGAGCGCAAGCAGTTCGGCAAACCGATCGGCAGCTTTCAACTGATGCAGGGCAAGATCGCCGACATGTATACTGCGATGAATTCGGCGCGGGCCTATGTCTATGAGGTTGCGAAGGCTTGTGACCGGGGCGACGTGACCCGTCAGGACGCGGCGGCGTGCTGCCTCTATGCCTCGGAGCAGGCGATGGTACAGGCGCATCAGGCGGTGCAGGCGATGGGTGGGGCCGGGTTTCTGGCGGATTCGGCGGTCAGCCGGATTTTCCGCGACGCCAAGCTGATGGAGATCGGCGCAGGGACCAGTGAAATCCGCCGGATGCTGATCGGGCGGGAATTGATGAGCGAAATGCTGTGATGGAAAAACGCCCCGCAGACGAGGGAGCTGCGGGGCGTTCTTTCAAAGGATCAGAAGCTATGGACGTAGGATACGCCGACCAGCCAGGGATCGATTTCGGCGGTGCCGATGTCGGTGCCACCCAGCGAGACATCCGAGTCAATGTCGAACCAGCGGACGTTCAGGCGTACGGCACCCTTTTCGGTGACCATGTAGTCCAGACCGGCCTGCAGTGCGATGCCAAAGGAGTTGTCAAGCTCGAGCCCGGGCAGTTCTTCGTCGAAGAAGATCGTGTAGTTCAGACCTGCGCCGACATAGGGTTTCCAAACGCTGTTGGTCGGGAAGTGGTAGTTCAGCGACAGGGTGGGCGGCAGGTGCTTGACGCTGCCTGCATCGATGCTGCCGTTCAGAGTGATGTCGTGTTTGAACGGAGTGGCAGCCAGAAGTTCGATACCCAAATTGTCGCGGACGAAGTATTCCACGGTGAAGATCGGGCGCGTGTCCGAATCTACTTCGACGTCGAGGCCACCGGACAGGGTGCCGTTGTCGGATTTCGGGTCAAGGTAGCCAACACCGACACCAACGGTCCAGTCACCTTGGTTCTGGGCCATTGCGGGGGCGGCAAGCGCGACAAGCGCGGTGGAGAGTGTCAAAGCGGCGAGTGTTTTGGTCATTTTATGGCCTTTGGATTTGCTGATGGATCGGTTTTGCCGGACAACGACACCGCCAACTCTGATCTGCATCAAATTACTGAGAGCCTGACACAGTGCGGGTGGTCGAAAAATGTCATGAAAACAACGGGTTTTATGCATGTGTCCCGCTAGCGTCATACCGGGTATGCGGCAATCGGGGGGCTGGGAGATTCCCGCCAGCCTCAATATGGCGCGGCAATGTCTGGCGCATCCCGGCGACAGTGTCGCCATCCTTGATCTGACGGCGGGTGGGTGCGTCGCCGTCTCTTATGGTCAGCTCGGGCGCATGACCGACGGGATCGCAGGGGTGTTGCGGAACCAGGTGCAGCCCGGTGACCGCGTGGGCGTGCTGCTCAGCCAGTCGCCTTGGTGCGCTGCGGCCCATCTGGCGATCTGGAAGCTCGGGGCGATTTCGGTGCCTCTGTTCAAGCTGTTCAAGCATGACGCACTGGCCTCTCGTGTTGGGGATGCAGGGGCGCAGGTGGTGCTGACAGATGAGGACGGCGCCGCATTGCTGGGCGATCTGGCGCAGCCAATCCGGGTTGATCAGATTGCGCCGTCCGATGATCCGCTGCCCTTTGCCGAGACCGGCCCCGAGGACCCGGCGGTGTTGATCTATACCTCAGGTACCACCGGCAGCCCGAAGGGGGCACTGCACGGGCATCGGGTTCTGACCGGTCACCTGCCGGGCGTTTCGATCAGCCACAACCACCTACGCGAGGGCGACTGTCTTTGGACGCCCGCCGACTGGGCCTGGATCGGAGGGCTGTTCGACGTGCTGATGCCCGGGTTGGCGCTGGGCATCCCGGTGGTCGCGGCGCGGCTTGAGAAATTCACCCCTGAAGCCTGCGCCGATGTGATTGCGCGCGGCGGCGTGCGCAACGTGTTCTTTCCGCCCACGGCTCTGCGGATGCTGAAGGCGGCGGATCAGAGCATACCCGGCCTGCGCTCGGTTGCGTCGGGTGGTGAACCACTGGGGGCCGAAATGCTGACCTGGGGGCAAAAGGCGTTTGGTTTGACGATCAACGAATTCTACGGCCAGACCGAATGCAACATGGTCGTGTCCTCCTGCGCCGAGGATTTCCCGGTGCGGCCCGGCTGCATCGGCAAGCCGGTGCCGGGGCACGTCGTTGCGGTGATTGATGAAAGCGGCCAGCCAACCGACGAAGAGGGCGACGTCGCCATCCGGCGCGGCTCGGCCTCGATGCTGTTGGAATACTGGAACCAGCCTGATGCGACCGCTAAAAAGTTCCACGGCGATTGGCTGATCACCGGCGACCGCGGCGTGTGGGAGGGCGACTATCTGCGGTTCGTCGGTCGCGATGACGACGTGATTACCTCGGCCGGCTACCGCATCGGCCCCGCCGAGATCGAGGATTGCCTGCTGACCCACCCTGCAGTGGCGACGGTCGGCGTGGTCGGCAAGCCCGACCCGCTGCGGACCGAGATCGTGAAGGCCTATGTGGTGTTAAAACCGGGGGCCGAGGCGACGGGCGCGGAACTGCAGGATTGGGTCAAGGACCGTCTGGCGCAGTATTCCTATCCGCGCGAGGTGGCGTTTTTGGAGGAGTTGCCGATGACGGTGACGGGCAAGGTGATCCGCAAGGAATTGAAGGCGCGGGCGGCGGGGGAGGTGGGACAATGATATCCTCCTTTGATTTCGAATGCGATACTGCAAACTTCCCAAAGACCGTGGCAATCGAATGCCCGAACTGCCAACAGCCTGCGCGATTTGTACCTGCACAGTTAGAAGTCAGGGCAAAGAACTCTGTTGGCGAAACGCTTGGGAAGGACGTAATGGTTGTAAAATCTGACCAGCCCAAGCGTAACTATTCGAACTGGCATCGTGAACACACCTTGGCCTATATCGGCCTCGGTGGTTCGGATATTCATTCGTCGAATGCTCTGTATCCGATAGGCATGTATCGGAATCTCCTCAATTCTTTGTTTGGAACGTCTATCTGCGACAACTGCCATACGCCTCGAAAAACCAAGATCCGTTGGCCTCAGGACGCATATTTCCAACTAAGTTATTCTGGGCGCCTGCTATGGTTTTATGACCGAGAACATGTTGCTGCGATGCTTGAGCTTCTGGGCGAAAAGACCCCAGTAAACCACCCTTGGCGCTATTGGTTCGACAGAAAGCTGCCGACGATCTTCAAAACCGGTCGAGCACGCCGACAATTGCCCGCGAAACTAAAAAGGATGCTGCGCGCATGAAACTCACATCCAAAGCCATGCCCGCCTCTGAGGGCTTCAAAGCAAATCGAACCGCCCATCTGGACGCGCTGGCGCAAATCTCTGCCGCTGCAGAGGCGGCCCGTATGGGCGGGGGTGAGAAATCCCGCGCGCGGCATGAATCTCGGGGCAAGATGCTGCCGCGTCGGCGGGTGGCGAACCTGCTAGATTCGGGGTCTCCGTTCCTTGAGATTGGCGCGACGGCGGCGCATGGAATGTATGGCGATGCGGCCCCGGCGGCGGGAGTGATCGCGGGCATTGGCCGGGTGCAGGGACGCGAGGTCATGGTGGTGTGCAACGACGCCACCGTGAAGGGCGGCACCTATTATCCGATGACCGTCAAGAAACACCTCCGCGCGCAGGAGATCGCCGAGGAAAACCATCTGCCCTGCATCTATCTGGTCGATAGCGGCGGTGCGAACCTGCCCAACCAGGATGAGGTGTTCCCCGACCGCGACCACTTTGGCCGCATCTTCTATAACCAAGCGCGGATGAGCGCGAAGGGCATCCCTCAGATCGCGGTGGTCATGGGGTCGTGCACCGCGGGCGGGGCCTATGTGCCTGCGATGTCCGATGTGACCATTATCGTGAAGGAACAGGGCACGATCTTTCTGGCCGGGCCGCCCTTGGTCAAGGCCGCGACCGGAGAGGTTGTCAGCGCCGAGGACTTGGGCGGTGGCGACGTCCATACCCGCCTGTCCGGCGTGGCGGATTACCTGGCCGAGGATGATGCCCATGCGCTCGCCTTGGCCCGTCGCGCCGTCGGGTCGCTGAACCTGCGCCAGCCACAGACCGTGGATTGGGCCAGCCCCGAAGACCCGGCCTATGACCCCGAGGAAATCCTCGGAGTGGTCCCGGCTGATCTGCGCACGCCGTATGACATTCGTGAGGTGATTGCGCGGCTCGTCGATGGCTCTCGGTTCGACGAATTCAAGCCCCGGTTCGGTGAGACGCTGGTGACCGGCTTCGCCCATGTCAAAGGCTGCCCCGTCGGGATCATCGCCAATAACGGCGTGCTGTTTTCCGAGTCGGCGCAGAAGGGCGCGCATTTCGTGGAACTTTGTTCTCAGCGCCGCATCCCGCTGGTCTTTTTGCAGAACATCACCGGTTTCATGGTGGGCCGGAAATATGAAAACGAAGGCATCGCGCGGCATGGGGCCAAGATGGTGACTGCGGTTGCCACGACGAATGTACCGAAAATCACCATGCTGGTTGGCGGGTCCTTCGGGGCTGGCAACTATGGCATGGCCGGTCGCGCCTATCAGCCCCGGTTCCTGTGGACATGGCCAAACTCTCGGATATCGGTGATGGGCGGTGAGCAGGCGGCGGGCGTGTTGGCCACCGTCAAGCGCGACGGGATCGAACGGCAGGGCGGCACCTGGTCGGCCACCGAAGAGGCCGAGTTCAAGCGCCCGACGCTGGATATGTTCGAGGAACAATCCCATCCGCTCTATGCTTCGGCCCGGTTGTGGGATGACGGTATCATCGATCCGCGCAAAAGCCGCGATGTGCTGGCACTGTCGCTGAACGCCGCGCTGAACGCCCCGATTGAGGAGACACGTTTCGGCGTGTTCAGAATGTGATCGCCCAATGGATACGCATTTCACCAAACTGAATGAGGATTGGAACGCCGATCCAAATGCGCCAATGCCTGCCACGGCGCAGGAAGGCGATGACCTTTGGCTGCGTTTTCGCCCAAACGAGTGGTTGAACCCATCACATTTGGCGCAAGGTCACCTGTTTATGAGGTTCGTTGGGTGCCAGCGGTTTCGCTTCACAAGGATCAATGATCATGGGTGGTACGGTGGGCAGTGCCGCTTCAGCAAGTTGGCCCCAGCTTGGGGGGAGTTTTACGAAGTGGATGGCGATTTTCTGGAAGGTGGAGACACGACACCTTGGAATTCAGTTTCGGCCGGGGCCGATTCCGCCAGTAACTTTCTATTCTATTTCCGCGATGAAGCTTTCGAGTGCACTGCGTTGTCTTGGAGCCTAAGCGCCGAATGTTCGTCTGGTTTGACCTTCGAGGGGGCGATTTGACATGTTTAATAAAATTCTGATTGCCAACCGGGGTGAGATCGCCTGCCGCGTGATGGAAACCGCCCAGAAAATGGGGGTGTCCTGCGTCGCGGTCTATTCGGACGCAGATGCCTCGGCCAAACATGTGCAGATGGCGGATGAGGCGGTGCAAATTGGTGGCGCCGCTCCGGCGGAGAGTTACCTGAAAGGTGATGTGATCATTCAGGCTGCCTTGGATACCGGCGCGCAGGCGATCCATCCGGGGTATGGGTTTCTCTCAGAGAACCCTGAATTTGTGGATGCGGTTGATGCTGCAGGGCTGGTCTTTATCGGCCCCTCGGCGGATGCGATCCGGAAGATGGGTCTGAAAGACGCCGCGAAAGTGCTGATGGAGCAAGCGGGCGTGCCCGCCGTTCCCGGTTATCACGGAGATAATCAAGACCCCGAGCATCTGGCCGGGGCAGCGGACACCATTGGCTATCCGGTGCTGATCAAGGCCGTGGCCGGTGGCGGTGGCAAGGGGATGCGGCTGGTCGAACGCCCCGAGGACTTTGCGTCGGCATTGGACAGCGCACGCGGCGAGGCGCGCACTGCCTTTGGCAATGACGCCGTGCTGGTCGAGAAATTCGTCGCCAAACCCCGCCATATCGAAGTGCAGGTGTTCGGAGACGGCACCCATGCCGTGCATCTGTTTGAACGCGACTGCTCACTGCAACGGCGGCACCAGAAAGTGATCGAAGAGGCTCCGGCCCCCGGCATGACGGCTGAGATGCGCGAGGCGATGGGGCAGGCGGGTGTCCGCGCCGCTGAGGCTATTGGCTACAAGGGCGCAGGGACGGTTGAGTTCATCGTCGATGCCTCGGACGGGCTGCGCCCGGATCGGTTCTGGTTCATGGAAATGAACACCCGCCTGCAGGTCGAACATCCGGTGACCGAGGCAATCACCGGAGTCGATCTGGTCGAATGGCAGTTGCGGGTCGCCTCGGGTGAGACACTGCCCAAGCAGCAGGACGACTTGTCCATCAATGGCCATGCCTTCGAAGCGCGGCTGTACGCCGAAGACGTGCCGAAAGGGTTCCTGCCCGCAACCGGCACCCTGACGCATCTGCAATTCCCCACCGCCTGTCGGGCCGACAGCGGCGTGCGTACGGGTGACACGATCAGCCCGTGGTATGACCCGATGATCGCAAAAGTCATCGTTCACGGCCCAACCCGCGCGGTCGCGTTGGAGCAACTTCATCGTGCCCTGCAGCAGACCGAAGTGGCCGGGACCGTGACCAATCTGGCCTTTCTGGGCGCGCTGACCCGGCATCAGGGATTTGCCGAGGGCGATGTGGATACTGGGTTGATCGGTCGGGACTTGCAAGCGTTAACGCAGGATGCACCGGCCACTGCAGCGACATGTGTAGCCGCTGCGATGACGGCGCTGGGGTTGGCCGAGACCTCTGATGAGACTGGATTTTCCCTGTGGGCACCGTTGCATCGTGCCGTGCAGTTGATGGCCGACGAGCTGATTGATCTGGATGTTCAGGTCGAAGGTCCAAACCGTCAGATATGGCAGGTGGATGAGGAAACCCTCATCGTGGAACGCAGCGGTGAGGGTTGGTCGATTGGCGGTGCGTCCATGCCGCGCGTGTCGGTGTCGGGATCACGGATCACCGTGTTTGAAAACTATGGGCGGGCTTTTGAAATCGTCGACCCGCTGGACCGTGACAGCAGCGCTGCTGGCGATACCAATGTGATTGAGGCCCCGATGCCCGGGTTGGTGAAAGCCGTGTTTGCCTCGGTCGGGCAGGCGGTGAAAGAAGGGGATCGGCTGGCCATTCTGGAGGCCATGAAGATGGAGCATTCGCTGCTGGCCGCTCGGGATGGGATCGTTGCCGAAGTGCTGGCCGAAGACGGTTCGCAGGTTGAGGCCGGAGCCGCCCTGGTCCGGTTGGAAGAGGAGTAGCCTGTTCCTGCGCCGCATCGCGTGGCACAGTCAGGTCAACATGTTGGAAACGAAACCGGGAGGAGCGCTGCAATGGATGAGCGGGTCGAGATTTTCGAGGTAGGTCCACGCGATGGTCTGCAAAACGAACAGCGTGAAATTCCTGTGGCCGATAAGGTGGCCTTGATCGACAGCCTCAGCCGCGCCGGGTTCAATCGGATCGAAGTGGCCAGTTTCGTCTCGCCCAAATGGGTGCCGCAGATGGCGGGCAGTGCCGATGTGCTGGCCGGTATCCAACGGGCGGACGGGGTGCGCTATGCCGCGCTGACGCCGAATATGCGTGGCTACGAGGACGCGTTGGCGGCCAAGGCGGATGAGATCGCGGTGTTTGCCTCGGCCTCCGAGGGATTCTCGAAAGCCAACATTAATGCCACGATTGCCGAGTCCATTGAACGGTTCACTCCGATCCTCGAGGCTGCGCGTCACATTGATCTGCCGGTGCGCGGGTATGTGTCGTGCGTGACCGACTGCCCCTATGACGGGCCAACCCCGCCCGAGAAGGTGGCCGAGGTCGCGGATCGGCTGTTCGCGCTGGGCTGTTATGAGGTCTCGTTGGGCGACACGATCGGGCAGGGGACGCCGGATACCATCGCGCATATGCTGCTGGCCGTGCGCGAGCGGGTGCCGGTCACCCGGTTGGCGGGCCATTTTCATGACACCAATGGACGCGCAATCGACAATATCGACGCCGCGCTGGCGCTGGGCGTTCGAACCTTCGACTCGGCAGTTGGTGGGTTGGGCGGGTGCCCCTATGCGCCGGGTGCGTCCGGCAACGTCGCGACCGAAGCCGTCGTCGCGCATCTGGAGCGGCTGGGATATCAGGCCGGGATTGATCAGGCTGCAGTCGAAGAGGCTGCCCAGATGGCCCGAGCAATGCGAGCGGAGTAAAGGGTGATGTTCGAAACGATCTCGGTCACGCAGGACGCGCGGGGGGTAGCGACTCTGACGCTCGACCGTCCGGAAAAGCACAACGCGATGTCGGCGCTGATGATTTCCGAGCTGACGCAGGCGGCGGCGCAGTTGGGGGCGGACGACACGGTACGGGTCGTGGTCCTGACCGGCGCAGGGAAAAGCTTTTGTGCCGGTGGGGATCTGGGTTGGATGCAGGACCAGATGGCCGCCGACCCCGAGACGCGCTTTGCCGAGGCGCGTAAGCTGGCCGAGATGCTGCAGGCGCTGAACACGATGCCCAAACCTCTGATCGGGGCGCTTCAGGGCAACGCTTTTGGTGGTGGCATCGGACTGGCTGCGGTTTGTGACGTGGCCGTGGGTGTGGACGGGACAAAGATGGCGTTGACCGAAACCCGGCTGGGCCTGATCCCGGCAACCATTGGCCCCTATGTCATCGCTCGCATGGGCGCGGCTCGGGCGCGGCGCGTGTTCATGTCGGCCCGGGTGTTCGACGCGGCTGAGGCCGTGGATCTTGGCCTTTTGGCCAAAATCGTTCCCGCCGCCGATCTTGGTGATGCCGTTGAGGCCGAAGTTCAGCCCTACCTGTCCTGCGCGCCGGGGGCCGTGGCCTCGGCCAAGGATCTTGTGCAAGCGCTGGGTCCACGCATCGACGACGACGTGATCGATCAGACGATCCGGTCGCTGGTCGAACGGTGGGAAACCGACGAGGCGCGCGAAGGCATCAGCGCCTTTTTCGACAAACGGAAACCTGCATGGAATACTCAGGTTTAGCGCCCCGTCAGTGCAAAAACGGATTCGCTTAAAGGCCGGGTTTTCCAATTGTGAGGGCAAGTGGAATATTAGGCCCCTGCGCGTTTCTGTTCGGTTGACCCTCTGACCCCACAGGGATAGAGAATGTCCAGTCAACACGCCAATTGACGGCGCGTCCCTGGGGGGTATGCGCAGGAAAGGAGCTATTCGTGGAAGACCTGCTGCGGGAGTACCTCCCGATTCTGGTGTTTCTGGCCGTTGCCGTGGGCCTTGGAATCGTACTGATTCTGGCCGCTGTGGTACTGGCCGTCCGCAATCCCGACCCCGAAAAGGTCAGCGCATATGAGTGCGGTTTCAACGCCTTCGACGATGCGCGGATGAAATTCGACGTCCGATTCTATCTGGTTTCGATTCTCTTCATCATCTTCGATCTGGAAATCGCCTTCCTGTTCCCGTGGGCCGTGGGCTTCAAGGACATCAGCGATGTGGGCTTCTGGTCCATGATGGTGTTCCTGGCGGTGCTGACCATCGGCTTTGCCTATGAATGGAAGAAAGGGGCCCTGGAATGGGAGTGATGACGGGTGCAAACACCGCTGGCGTCGATAAAGAAGTCGCCACCCAGGCCCTGAATGCCGAGCTGCAGGACAAAGGGTTTCTGCTGACCTCGACCGAGGACATCATCAACTGGGCGCGCACCGGCTCGCTGCACTGGATGACATTCGGTCTGGCCTGCTGCGCGGTTGAGATGATGCACACCTCGATGCCGCGTTATGATGCGGAACGGTTTGGTATCGCGCCGCGCGCCTCTCCGCGTCAGTCGGACGTGATGATCGTGGCCGGCACTCTGACAAACAAGATGGCCCCGGCGCTGCGCAAGGTCTATGACCAGATGCCCGAGCCGCGCTATGTGATCTCGATGGGATCCTGTGCGAATGGCGGTGGCTATTACCACTATTCTTATTCTGTCGTGCGCGGCTGTGACCGGGTTGTTCCGGTGGACATCTACGTACCCGGCTGCCCCCCGACGGCTGAGGCACTGCTGTACGGTCTGATGCAGCTGCAACGCAAAATCCGCCGCACCGGCACCATCGTACGCTGAGGAGAGGGCAGATGAGCGAAGCACTCAAGGAACTCGGCGCCCAGCTGGAACTGAAACGGGCTGATTGCGTTCTGTCCTGGGATGTGACCTATGGTGAGCTGAACGTCGATGTGGCTCCGTCGAATATCGTGGAGTTCGTGGAATTCCTGCGGTCCGACCAGAATTGCAAGTTCTCGACCCTGGTGGATATCACCGGTGTCGACTACCCCGAACGTGCCAAGCGGTTCGACGTGGTTTACCACTTCCTGTCGATGTACCAGAACCAGCGTATCCGCCTGCGGGTCTCGATCCGCGAGGAAGACATGGTGCCGTCGATCGTGGATGTTCACCCCTCGGCCAACTGGTTCGAGCGTGAGGTGTTCGACATGTTCGGCATCCTGTTCTCGGGTCACCCGGACCTGCGGCGTATCCTGACCGACTATGGTTTCCGCGGTCATCCGCTGCGCAAGGATTTCCCGACCACTGGTTACACCGAAGTGCGTTATGACGAGGCGCAGAAACGCGTGGTCTACGAACCGGTCAGCCTAGTGCAGGAATACCGGCAATTCGATTTCATGTCCCCATGGGAAGGCGCGAATTACATTCTGCCGGGGGATGAGAAACAGGAGAGTGAGTAATGGGTGGCATCTGGTGGTTGATCCTTTCGGCACTAACCATCATCCCGATGGTGAAGATTTTGCCGTTTTTCGGGATCAACAAATACTGGTGCCTTCTTTGTCTGATCCCTTTCGGCACGATTGCGTTGCTTTGGTGGGTTGGGCTGAAATTACAGGAACTGGAGCGCCGCTGAGATGATGCTGCTGGGGGAACTGATCGCGTTGGGTGCGTTGGGGGTCCTGCTGGCGGGGGCCGCAGTCAAGGCGGCCGAGGCGGAAAAGGTCCGGGTTCGGGCCGAAGCGAAGAAGAAACGAGGGCGTTGATGGACGGCTCAAGATACGATGACGGCAGCACGGACGCGCTGAGCGGAGAACAGAAGATCCGCAATTTCAACATCAACTTCGGCCCGCAACACCCTGCGGCGCACGGCGTTTTGCGTCTTGTGCTTGAGTTGGACGGCGAGATTGTCGAGCGTTGCGACCCGCATATCGGCCTGCTGCACCGTGGCACCGAAAAGCTGATGGAAAGCCGGACGTACCTGCAGAATCTTCCGTATTTCGACCGTCTGGATTACGTGGCGCCGATGAACCAGGAACATGCCTGGTGTCTGGCCATCGAAAAGCTGACCGGGGTCGAGGTGCCGCGCCGGGGCTCTCTGATCCGGGTTCTGTATTCCGAGATCGGCCGCATCCTGAACCACCTGCTGAACGTGACCACACAGGCGATGGACGTTGGCGCTCTGACCCCGCCGCTCTGGGGCTTTGAAGAACGCGAAAAGCTGATGGTGTTCTATGAGCGTGCCTGCGGTGCCCGCCTGCACGCCGCCTATTTCCGCCCCGGTGGTGTGCATCAGGACCTGCCGCCAGAACTGCTGGACGATATCGAGGCGTGGAGCCACGAGTTCCCCGCCGTTCTGGATGATATCGACGGCCTGCTGACCGAAAACCGCATCTTCAAACAGCGTAACGCCGATATTGGCATCGTGACCGAGGATGACATCCAGAAATACGGATTCTCGGGCGTGATGGTGCGCGGATCGGGTCTGGCCTGGGATTTGCGGCGCGCGCAGCCCTATGAATGCTATGACGAGTTCGACTTCCAGATCCCCGTTGGCAAGAACGGCGACTGCTACGACCGTTATCTGGTGCGGATGGAAGAGATGCGCCAATCGCTGCTGATCATCCGTCAGGCCATCGCCAAAATCCGCGAATGCCCCGGCGACGTTCTGGCCCGCGGTAAGATCACCCCGCCGAAACGCTCGGACATGAAAACCTCGATGGAAAGTCTGATCCATCACTTCAAGCTGTACACCGAAGGCTTCCACGTCCCCGCAGGCGAAGTTTACGCCGCCGTCGAGGCCCCCAAGGGCGAGTTCGGCGTCTATCTGGTCGCCGACGGCACCAACAAACCCTACCGCGCCAAACTACGCGCGCCGGGTTTCCTGCACCTGCAAGCCATGGACCACGTTGCCGGAGGGCACCAACTGGCCGACGTCGCCGCCATCATCGGCACCATGGACGTCGTGTTCGGGGAGATTGACAGGTGAGCGTCTCGAAAACCGTCGAATGCGCCGTGCATGGGCAGGCGCCCCGGGCCTATGCCTGCGGCCATCTGGTGTCCAGTTTGAATGACTGCGTAGTTAGAGGCATAAACTGGGTGAGGGATGGCGACGGCCACGTGAACGCTTGGTGTGATGCCTGCAATGACTTTCTCGACCAACACGGTGGAGAATGGAACGACCAAACTGAAGCCCATGCAGATATCAAGCTGATTTGCGAGAACTGCTTTGACCGGCTGCGCGAAACAAATCCGATTAGGGACTGGAACTAATGCTCCGCCGTCTTCACCCAGAACAACCCGAAAGCTTCGCGTTTACCGCTGCTAACCAGCAATGGGCCGAAGCGCAGATCACCAAGTATCCCGAAGGCCGTCAGGCCAGCGCGGTTATTCCGCTGCTGTGGCGGGCGCAAGAGCAGGAGGGCTGGCTGAGCCGTCCGGCGATTGAATCTGTCGCCGACATGCTGGGCATGGCTTATATCCGCGTGCTTGAGGTTGCGTCTTTCTACTTCATGTTCCAGCTGCAACCGGTTGGCTCGGTGGCGCATATTCAAGTTTGTGGCACGACCTCCTGCATGATCTGCGGGGCCGAGGACCTGATCGCGGTCTGCAAGGAAAAGATTGCGGCCAAGCCGCATGAGCTGTCCGCCGACGGCAAGCTGAGCTGGGAAGAGGTGGAATGCCTCGGGTCTTGCACCAATGCGCCGATGGCGCAGATCGGCAAGGACTATTACGAAGATCTGACCGCCGAAAGCTTTGGCAAGATCGTCGACGATCTGGCGGCGGGCAAGGTGCCGACCCCCGGTCCGCAGAACGGTCGCTATGCGGCGGAACCGTTGAAAGGCCTCAGCAGCCTGACCGAATATGAAGCGAGCAAGCCTCAGTACAATGCAAGCGTGGAACTGGCGACGGATCTGAGTGACACGGTCAAGCGCATCGACGGGACCGAGGTTCCGATCCTGACCCCTTGGCTGGGCAAGGATGGCAAGCAGGCCGGCGCCTCGGCGTCGGCGAAACCTCCGAAGGTGCCTGAAACGCCGAAGCCGGCCGTGAAACAGGCCGCGGAGGCGAAAGCCAAGCCTGAACCGGAAGGGGCCAAGGAAGACCAGCCCGAGACGCTGACCGAGGCGCGGGATGGCAAGGCGGATGACCTCAAGATGCTGAAAGGCGTCGGGCCAAAGCTGGAAGAGACGCTGAACGAGCTGGGTTTCTACCACTATGACCAGATCGCAGCCTGGACGCCCGAGCATGTGGCCTGGGTGGATGCGCGTCTGAAGTTCAAAGGCCGGATCGAACGCGATGGCTGGATTGAACAGGCGGCCAAGCTTGCGGCGGGTGAGGAAACCGAATTCGCCAAACGTGCCAAGGAAGACGGCACTTACGAAGACTAAACGACGGTGCCCATCCGGGGCGCCTTAGGTGAGATGGACAAGGACAAGGAACAGGCCATAGCCCGTAAGGGCCGACATATCGGCATAGTCATCGCGGTGACTATGGTGATCTGGCTTGCCATGAACATGTTCATCGGCCCCGCATTGGAACTGACGGCGCGACACGCGCTGCTGTTCGATCTCGCCGCTCTGGCAGGATTTATCTATGCGGGCGTCAACATATTTCAACTCTGGCGAATGCGTCAGGAGAGCTGAGGGTAAGCGATGCTGAAGGATCAGGACCGGATCTTTACCAACATCTACGGGATGCATGAACGCAGCTTGCGGGGAGCGCAGGCTCGCGGGCATTGGGACGGCACTGCTGGCCTGATCGGCAACGGGCGCGACTGGATCATTCAGACGATGAAGGACTCGGGCCTGCGTGGTCGTGGCGGTGCGGGGTTCCCGACCGGGCTGAAATGGTCGTTCATGCCCAAGGAAAGCGATGGGCGCCCGGCTTATCTGGTTGTGAACGCAGACGAATCCGAGCCCGGCACCTGTAAGGACCGCGAGATCATGCGCCATGATCCGCACACGCTGATCGAAGGGTGCCTGATCGCCTCTTTCGCGATGAATGCGCATACCTGCTATATCTACCTGCGCGGTGAGTACATCCGTGAGCGCGAGGCGCTGCAGGCCGCGATTGATGAGGCGTATGACGCCGGTCTGTTGGGCAAGAACGCCGCTGGCTCGGGCTGGGATTTCGACCTGTTCCTGCATCATGGGGCAGGCGCCTATATCTGCGGCGAAGAAACCGCCCTGATCGAAAGCCTTGAAGGCAAGAAGGGTATGCCGCGGATGAAGCCTCCGTTCCCGGCGGGTGCGGGGCTTTATGGTTGCCCGACCACGGTGAACAATGTGGAATCCATCGCCGTTGTGCCGACCATCCTGCGCCGGGGCGCGGATTGGTTCGCGGGCTTTGGCCGTCAGAACAACGCGGGCACCAAGCTGTTTGCGATCTCGGGTCACGTCAACAACCCCTGCGTCGTTGAAGAGGCGATGTCGATTTCCTTTGAAGAGCTGATCGAAACCCATTGCGGCGGCATTCGCGGCGGTTGGGACAATCTGCTGGCGGTGATCCCGGGTGGCTCGTCTGTTCCTTGTGTGCGCGGCGAGAACATGCGCGACGCGATCATGGATTTCGATTACCTGCGCAACGATCTGGGCTCGGGCCTGGGGACGGCGGCGGTGATCGTGATGGACAAGTCCACCGATATCATCAAGGCAATCTGGCGGCTGTCGAAGTTCTACAAACACGAAAGCTGCGGCCAGTGTACGCCTTGCCGGGAAGGCACCGGCTGGATGATGCGCGTCATGGATCGTTTGGTGCGTGGCGAGGCGGAACTGGAAGAGATCGACATGCTGTTCGACGTCACCAAACAGGTCGAAGGCCATACGATCTGCGCCCTTGGCGACGCGGCGGCCTGGCCGATCCAGGGTCTGATCCGCAATTTCCGCGAGGAAATCGAAGATCGTATCAAGGCGCAGAAATCGGGCCGCATGGGCGCGATGGCGGCGGAGTGAACCAGATGGACGTTTTCGCAGAATACGGTCATGCAGTCGCGTCGCTGGTGATATTCACCCTCGTTGTTCTGTTTCTTTCCCCGTTCTCGGCCTTGGCCAAGCAGGGCAAGGGGCTCGCCCCAGGGGCGACGCCCGAGCAGGACTATGCCGACAAGGCGTACCGCCTGAACCGCGCGTACCTGAACGGGACCGAGACGCTGCCTGCCTATCTGACGGTTACAATTGCAGCGATCCTGATGGGGGTCAGCCCGGTTTGGGTGAACCTGCTTGCCTCGGTCGCGCTGTTGGCGCGTCTGGCGATGCTGGTCGTGCATATGCGCGGAATCGGCAAACCTCACAGCGGCTTGCGATCGGTTCTTTATGTCGTCGGATGGGCCTGCATGTTCGTCATGGGTCTCATGGCGTTGGTGGCTGCGTTCTGATGGTGGGGCTGGAGGAACATCGGATGTTCGGACTAAGGCATCTCAAAAGTAACGGCATCATGCTGGGTATGGTTGCCGCGCTGACGTTTGTTTCAGCCTGCGGAGTCGTCACGCCTTCTGAAAATCAGGTCCGGTTCGATGGTCACGCATTCCGGGCCAAGGTAAAACCCGTCAACAAGAAAGTGTCACCGGCTGACTTTACGGTAGTGGTCAACGGCGTCTCTGCCTCGCTTGACGGCGCGCGCGAGGCCGGTCGGTTTGAAGGGACCAAGTTCTGTATCAAGAATTTCGGCTCTTCCAAAATCGCGTGGAAGGTTGGGCCGGATACCGAGCCGCAGAACCTGCGCATCAGTGATGACAAACTGACATTTGCAGGAACCTGCCAGCGACCATGACGCGTGTTTTTGCATATCAGGCCATGATGCGGCGGGTGTTATTGCATAGCGCCCCGATCGCCCTTCGTCTTGGGAAACCCAAGACGAAAGGAATTGTCATGTCTGGTATCAGAACGCTTGCATTGATCTCGGTGCTGACCCTGCCGACCCTTGCCGAAGCAAAACCGCCCTTGCGCGAAGTCAAAGAGATCGACAACGAACTCTACTACATCGCTATTGCAAACGAGATTTCAGAGTATTGCCCCTCGATCAGCGGGCGGCGACTGAAGGCGATTGGTGTGATGTGGGGGTTAAAATCCAAGGCCAACAGTCTGGGGTACTCGGACGATGAAATCCGGGCCTATGTGGATTCCGATGCCGAAAAGGACCGGATGCGCGCCAAGGGCGAGGCGTATCTGGCTCAGAACGGCGTCACGTATGAAAATCCGAATTCCTTCTGCACGTTGGGTCGGAAGGAAATCGAAAGAAACAGCGCCATTGGCGTGTACTTGAGGGCAAATTGACGGATGGGTATTGAAACTCTGAAAACTGGCGCAATCGGTGTCGGGTTGCTGTTGGCACTTAGTGCCTGTGCGACCACGACCGACAGCTCTTCCGTTTCCCGAGCCGAGTTTCGTGGCGAGCTGCCATCAGATGTTTACGACTTCGCTTTTGCGAATGCGATGGCGGATCAATTAGCAAGCGAATGTCGTTCTCTGACCCTCGACCGTTCGAAGGTTTACAAAACGAGCGAGGCGCTGGCCGAGAAATACGAGGCAGAAGGATACCGTGCGAGCGATTTTAAGTATCTCGCTCGAAACCTGCCGCGTAAGCGGGTTCAGGATGATGCAATCGCGTACATACAAAAACGCGGGATCGTAATTGGAGAGCCTGAGACTTTCTGCGCAGCCGGTCGGCTCGAAATTTCCAATGAAACCTCGATTGGCGCTTTTCTGAAAGGGTAACGTCACTATGTCTGACCTCCGCAAAGTGAATATCGACGGGCAGGAAATCGAAGTCGATGGTGCGATGACCCTGATCCAGGCCTGTGAAGAGGCCGGGGTCGAAGTGCCGCGTTTCTGCTATCACGAACGTCTGTCGATCGCCGGGAACTGCCGGATGTGTCTGGTTGAGGTCGTGGGCGGACCGCCGAAACCCGCTGCCTCGTGCGCCATGCAGGTGCGTGACTTGCGCCCGGGGCCGGAAGGTCAGCCGCCGGTGGTCAAGACGAACTCGCCCATGGTCAAGAAGGCCCGCGAAGGGGTGATGGAGTTTCTGCTGATCAATCACCCGCTGGATTGCCCGATTTGCGATCAGGGCGGCGAGTGCGACCTGCAGGATCAGGCGATGGCCTATGGTCTGTCGGGCTCGCGCTTCAAGGAAGCCAAGCGGGCGGTGGACGATCTGGATCTGGGGCCGCTGGTCGGAACCGCGATGACCCGTTGCATCAGCTGTACCCGTTGTGTGCGCTTTACCACCGAGGTCGCCGGGATCTCCCAGATGGGTCAGACCGGGCGGGGCGAGGATGCCGAGATCACCTCGTATCTGAACCAGACGCTCGATTCGAACATGCAGGGCAACATCATCGACCTGTGCCCGGTTGGCGCGCTGACCTCGAAGCCCTACGCCTTTACCGCGCGCCCGTGGGAACTGACCAAGACCGAGAGCATCGATGTGATGGATGCTCTGGGCTCGAACATCCGCGTGGATACCAAGGGCCGTGAAGTGATGCGCTTCCTGCCGCGGAACCATGACGGCGTGAACGAGGAATGGATCAGCGACAAGACCCGCTTTGTCTGGGACGGCCTGCGCCGTCAGCGACTGGACAAGCCTTACGTGCGCGAAAACGGCAAACTGCGCCCGGCTACGTGGCCCGAGGCGCTGACGAAGGCCGCCGAGGCGCTGAAAGGTGCCGAGAAACCAGCGGGGATCGTCGGTGATCTGGCCCCGGTCGAGGCGGTCTTTGCGCTGAAGCAGATGATCGAAGGGCAGGGCGGTGTTGTCGAATGCCGTACCGATGGCGCCAAGCTGCCTGCGGGCAATCGGGGTGCCTATGTCGGGACCGCAGCCATTGAGGACATCGACAGCGCCGAGCGCATTCTGCTGATCGGAACCAACCCGCGTGACGAGGCTCCGGTACTGAACGCCCGTATCCGCAAGGCTTGGGCGCATGGGGCCGAAGTGGCTCTGGTCGGTCCGGCGGTGGACCTGACTTATGAGTATCACCACATGGGTGACGACCGCGCGGCGCTTCAGAAAGTCGTCGACATGGGCGGCGATGATGCAATCAAGGGCAAGCGCTCGTTGGTCATCGTCGGGCAGGGCGCATTGCAAGAGGCGGACGGCGCTGCCGTTCTGGCCGCTGCGCAAGCCATTGCAACCAATACAGAAAGTGGTCTGATTGTCCTGCACACCGCCGCTTCGCGTGTCGGCGCAATGGATGTGGATGCCACCAACGAAGGCGGCATGGATGCGGTCAGTGCGGCCGATGTCATCTATAACCTCGGCGCGGATGAGGTCGAAATCGGTGACGGTGCCTTTGTGATCTATCAGGGCAGCCATGGTGACCGGGGCGCGCACCGCGCCGACGTGATCCTGCCGGGCGCGGCCTATACCGAGGAAAACGGCCTGTTCGCGAATACCGAAGGCCGCCCGCAACTGGCGATGCGCGCCGGGTTTGCACCGGGTGAGGCCAAGGAAAACTGGGCCATTCTGCGTGCCCTGTCAGCCGAGCTGGGTGCAACGCTGCCTTTCGACTCGCTGGCGCAACTGCGCACCGCGCTGATCGAAGCGGTTCCGCATCTGGCCCGTATCGACGAAGTGGCCGAGAACGAGGTTCAAGCGCTGGATGCAGGCCCTCTGGGCAAAGCAACCTTCCGTTTGGCGGTCAAGGATTTCTACCTGACCAACCCGATCGCACGGGCTTCGCAGTTGATGGCCGAGCTTTCGGCGCAGGCACAGGCCCGCAAATCCGAGAAGATCGCAGCGGAATGAACCAAACCTGTTTCATATCACATTCAAGCGCGACTGCCGGGTGGCAGTACGCCGCGCCTGATTTGTGTGTGAAACCCAAGATTAAGGGTGGCGCAATGGCGGCAGATGCTGTTTACACCAACGCGCCGACCCAGCCGCAGTTTGCGCAGGCACATGGCCTTTGCATCGCTCGCGGAAAACGGAATACCCACGGTGTGAGGACCAATGGCTGAATTCTTTAACACCCCAGGCGGAATAGCCATCATCATTCTGGCGCAAGTGCTTGCTGTTGTTGCGTTCGTGATGATCTCGCTGTTGTTCCTTGTCTATGGCGACCGCAAGATCTGGGCGGCTGTTCAGATGCGTCGCGGACCCAACGTGGTTGGCGTCTATGGCATTCTGCAATCGGTGGCCGACGCGCTGAAATACGTCGTGAAAGAGGTCGTGATCCCCGCCGGGGCAGATCGCGCCGTGTTCATTTTGGCCCCGATGACCAGCTTTGTTCTGTCGCTGATCGCCTGGGCGGTGATCCCGTTCAACGACGGCTGGGTTCTGTCAGACCTGAACGTGGCGATTCTGTATGTTTTTGCCGTGTCCTCGCTTGAGGTTTATGGCGTGATTATGGGCGGTTGGGCATCGAACTCGAAGTACCCGTTCCTTGGGTCTCTGCGGTCTGCGGCGCAGATGATCTCATACGAAGTGTCCATTGGTCTGATCATCATCGGTGTGATCATCTCGACTGGATCAATGAATTTTGGCTCGATCGTGGGCGCGCAGGATACCGGCTATGGCTTCTTTGGCTGGTACTGGCTGCCGCATTTCCCGATGGTCTTCCTGTTCTTCATCTCGGCGCTGGCCGAAACCAACCGGCCTCCCTTCGACCTGCCCGAGGCGGAATCGGAACTGGTGGCCGGGTATCAGGTGGAATACTCCGCCACGATGTTCCTGCTGTTCATGGCCGGCGAATATATCGCGATCTTCCTGATGTGCGCCCTGATTTCGCTGCTGTTCTTCGGCGGCTGGCTGTCCCCGATTCCGGGTCTGCCGGATGGGGTACTGTGGATGGTCGCCAAGATGGCGTTCTTCTTCTTCATCTTCTCGATGGTCAAGGCGATCACGCCCCGCTACCGCTATGACCAGCTGATGCGGCTGGGTTGGAAAGTGTTCCTGCCGTTCTCTTTGGCTTGGGTGGTGTTCGTGGCCTTTGCAGCGAAATTCGAATGGTTCTGGGGCATCTTCGCCCGGTGGAGCGTAGGAGGCTGATCATGACGCAAATCGACTATACCCGCGCCGCCAAGTACTTTCTTCTGCAGGACTTCTGGGTCGGCTTTAAACTGGGAATGAAGTACTTCTTCGCCCCCAAGGCCACCATCAACTATCCGCATGAAAAGGGCCCGCTGTCGCCGCGTTTCCGGGGCGAACATGCCCTGCGCCGGTATCCGAACGGTGAGGAACGCTGCATCGCCTGCAAACTGTGCGAGGCGGTTTGCCCTGCGCAGGCCATCACCATCGACGCCGAACCGCGCGAAGACGGCAGCCGCCGCACCACGCGTTATGACATCGACATGACCAAGTGCATCTATTGCGGTTTCTGCCAAGAGGCTTGCCCGGTCGATGCCATCGTCGAAGGCCCCAACTTCGAATTCGCCACCGAAACCCGCGAAGAGCTGTTCTACGACAAGCAGAAACTGCTGGATAACGGCGAACGCTGGGAAGCCGAGATTGCCCGTAATCTGGAAATGGACGCACCATACCGATGACTGACAGCCCGACAAATCCGTTCGAGCTGATGATGAAGCAGGCTCAGGACATGGCCAAGGCGATGAACCCGGCGATGGAAAGCTTCTCGCCCAAAGGGTTCGAGGCGCTGTGGCCGACCATGCCGAAAGAGGTCATGGAGATGATGTTCGGCAACACCGTCAACAAGGATGGGCTGGATGCCAAGACGCGCCTGTTGCTGACGCTGGCCGGGCTGACCTGTCAGGGTGCTCAGGCGGATGCAGCGGTGCGCCAGACCGTGCGTCATGCGCTGGAAGCTGGCGCCAAGAAACAAGAGATCGTGGAAACGATCGGTCAGATGTCGGTCTTTGCCGGCATCCCGGCCATGACCCGCGCGCTGGATCTGGCGCAAGAGGTCATGGGCGACAACGAGGATGAGGATCAATGACCGTCTTTGCCTTCTATCTGTTTGCCATCAGCGCCATCACCGGCGGGCTTTTCACGGTGATCAGCCGCCAGCCGGTGCACTCGGTACTGTGGCTGATTTTGGCGTTCCTGTCCTCGGCAGGGCTGTTCGTGTTGCTGGGGGCCGAGTTCGTGGCGATGCTGCTGATCATCGTCTATGTCGGTGCGGTCGCGGTTCTGTTCCTGTTTGTTGTGATGATGCTGGACGTGGATTTTGCCGAGCTCAAGGCCGAGATGGCGCGCTATATGCCGCTGGCCCTGCTGATCGGTCTGGTCATCCTGATGCAGTTCGTCATGGCCTTCGGCGCATGGGACAGCGCGCAGGGTGCGGCGGCCAATCTGGCGCAGCCGGTTCCGGCGGACCGCCACAACACCGAGGCGCTCGGCGTCATTCTTTATGATCAATACTTCCTTCTGTTCCAACTGGCGGGCCTGATCCTGCTGGTGGCCATGATCGGTGCCATCGTGCTGACCCTGCGCCATCGCAAAGACATCAAGCGTCAGGACATCGTCGGCCAGATGATGCGCGACCCGGCCAAAGCGATGGAGTTGAAGGACGTGAAACCGGGGCAGGGGTTGTGAGGTTATCTTTAACCACATTCTGGGCTGTACTGGTCGGGTGTGCTTTACTTAGCGCACAGGTATCTGAGGCCTGTTCGATCGTGGAACCTTCCAATGCCGAGAAACGGAAAGAGAACCGCCAAGCTCGAGCTTCAAGTGAACCTGTTGTAATTGGTCAACGCTGCGAAATGTCGAATGTTGGAATACGGGACCGCGTAAAGACTGGGGCGGCAATGGCTCTTGGCGGGTCACGTTTTTACCAAGTGATTGACCATGGCGAAGGCCAAGTCATCGACGTGATCGTCGGAGACTGCGCTTCGCGTGAAGTAATTCGCGTTTTCAGTTTTGAAGAATGGTCAATCGAGAAGTTGGACTCAGCGTGCAACTTAGTTGGACGAGAACCCGTTTCCTTGTTGGAGCCCAACGGCCCGTTTTCGCTCACAGAGGGCTCAACTATTGCTGAGTTGAAAACCCATTTGTCGGCGTATTCAGATCAGGTCACCATCGACGAAAACCTAGAACCACTATTGTTGGATGACCTCGGCAAAAAGGTACCCAAAAAGGATCGTTTTGATCCTCTTTGCGGCTGCAAACTCTACTACCCCGACTCGCCAGGAGCGAAGCTATGATCGGACTTGAACATTATCTTACGGTCGCGGCGACGCTGTTCGTCATCGGCATCTTCGGTCTCTTCCTGAACCGCAAGAACGTCATCATCCTGCTGATGAGCATCGAACTGATGCTGCTGGCGGTGAATATCAACCTTGTGGCGTTCTCCAGTTTCCTAGGCGATCTGGTCGGGCAGGTGTTCACGCTGTTCGTGCTGACCGTTGCGGCGGCCGAGGCGGCGATTGGTCTGGCCATTCTGGTCTGCTTCTTCCGCAACCGCGGCACCATCGCGGTTGAAGACGTCAACATGATGAAGGGGTAAGGGAACATGGAAACCACCATCCTCTTTGCCCCGCTGGTGGGCGCACTGATCTGCGGCTTTGGCTGGCGCTTCATTGGCGAGAAAGCCGCCATGTGGACCGCCACCGGCCTGCTGTTTCTGGCCTGTCTGCTGTCGTGGATCGTGTTCTTTACCTTTGACGGGGTGACGCAACAGATCGAGGTCATGCGTTGGATCGAGAGCGGCTCGCTGTCGACAAGCTGGGCCGTGCGGCTGGACCGGCTGACCGCGATCATGCTGATCGTGGTGACGACCGTCTCGTCGCTCGTGCACCTCTATTCCTTCGGCTACATGGATCACGATCCGCAGTGGCGTGAAGGCGAAAGCTACAAGCCGCGCTTCTTTGCCTATCTGTCCTTCTTCACCTTCGCCATGTTGATGCTGGTGACGGCGGATAACCTAGTGCAGATGTTCTTTGGCTGGGAAGGTGTGGGTGTCGCGTCCTACCTGCTGATCGGGTTCTACTATCGCAAGCCCTCGGCCAATGCGGCGGCGATGAAGGCGTTTATCGTCAACCGCGTCGGTGACTTTGGCTTTGCTTTGGGCATCTTTGCGCTGTTCTTCCTGACCGATAGCATCAACTTCTCGGACATCTTTGCGTCGGCGCCGGAGCTGGCGGAAACACAGCTGCACTTCCTGTGGGGTGAGTGGACCGCAATCGAGGTGATCTGTGTGCTGCTGTTCATCGGCGCGATGGGTAAATCGGCGCAGTTGATCCTGCACACATGGCTGCCGGACGCGATGGAAGGCCCGACGCCTGTGTCGGCGCTGATCCACGCCGCGACCATGGTGACCGCCGGTGTATTCTTGGTCTGCCGTATGTCGCCGCTGATGGAGTTCGCACCGGGTGCGACCGGTTTTATCACCGTGCTGGGTGCCTCGACCGCGTTCTTTGCCGCAACGGTGGGTCTGGTTCAAACCGACATCAAACGCGTCATCGCCTATTCGACCTGTTCGCAGCTGGGCTACATGTTCGTGGCGGCAGGTGTTGGCATGTATTCGGCCGCGATGTTCCACCTGTTCACGCACGCGTTCTTCAAGGCCCTGCTGTTCCTTGGCGCCGGTTCGGTGATCCACGCTATGCATCACGAGCAGGAGATGACCGAATACGGTGGTCTGCGGAAGAAAATTCCCTATACCTTCTGGGCGATGATGATCGGGACGCTGGCCATCACCGGTGTGGGTATTCCGCTGACGACCATCGGGTTCGCCGGGTTCCTGTCCAAGGATGCCATCATCGAGAGTGCCTATGCAGGCGGTTCGGCCTATGGCTTCTGGCTGTTGGTGGTCGCGGCTGCGTTCACTTCGTTCTACAGCTGGCGTCTGATCTTCCTGACCTTCTACGGTACGCCGCGAGGCGATCAGCATACGCATGATCACGCGCATGAAAGCCCGTTGAGCATGCTGGTGCCTTTGGGTGTGCTGTCTTTGGGTGCGGTCTTTGCCGGCATGATCTGGTACGGCAACTTCTTTGGTCACGCGGACAAGGTCGGCAAGTTCTATGGCATTCCGGTGGCCGAAGCGTCCGAGCACGCCGAAGCTGGCGATCACGGTCAGGCGGATGCGCATGCCGATACGTCTCATGCCGAGGACGACCACGCGTCGGATACTCATGCGGATGACGGCCACGAGGATGAGGCCGCGTATGGTGAGGCTGACCACGGCGACGAGGCTGCGCATGGTGGGGATCACCACTATGCCTTTGCGGGCAAGCCGGGCGAAGGTGCGCTTTATATCGGGCCGGAGAACCACATTCTGGACGACGCGCACGCGGCCCCAAAATGGGTCAAGGTTTCGCCCTTTGTTGCGATGGTGCTGGGTTTTGTCATGGCCTACTGGTTCTATATCGTGAACCCGTCGCTGCCGGGGCGTCTGGCTCAGAACCAGCGACCGCTGTACCTGTTCCTGCTGAACAAGTGGTACTTTGACGAAATCTACGATGCGATCTTCGTCAAACCCACCGTGGCGCTTGGCCGGTTCCTGTGGAAACGCGGCGATGGTAACACCATCGACGGCTTCCTGAACGGTGTCGCCATGGGCGTTGTTCCCTTCTTCACCCGCCTCGCAGGCAAGGCGCAGACGGGCTACATCTTTACTTACGCCTTCTGGATGGTTCTGGGCATTGCCGCCCTGGTCACCTGGATGTCGATCGGCGGAGGCGCACACTAATGGATAATATCCTCTCCATCGTCACCTTCATCCCCGCAGTGGCGGCAGGCATTCTGGCCCTGTTCCTGCATGGCGATGATGTGGCTGCGCAGCGCAATGCGAAATGGGTTGCGCTGGTGGCGACCACGGTGACCTTCCTGGTCTCGATCGGCATCTATACGGGCTTCGACCCCTCCAACACCGGCTTTCAGATGGTGGAAGAGGGTGAGTGGTTGCTGGGTTTGAAATACAAGATGGGTGTGGATGGCATCAGCGTTCTGTTCGTGCTGCTGACCACCTTCATCATGCCGCTGACGATTCTGGCCAGCTGGCAGGTCACCGATCGCGTCAAGGAATACATGATCGCCTTCCTGCTCTTGGAAACGCTGATGCTGGGCGTGTTCATGGCGCTGGATCTGGTGCTGTTCTACCTGTTCTTCGAGGCGGGCCTGATCCCGATGTTCCTGATCATCGGCATCTGGGGTGGCAAGGATCGCATCTACGCCAGCTTCAAGTTCTTCCTCTATACCTTCCTCGGCTCGGTGCTGATGCTGGTGGCGATGGTGGCGATGTATGCGGATGCAGGCACCACGGATATCGAGGCGTTGATGAGCCATCAGTTCTCGTCGGAAAGCTTCAGCGTTCTTGGCGTCTATGTCGTTGGCGGCATGCAGACACTGATGTTCTTGGCCTTCTTCGCCTCGTTCGCGGTGAAAATGCCGATGTGGCCGGTGCACACCTGGTTGCCAGACGCGCACGTGCAAGCGCCGACGGCGGGCTCGGTCGTGCTGGCGGCGATCCTGCTGAAGATGGGCGGCTATGGCTTCCTGCGGTTCAGCTTGCCGATGTTCCCTGTCGGCTCGGCGGTGATGACCGATCTGGTGCTTTGGATGTCGGCCATCGCCGTAGTCTACACCTCGCTGGTGGCGCTGGTGCAGGAGGATATGAAAAAGCTGATCGCCTATTCCTCGGTCGCGCATATGGGTTTTGTGACCATGGGCATCTTTGCGGCGAACCAGCAGGGTATCGACGGCGCGATCTTTCAGATGCTCAGCCACGGGTTTATCTCGGCGGCGCTGTTCCTGTGTGTCGGTGTGATCTATGACCGGATGCACACCCGCGACATCGACGCTTACGGAGGCCTGGTCATCCGCATGCCCGCCTATGCGCTGGTCTTCATGCTGTTCACCATGGCCAATGTCGGCCTGCCGGGCACTTCTGGCTTTATCGGTGAGTTCCTGACCCTGATGGGCGCGTTCCAGGTCAACACCTGGGTAACCGCAGTCGCGGCGACCGGTGTGATCTTCTCGGCGGCTTACGCGCTGTGGCTATACCGCCGCGTGGTCTTTGGCGACCTGATCAAGGAAAGCCTCAAGGCGATGACGGACATGAGCTCGCGCGAGCGGCTGATCTTTGCGCCGCTGATCGTGATGACGATCCTGCTGGGCGTTTACCCGTCGCTGGTGACCGATGTGATCGGCCACTCGACCGCCGCCCTGATTTCGAACTATGACACGGCACTGGCCGCGGCTGAGGCCGTGACCCAGTCGGCCGCATCGCATTAAGGAGGCTTTGGAGACATGATCCAGGCTGATCTGACAATAATCCTGCCAGAGATCGTTCTGGCCGTATATGCGATGGCCGCTCTGATCGGGGCTGTCTACACTGCGAAAGACGCGCTGGCGCCAGTTCTGGTTT
Organism: Ruegeria sp. AB10; assembly: GCF_056542745.1. Taxonomy (NCBI): domain Bacteria; kingdom Pseudomonadati; phylum Pseudomonadota; class Alphaproteobacteria; order Rhodobacterales; family Roseobacteraceae; genus Ruegeria; species Ruegeria sp. AB10. Next base: position 645,893 of record NZ_JBQGAI010000001.1, on the reverse strand, counting down.
GGTCAACGGCCGGCCTGATGGCGCTGCTGGCCATTTGGATTGCCACCAATGGCGATGGCGTCAACGTGGCCTTCAACGGCATGTTCATCGACGACGGGTTCTCGCGTTTTGCCAAGGTTGCGGTCCTGCTGTCCGCCGCCGCTGTTCTGGTGATGAGCCAGGATTACATGTCGCGCCGCGGGTTGCTGCGGTTCGAATACCCGCTGCTGGTGGCCTTGGCCGCTGTGGGCATGATGATGATGGTCAGCGCCGGCGACCTGATGTCCCTGTATATGGGGCTGGAGCTGCAGTCGCTTTCCCTTTACGTCGTGGCCGCCCTGCGCCGCGACAGCGCGAAGTCGACCGAAGCGGGTCTGAAGTATTTCGTGCTTGGCGCGCTCAGCTCGGGCCTGCTGCTGTATGGCGCGTCGCTGGTCTATGGCTTTACTGGAACCACCCTGTTCTCGGGCATCATCCAGACCGTTCATCACGGCGACATCTCGGTCGGCCTGCTGTTCGGCCTGATCTTCCTGATCTCGGGCCTGGCCTTCAAGGTCTCGGCCGTGCCGTTCCACATGTGGACACCGGACGTGTACGAAGGCTCGCCCACGCCGATCACCGCCTTCTTTGCCACCGCGCCGAAAGTGGCGGCGATGGCGCTGTTTGCCCGTCTGATGCACGACGCCTTTGGCGGCGTGGTCAAGGATTGGCAGCAGGTGATCGTGCTGCTGTCTGTCCTGTCGATGCTGCTGGGTGCAGTTGCCGCGATTGGGCAGCGTAACATCAAGCGGCTGATGGCGTTCTCGTCGATTGCCCATATGGGCTATGCGCTGATCGGTCTGGCGGCAGGTACGGAAATGGGCATCAAGGCGATGCTGATGTATCTGGCGATCTACGTGACCATGAATATCGGCACCTTTGCCTTCATTCTGATGATGGAGCGTGATGGCAAACCCGTCACTGATATCGATGCGCTGCGTCAGTATTCCAAGCGCGATCCCGGCAAGGCTCTGGCCGTGCTGATCCTGATGTTCAGCCTTGCGGGCGTGCCGCCGATGCTGGGTTTTTTCGCCAAGTTCGGCGTCTGGCAGGCGGGCATCAGTGCAGGGCTGACCGGGCTGGTCATCGTCTCGGCCATCGCGTCCGTGATCGGTGCGTTCTATTACCTGCGGATCGTGTTCTACATGTATTTCGGGGAAGAGAACGAAGATCCAATCGAAACACGGTCCACTCCAGTTCTGTGGGTGGCGCTTATGGGCTCAGCTGCGCTGATGCTGGTAGGTGTGTTCTATCAGTTCGGAATTGAAGGCGCGGCAGCGGCTGCGGCGGCAACGCTTGTCAACTGACGTGTCAGACATCCAATTGCAGGAGGCTCGGTCAACGGACCGGGCCTTTTTGCCATGACCGATTGGCCACAAGGATACGGCCTGCACATCGTGCAGGAGGTCGACAGCACCCTGAACGAGGCTGCCCGGCTTGCCCCAACGGCGCCGGGTCCGGTCTGGATCATGGCGCATCACCAGACCGCTGCACGCGGGCGGCGGGGCCGCACCTGGGCCAACCCCAAAGGCAATCTGGCAGCGACCTTGTTGATGCGCCCGCAGGGTAATCCGGAACAGGCTGCGTTGCGCAGCTTTGTGGCAGCGCTGGCTTTGTTCGACGCTTGTGTTGCGGTGACTGGCCGGGCGGCAGGGCTGTCATTGAAATGGCCCAATGACGTGCTGCTGAACGGCGGCAAGCTGGCGGGTATCCTGCTGGAAAGCACTGGACAGGGGCGTGAGCTGTCTCATCTGGCCATCGGCATCGGAGTGAACCTCTCTGAGGCGCCCCCGGCCTATGCCGTCGAACAAAGCGCCGTTCGTCCCGTCTCGTTGCTGTCAGAGACCGGTGCTGCTGTTATCCCTGAGGATTTTCTGACCGAACTGGCCTCGGCCTATGCGCGGTATGAAACCCAGTTCGCGACCTACGGGTTCGAACCGATCCGCACCGCCTGGCTGTCCCGCGCCGCCAAGTTGGGCGAGGTGATCACCGCACGCACCTCGACCTCGGAAACGGTGGGAACCTTTGAAACCGTGGACTCGAACGGCAACCTTGTCCTAAAGACCGCCAAGGGCCGCGTCAGCATTCCGGCGGCGGATGTGTTTTTCTGAAGGAGACGCAGATGCTTCTGGCGATTGACTGCGGCAACACCAACACCGTTTTCTCGATCTGGGATGGCGAGAAGTTTCTGTGCACCCTGCGCACCTCGACCCACCATTCCCGCACGGCGGACGCCTATTTCACCTGGTATTCGACGCTGGTAAAACACTATGGGATCGACGCGGACATCACCGATGTGGTGATCGCCTCGACCGTGCCGCGCGTGGTTTTCAACCTGCGCATCTTTGCCGATCGTTTCTTTGGCTGCCGCCCGCTGGTTGTGGGCAAGCCGGAATGCCTGCTGCCCGTGGCACCGCGCATCGACGAGGGCACGATACCCGGACCCGACCGTCTGGCCAATGCGGTTGGCGCGTTTGACCGTCACGGCGGCGACGTGGTGGTTGTCGATTTTGGCACCGCCACCAACTTTGACGTGGTCGCGTCGGACGGGGCCTATCTCGGCGGCATCATTGCGCCCGGCGTGAACCTCAGCCTTGAGGCGCTGCACCAGGGGGCGGCGGCCTTGCCGCATATCGACATCACCCGGCCTGAAAAGGTGATTGGTACAAATACGGTTGGCTGCATTCAGTCTGGCGTGTATTGGGGCTATTCCGGCTTGATCGAGGGGCTGATTGCCCGGATCAAAGAGGAATACGGGATGCCGATGAAAGTGGTCGGCACCGGCGGGCTTGCGCCTTTGTTCGATCAGGCGGATGTCGGGTTTGACGCGATCGAAGACGATCTGACGATGCACGGTCTGACCGTGATCCATCGCTACAACAAGGATAATGGCTCGACATGAGCAGTGAACGACTGATCTATCTGCCGCTGGGCGGTGCCGGCGAAATTGGCATGAACGCCTATGTCTATGGCTATGGCAAACCGGGGCAAGAGCGGCTGATCCTCGTCGATCTGGGGGTGACCTTTCCGGACATGGACACGACGCCGGGGGTTGATCTGATCCATGCGGATATCTCGTGGCTGCAGGAACGTGCCGACCGGCTGGATGCCGTGTTCGTCACCCACGCGCATGAGGATCACGTGGGCGCGGTTGCGCATTGCTATGAAGCACTGGGCGCGCCGGTTTATGCGCGCGCGTTCACAGCCAATATAGCGCGCCGCAAGATGGAGGAACACGGCCATCCCGAAGATGCTGTGCAAACGGCCTCGGCCTGGCCTGAGCAGATTGTGGTTGGTCCGTTCAAGGTCGGGTTCCTGCCGGTTTCGCACTCCATTCCCGAAAGCGCCGCGCTGGTGATCGACACGCCCGAAGGCCGGATCGTGCATTCCGGGGATTTCAAGCTGGATACACAGCCCGTGGTCGGTGAACCGTTTGACCCCGATCTGTGGGCTGAGGTTGCCAAATCTGGCGTCAAGGCGCTGGTCTGTGACAGCACCAATGTGTTCTCGCCCCATGCGGGCCGCTCGGAATCTGAAGTTGGCCCCGAGATCACCAAGCTGGTGGAAAGCGCCGAAGGCATGGTGGTTGCGACCACCTTTGCCTCGAACGTGGCGCGGGTGAAAACGCTGGCCGAGGCGGGTGCGCGGGCCGGACGCTCGGTCGTGTTGCTGGGCCGTGCCATGCGTCGGATGATCGAAGCGGCCACTGAAACCGGCATCCTGTCGGATTTCCCCAAGGTCGTCAGCGCCGAAGAGGCGGTGGACCTGCCGCGCCAAAACCTGATGCTGATCGTGACCGGCAGCCAGGGTGAACGCCGCGCCGCCAGCGCGCAACTGGCGCGTGGCAAGTATCGCGGGATCGAGCTGAAAGAGGGCGACTTGTTCCTGTTTTCATCCAAGACCATCCCCGGCAACGAACGCGGCGTGATCTTCATCATCAACCAGCTTAGCGAAAAGGGCGTTGACGTGGTGGATGACAGCTCGGGTCTGTACCACGTGTCCGGCCACGCCAACCGCCCCGATCTTGAAAGGGTGCACGCACTGATCGACCCGCAGATGGTGATCCCGATGCATGGCGAACACCGTCATCTGCGCGAACATGCCAAACTGGCAGAAACTGGCGGACGCACTGGCATTCTGGCCGTGAACGGCACGATGCTGGACCTGACCGGCAATGAACCCAAGGTGGCCGACTATATCGAAACCGGCCGCACCTATCTGGACGGCACCGTCAAGGTCGGTGCGCTGGACGGGATCGTGCGCGATCGTATCCGCATGGCTCTGAACGGGCATGTGACGGTGACGGTCATTCTGGATGAAGAGGACGAACCCCTGGGTGAGCCGTGGTGCGACACGATGGGCCTGCCCGAAATCGGAACCTCGAAGGCCGCGCTGGTCGAGGTGCTGGAAGAGGATCTGAACCAGTTCCTGATGCGCGCCGATGCCAAAACCCTGCGCGACGATGACAAGCTGGAAGAAGCCATGCGCCGCATCGTACGTCAGACGGCGAAAGCCGAGATCGGTAAAAAGCCCGAAGTGACCACGGTGATCAGCCGGATGAAGTGACGCCTAATCCGCGTCAGGCATCGGATAGCCTTTGAGCTGCAGGAACAGGCTCTGTTCCTCGGTATGCAGGTAGAGGGGCACGGTCGCAGGCGGCTCGGGGTTTGAAACCCGGGCCGCGATTTCGGCCAGGACCACCTCGGTGATGAACGGCAGGTCCAGATCGCGCGCGCGGTCGAGCGGAACCCATTGCAGGTGGGATAACTCATCCGAGGCGCGGCTGAAATCGTCCAGATCGCCCTGAATCGCGTGGGCATCGACCAGAAAGAACCGCGCGTCGAAGCGGCGGGGGCGGCCCGGCGGTGTCACCGCCCGGAACACGAATTGCAGGGCGTCAGCCGAGGGGCGGAAGCCCATGGAGGCAAAGCCCTGCCAATCCTCGGGCACCGCGTCGTTCCAACTGCCGGGCTCACCGAGTATCAACCCGGTTTCTTCCCACAGCTCGCGGATCGCCGCCGCGGCCAGCGCAGTCTGCAGCCCCGGTTCGGATTTTTCGTCCAACCGTTCGCGGCAGAGTGCGGGCATAGAGGCCGCCAGCGGAATGTCTCTATCCGCCGCATCAACCGCTCCACCGGGAAACACGAACTTGTTGGGCATGAAGACGGCTTTTGCGCCGCGCTGCCCCATCAGGATCGATGGTTCGGTCAAGCGGTCCCGCAGGACGATGACCGTCGCCGCGTTCCGTATCGCTGACTTGTCTTCTGTCATCCGCTGATCGACCTGTCCACGCGGGTCATTACGCTTTTTCAAACCCGTGCATCCGGCGCGCCCATTGATAGGCGACCACAGCGCCTTTCAGCCGGGGCAGCAGGAACAGCGACAGCGCAGTGCATCCGATGGCAAAGATCAGGAACATGGTCATGGGTTCGGGGCGGAACTCGACATAGGTCACGTGCAGCGCCGGAGCCAGCAGGTGACCGACCAGCAGAATGGTCAGATAGGCCGGGCCGTCATCCGCGCGGTGGTGAAACAGCTCCTGCCCGCAATTGCTGCAGCTATCGTTGACCTTCAGGTAGCCGCGTAGCAGCTTGCCTTCGCCGCATTTCGGGCAACGGCCACGAAAGCCCTTGATCAATGCGGGCCGTGTGGGGCGGTCATCCTCGGTAGTGGTGTCGATCGTCTGATCTGTCATTTTGAAACTCGCGCGTTCGAATGCGCAGGATAATGCGCTTGTTTTGTCCCGCAGAAAAGGGGGGTGCGGCGCTTTGTGACTTAGGTCGGCTGTAACTGGCTGTCAAAAAAAATCTGATTTTTGCGACGGAACCCGCGCGCCGACCCGTTTGAACATATGTGAGCAGCGGCGATGGGGCCGCAAAGCAAAGGGAAAACGATATGAAAAGCGCGAAATTCATTCCGGCCATCCTGATCTCGGCCGTTGCAGTCACAGGCACCTCGGTTCTGGCGGCAGGGCCGAAGGATCGCGTACCCGCGAGCTTTCAGGAACTGGACGCCAATGGTGATGGCCAACTGACCCAGGAAGAGATGGAGGCCCACCGGGCGCAACGATTCACCGAGGCCGACACGAATGGCGATGGTCAGTTGAGCGTCGAGGAAATGCAGGCTGCGGCGCAAAAGAAAGCCGATGACCGCGTGACCAAGATGTTCGAAAGACACGACGCCAACCAGGACGGTTTTCTGAGCGAGGACGAGTTGCCCAAACCGCGCCGCGCTGGCAAGATGTTTGACCGTATCGACGCGGATAACAGCGGAACGATTTCGGAACAGGAATATGCCGATGCAAAAGAGCGGATGGGCCGGAAGCACAAGAAGCACGGCAAGGCGGGCTCTGACGACAATTGATGAAGGATGGAGGATCTGACCTCCCCCCTGCACGAAGTTCGTGGCGCGCCGTGCGCCGCGGACACGTCGGACGATGCGTTGCTGCGGCAGTTCGCCAAGGGCGATGCCGCAGCCGCACGCGCGTTGACGGATCGGCTGGCACCGCGGTGTTTGTCGGTGGCTATGCGGATGCTGAGCAACCGGGCCGAGGCGGAAGACGTGACGCAGGATGCGATGATGCGGCTGTGGCAGATGGCACCGAACTGGGTGTCCGGGCAGGCCAAGGTGTCAACCTGGCTGTACCGTGTAACGCTGAACCTGTGTGTGGACATACAGCGCAAGAAACGGCCGGACCGTCTGGACGATGTGCCGGAACCCGAGGACGGCGACCTCAGTGCAGCGGATCGGATGCAGGACGCGGCGCGCAAGGACGCCTTGCAGGCAGCGTTATCGCAATTGCCGGACCGCCAGAGGCAGGCGGTGATCTTGCGGCATATCGAGGAGTTACCCAACCCGGAAATCGCCGGGATCATGGGTGTTTCGACGGAAGCGGTGGAAAGTCTGACCGCGCGCGGAAAACGCGCCTTGGCCGCGATACTGGCCGGGCGGCAAGATGAACTGGGGTACGAAGATGGCTGAGAACGACACGGAACTTGACCAGTTGTTTGCCCAAGCACGGCAGACCCGACCCGAATTACCCGATGATCTGGCGGTCCGTATCCTGACGGATGCTGAAACGGTGCGTCTCGATCGGCTGAAACCCGCTGTACAGTCGCGCCCGGTCTGGGCGCGGATACTGGACGGGATCGGTGGTTGGCAGAGCATGGGCGGTCTAGTTGCGGCCAGCGCGGCGGGTGTCTGGATCGGACTGTCAGCGCCAGAGTTTCTGCCCGACCCCGCGACGATAATCTACCCGCAGGAGACCAGCTTTGTGGTCGCTGATCTTGGCCTGGACACAACATTTCTGGAGGATGCCGAATGAGCGATAATGCCAAGCCCAAAAGACGGTGGGTAACGGTTCTGCTGACCGTGTCGCTGGCGCTGAACCTGTTGATCGTCGGGGTTGCCCTGGGCACGATTTACCGCGTCAAGGGCGGGGATCGCGGCAAGCCGCCTCCCGGGTTTGGACCCGCGATCTATCGGGCGCTGCCGAAAGAGGATCGGAAAGCCCTGCGCGGAGAACTGTCCGAGCGGCATGTCAAAGGGGCGAAACTCCGGTCTCAGGATTTTGCTGCGCTGGAGGCCGCCTTGCGGGCAGAGCCATTTGACCCATCGGTTGTGCAGGCTTTGCTGCAGCAACAGGCGCAGGCCATGGCCGAGTTGCAAGGCGCATTGCAGGAGGAATGGCTGGTGCGGGTCACCGCGATGACGGATGCCGAACGTCAGGTCTACGCGGACCGGCTGCAAGAGGTGGTGCAGCGCAAACGTCACGGGCGTAAGCACAAGGACTGACCACGTTAGGCCGCGCTTTGCCGGACCCGAACCTGATCGCGCCCGGCTGTTTTGGCGGCGTATAGCGCGATGTCGGCCGATTTGATCAATCCCTCCAGCCCCGCAGGCTGATGCGACGGCGAGGTCACCTTGGCATGGGTTGCGATCAGCCCGATGCTGATCGTAACCGGGATGGGGGCAGGGGTGTCCGGCAGGTAGAAAGGTTCCTGGCGGATGCAGTCACACAGGCTGCGGGCCAGTTTAAGGGCCTGGGCCTGCGTGGTTTCTGACAGGCCGATCATGAACTCCTCTCCGCCGATCCGGGCAATGAAACCGGCCGAACCGACGGCCTGCTTCAACCGTTTGGCCGCCTCGGTCAGAACCAAATCCCCTCCGGTATGGCCAAACTTGTCGTTGATGGCCTTGAAGTGGTCCAGATCGGCCAGCATCACCGCAAAACCCTTTCCGGTGCGGCTGGACTGATGGGCGATCTGATCCATTGCACGCATCGCATAGCGGCGATTGTGCAACCCGGTCAGAGGGTCCACCCAAGACTCGACCAGCCCACGTCGTAGCGAGGCACGCATCTGGTCCAGCCGCGTCTTGCGCTTGATCTGGCTGTCCAGACGCAACAGCGCTTCTTCCGCGCAGAACCCGTCCATGCAGATCGCGTCGGCGCCCCGGTCCAGCGCCTCTGACGCCAGCGCGGCATTCTCTTCCCCGAGAACCCCGATCAGAACCGTATGCCGGGTGGTGCTGCGGGATTTCAGATCGGCCAACAGGTTCAGGCCCGAGGGGTTTGCGCTGATTTCAAAGATGATCGCGTCCGGCACCGGCCCGGACAAAACGCCGTGCAGGTTTGTTGATGTGTGCGTCGACAAGCTGTGCCGCGTGCGTTTCGACAGGGCGTTCTGCCACAACGTTCCGGTCCGTGCTGATTGCGTCAGAATGGCCACGCGCGCCGCTTTGGGGGGCATGAAGGGGGCAGTGCCGGGCTCAGCAAAGCCCATGGGGTGCGAACCGGATTCGACGTGCAGATCCTGTGTTTCGGCCCGAGCACGCAACAGGCTGCGCACTCTTGCCAACAGGAATGTGTCTTTGAACGGGTGCACCAGAACATCGTCCAACCCATCCGCCAAGGCTTGCAACCGGGCGACCTTGTCGTTTTGCGGCGCGATCGCCACCACCGGCACCCCGATCAGGTCCGGATCAGCCTGAACCAACCTTTTGACATCCGTCGCGGTGCCATCCGGCAAGGTCTGAGACGTCAGCACCAGATCGGGTTTGGCGCGCCGCAACAGCCCGGCGAGGCCCTGAAGCCGTTCGCCTTGTACGACGTGGTACCATGCTGCCGTCAGTTGAACTTTCAGCATGATGCGATTGGTTGAGGTCCCGTCGAGGACAAGGATGGTTCCCTGCACGGACATATCAGTCACCATTGATTGCATGCGTTGTTAAAGTGTTTATGAGTCTGGTTAACAAACCCTTTCCACGACCTGATCGGGGGCAATTTTATGTCAATCTCCGCCCAATCTGCAGAAACGCTGGCGCTCAATGTCTTGGGCTGGCTGGTCGGTAACGACGAATTGCTGCCGATTTTTCTGGGGTCTACCGGTGCATCGGCGCAGGATCTGCGTGACCGGGCGGGCGAATCGGAGTTCCTGGGATCGGTTCTGGAGTTTCTTATGCTTGACGATTCGTGGGTGATCGCTTTCTGTGACGCCAACTCCGTGCCTTATGATCATCCCGGTCAGGCGCGGGCGGTTTTGTCAGGTGGTGCCGACGTCCACTGGACCTGATCCAACAACCTTGCAGGAGCATTCAATGCCCATCGACGCGATCCTGTTCGACAAGGACGGAACCCTGTTTGATTTTGCCAATACCTGGGGCGCGTTTGGACGCAACATGGTGCTGCGTCTGGCCGGTGGCGATCATACGCGCGCCGCCGAACTGGGTAGGATCATCGGATTTGATCTTGAGACGGCCACATATTCAGAAGACAGCATCGTTATAGCAGCTACTGTCGAAGAGATAGCCGATCTGCTCGCCCAGCATATTCAGGACACTTCTAGAGAGGAACTGATCGACGTGTTGAATGCCGAAGCCGCCGCAGCGCCGCAGGCTCAGGCCATTCCGTTGGTGCCTTTTCTGGAAGGGTTGCGGCAGGCCGGGTTCAAGTTGGGAGTGGCGACCAATGACAGCGAAGCACCGGCACTGCAGCACTTGGCCTCGGTTGGAATTCACGAGCATTTCGATTTTGTTGCTGGGTATGACAGTGGCCACGGGTTCAAGCCCGGTCCCGGGCAGTTGCTGGCCTTTGCGGCTCATGTCGGCGTGGAGCCGGAACAAGTCGCCATGGTTGGGGACAGCCTGCATGATTTGCAAGCCGGGCGCGCTGCCGGGATGACCACGATTGGTGTTCTCACGGGGCTGGCTCCGGCCGAAGCACTGGCGCCGATGGCGGATGTTGTGTTGCCGGATATCGGGCATATTCCGGACTGGCTGTCTAAAATCTGATCGCGCCGCAGTCAATTTCGGCGTTTCGGGACAAGAAACCGACATAGACTGTCGCAGACAGAGCGGCCAGACACCCGCCTTCGGGGCTTGCATGGGGGTACGCAAGTTCCGGAGGATCAAATGGCTGACACGAAAAGGCGTAGGCGTCGTAGTGGGGGACGGGCCGGTGCTGCCGAACGCAGGGGCAGCGCGGTCATCGACCAGATGCCGTGGAACCCTCCGGTCAATATCGACAATCCGACCGAGCCGCTGGATCAGGCCGGGATTGAGGCGATCCACGAAGGGGCCATGCGTATCCTCGAAGAGATCGGGATCGAGTTCTACAACGAAGAGGCCATCGGCATTCTTCGCGAGGCCGGATGTACCATCGATGGCGACAATGTCCGCATGGGTCGGGATTTTGTGATGGAGATGGTGGCCAAGGCGCCATCGCGCTTTACCATCACGCCGCGCAACCCCGACCGGAGGATTGAAATCGGTGGCCGGACCATGGTGTTCGGCAACGTGTCGTCTCCGCCAAACTACTGGGATATGGAGATCGGCACCAAGGTTCCCGGCAATCGTGAGATGTGTCGGAATTTGCTGAAACTGACGCAGTATTTCAATTGCATCCACTTTGCTGGGGGCTACCCGGTCGAGCCGGTCGATATCCACGCCAGCATCCGGCATCTGGACGTCCTTTATGACAAGCTGACTCTGACGGACAAAGCGATGCACGCCTATTCACTGGGCAAGGAGCGCGTCGAAGACGTGATGGAGATGGTCAGAATCGCGGGCGGCCTGAGCCATGAAGAGTTCGAAGCATCACCGCGGATGTACACCAACATCAACTCGACCTCGCCGCTGAAGCATGATCATCCGATGATTGACGGCTGCCTAAGATTGGCGCGGCGGGGGCAGGCGATTGTGGTGACACCGTTCACCTTGGCAGGGGCGATGGCGCCTGTGACGATGGCCGGGGCCGTGGCGCAATCGCTGGCCGAGGCGTTGTGTGCGATTGCCCTGTTCCAATATGTCCGTCCGGGGATACCCTGCGTGATCGGGACGTTCACGTCGAATGTGGACATGAAGTCGGGGGCTCCGGCCTTTGGCACGCCGGAATATATGCGCTCGACCCAGATGACCGGGCAGATGGCGCGGTATTACGGCTTGCCGATGCGGTCGTCAGGGGTCTGTGCGGCCAACGTTCCCGACGGGCAGTCGGTGTGGGAGACATCGAACTCTCTGTGGGCCGCTGTCCAGTCGGGCACCAACATGGTTTACCATGCGGCGGGATGGCTTGAGGGTGGGTTGATCGCCAGCCCCGAGAAATTCATCATGGACTGCGAAATCCTGCAGCAGATCCAACGCTATATGCAGCCCGAGGTTACCGCGACAGGGCCAGACGAAATCGCGCTGGAGGCGATCCGTGCAGTTGGCAATGACGGCCATTTCTTTGGCGTTCAGCACACGCAGGATCGTTACACCACGGCGTTTTACCAGCCGTTCCTCAGCGACTGGAGAAACTATGAAGGCTGGAACGTTGCGGGTGGTATCTGGACGGCCGAACGGGCGCATCACATGTTCAAGGAAATCGTCACCAGCTTTGAGCCTCCGCCGATGGATGAAGGTATCCGCGAAGAACTGGCCGAATTTGTCACCCGCCGGAAGGCCGAAGGCGGGGCGCCGACGGATTTCTAGTTTTCTGTCAATGGTTTCGATCATTAGACTTGATCAGATTGTTGGTATCTCGCCAGTCATCTTGGGGTTTTGTTAAGGATTGTCAGGCCAGATTGGTGCAGAAACCAATCTGGGGCATCTCATGCATGGTCTGATCAATCGGGCGGTACAGTCTTTTGTATGCGCGACTTACGGACAATCGTGCTGGCTGCGCGTAACCGAGGCCGCCGAACTGGGCTTTGTCGAGTTCGAGGCCATGCTGGTCTATGACGATGACATGACCGTTCGGGTTCTGGATGCGCTCTGTGTCGACCTGAACCGCCCGCGCGCCGAAATCCTCGAGGATCTGGGAACCTACCTGGTTTCTCATCCCAAAATGGAGGATTTACGGCGGCTGCTGCGCTTTGGCGGTGTCAGTTATGTCGAGTTCCTGCATTCGCTTGACGATCTGTCCGACAGGGTGCGGTTGGCCGTTTCCGACCTCAACCTGCCAGCGCTGGAGCTGAGAGAGATGGCGCCAACGGAATATCAGTTGTTCTGCCATACGGGTCTGCCCGGCTATTCCAGCGTGATGGTCGGGGTCCTGCGCGCCATGGCCGATGATTACGGCGCCTTGGCGATGCTGTCTCATGACGGGCAGGAGGGCGAGGCTGAGGTCATTTCAATTGTTCTTGTGGAAAGCGCATTTGCCGAAGGGCGGCATTTCGATCTGGGGGCGCGGAAATCATGATGGACTCGCGTGATCTGGCAACCCTACTGGAGACGCTGTGCCCGATGTTTGTTCTTGTGGACGAAGACGGGCAGATCATTCGTGTGGGGCCGACATTGCAAAAACTGCGTCCCGATCAACCGATGGTCGGGAAAGGTTTCCTGGACGTCTTCGAGCTGGTGCGGCCGCGTGCTGTGACAACGCTGTCGGCGCTGATGTCCCTGGCTGGGGCCAAGCTGCACCTCAAGCTTCATGATACGCCGCGCACGGCCCTCAAAGGGTTGATCGCCCCTTTGCCCCAAGGAAAAGGGGCGGTCATCAATCTGTCCTTTGGCATTTCGATTCTGGATGCGGTGCGCGATTATGCCCTGACCAGTGCGGATTTCTCGGGCACCGACCTTGCCATCGAACTGCTGTATCTGGTCGAGGCCAAATCCGCGGCGATGGAGGCCTCGCGGTCACTGAACCTGCGGCTGCAAGGGGCGATGCTGGCGGCTGAGGAGCAAGCCTTTACCGACATGCTGACCGGGCTAAAGAACCGGCGGGCGATGGATGTGTTGCTGGGTCACCTGATTTCCGGGAATTCACCGTTCGCCCTGATGCATCTGGATCTGGATTTCTTCAAGTCGGTCAACGATCAATACGGGCACGCTGCGGGGGATTATGTGCTGCAGCAGGCCGCCCGGATCATGGTGGAAGAGACCCGCAATGACGACACGGTCGCGCGAATCGGTGGAGACGAGTTCGTCATTATATTCAAGGGCCTGTCCGACGAAGCTATTCTTTCGGCAATTGCAGCGCGCCTGATCGACCGGTTGCAAACGCCGATGGCGTTCGAGAAGAACATCTGCCGGATTTCCGCTAGCATTGGAACCGCGTTGTCCACTCAGTTCAAGCCCCCCAAAGCCGCCGAAATTCTGAATGCGGCGGACTTAGCCCTGTACGAAGCCAAGAGGAAAGGCAGGTCCCGCCATTGCCTTTATTCTGCGCTTGTAGGGCAGCAGTAGGAAGTATCGCCTCGGGTCGATCCAGTCTGTGTCAGACCCTCGGTTGTTCGGTCAGTCAGGCCTTGTGGAGCAGGCGGGACAGAGTGGCTGCAATATGGTGCTTGATCCGGGGCAGTTCACCAACTACGGGCGTTACCTGGCCTTTGAAGGCTGCCGCGTTCAATTCTTGCGGGACATCGTCAAGCACATGGCCGCCGTTGCAGGCGAAATACGGCAAGCACAACGCCTGAGTGGACAGGCCAGCTGCAGCCTCGGCAATTGAGGGCGGTTCTTCGACGAACCCCAGACGCATCGACTTGAACGGCAGGTGCTGCGCCAGATCGTTGGCAAAGGTGCGGGCCACGGCAGATGGATTGCGGCTGCGGCCGGAGCCGTGGGCGGCCAGCACCAGATCGGTCTCTTCTGCGGCCCAATGGTTTTCGTTCAGCGTGTCACGCAGTGCTGCCGCAACCAGGTCCGGCAGCTCGGGGTCCACCCCCAACGGATCGAGAATGCGCAGGTTTCGCCCGGCCAGACGTTTGGGCAGGGCGCTGGTGACAAACCAGCCCTTGGCCATGAAAAGCGGATAGATCACGGCGTCATCGGTCAGCTCTGCCACGCGCTGTTCGAAAACGCCCGGTGCGGCCAGAGTGGCAGAATGCACAGTCACGCCATCACACAAGGCATTCACCTCGGCGGCATAGGCGGCCAACGCCTGTTCTGCCGGGATTGGGTCAGACGGCTGGCCATGGGCGACGATAAGGGCGTGGGGCATTTACTTGTTCCTGTCCGCTTTCCCGATAGGTGTTCCCTGCCGCATCAAAGTCAATCCAAACCGTTCCAATGTCAGCCCAAAACTGTCAGCCAAAACCAGACTGACAGGATGGAAACCGCTGTCCCGACCAGTACGGACGAGGCCGCGACCCGTTTGGCCCGGCCATACATATTGGCGAAGATATAGGCGTTAAACCCCGGAGCCATTGCCGCGTTCAGCACGCCCGAGCGGAAAAGGTCCTGCGGCAGGCCAGCCGATGTTCCGAACAGCCACATGAGGCTGGGGTGCAGCATCAATGAAATGGCGCAGACATAGGCAATCGTGCGCAGGTCGCCTTCGGGCCTGTATTTGACCAGTACACCACCCAATGCAAACAGCGCACCGGGCAGGGCAGCGCGGGTAATGAGGCCAAGCGCCTCGTCTACAACAGAGGGCACGCCCACCCCGGACAGGTTGACAACAAATCCCAGCGCGATGCCAAGGATCAGGGCGTTGCGGAACATCGCTGTCAGGACCGAGCGCACCATAAGCGTGCCGCCGTTGCCGCGATTGCGGACCACCTCCATCACGGTGATGCCGACGGCATAGCAAAACGGGGCGTGGAAGGCGATGATCGCATAGTTGCCGGACAGGTTTCCGGGCCCGTAGGCGCGCTCGGTGATCGGCAGGCCCAGTAGGACCGAGTTCGAGAACAGGCAGCAAAACCCGATGGCGACGCAGTCCTCCCACTCGCGGCGAAAGATCAGGCGGGCGCCGAACAGGCCCGCGGTGAAACACAGCGCCGCCGCTGTATAAAAGCTGGCCAATAACCGGGGATCGAAGCTGGCGCTCAGGTCCAGATGCGCGATGGCCAGAAACAGCAGGCAGGGAATTGCGAAGCCCTGGGTGAACTTCATCAACCCGTCCACATGGGCCTCTTTGAAATACCCCGAGGATGTCGCGGCGTATCCCGCTCCGATCACCAAAAACACCGGCAGAATGACGTCGATCAGGTTTTGCAGCATCTTGCCACCCCGAGGGATATCGCAGGCCGCAACAGCAGCGCTTTACAGGGCCTGACGGATCACCATGCCGTCATAGGCCGGGGTGATGTGATCGGCGGTCTCAGATTCAACCGTGGCATAATCGAGATCGATATGCATGTTGGTCAAAACCGCGCGTTTGGGTTTCAACTGGTCGATCCAGCCCAGCGTTTTTTCCAGATGCGCGTGGGTGGGGTGCGGCGACCGGCGCAAGGCGTCGATGATCAGACAGTCCAAATCCTCTAGCAAGGGCCAGGAGTCGTCGTAGAATTCGGCCACGTCCGGCAGGTAGACAAGCTTGCCCATTTTGAACCCCAGCGAGTCGATCGAGCCGTGGTTGACCTTGAACGGGTGAAACGGGATCGCTCCGCCCGGACCGTCGATTTCGAACGGGCCATCAATGGCCTTCAGGTCCAAAATCGGCGGGTACGGAGAGGTTTCGGGTTGAATGAACGCGTAGCCGAACCGCCCCAACAGGTCGTTTTGGGTGTCGCCATCTGCCCAAACGGGAACGCGCGTCTTCATGTTGAACACGATCATGCGCAGATCGTCGATGCCGTGCACGTGGTCCGCGTGGCTGTGTGTATAGACCACGCCATCCAGCCGCCCGGTTCCGGTGCTGAGCAACTGGCTGCGCATGTCCGGCGTGGTGTCGATCAAGACGGATGTGGTGCCCTCGGGCCCGTCGCGTTCCACCAGCATGGAGCATCGGCGGCGGATGTTTCTGGGGTTGTCGGGGTCACACTCGCCCCAATGCCCACCCAGCCGGGGCACGCCACCGGAAGAGCCGCAACCGAGGATGGTGCAGCGCAGCTCGGTCATGCGGCTGCCTTGTAGGTTGCGGCTTTGGTGAACAGCCGGTCGAAATTGGCCTGCGTTTGGGTCGCGAAATCGGCATAGTCCATGCCGAACACTTCGGCTCCTTTGCGGGCGGTGTGCGCGGTATAGGCCGGTTCGTTGCGTTTGCCGCGGTATGGCGGTGGGGCCAGATAGGGTGCGTCGGTCTCCATCAGCACGCGGTCGACCGGAGCGGCGGCGAAGATATCGCGTAGTTCCTGGCTTTTGGGGAAAGCGGCGATGCCGGACATCGACAAGTAGAAGCCCAGATTCAGTGCGGCCTTGGCCAGTTCTGCTGAGGACGAAAAACAGTGCATGACGCAGGAATAGGGCGCGTTGCGGTGTTCCTCAGCCAGAATGCGCGCCATGTCATCGTCGGCGGCGCGGGCGTGAATGATCAGCGGAAGGCCGGTGCGTTGAGCGGCCTCGATATGGACGCGCAGTGATTGTTTCTGCACATCGGCGCTGTCAGCGGTGTAGTGGTAATCCAGACCGGTTTCGCCAATGCCCACGAATTTGGGGTGCCGCGCCAGAGCAACCAGTTCGTCCACGGTTGCCATCGGTTCATCCGCCGCGCTCATGGGGTGCGTGCCGGCGGCATAGAAGACGGGCGCGTGGGCCTCTGCAATAGCGCGGACGGTGGGTTCGTTGCGCAGGCGCGTGCAGATCGTGACCATGCGGGTCACGCCTGCCTCGGCGGCGTTGGCGATGATCTGGTCCAGTTGCCCCTCGAAGTCGGGGAAGTCTAGATGGCAATGGCTGTCGGTGATCTGGGGGGTGTCGCTCATCTGCTCTGACCGGCGGTTTCCTGTATCTTGAACACCGTATCTAGGACCAGAGCGGCAGGGTCAAGGTTCACCGCCTGACCATGTCGCGCGCGGGCTGTGATTGTCGCCGAGACCTCGGCCCATTGGCGGGCCTGATGTGGAGAGGTGGACAGGCGCGACAACGTTTCAGCCTCATTCGGGGCAGCCTCGGGGCTGGGTGGCGCACCGGTTGCACCGGTCAGTGCAAGGCGCGACAAGGCGACGTCAATCAGGGTCAGCAGCAGTTCGAACCGGTCTGCCGCGCCGCGCTGAGCGGCGGCTTCGGCCAAGGCCAGTGCGCGTTGGCGATCCATCCGGGGCAGGGTGCCCAGAATGGCGATCAGCTCGGCGTAAATCTCCATCCCACCCAGATTGATCAGCCGCACCGCATCACCCACAGACCCTGCGGCCAGTGCGGCCAGGTGATCTGTTTGGGCGGGCAGTTCGGAACCGGTTTGAGAGAGCGCAGCCTGCATGTCCTCGGCCCCCAACGGCGACAGACGCAGGGTGCGACAGCGCGACCGGATCGTTGGCAACAGGCGCGACGGCTGGTGCGAGATCAGCAGCAGTGTCGTGCGCGCGGGCGGTTCTTCGAGCATCTTCAGCAAGGCATTGGCCGCGCTGACATTCATCTCATCCGCCGAATCCACGATCACGACGCGCCGTCCACCATCGGCAGAGGACAGGCCGAAGAATTTCCCCAGCTTACGGATGTCATCCACCACGATCTCATTCCGTAGACGCCCCTGATCGTTCACCGAACGGGTGATGGCGGCCAGTCCCGGCTCGGCGCCGGCCAGAATGCGGTGCGCGACGGGGTGTTCGGGGTCAATCGCCAGCGACTCGGGCGGCGGTGGGGCGCCAAACAGCCCATCCTCAGCCGGAGGCGTCGCCAACAGAAACCGGGCGATCCGCCAGGCCAGCGTTGCCTTGCCCACCCCGCGCGGGCCGGTCAGAAGCCAGCCGTGGTGCAACCGGTCCGAGGTGTAGGCGCTCAGAAACGCCTGCTCGGCCTCGGTCTGGCCAAACAGGTGCTGGGTTTCACGCGGGTGCGGGGCGCCGGGGGCCTGATCCGGGGTAGGGGTGTCGTCGCTCATCTATCGTCTATCACAGTGTTTGCAGGACGATTTCTGTCACATCCTGGGCAACGCTGTCCATGTCCCGGTTGCCGTCGATTACCCGAAAACGGTCTTGGAACTCTTCCGCCAGTGCCAGAAAGCCTGCGCGCATCTTTTCCTGCAGGTCGATGCCGAAATCTTCGAACCGTTCCTCGGTGCCCTGGCGGCCTTTGGCGCGGGTCAGGCCGGTTTGCGGGTCCATGTCGATCAGCAGGGTCAGGTCAGGTTCGCGCCCGATCATCAGGCTGTGCAACTGGTCAACCACCGCGCGCAGGTTGCCGCGCGACAGGCCCTGATACATGCGGGTGCTGTCGGCAAAGCGATCGCAGATCACCACTTTACCCGCGGCAAGTGCCGGTTCGATGGTGCGTTCCAGATGATCCCGGCGGGCAGCGGTGAAAAGCAGCAGTTCCGTTTCGGCCGACCAGCGGTCGGGGTCGCCCTCCAGAACAAGTCGCCGGATTTCCTCGGCCCCGGGTGATCCGCCGGGCTCGCGCGTCAGCACAACTTCATGGCCCAGATCGCGCAGGTGATCCGCAAGCACTCGCGCCTGCGAGGATTTGCCTGATCCGTCAATGCCTTCGAAGGTCAGAAACAATCCGGATCCCGTCACAATGCGTCCAGAGGATTGCCGATTACATCGGTCAGGACGATCCCGCCCACGGTCAGTATACGCACCACGAACCCACCGGTCGCGACGCTTTCAGCCGCCACCAGCGGACGCCGAATTTCCGGCAGGCCTTCGGGTTTGATCACCAGCTCGGCCAGTTGCTGACCCTTTTCTACCGGAGCGTTTACGGGGCCGTTATAGACCACTTCGGCCTCGATATTCTTGTCGCCCAGCACCGGGAACAACAGCGACAGGTCCTCTTCGGGAACCAGATCGACGGTCTTTTTCGCCCCCATCCAGATCTTGGCCTGGGCTATCGGCGTGTCCGCGTTGGCAACTGTCCTCTCGACAAAATTTCGAAACGACCAGTTAACCACGGCCTCAGCCTCCTCTGCCCGCTTGCCGGTGCTGTCGAGGCCGGTGAGAACGAAGATCACCCGGCGGTCCCCCTGCTTGGCCGAGCCGACAAGGCCATACCCGGCCTCTTGCGTGTGGCCGGTTTTCAGGCCGTCGGCACCGATCCCCAGTTTCAGCAGCGGGTTGCGGTTGCGCTTGTTCGACGGCGCGCGGCCATCGAATTCAAACACTTCCTCGGCGAACAGAGGGTAGTATTCCGGGAAATCCGAGATCAGCCGGTCCGCCAGTACTGCAAGGTCATGAACCGACATCATGTGACCCGCTGCGGGCCAGCCGTTCGAGTTGGAGAAGTTCGAGTTGTCCATGCCCATCTGCTTTGCGCGCTGGGTCATGTAGCGGGCAAACCCGGCTTCGGTCCCATCGGGGCTGAGCGCTTCGGCGATCACCACGCAGGCGTCGTTGCCCGACAGCACGATGATGCCGCGCAACAGATCCTCGACCCGGACCCGGTCCTGCGTGTTCAGGAACATGGTCGAGCCGCCATAGCTCATCGCGTGTTCGGAAACCGGCAGGGTTTCGTCCAGCGTCAGCCGGCCATCGCGCAGCGCCTCGAACGCGACATAGAGTGTCATCAGTTTGGACATCGACGCCGGCGGAAGCGGTTGATCCGCCTCTTTGGACAGAAGCACGGTGCCCGTTGTCTGGTCCATCACATAGGCCGCGCGGGCCTGTGTGTCGAAAGCATGGGCGGGCAGCGCAAACAGCGCCAGCCCGAGGGTCAAAACAGATGATCGCAGTGAGGACAGCACGGGGGCCTCCTTTGTTTCAGTTTTTGACGTTAAACGCGTCGGTAAAGCCAAGATCCTTGACGTCGCGCTGGATCGCGTTGCGTTCCGCGCGGGTATTCGCGGGGCCAACCAGCACGCGCCAGACCGTTTTGTCATCGGTCTTCAACTCGCGAATATCCGCAGACATGCCGTTGCGCTCAATCTTTGAAACCGCGCTTTTGGCGTTGGCCTCGACATTGAAGGTTCCGACCTGAACATACGGTTTGGGCAGCGAGCGCGGGATCTTTTTCTGAGCCGTTGCTACGGCGGCGGTTGTGCTGGCCGGGGTCGGCTCTGCGGCCTCAATAGCAGCGGCAGCGCCTGCGATGGGGTCCAGCGGCGTTTCGGTGATCGTGTCGGTTTTTTTCTTCTGCCACCACTTCCGTTTGGCGGGCTTTTCTTCGGGCGCGGTAATTTCAGGGTCCGACAGGGTGGGGGTCGGGGTCGCCTCGGCGGCTGTTTCCACCACTTGTTCCGCTGCCTCGGTCGTTGCCTCGGCTGCAGTGTCGGCTGCCGCCGCGGCGGCTGCTCCGGTCGCGCCAGCCGCGGCAACCGTTTCCTTCTTTTGCCACCACTTGCGCTTGGCGGGCTTTTCAGTTTCAGCCGCTGCGGTGTCGATTGCTTCGTCCTGGGGCTTGGCGTCTTCGGCAGCAGGCGTGTTTTCAGCCGCTTCGATTTCCGGGGCCTCTTCCGCTTCGGGTTCTTTTTCCTCGACCGGTTTGCGCCGTAGGGCGACGACCTCGACCTTGGTCGGCGCCCCGGCAAGGATGCCCAGCTTTTCAGCCGCCGCCGAGGACAACTGCAACGTTGGTCCGGGCTGGCTTCTTTCCCGCCGGAACAGGGCGCCGGTGATGGATTTGTTGTTAGTCGTGTTTTTGATCACCACGCGCTCAGGCTGGTTGACGTCAGGGTGGGCCACCCAGATACCGCCCAGCGACGGGCGACCATCCCAAAGACCGGCCTCAACCACGTTGAACACGTCCGGCGCCTCAACGGTTTCACCAGTGGTTTTCGAGTAGTCCGGGAACAGCTCGACCTTTTGCTCGGTCTGGGCGTCATCCGCAGGGGCTTCCGTCGAGGCCCCCTCCGGAGACAAACCCTCTTCACACCCGGCCAGAACTGCCAATGCCACGCCAAGTGCCGCCAGCGATCGCGGTTTTGCGCGTGTCTCACTCGCTCGTTTCATTTTGTCATCCCTTGCCTGAAGGGGCCTCGTTTCCTGAGCCCCGCCGCCGATCGCCGGTTCTGTTTTGCCGGACTGCTACGGTCTTTCCCGCAAAGCATAACGTGGGCAAAGTGTCATGGAAAGACCACTGCACGCGCTTCGGCGAGATTTCCCTATTTGCTCTTGCCACCGTTTCAACTTGGCCTTAGACCCGGCCTCACGCGGGGAGGTGGCAGAGTGGTCGAATGCGGCGGTCTTGAAAACCGTTGGGCGTGAGAGCGTCCCCAGGGTTCGAATCCCTGTCTCCCCGCCACTTATCAACGACTTACAGGTCGGCCACATCCCTTTCAGTTTGTCACCATTTGCATTGCAGCGGTGAATCACGGACCGCAGCGGCTGCCTTGCGTCAATCTGGTGCCGGCATGACCGGTCCGTGCCCGGATCGATCCTGCAATTCTGGTCACGATTTCCTTTACCGGAATCTCACCGGTGGGAATGCAGGAAACGAACCCGTTGCCAGCTCAGTGCAAACCGGCCTTGAAGATACCATGCAATGATCGGCTTTTACCGGGCATGTCGTAGATCGGCTGTTGGTTCCATCATGGTGAGACTGCGGATGCCCGCGTCGCTTGTGGGTGCTTTCAGATAGACGGCCCGGCCCTTCGGTTGGGCAGCTCCGGGGGATCTCCACGTTCAAACCGGAACTGCATAAGTTCGGTGGCTTGCGGGCTTTGGGAGTGGAAATCCATATGGTCGACCGCGTGGCGGTTGCGGCATTCAAGCGCGTACTTGATTTGGTGTCGCGGTATGTCACTATGGCAGGCGCAATGCCTACAACGCGCAACAACACCGAATTGCTTAACGACACAGACGATGCCGACTGTGCAGCGATCATCGAGACGCTGTCGGAAAAGAACGCGACCTATCTTAGGCGGCGCAGGCTTCTTGAAGGTCCCGGTGCACATGCATCAGACCTAGTGACCGAATGTGCAGAAGCCATACAACAAGACAACAGTCAGGCCCGGATCGATCGGTTCGTCGCACAGGTTTCGGAAAACGCGACAGAGCATGAGATTTTGACGCTGTTGGTTGCCGGGTTGCTCGAGCTTCGGCAGGGACGGTGGCAGGCAACCGAAATGCTTGGGCGCGAGGTCGTCAGCCGCGATCACCATGACCTTATGGCGCAACGGCTTATTGATGCTGCCCGCGAAACGTCGGCGGATCTTGAAACCGAAGCCGACCGCTGGCTGCGGACGCGCACATGTGTCGCACCATTTCGGGAAATGGAAACGCGGGTCAACGGTGAGGTTCATTTTTGCTGCTCGGCATGGCAGCCGGTTCCAATTGGCCGTCTTGAAACCGCAGATGAGGGCGGATTCTGGAATTCAGACCGGGCCCGCGAAATCAGACGGTCCGTCCGTGACGGTGATTTTTCACATTGCAGCCGTTGGCATTGTCCGCAGATCGCCGGTCGTAGGCTTCCGGCCCGCACCCCGGAAACGCAAAGCCTGAAGCTTGAACTGGAAGAAGGCCCGGACCGGGTCATCCTGTCTCATGACCGGTCCTGCAACATCTCCTGCCCCAGTTGCAGGACGCAGTTGATCAACCTGCCGCACAAAGAAACAGAGCGCTTGAACAAGGTGTTTGAAGACCACCTTTTGCCGCTGGTCAGCAAGGCCACGAAAATCAAGGTGACCGGATCGGGCGATCCGTTTGGCAGCAGGCACTTTCGTCATCTTCTGGGGCGGCTGACGCAGTCGGGTCCGCCCGGGCGGCGTATCCAGCTTCATACCAACGGGTTGCTGGCCAATGAAAGGGCCTGGAACGATCTGGGACTATGGAACAAGGTTTCGTCGGTCTGGGTGTCGATAGATGCGGCGCAGGCCGACACGTACAGTGTGCTCCGCCGTGGTGGCGATTTCACCGCGTTGAGGAAGAACCTGCGCTTCCTCGGTGAACTGAATGCGCGCGGAGACATCGATACATTGCGTCTGGACTTTGTCGTGCAAACCGCAAATTACAAAGAGATGCCCGCCTTCGTGGATCTTGCCAACGAAATGAACGCTGATGGTGTTTATTTCCTGCGGCTGCGCAATTGGGGGCATGTCACCCCGCAGGAGTTCAAAACCCAGGATGTGTGCTCGTCCGATCACCCCGAGCACAAAGACCTGCTTGATGTGCTGGCCGATCCGCGCATGGCGTGGGGCGGTGTGGATCTCGGTAGCCTCAACTCGATCTGACAGGTTGCCCCGGTGCGGGCTTACAGCTCTTTTCGGATCAGGATGTCAGCCAGACAGGAACAGGAGTCGTTTGTGCATCGGATCGGGTCGCGGGGCAGGTCAACGTCCTCGCCCAGATATCCGATTACTCCGCCGACGCCGCAGACACCCCGATAGACTTCGCCATTCCCTCGGACCCGCAGGGATTCGAGCCCGACATTGCAGTTGTACCCACGCCATCGGTTCTTGCCCCTGAGAATGAACTCATTCGGGGGCAATGTCTCGCACTGCCCGGACCGTGTGGTTGCGCGCATCAGAGAGCGTGGCTTTTCACCGACCGGAGCGTATTTCGAGGGCAGCCCTTTCGAAAGCACCCGCATCTGGTCATCGGTGTAATCGTACAGCTTTGCCCCGAATTCCTGCCGTAAGGGTTTTAACGAGATCGAAGCCGCCGGCAGCGCCGCGCGCAGTTCCTGGGCGTCTTCAAAGGTCTGGTCAAAGCGGTCCGGGTGCATCGTGACGTTGATATGGACGCTGATGCGGTCCTCCATCATTTTCGCCACACGGATGAAATGATCCAACTCCGCGAACTCGGCGTGATAGGTCAGGATGACGCTGTTCAGACACCCGCTTATCTTTTCCCAGAACCGGGGTGTCCGCGACGCATTGCTGATCAGGCTGACTTTGAAATCAATTTCTGACGCCTGCTGCAGCAAATCAATGATGCGGGGATGCATCGTGGGTTCGCCGCCGGTGAACTGAAGCCAGACAATCTTGTCCCGCTCGTCCACATAGTGGCGTTTCATCTGGTGATATAAATGCAGGACGTCCTTGGTCTTTTGCCACCGGACCGTGCCGTCATGCAACGCTTTGGGGCAATAGCTGCACGCATAGCTGCACGCGTTCCCCAGCATCCAGTCCACCACGACGATTTTGGCATGAACGGGATCGGAATGATCGATCAGGGTAAATGCGTCGAGTTCGTTTTGAATATCTTCCATCTAAATCCAAGTGTTTTCATTCAGGTTACCCAAACAGCCACCAAAAACTCAGCAACAGCGTTCATGTGGCGCTTGGCAATCGCCTCAGCGTAGCTTGAAATTGACGATGGGACAAAAAATATTGCTGAAACCCCGGTTCAGCGGAGCATGTGTCAGCGTTCCTGTCCTTAACGCGAAAGTGTTCACAATCGACCCGACGGTGTCGGCTGACTTGTCAGCAAGTGGTCAATTTTTTATACTCTAAACTATATTTTTTTGCATTTTTGACGCGCCGGCCTGTGTTCTGTTTGACCGGGCTACAACAGCCTAGAGGTTATTCTACCGGCCAGTCGGGGGTAATCATGACGAAGGCGAGCGGCCGGAAGGCTCGACCAGAAGTTGCCAAGAAACGCGTTGCTCAGGCGCCGGGTATCTATGATTTTGTTCAATCCCCTGAATGGCAGAAGGTCCTTGAAAAAGCGCGGATAGAGCAAGAGACCGAGCGCGCCGCGCAGGATCAGCAGGGTAAAAAGACAGAAGCACCCAAAGCGACCGACCGCAGCCAGGCGCAATCAACCACAGGTGAACCTTCTCCGGTTGGGCTAATGCCGTGGTCGGACCAGCTTGAAGAAGCCAGAAAGAAGAGAATTACGGTAAGTGTGAAGTACACGGGTGAGTCGGAGGAAGCCGGGCCCGAGGCGCCTGATGGCAGTAAAACAGCCGACGCTGGCGAAATAACCGAGGTTTTTTTCAAATCCCGCAGAAGTAAAAGCAGTTCCGCCGATCCAGATGCAGGGCTGAGTTTGCGGCTTTCACATGAAGAGATCGACTATCGCCTGTCCAAAAAGGTTCTTCAAAAACTAGAAGATCAGCAACGCGCGCGCCGCAAGGTCAGGCTGGGGTTTATCGCCGTTGGCTGCGCCATTGGTGCAATCGCATCATCTTCGGTGTTTTGGGTTCTTTCGGGATCAGGTCCGGATGAAACGGCAGGGCCGGTCACTGCTGACGTCGAGATAGCCTCTCCGCTACAGGGTGAGGTTTTTGTTCCATCGCAACCTGATCTGCCGACGGCCGCGCTGGGTGAGACCGTCATTTCAACAGATCTCGTCGGCCTCGCGCCGGGGGCAGATACCCCGGACAGCAGTTTGACAGAGGTGGAAGATCTGGACAGTTTCGCTTCGGTGACGCCCCCGGTGCCGGATTTGCCAGAGGCGGCACAGCCCCCCGAACTGACAACACCAAGTGTCGCTCCAAGCGTTTTGGCCTACGTTCCGGCGCTAGAGCAGCCATTCCTACCGGTGGGCGGTCCCGGCTATCTGCCAGCACGAGAGGCGAACCCGAGTTTCCTGCCATATGAAATCGCACCAGAGTTTTTTGACCCCGCAATCGCTCTGGCGGCGGTCGCGGCGACTGGATTTGATCCTTTGGACATTGCGGCGGATGTGTTCACTCCACCGGCGCGGTCACCTGAACTTGCGGCTCAGCCTGTCTTATACAGACAACCTGCGCTGTTGCCGCCTGCGGCCGAGGCAAGATCATTGTCGGAACAGGTTCGGGCCATCCTGCCGGATTTGCCCGTATCGATCGATCCGATTGAAAACGCTTTGACGACTGTCGCATTGGACCCCTCGGCGCACCTTGAAGGCCCCGGAGTTGGCCCGGAGGCGCTGCAGACTCCCAAGTTGACGCGGCGGGCAGGGCCAACAGGTACAGTGAGGCTCGTGACGCTGCCCAGTGCTGACGTCGAACCACCGCAAGCAAGTTCCATCGCAGGAGGGGCGGCGTTCAGGCTGTATGCACCCAACAGGCTGCCGCAGGATGCCGTGGATTCGGTTGTCGCCGACCTGACAACCACGGGTCATGAACTCAATGCGACGGCGCGTGTAGGCTTCCGGGTGTCGCAGTCCAACGTTCGGTTCTACCACAGGCAGGACGCCGCCAAAGCCGCAGCCCTGGCAAAAGACGCGGGTGCTTTGCTGCGCGACTTCACCGGGGCAAAAACAAAAACACCAAGCGGGGTGGTTGAGTTATATCTGGCCGGAGACGGCTTTAGCAGTTCCCCGGTCAAGCGCACGACCAAAAGAAACAGCCTCCGTGCGACGGCAAACAACCCGGTCAATCAACTTAGAAGTCAGGTTCTGAAAAAACTTCGGGCAACAACGAACTAAAGACGCTATTCTTGGAATTAAGTGCAAAACACTGAATCAAAGGGTGAGTATGGTTAACTAGTATTGATAAGGTTTTTTTTAAATGACTGATAGCAGACTCGTCGGCATTGTAACTGCGCTACTATTTCTAGCGTCAACCGAGGGCGCGCGTGCTGAGATCACGCTTGAACATCTGATCGCTATTGATCAGCTATTATCAACCAACGACACAAGGGCGCTCAGGTCATACCTTGAGAGAAATCCCGAGTTGCTGACCGGCGAAGACGAACTGTCGCGAGAATTGCGCGACTTTTATGATGCGGCATCCGCCGGCGGCCTGGACTTCGGCTATACCGCTTCTTCGCCTGACGCCCGGACGGGGACGAACTCGCGCGCAAGTTCGCTGCAGCACTAGGCCCAATGCCCGTGTTCGACGCCCTCAGTTGTCCTTCGCGCCCGAAGATCGCCTATATCATTGAACCACGGTTTTCCGGCGGCACGTCAGCGGCCGTCGCTGCCGAGCTTCGTGTGGCCGAGCAGTTCGGAGAGCTTGAGGTTCATGCGGTAACCTCAAGGACGTTTGGCGAGGATCAGTATATTGCACCGGTGCTGCGATGTGTGCTTGACGAGCTGAACATTCCACTGATTTGGGATGCGCCTCGGGTTAGTGCGGATTATGTGATCCTGCACAATCCGGCATTCTTAAAGTTTCAGGATGCATTAAACACAAGGGTCTTTGCGCGGAACCTGATCGTGGTCACGCATGAGAACTTTCTGCGTCCGGGCGGCGAAGAGGGGTTCGATGTTCTATCCTGCCTGAACCAGATTGAGGCCTCGGCGCTTTCGCTCAGGAAAACGCTTGCGCCGATTTCGCCGTACAATCGGAAAACCGTAACCGATTGGTTGACCGGGTCCCGTGTAGCCCGGCAATGGGAAGTTCTGGATGCTGACTGGTTCAACATCTGCGAAACCGAGATAGCGGACCCCTGCGACATGCCCGTTGACCGTCGCGGAAGGCATTCCCGGCCCGGTTTTGAGAAATTTCCGGTTCTTGCCGATCTCGACAGGTGTTTTCCCGAACATGCGCAAAGCAACGTGATCCTGGGTGCCGACGCGTTGCTGGATGCGCGTGTTCTGCGCCCGCATTGGACCTTGCTGCCCTTCAACGCCATTCGCGTAGACGAGTTTTTTGAAATGATTGATTTTTTTGTCTATTTCACAGCGCCGACCTGGCAAGAAAGTTTCGGCCGCGTCATTGCCGAGGCGCTGGCTGCGGGCAAAGTGGTTCTTACGAATCCCGACATAGGGGAAACCTTTGGTGACGCAGTGCTCAGTTGCCGCCCGGCAGAGGTGGACGGGATCATTTCCGACCTTATCGCGCAGCCGCACCGGTATCATGAACAGGTTGCAAGGTCGCAATCGGCGCTGGCGCGCTATTCCGCCGAGAATTTCAAGGCGCAGCTGGCCAATGTCATTTCCGCAGACAGCGAGGTATCGGGATGATTTTCATTGAGGCCGGTTCGCGTTCCTTACGATCCTTCGATGCGCAATTGATCTTTGCCGAACAACTTGCCGCGCGCGGGTTCACCGCCTGCATCGATGCCGAGTATCTGCCGGAAAACGCAGGACGGGGCAGAGTTTACGAGGCGGCCAGATTTCTTGTCGACCCGGCAGAACATAAGGCCGAGACCATATTCGTGCTTGGTGCCGAAGATATCGATGATCTGCTTCTTGCATCCCTTCGGCACAAGCAGCTTGGCCCGGATGTGCCAGTGATCGCGACGGGACGGTTCCTGACCCAGCAAAGCTATGTCGGTGCAAAGGCGCGTCTGGCCTATGCCCTCGGTCGCGAAGCCACGGTGATCGACCTGACGGATTTTCAGCCGCGTTCGGTTTTGCCCTCGGCGATCAGCCCTCTGGTGGCCGAGGTTCGGACAACGCCCCGGCCCGCGCGTGAGATGCCGAATGTCACGGTCGTTTTGGGCTCCATGGAACTGGACAACCCCGAGACGTTGCCCTGCTTATCCCGGATGAGTAACCGGGGCGGCTACAATCTGCGGCTGGTTGTCAGCGGGGCGCAGAACGAGGCGATCAACGCCTCGCCGTTTCATGATTTGCCGACCAACCTGTATACCGATCTTTCTTCGCTGACTCTGGCAAACTCGACGGACATCCTAGTGATGTTCGGCCACGGCATTGCCGGTGTTCGTATGGCGGCTTTTGCGGTCGAGTTGATCGCGGCCGGGGGTGTTGCAATAGACTGCACTGATGACGAAGCTCTGGTGTCTTCTGGTGCGCCCGTCTTGCTTGGACCCAAAACACCGTTTTCGCTGGATGGGTATCTGACGGGAAAGGTACTTGGCAACACCTCGCAAATTGCTGAACAGGCCAGAATGTCCCAGTGGCTTCATACGGTGGACATTTCCCGTCTGGAAAGCGCCGCAGGTCTGACCCCCGAAACACGCGAACCTGTTCGAAGCGCGCAGAGAACCTTGTTCTTCCCAACAAACGGCGTTGGATTGGGGCACGCCCAGCGGTGCGCCGTGATTGCAAACGCGCTGCCCGACGACATGTCATCGGTTTTTGCAGCCTTTCCCAGTTGCGTGCCGCTTGTCCGCCGCGAAGGTATCGATTGCATTCCGCTGGTTTCGCGGATCGACATGACAGACAATCCCGACGGCAATGATATCCTGACATACCGCCGGCTTGGCGCCGCGTTGCAGGAAAATGACAGCCTAGTCTTTGACGGCGGCCATGTCTTCGATTCCGTCTATCGTGTGATCCTCGAGCGGAACTTGTCAGCGGTTTGGGTTCGGCGGGGCCTTTGGCCGGACGGGCGATCCCGGCAGACCATGCTGCGCCGAGAAGGGGTGTTCGACCGGGTCATCGTCCCTTCGGAAGCCTTTGAAGAACTGAACGACGCCTACAGCTATGGCGATCACGTCCACTATGTCGGCCCGATCTTTCGTCAGGTGGTTCAGTCCCCCGATGAACGCGACGGGCTGAGAGAGCGATTGGCAGAACGGTTCGGACGGGACTTCAAGCAACTGGTCGTCAGCATGTTGGGCGGCGGTGTGGCGTCTGACCGGTCGGCGCAGCTGCAGGCGATATCGGGGATGCTCGAGGATCGGACGGACTGTCTGCATCTTGTCGTGACATGGCCCGGCAGCAAGGTTCAGCCCGCCACGTTCGGGTGGACGAATACCCGCGTGGTCCAGACATTCGAGGCCACATCCCTGTGTCTGGCTGCGGATCTGGTCATTTCGGCGGCAGGGTATAATTCCGTCCTTGAGATTCTTTACCACAAAATCCCCGCGGTCCTGATCCCGCAATCAGCCCCTTATCTGGACAATCAGGAGCGGCGCGCCCGGGCATTGGCCGACCGCGACCTTTGCGCGATCATTACCGAAAAAGACCTCATGAAACTGGAACGGACAGTGTCGGACTGTCTGGATCACGATGAGGTGGAACTCTACCGGTCTGCATTGGACAGGATTGAATTGCCCCAAGCAGGAGCGTCGAAAGCAGCTGAAATCATTGCAGAGGTCAGGCACGGAAAATGACAGACATCTCTTGGTTCGAAATTCTTGGCAGGACGTCGCCAAAGCGGCCGGTTCAACTGGATGCGTTGATCACCGACAACCGCAAATCCAAGCCGTATGGGAAAGTTGTGTTCCCCGAAATGGACCTGACACCATCCACTGCCCTGTGGGAGCGCGATAAGGGCGGCCCCACGTATATCGGTATTCGGGTTCTGAAACCTCTGGAGGCTGCGCACAACGTCGCAAGACATCTTGCCGCCGCCGCATTGGAGCGGGAGGTTTTTCCGGTCATTCTAAGTCGCGTCGAATACAGCGGGTTCGAACAATTCGGTTTCCGTGTCGAGCGCGTGCCGGACGAACCGGCGGCGGCGCTGGCCGCCGAGGCGGAAATCAGAAAGTTCTGGGACCTTGCGATCATCATAGACGGGGACGAAATCGGTCTGTGGTCTCGTCAGAATAACGGGAGTTGAAGCGGGCAGGGCAGTGCGGGCTTTACGGTGCATCGCCCCGGCCACTGGGTGCCGTCGGTTACTCAGTTGGGGTATGGTAGTCGGCTTGCCTTTTGCCGCCGGGGATGGATGGGGCCGCGCCTACTACGGTAATCGCGGGTTAGGCTCCAAACAGATCCAGATTTTGGTCCAGTATCGCGCGGGCCTGTGGTCCGATCTGCGGCGCCTCGGATGCTCGGGGACCCGCGATATTCAGAACCGAGGCGGGGGTGGATTGCAGCCATTCCCGCACCTTCCGTGCGCAGGTCACCGTTCCATCCCTGACATCGACCACCAAATGCGGTTTTCCGGCGTCTTCCGCGAAAACGATGGTTTGCTGTGTTCCCGGGCTTGTCGATCCATCAACAAAGATAAGCGTGGCATCGCTTGAGGCGACGTTGCACCGGGTTCTTTCAACAACCTTCTCTGAGTCCGTCTCGGAAAGCCCGGTGAAATGTTCCGGAATCCGGCCCGCTTCATTCGTGCGGCCCTTTGGAACCCAACCGCCATAATCCAGCCCGTTGTGCCGGGCGAATTCCAATGCCGCCATATCCGCGCCGGTTTGCCCACCCGATACGATTTTCATTGCTGATGCCTTTTTCTGAGCAGAGCTTAACCGGCCTTTGCGTCACGGGAAACTGGTGGAATTCAGGACTTGCGTCTCATGGACGTTCCCTCGTTCATAAGTGACGTGAAATAGCACGCCCCAAACCTTAGTTTTGTCACAATAAAACTCGTATCTGAAAAAGAGCAGAAAAAACCGGGAACAGGATTTGTTAAGCGCCATCATCAGGGCTGCGTCGCAGCGATATATGGATGTTCGTCTGAACGCCTCGGGCGGGTATCGGGTTCGTATTGTCGAACGTCCGGGCCTGTGGATGTCTCCGGATGAGTTGGACAAGCTGGTCGCGGACCTGCGGCAGGTGGCCTCGAAAACGCTGCCTGCCGGAGAGTTGACCTATGGGGTCTTTGCGGGCGACCGCGACAGGCTGG
This sequence comes from Ruegeria sp. AB10, assembly GCF_056542745.1. NCBI lineage: Bacteria > Pseudomonadati > Pseudomonadota > Alphaproteobacteria > Rhodobacterales > Roseobacteraceae > Ruegeria > Ruegeria sp. AB10. The sequence continues at coordinate 614,345 of NZ_JBQGAI010000001.1, read as the reverse complement.
GACAGTCGGTGATCACGCTGGTTTCGCGCCGGGACGATCAGACGCCGGTGGCCTTTAACGCTCTGGCGCTGATGGAGGTCGATCTGGGGCACCGGTCCGAGGAAGTGCTGCATCTGGGATTGGTGATGGTCGATCCCGATCTGCGCAGTCAGGGGTTCAGTTGGGTGCTGTATGGGCTGACCTGCGTCTTGATGCTGTTTCGCAATGGGATGCGGCCGCTGTGGATTTCGAACGTGACGCAGGTGCCTGCGGTTGTGGGGCTGGTCGGCAGCGGGTTCGCGCGGGTCTTTCCGGCGCCCGAGGGCGGCGCGCAAAACCGGCGCAGCCTTCTGCATCTGCTGCTGGCGCGGGACATCATGCGGCATCATCGTCATGTCTTTGGTGTCGGCTCCGAGGCCGGGTTCGACGAAGACCGTTTCGTCATTTCCAACGCCTATACGGGCGGTTCGGATCATCTCAAGAAGACCTTCGCCGACGCGCCCAAACACAGGGATCAGGTCGTGAACGACTATTGCCGGGATCAGCTGGACTACAACCGGGGCGACGACGTTTTGCAATTGGGGCAGATGGATACGCCAACTGCGCTGTCTTATGTCGGGCGCGAGGTTCCGCGTGGGTCCTTCGCAGCCGTTGCGCTGGCTGTTTTCGCGGCCGTGTTGCAGCGTCTGGCCATGCCGCTGTGGCAATGGGCGGACACGCAGCGGGATTTCGGCATTCTGCGCGCTAGGGAACAGGGTAAATGAGCACGTTTTCGTATCAGGAATTCACCACGCGCAATCTGGGCTTTGTTTCGCAAGGCGAACAGGATGTGCTGCGCAACGCCTGCGTTTTTGTCTGTGGCACCGGCGGGATGGGGGGCAGTGCGATCATGACCCTGATCCGTGCCGGGGTAGGTCGTTTGATCCTTGCCGATCTGGACAGTTTCGAGGTGTCGAACCTGAACCGGCAATTGTTCGCGACGCTGGGAACGGTCGACCAGGACAAGGCGATGGCGACCCGTGACCAGTGTTTGCAAATCAACCCCGAGGCCGAAATCGAAGTGCTGGGTGCCGACTGGTCGGACCACGTTGACCGTTTGGTCCAGACCGCAGATGTGGTCATTAATGGCACGGACGATCTGGGTGCCAGCCTGCTGCTGTATCGCACCGCGCGGATCAACAGGCGGAAGGTAATCGACGCCTATGCCTCGCCCTTGCCATCGGTTTACGTCACCGGACCGGGTGACCCGATGCCGGAAGAACGTCTGGACTACCCCACGCAAGGCACCCTCTGGAACGCATTGACGCCGGAAATGCGTGATGCGGCGGCTGCTGCCGAGGCTGAATACGTGCTGACCCATTCCTCGTCCCGGCATCACGTGGATCTGGCCCTGGCGGGTGAGGTCATTGTCGGCACCCGCAGCCGGATGTCCTTTGCGCCCATGGTGATCATGGCAGGGACGCTGATGGGCGGGGAGGCGTTGCAGGCCGTTCTGGGGCGCCCGCAGGGCGCCGATTATCGCGGCTGGTTCCTGAACCCTCATGCCGGCAAGGTCGAGCGTCCCTTGCCGGGTTTTCTGGCAGCCCTGATGCGGCCGCTGGTCCGGAGACAGATGAACAGGTTGCTGGCCTCATGACCGATACGGCGGCATTTCTGGCAGACACGTGGATGTCAGTCTGCGCCGCGCTGGGCGCAATGGTTGTATTGCTGCATCTGGACGACCTCGTGCAAAGGTCGGAAATCGCCAGACGATTTCGGTTTTGCCTGTGGGTGCTGGTGGTATTGATGCTGTCCCGGATCGGCCATTGGGGGGGATGGGGCTGGCTTTTCTCTGCGACTGCGGCGTGTTGCGCGGCGTTGTTACCCTTGGCTGCCTTGGTTCTCGCCGAGGGCTTGCTGCGCCGACATGCGCCTCCGATCCTGAAGCTGACCTGCGCCTGGGGTGCGGTCATTCTTGGGCTGTTGGGGCTGTTGCAATTCAGCAGCCTCGAGGTCTGGCGACTGACCGGGTTGCTGTTGTTCCAGTTGCTGGGTTTAAGCGGGGTTGCCATTTTCGTGCTGCGCCGCGACAGGGACAGCCTGTCCCCGACCGAGAACAGAACCGTCAACAGAATAAGCCTGTCCTTCCTGTTAATCCTGCCGTTTCTGGCAACGGATTACATGCGCGAGGCAGTGGTCGATGCCCCGGTCAGGCTGGGCGGCGTGGCCGTTCTAGTGCTGTGCTGGCTGTCGATCGGGATGAACCGTTCGGGGCTGAGGGCCCGGGATATCCTGCGCAGTTTCGGGATCGTGTTTTTGGTAACCGGACTGTTGACCCTGACCTTATCCGGACTTGTGTCGCTGGACATGCGTGCCGGGGTGCAGGTCATGGCGGTCGTCGTGTCCTCGCTGATCTTGCTGGCGATTTGGCAGGCCGCGATTGCCCTGCGTATCGAGGACCGCCAACTGGTCGCCCTTCGTGAGATCGCCGAGGCCAGAGGGCAGGGGCCGCAGGCCAGCCTGGCCTTGCTGCGCCGCGCTGCGGGCGCTCCGGATGCGGTGCTGGTGGAAGAGGTCGATTTGTCGGGCATGAACCTTGGCGACCTGCGGTCCCGGTTCAGCGAAGCGCCGGTGCAACAGTTGGGAAGCACAGGGGACGAACAGATCAATTGGCTGTTCTCACGATTTGATGCCACACACGCCGTATTGCTGTCGGCTGATCCCCTGCGGCTGGTGATGCTCAGCAGCCCTGACATTGCCGGGCTGGACAGCACGGGCACGGCCCTGCACGCGGTGCAGCGGATGGCGTCAGTTCTGGTGACCGAGGGGCAATCATGATCGAACTTCTTGAGCGGGATTTCCCGAGCTTCTTTGCCGCTCCGTTTCACGCTTACGGACCGGATGCCCCATACGTGTCGCCTATGAAGGCGGATCTGAAGCGGTTTCTCTCGGTCGGCAATCCGTTGTTTTCGGACGCCTCCGAATTCACCTATTTCACCGCTTTACGGCAAGGCAAACCGGTCGGTCGGATCACGGCGCATCTGCACAGGGCGTCGAATGATCTGCATCACGAGGCCCGGGGATGCTTTGGCTTCTTCGATTGCGCAAACGCTGCCGAGGCTGCAACTGCCCTGCTGCAGGCCGCGGAAAACTGGGCCCGCGGAAAAGGCATGACGCGGCTGACCGGCAACTTCAACCTGACCGCGATGCAACAGGCCGGGATCATGACCAGCGGGTTCGATGAGGCGCCCTTCACCGATCAGATATGGGGGCCACCACACCTGCCGGGATTGTTGAAGGCGAACGGGTATGAGCCACATTTTCCCATGACAACGTTCGAGCGCCGTCTGGATGTGACGCCTGCGCCGCAGGTGTTGCCCGACGCTCAGCGCGCGCACTTGTTGGATCAGGGGTTTTCCTTCGCCCCCGTCAACCGCACGACCATTGCCGAACGGCTTGAGGATGCCCGCGCGATCCTGAACCGCAGCTTCAAAGACAACCCGATGTTTGTTCCGGTCACGGCCGAAGAGTTCCATTTTCAGGCCAAAGACCTGAAATGGATCATGGACCCGCGTATTTCCAAGGTGGTGCACTATCAGGGCAAACCCGCCGGAGCGGTGATCGCGATCCCAGACCTCAACCCGTTGCTGCGCCGGATCAGGTCCCGGATGCGCCTGTCGCTGCCATGGCATTACCTGCGGTACAAAGCCCGCAGGAACCGCGCCGTGGTGATCTTTCAGGGCGTGATGCCAGAATTTCAGGGCCGTTCGGTCAATCCATTGATGCTCAGCGAGATGACGCGCGACATGATTGCGGCAGGGTATAAGACGGTCGGCGGCACATGGATAGCCGATGAAAACACTGCCAGCCTGCGGCAAACCGAAAAGGCCGGGGCGGTGCCGTTGCATCGGTTGCACCTGTTTTCCAAGGAGTTGTTGTGATGGACCGGGCGGAATTCGAAGCCGTTGTGGCGCAGGCGATGCTGGCGCCGTCGGCCCATAACACGCAACCGGCGCGCTGGGCGCTACGCGACGGAGGCATCGACATTCTGGCCGACCTGTCCCGGCGTCTGCCCGTTGGTGATCCGACGGATCGTGACCTGGAGGTTTCGTGTGGAGCGGCGGTCGAAGGCACGGTTCTGGCTCTGGCCGCGCGTGGGATGGGTGCCAGCGTGACTCTGATCGAAGGCACAGGGGGTACCCGCTTACGCCCAATCGCCCGGGTCGTTCCCGAAGGCGTGGCTGCCCCCGATGATGCCGCGCTGGCGGCAGAAATGCCCAGGCGTTTGACCCATCGGGCGGGTTTTTTACCTGCTCCGAATACTGCCCTCGATAATTGGGCAGACGCGCATACGACGCTGGTGACGGCTGCGGCGCAGATCGACTGGTTGGCCAAACAGATCGATATCGCCTCGGCCCGGATCATGCGGCCAAAACCCTTCCGTGCTGAGTTGCTGCAATGGATGCGGTTGCGACAGGACGATCCGAAATACGATGCCGATGGTCTGAACCGGGATGTTTTGGTCATGGATGCAGTTACCGCCAGGCTGGTGCCGGTCGTACTTGGCGGCAAGGTCTATGACCTGTTCTCTGCTCTGGGCCTTGGTCCGCAGCTTTCGGGCGAGGCCGCGCGCAGCAGGACCGCAAGCGCGATTGCCTTGTTTCACTGGCCTGTGGGCGGGTCGATGGTCGATGCCGGGCGAGCGTTTTACCGGACATGGTTGCAGGCCACGGCCCGAGGGTTGGTTGGCTGGCCAGCGGCGGCGCTGGCGGATGATCCTGATACGCGCGCGGCGGTTTCGGATCGGTTCGGCATCCCCGGTGACCGGGTGCTTTTCAACGCATTGCGGCTGGGGGTCGCCAACAAAGCCACCCCCAGCCGCACGCGCCTTTCCCTGCGCGATGTGATCGTTTAGGCGGCGATATTGTCGCCCACTTCCTTCAGAAGTTTCTCGGTCTTGGCCTCTTCGATCCGGTTGTGCAGGCGCTGGGATTCTTCGCGGTCGCGCAGTGTTTTGGTGATCGAGACGGTGGTGTGTACCAGCATCAGCGCGGACATCGAGTAGAACCCTTTCGCGGCAAAGCTGGCCTCGAGGAAATAGATGCCGCCCGCCATCATCGCCGCCGCAACGATAAATGAGGCGATGGTGAACATGTTCCATGCGTTCGACTGGGGCAGGTTCAGGTTTTCTTCGGTGTTCATTGGACTATTCCTTTCAGTTTTTCAGTGCGTTAAATTTGGTGTTTGATGTTAGCTCGATTTCGACTTTGCGGATTTCTGGGCCTTCTTTTTCAGCCGCTCCAGAACCTCATCCGCGTTGGAACGCAGGGGTTTGCCGCAGCCTGCCTCGGCCAGTCGATCACGTACGTTTTCGGCGGATCCGGTGGTTTCCAACTCGGTCATGGCACGGGCGGTGGCGTCCATTTCGCTTTGCCGTTCCTGCAGGCGTTGCAGGGTGTCTTCGGCCTCGCGCAATGTGGACAGACCGCTGTCGGGGGCCACCTGCTGCAGGCGCTGCGTTTTGTCCGTCGCCGTAGCCAGCCGCTGACCACGCTGCAGTTGCCGCAGCCGGGTTTCGGCCTCACGCAGGACAGTGCGCAGCCGGGCGATTTCCGTATCGAACCGGGCCTGTGCCTGGGTGGACACGTCGCGCTCGGCTTCAAGGTGGGCGATGGCGTCGGCGGCGTCACGGGCCAGGTCGTCGCGGTTCTGTTGCAGGGCATCCAGCGTGCGGACCTCAAGGTCGGCGATTTGCTGGGTCAGCCGGTCATGCTGTTTCTTTTCCTGCTCGTTCTGAGCCATCGCGACGGCGACCGCCTTGCGAGACATCTGAACGGCATGGGCGCAATCCCGGATTTGCTGGCGCAGAATGGGTAGGGCGTGGCGGTCCGCGACAACGGTTGCCGCCTCATAGGCTTGGCCTCGTAACAAAGTGGCAAACAGTTTGAACATCTTGGGCTCCTCGTTTATGAACATTGTTCATGAGGTGACTATGCGTTGATTCTGAACATTGTTCAACACCGAAAATGAACGATGTTCAATTTTTGATGAAGCGGGGGATTAAGTGGCTAAAAATAAAAGAGAAACTCTGAAGGAAAATCTTCTGAATGCAGCAGAGAAAAGGATAAAGGCGCACGGGTTGGCGGCATTGCGGGCCAGAGATGTCACCAAAGATGCGGGATGCGCGCTGGGTAGCCTGTATAACGCCTACGAGGATCTGGACCTTTTGATTCTGGCGGTGAATTCGCGCACGCTGGCGCGTTTGCATACGTCTCTGCAGGACGCTTCGGCCTCAAAAGAGGCGCCTGAGGAAAAGCTGTTGGCGCTTGCGGTGGCCTATCTTGAATTCGGCACCGAGAACCCGAACCTCTGGGCTGCTCTGTTTGATCACAGGATGCCGCCAGACGTACCGGTGCCCGAGTGGCATCTGGAGGAACACGCAGGTCTGATTGCCGAGGTGATGCACCCACTGTCGCAGTTAAGCCCGGGGCTGGATGACACCACAATGGGCTTGCGCGCGCGTACCGTGTTCTCGGCGGTTCATGGCATTGTCAAGCTATCGCTTGAAGGTCGGTTTGTCGCGTTGGATACCGATGCCGTTCGGACGGAGCTGTCTGGATTTGTCCAGCAGTTCCTGCGCGGGTATCAGGCGGACCACCAATACTAGAGCCTCAACCGCATCAAAAAACCGCCCCGAGATTGCCGTTGCATCACCGGCGGAAACGCGGGCAAATTGGCCTTAGGGGTAGGGGCTGAACTAATACATGGCAACACAATCCGAAGGTAGAGCAGTCTTTCTGACGGGCAGCCTGATGGGCCACGTCACCCGCATGTCACTGACCACCAGCATTGGCCTGATGGCGATTTTCGCGGTGGATTTCGTCGACATGATCTTCATTTCGATGCTGGGTAACGATGCATTGGCCGCGGCGGTCGGCTATGCCGGGACGCTGTTGTTCTTCACCAACTCGATCAATGTCGGCCTGTCGATCGCAGCGGGCGCTTTGGTGGCGCGAGAGTTGGGGGCCGGGCGGCACGAGCAGGCCCGTCACTTCGGAACCAGCGTGGCGGTTCTGGGCGCTTTGGTCGGGTTGGTCGTCTCTGTGGCCGTTCTGTTCAACCTGACATTTTGCCTGTCTCTGCTTGGCGCCGAGGGCGAGGTGCTGCGATTGGCCGCCCGATATGTCTCGATCATTCTGCCGACAATGTGGGTGATGGCGGTTGCGATGACCGGCATGGCGGTGTTGCGTGCCTATGGGGATGCGCGGCGCTCGATGCAGGCTACGATTTACGGTGGAGTGGTCAACGCTGTGCTGGACCCGGTCCTGATCTTTGCCGTCGGGCTGGGGCTGGACGGGGCGGCTATCGCTTCGGTCATTGCGCGGGTTTGCATGCTGATTGCGGCGGTCAGACCGGCGGTGCGCGTGCATCGTGGTTTCGGGCGACCTTCGCTGCGACAGTTGGCGGAGGATGTCCGACCCGTAAGGGCGATTGCCGTGCCCGCAGTGCTGACCAATATCGCCACGCCCATCGGCAACGCCATTATCATCCGTGAAATTGCGCAGTTCGGAACGGATGCCGTTGCCGGTATGGCGGTGATCGGGCGGCTGATGCCGGTGGCGTTTTCGGTTGTGTTTGCCCTGTCCGGGGCCATTGGCCCAATTGTCGGGCAGAACTTCGGCGCGGCGCAGTATGACCGCGTGAAAGCGACCTTTCTGGCCGGTGTTAAATTCACAGCCGTGTATGTCTGCCTGATGGCGGCCACTCTGTTCCTGCTGCGCGCGCCGATTGCCGACCTGTTTCAGGCGCAGGGGCAGACACGGGCGCTGATCTATCTGTTCTGCGGGCCGCTTGCGCTGGCCTCGTTCTTCAACGGCGTGATCTTTGTCGCGAATGCCAGTTTCAACAATCTTGGCTACCCGATTTATTCGACATTGGTGAATTGGGGGCGGCATACGCTGGGCACCTGGCCCTTTGCTGTTGCCGGGGCCTATATCGCAGGCGCCCCCGGCGTACTGCTGGGGCAGGCATTGGGAGGGGTCATCTTTGCCTTGATCTGCTGGGTTCTGGTTCGGCGGGTTGTTGCGAACCTGGCGGCACCACAACCTGCCGACCCGTTCGCCGGGCAGACCCGGTTGCAGGCCTTGTTCGGGCGTCGTGGCTGGTAAGCGGGTCAGTTGCCCTGATTGCGCGCTTCCAACCGTTCCAGATTGACTACGGTCGACAGCATCAGGCGGTCATGGCTCCAATCCTCAGTCTGCTGTACGGACGCGGCGGCCAGCCCAAGGATAAGTGCAAACAGGATGATCAGGCCGAGGAACATCAGCGGCATCGATGTTTGCATCGCAGGCGCATCCGCCAGCGCAATCACCCGTTGGCGCAGAACACGTTTTGCCTTGCCGCCAGTGACCAGAGCCACGTTGAGAACACGCGGGCTGCCGCGCGTGACGGTACGGGCGCAGTAGTCCAGCAGGCATTTGGTATAGTCATGGGCATCGATGTTCTTTCGGGCCACGACCGACTGATCACAGGCCAGTTCACGCAGGCGGTCGAACTGATACTTGAGCACCAGATAGGCTGGGTTCCAGAACAGCAGGGGCCGCAGCAATTCGAACCCAAGCTCCCACTCAACATCCCCGGCGCGCACGTGCTGAAGCTCATGCGCAAGGGCAAAGCGCAGCTCACGCGGGGTGTCCAGCAAGTGGCTGGGCAACACGACGTGACGCCGGCGCAGACCCCGGACCGCGAAGGGGACGGAGATGCGGTCGGACAGGCGGATATCCACCTTTGCGGACCGGCGCCACAAAAAGCTGGTGTTGACCGTCTCGCGGATCGCCAGACCGTCGCGGAACACGCGCAGGGCATAGATCAGCGATACAAGCGCCATCATCACAAGGATTGCGGACACAATCGAATGCTCACCACTGAATAACACCTCGACCCAGCGTTGCCGCGTGTTCAGCAGCGCCTCGAACTGGGTGGCGGGCATGGCGATGTCACCGCGCAGATAGGCCGCCACGGCGATGTCTCCGATCGCCACGGTGCCTTTGGCCTGAGTGAAAGTGGCCAGCGCAGATATGCCAAGCGCCAGCAATGGGCTGACCACGATACACATGCATAGCGCCTTGAGCGCCCGCAACTGCGCCACAAACCCGTGGCTGAGTGACGTCCGGGACAGAAGCCCCCGCGCAGCCAGCCAGAGTATTGCAGCCAGGCCGAGGACAAGATTCCATTCCAGATACGCGTCGAGAACCGGTTTAACCGCTGTCATTTTGCAGTCTCCTCTCTACCAGTGCCCGAATTTCCTCCAGATCGGCTTCGCTGAGACCCGCATCGTCAACCAGACGCGCGACCAGCGTGGCAGGTGTGTCGTCGAACAGGGTCCGCGACAGGTTCTGCAGCGACCGTGCCTGATATCTGTCCTTTTCCAGAAGCGGCGTATAGATCAGCGTCTTTCCGTCCTTGTGGCTTTCGACAAACCCTTTGTCGTCGAGAATCCGCAGGATGGTTGCACCAGACGTATAAGCCAGGTTGCGCTCTGGCGGCAGGCGATCAAGCACGTCACGGACCGAGCCCCGACCCAGCGCCCAGAGCTCGTTCATGAACTCAAGTTCCACTTCGGTCAGCAGGTTTGTTGTTTTCTTTTTTCGCATCGGTCTTTCGTGTCGCATTTTTTAGTATGCCTGACAGACAAGCATCCTTTCGCTGTTTCGCAAAGCTCAAACTTTCCAGAAGACGAAGATGCCCCAGCCGATCGACAGGAATAGGGGGATCCAGACGGGCTGGCCCACCAGTCCAAGCCAGGCAAGAAAGATATAGGCCGAGCCCAGCAGGGTGATGAAAAGGCGGTCGCCCAGCGTGGTCGTCAGGCCCAGGACGCCGCGCCGTTCGATCCCGTCGCGATATTTGAAGCCTTCGAGCACGCCGATCAGGGCGATGGCCGAAAAGATGCCAACGAACACGGCCAGTGTCGCCGGGGTCCAAGCCATCCAGAAATCCGGCCACAGGGGATCGGTCCAGGAGAACCCCTTTTCCTCTTGCTTGCCGACACTGCCCCATCCGGCCTGCGCCTGAGCAAAGGCAGTCGAGGGCAGGAAGGGGAGGGTGAGAAGGAATTTACGCATATCGAACCTCACACGCGACCCATCGCGAAACCACGCGCGATGTAGTTGCGGACAAACCAGATGACGATGGCGCCGGGGATGATGGTCAGGGTTCCGGCGGCGGCCAGCAGGCCCAACTCATACCCCGCGCTGGACGCGGTGCGGGTCATCACGGCGGCGATAGGTTTGGCCTCGACCGCAGTGAGCGTTTTGGCCAGCAGCATTTCCACCCATGAGAACATGAAGCAGAAGAAGGCCGCGACGCCGACGCCCGCTTTGATGTTGGGCAGGAAGATCGTCACGAAAAAGCGCGGAAAGGAGTAGCCGTCGACATAGGCGGTTTCATCCAGTTCCTTGGGAATGCCGCGCATGAAGCCTTCCAAAATCCACACCGCCAGCGGCACGTTGAACAGCGTGTGCGCCAGCGCCACGGCCAGATAGGTGTCGAACAGACCGATCGAGGAATAAAGCTGGAAGAACGGCAGGGCAAATACCGCAGCCGGGGCCATCCGGTTGGTCAGCAGCCAGAAGAACAACTGCTTGTCGCCCAGAAACCGATAGCGCGAGAACGCATAGGCGGCGGGCAGGGCGACACAGACCGAAAGCACCGTGTTCAGCGTCACATAGGTGATCGAGTTGATATAGCCCCAGTACCATGTCGGGTCGGTGAAGATGGTGATGTAGTTCTCCAGCGTAAAGGTCTGGGGGAACAGGGAAAAGCCCGACAGGATCTCGTTCGTGGTCTTGAAGGACATCGCCACCAGCCAATAGATCGGCAGCATCAGGAACGCGATATAGAGGATCGGGATAAGGGACCGCTTCTTCATTGCGCGTCATCCTTTGTCATCAGAGTGTAAAAGACCCAGCTAACCAGCAGCGTGATGGCGAAGTAGATCAGGCTCATCGCGGCCGCAGGGCCAAGGTCGAACTGTCCCAGCGCGATCTTCACAAGGTCGATCGACAGCAGGGTGGTTGAGTTGCCGGGGCCGCCACCCGTCAGAACGAAGGGCTCAGTATAGATGTTGAAACTGTCCATGAACCGCAGCAGAACGGCGATGGTCAGAACGGTTTTCATCTTGGGCAGCTGGATATAACGAAACACCGACCAGGGGCTGGCACCGTCGATCTTGGCGGCCTGATAATAGGCATCCGGGATCGACACGAGGCCCGCATAGCACAGCAGCACCACCAGCGAGGTCCAGTGCCAGACATCCATCACGATGACGGTGATCCAGGCGGACAGAGGCTGTTGCGTCATGTCATAGTTGATGCCCAGAACGTCATTCAGGAAATATCCCATCAGGCCGATTTTTGGCAGGGTGAAGATGTTCCACATCGAGCCGACCACGTTCCACGGGATCAGCATCGGCAGGGCCATCAGCACCAGACAGACCGGCACCCAGAAGCCTTTGCGCGGCATGGACAGGGCGACGATAATGCCCAGCGGCACCTCGATTAGCAGGATCAGGAAGGTGAACAGGAATTGCCGACCCAGAGCGGCCTGAAAACGATCCGAGCGCAGGATTTGTTCAAACCAGCCAAGCCCTTCCCAGAAGAACTGGTTGTTGCCGAAGGTTTCCTGCACCGAGTAGTTGACCACCGTCATCATCGGCACCAACGCGTTGAACGCGACCAGTGCCAACACAGGCAGGACAAAGAACCATGCCTTTTGGTTTTCGGTTCTCATCAGCTGCGCTCCTTGGTTGCGATCCAGCCGTCGCGGTAGACGCGGGATTGTTCTGGTTTGAACTGTAGGAAGACCTGCGATCCCGGTTCGGGTACGCTGTGTTCAGTCACCGCCTTGAGGGCGGTGTTGCCGACCATCGCGCTGACCACAAAATGACGGCCAATATCGGACACCTTAGTCACATGCGCCGGGATGCCGGTGTCGCCAAAGCCCACATATTCAGGGCGGATGCCCAGATCAGTGCGGCCTCCGTCGCCATGGGTGGGGCCTTCCAGCATAACCTCGTGGCCTTCGAACACCGCGCGGTCGCCTTTGGCCTCACACGGCAGGACATTCATGCCGGGTGACCCGATGAAATGACCGACGAAAGTGTGCTGAGGGCGTTCGAACAACTCAACTGGAGTACCGATTTGAACCACTTCACCTTCCTGCATCACTACGACTTCGTCCGCGAAGGTCAGCGCCTCCGTCTGGTCGTGGGTCACGTAGATCATCGTGGCTTTAACGCGCTGGTGCAGCTCTTTCAGCTTCGACCGCAGTTTCCACTTCAGGTGCGGATCAATCACGGTAAGCGGTTCATCGAACATCACCGCGTTCACGTCATCGCGGACCAGACCGCGCCCCATCGAGATCTTCTGCTTGTTGTCCGGGCTGAGGCCGCTGGCGCGGGTGCTCAGCATATCCGTGACGTCCAGCATCTCGGCGATCTCACCGACGCGGCGTTCGATCGTTGCGGGATCAACGTCCCGGTTTTTCAGCGGAAACGCCAGGTTCTCGCCCACGGTCATCGTGTCGTAGATCACCGGGAACTGGAACACCTGTGCGATGTTGCGTTGGTCCGGGGGCAGGGTGGTGACGTCCTGACCGTCGAACAAGATCTGCCCTTCTGACGGCGTCAGCAGACCCGAGATGATGTTCAGCAGAGTGGATTTACCGCAACCTGACGGGCCTAGCAGCGCGTAAGCACCACCATCGCGCCAAGTCACGTCGATTTCCTTCAGCGCATAATCCTCGGGGCCTTTCGGCATAGGCATGTAGCTGTGTCGCAGGTTTGAAAGCTTGATTTGTGCCATGTCAGGCCACCCTTTGGCCGTCTTGGCCGAAGTACCGGCAATGTGCCGGGTTCATGTAAAAGCTGTGGTCCTCGCCCACCTGATAGGGATGCACACCTGCAGCCAGCGATACCCATGCGTCCTCGCCATGCTGGAAATGCGCGCTGGAATCCGAGCCCGACAGCTCGGTCACGATCACCCGCCCGGTCAGTTCTACGTCGGCATCCGTGGTGCGGAACGGCGTCACCCGATGGGGTCGCACGGCAACCATGTAATCTCCGTCGGCCATGTCGCTGACCGCCCAGCCGCCTCCGCCAGCAAGTTGCGCCTGAGCGCCAGAAACGGTGATGCGGGCGACGTTGATCGGCGGGTCCGAGAACACACGCGCTGCGGCGATGTTTTCCGGGTTGCGATAGATGTCGGCGGTAGGTCCGAACTGAGTGACACGGCCGTCTTCCATCAGCGCGGTGTAACCACCCAGCAGCAGGGCCTCTTCCGGTTCCGACGTGGCATAGACTACGACGGCGCCGCGGCCTGCGAACAGGTCCGGCAGCTGCTCACGCAGTTCCTCGCGCAGTTTGTAGTCGAGGTTCGCCAGCGGTTCGTCCAGAAACACCGCGCGGCTTTCCTTGGCAATCGCGCGGGCCAACGCGGTGCGTTGTTGTTGACCACCCGACAGCTCATGCGGGCGGCGGTGCAACATCGGGCGCAGTTGCAGAAGGTCAGCGGCCTCTTCGACGCGGCCTTCGATCTCGGATTGCGCCATGCCGGCAACGCGCAGCGGCGAGGCGATGTTGTCGAATACGGTCATATGTGGGTAGTTCACAAAGAACTGGTGTACCAGGCTGATCTGCCGCTTTTGCGTGTTCAGCCGGGTCACGTCCTGCCCATCCATCAGAACCTTGCCCGAGGCGATCGGGTCCAGCCCGGCCATCATCTTGATCAGAGAGGTCTTGCCCGATCCCGTCGCGCCCAGCAGCACATTGAAGTGGCCGGTCTGCAGCGTCAGGTTCGTGGGCTTGATATGGATGACATTGCCAACCCGTTTGGTGGCGTTTTGTAGTTCGATCATGTCCGTGGGTTCCGGTCCTTCAGTGCATCGCACTGGTCTTTTGGGGTGGGGATGCCGCAAACGGCACCCCCGGTTTTCACAGCGTTACTGAGACTGCCAGCGCTGAACCAGTTCGTCATAGTTGACGGTTTGGCCCTGCGGCTTTTCGTTCTCCAGCTTGGCCTTGGGCGAACCCGCTTTTTCCAGCCAGAAGGCAGGATCCTGCGGTTCGTTCAGACGCGGGCCACAGCCACCGTAGACACCGGCGCTTTCATCCGCGGCCTGCATACGGGCCATGGTGATGTCCATCTCTTCGGCCAGACGGTCCATCGCCTCTTGCGGGGTAAAGGCGCCCGAGTTCACGTCGCCGATCTGCTGCCACCAGATCTGGGCCAGCTTCGGATAATCCGGCACGTTGATGCCGGTCGGCGACCATGCCACACGGTCAGGCGAGCGGTAGAACTCGACCAGACCACCCAGCTTGGGTGCGCGTTCGGTGAACGACTCGTGGTTGACCGAGCTGTCGCGGATGAAGGTCAGACCCACGTGGGACTTCTTCACGTCGACAGTCTTGGAGGTCACGAACTGGGCATAGAGCCAGGCCGCCTGAGCACGATCCGCAGGGGTCGATTTCAAGAAGGTCCAGGAGCCCACGTCCTGATAACCGACTTTCTGACCTTCTTCCCAATAGGGGCCATGCGGGCTGGGCGCCATCCGCCACAGCGGCGTGCCTTCGTCATCCACGGTGTTGTTGCCTTCGGACTTCGGCTTGACCATGTCGGCGGTAAAGGCGGTGTACCAGAAGATCTGCTGGGCCACGTTGCCCTGGCTGAGCGCCGGCAGCGACTGGTAGAAGTCATAAGACGCCGCACCCGGAGGCGCATAGTTGCGCAGCCACTCATCCCATTTGCGGATCGCATAGACCGCAGCCGGGCCGTTTGCCGCACCACCGCGTGATACCGACGCACCAACAGGGTTACAGGTGCCCGCTTCCATGCGGATGCCCCATTCGTCGACCGGAACACCGTTCGGCTCACCCACGTCTCCTGCACCGGCCATCGACAGCCATGCGTCAGTCATACGCCAGCCAAGGTCGGGTGCGCGCTTGCCATAGTCCATGTGGCCATAGATCGCCACACCGTCAATTTCCTTCACGTCGTTGGTGAAGAATTCGGCGATGTCCTCATAGGCTGACCAGTTGACCGGAACCCCCAAGTCATAGCCGTATTTTTCTTTGAACGCGGCCTTGTTGGCTTCGTCATCGAACCAGTCCTTGCGGAACCAGTAGAGGTTCGCGAACTGCTGATCCGGCAGCTGGTACAGCTTGCCGTCCGGGCCGGTGGTGAACTGGATACCCATGAAGTCATCCAGATCCAGCGTCGGCGAGGTTGTCGCCGCCCAGTCACCCCCCATCATGTCGGTCAGCGGATAGGCCAGTTGCAGCCGCGAGTGCGTGCCGATCAGGTCGCTGTCATTGACATAGCCGTCATACAGGTTCCGGCCGGTCTGCAGCTGCGTCTGAACGGCCTGAACCACTTCGCCTTCGCCAAGAATCTGGTGGTTGACCTTGATGCCGGTGATTTCCTCGAACGCCTTGGTCAGAACCTCGGATTCGTACGAGTGGGTCGGGATGCCTTCGGACAGGACGTTGATTTCCATGCCAGCGTAAGGTTGTGCAGCTTCGATGAACCACTGCATTTCGGCCATCTGTTCGTCTTTCGACAGGGTCGATGGCTGGAATTCGTCGTCGATCCAGCGTTGTGCTGCGGCTTCGTCGGCCCAAGCGGACCCGTGCCCCGCAATGACGGCAGCCGCCGCCACTGCGGAAAGTAGATGTCTCCGCATCTGTCTCCTCCCAAAGATTATGGTTTCCGGTGCGAACCGGATGCCGGACAGCATCAGCGATTTCTTGCGTATGTGTCAAACTAAATTTTTAGTAATTGAGTTTCTGCAGGGGGCCGCGACGGCAATGTATCCTCGGTTGTCAATTTGTGAATTCGTTGTAAGCTGCACTCGCGATTACAAAAAATGCCGCTGATTGACGTGGCGCCGATTGGCGAAATTCACTTGGACGTATGAGGATAGGTAATGTCCCAGAGTCTGCTGAAATACACGCGTGTACTGGAAATTGTCGGGGATACGATCAAGGTCAGGGTGCCGTTGGACGGGTCTGCTGATGCAGCAGTTCGGTTCAATGACCTGGCGGTGATCGAGACGGTCGATGGGCATAAAACCCTGGCGCAGGCGATCTTCATCGACCACGACGTGGTGACCTTGCAGGTGTTTTCCGGCACCAAGGGAATCTCGACCGAAGCCACCGCAACCTTCCTTGGTCACCCGATGCAGACGCCTTATTCGTCCAACATTCTGGGCCGCGTTTTTGATGGGGCGGGGGTGGCGATTGATGGTGGGCCGGACCTGTCGGCCGAGCCTCGAATCGATATCGGCGGGCCGACCGTAAACCCTGCCGAACGCGCGGTGCCCAACAAGATGATCCGTACTGATGTGCCGATGATCGACGTGTTCAACACGCTGGTCGAAAGCCAGAAAATCCCGATCTTTTCGGTGTCGGGTGAGCCATTCAACGCCTTCCTCAGCCGAATCGGCATTCAGGCCGACGCCGACATCGTAGTGTTTGGCGGGCTGGGGCTGATCTTTGACGACTACCACACGTTCCGGACGTCTTTCGAGGATGCGGGCGTGTTCTCGCGCACGGTGATGTTCGTCAATCAGGCGATGGACCCCTTGGTCGAACGCCTGCTGGTGCCGGACATGGCGCTGGCCGTGGCCGAGAAATTCGCGGTGGAAGAGGGCAAGCGCGTGCTGGTCCTGATGACTGACATGACGGCCTTTGCAGACGCGATGAAAGAGGTGGGTATCAGCCAGGAACGGGTGCCCTCGCAGCGCGGCTATATGGGCGATCTCTATTCACAGCTGGCGCGTCGATACGAGAAAGCCTGTGATTACGCCAAGGGCGGATCGGTGACCGTTCTGACCGTGACGACGATGCCCGGCAATGACGTGACCCATCCGGTTCCAGACAACACGGGGTATATCACCGAAGGGCAGTTCTATTTGCACTCGGGCGTGATCGACCCATTCGGCAGCCTGTCGCGCCTCAAGCAGAACGTGATCGGCAAGACGACCCGCGAAGATCACGGGCAGATCATGAACACGATGATCCGGTTTTATTCCGAAAGCCGTGATGCTGCACAGAAACAGGCGATGGCGTTTGATTTGTCGGATTATGATCACCAGTTACTGAAATTCGGCGCGCTGTTCCGCAAGCGGTTCATGGACATCAACGTCTCGATCCCGCTGGAGGACGCGCTGGATCTGGGATGGAAAACGCTGGCGGAGTGCTTCCAGCCTGAACAACTGCTGATGAAGCAAGCTCTGGTCGACAAGTATTTCCCGAAGGATGCAAATGGCGCGGTTGCAGCTGAATAAATCGTCGCTGGCCCGCCAGCAGACTCAGCTGAAAAGCTATGAGCGGTTCCTGCCGTCGCTGGACCTGAAGCGCCAGCAGTTGATGGCGGAACGTGCCAAAGCGCGCGAGGATGTGCGGCGGCTTGAGGAAGAGGTGAAGGAACTGGCCCAGCAGGTCGGGGCCAAGCTGCCGATGCTGGCGCAGCAGGGTGTCGATCTGGACGGGTTGGTCGAGTTGAGGGACTACAAGGTCAAAGAGGTCAACGTCGTGGGTGTGAAAATGCCCGCGCTCGACCGGATCGAGGTTGCTGTCCGGCCCTATTCACTGCTGGCCAAACCGCATTGGGTCGATGCCGCGGCGCAGTTGTTGCATGATATGATCGAGGCTCGGCTGCGGGTCAAAGTGGCAGAGGAGCGGGTGAAGATTTTCGACAAGGCCGTCGCCACGATCACCCAGCGCGTCAACCTGTTCGAAAAGGTTCTGATCCCGCGCGCCAAGGCCAATATCAAGAAAATCCGCATTTATCTGAGCGATGAGCAAATGCAGGCCGTTGTGCGCTCGAAAATATCCAAGCGCAAACACGCACAGGAGGCCGCGTCATGAGTGTTGCGCGTCTCAAGAAACTGTCGCTAGTCGGGCGTGCGGGGCAGAAGACCGAGACGCTGGAGGCGTTGCAGGAGCTGGGATGTATGCACGTGCTGCCGCTGGCACCACCGCCGGCCGAGCCCGAAAAGATCAGCGAACGTGGTGCAAGAGACGCCTATAAGGCATTGCGGTTCCTGACAGATGTGCCCGAACCACGCCGCCAGATACAGCGTGACCCGGATTTTGACATGGACCAGTTCGTCAAGGACGTTCTGGACCTGATGCAGCGCACGCGGGATATGACTGACCGGCGGGATTTTCTGGCCCATCGGATCGTTCAGGTGCGGCCGTGGGGGGATCTGGATTTCCCGCCCGATGACGTGTTGGCGGGCAATCGGCTGTGGTTCTACCAGTTGCCGGTAAAGCACCGCGATGCGCTGTCGGACCTGACGCTGCCTTGGGCCATTCTGGAGCAGAACCACCGGTTCATCTACGCCGTCCTGATTGCTCCGGAAGAACCCGTTGACGACATCCTGCCGGTTGCGCGCACTCACACGGGCTCACTGCCCATTCATGAGTTGGAGGCGCAACTGGAAGAAGCCGAGATCGCCATCGAAGCGCTTGAGGCTGAACGTGTTGCTCAGACCCGGTATCTGGCGCTGATGCGGCGCAACCTTTCGGTGGCCGAAAGCGCGGCAGAGCTGGCACATGCGACCCAGAAGGTCCGCGACGAAGAGGCGATGTTCGCCCTGCAAGGCTGGGTGCCCGAGGACCGCATTGAGGCTGTGCTTGAGATGGCGCAGGCCAAGGATGCCGCCGTTCTGATCGAAAATCCCGGTCCGGATGACACGCCGCCCACATTGTTGGAGCAACCGGAAAAGCGCAGTGCTGCCGCGGACTTGGCGCTGTTTTATCAAGTGCCCGGCTACAAGGATTGGGACCCAAGCATCATCGTCGCCGCGTCGTTTGCGTTTTTCTTCGCGATGATCGTGGCCGACGCGGGCTATGGGGCTGTCATACTGCTGGGCCTGCTGCTGTTCTGGAAGCGGATGGGCAGAACGGTCGGGCAAAGATCGTGGCGGCTGTATGGTCTGATCATCGCGGGCGCGACGATCATCTACGGCATTCTGGTCGGCAGCTATTTTGGAGTGTCGCCACCCGATGGCTCGATCTGGGCCAGGCTAAAGCTGCTGGATATGAACAATTTCGGGGCCATGATGATGGTGTCGATTGTCGTCGGCGTTCTGCATCTGGTGCTGGCCAACGCGCTGGCCGCGCGGGCGGCGTGGGGGCAAAGGAAAGCCATCGCTAATCTGGGCTGGATCGCGGCGCTGGTTGGTGGGTTTGTCCTGTGGCTCAGCTATATGAAGGGGGATTCCCCGACACCGGGGGCGGTAATTCTGATTGTGGGCGCGGTGGCGATCCTGCTTTTCTCCAGCGAGCGGGTGATCAAGAAGCCCACCGACTGGATTTGGCGCTTGATCGACGGGGTTCAGGGCCTCGCCGGGGCTATGGGCGCATTCGGAGACGTGCTGAGTTACATGCGCCTGTTCGCGCTGGGTCTGGCCTCGGCCTCACTTGCGATCACCTTCAACGATCTGGCCATGTCGGTGATCCACACACTGAAAGGGCCGGGCATTCTGCTTGGTTTGTTGATCCTGATCATCGGCCACATCCTGAACTTCGCCCTCGCATTGATGAGCGGCGTCGTCCACGGATTGCGTCTCAATTACATCGAATTCTTTAAATGGGGTCTGCCGGACGAAGGCATCGTCTTTCGCCCGTTCGCCCGCAAGGAGGTTCAGGAATGAATGAGCTTGTTCTGACATTGGGTTGGCTGGGGATTTACGCGCCCATGGCGCTGGGCGCGGCCGCGAGCGCCATCGGCTGCTCGATTGCGGGGATGGCCAGTATCGGCGCCATGACCGAAACCGAGGGCGGCTATGGTCGGTTCGTCGGTGTTTCCGCCTTTCCCTCGACCATGGTGATCTACGGCATCGTCATCATGTTCACGCTGAACCGCGACGTGACGCCGGACAACGCGGGCGGGCTCTTCGGGATCGGTATCCTGTCGGGCATCGCGCTGATGTATTGCGGCATCTGGCAGGGCCGGGCCTGTGCGGCAGCGATCAACGCGACCAAGGAGAAGCCTGAAATCTTCGGTCTGTCGCTGGCACCCGCCGCGATCATCGAAGGCTTTGGCGTGTTTGCCTTTGTCTTCGCTCTGGTCATCAGTGCGGGGATCAGCTGATGGCACAGGATGGCATGATTTCGCATGGTGTTGACGCGCTGATCGACAAGCTGCGCAACGATGGGGTGGCCGTCGGTCAGGCCGATGCGGAAAAGCTGCGCGCCGAGGCCAAGGCAGAGGCCACCAAAATTCTGGCCGACGCCAAGCGCGAGGCGGATGAGTATCAGAAAAAGGCCCGCAGCGACTCCGACAGCTATCGCGCGGCGGGTGAAGAGGCGCTGAACACCGCCATGCGCGATGCGGTTCTGACCATGAAGGCCGGTCTGACGGATCGGTTTCGTCAGGATGTAGAACGGCTGGTGACCAAGGACATGGCGGACCCGAACCTGCTGAAACAGATGATCCTTGAGGTGGTCGGCCGTGCCGCCGCCGAGGCAAATCTGGACGGTTCCGTGCAGGTCATCCTGCCCGCCAAGGTCGCCACGCAGGAAGAGATCAAGCAGAACGCTGATGACATACAGTCCGGCAAGCTGACGAAATACGTTCTGGGCCTGACCGCCGATATGCTGCGCGAACAGGTTGAACTGCACGCGGCAGACGATGCGCAAGATGGCATCCGCGTCCGGGCCGAGGATCAGGGCGTGATGCTGGACCTGACCGACAAGGCCGTCGCCTCGCTGTTGATGGAGCATCTGCAGCCTCGTTTCCGCGCGGTGCTGGAAGGGGTGATCCGGTAACATGTCGGACCCCGACGCCTATATCGCGCTGATCAGCAGCCTGCCGGGCTCGGAGCGGTTGTTTGTTGCCAAGCAGCCACCGCTGTCGCGGTTGCGTCTGAATCGCAGGTTGACCGCGCTGACATCTGAAGATGCGCGTGTTTTGAAGGTGTTGGAGCACGCTTTGAACTGGAGCGATTATGACATGGACGTTACGGACGCTCAGGCCATTGAACGGTGCAAAGAGGCATTGGGCGACATTCCGCAGCCTACCTTGCGAAAGGTATTTGCGGAACGGCTGGACCTTCGCACGGCTGTCGCTGCGCTGCGTCTGCGCCAGCAAGGGGGTAGCCCGCCCACGGCTACCTTTGGAATGGGGCGATGGAGCCGCCACATCCCCGCCAACTGGAGCGACCCGATCTTCAAGCTGGACGGGCCGATGCCCTGGATCAAAGAGGCCAAACAGTTGCTGGATGCGGAAGATCCGCTGGGGCTGGAGCGTTTGCTCTTGTCGGTCAGCCATACGCAGCTGAAAAAGCACGCCGCCCGCCACCTGTTCGATTTCGAAGCCGTGGCGATTTACGTGCTGATCTGGAACATTTTCGATCGCTGGGCGCAAAGCAATGCGCAGGACGCGGCCACGCGATTTGAACATCTGGCACAACAGGCGATGGCCGGTGTTGCCGGGATAGACTTTGATGGAGCAAGCGCATGACAGCCCCAACCCCCACCACGCAGACCGCCACCGCCAGCGTCGTCTCGGTGCAGGAGGGGCTGGTGCAGATTCAGGCCAATCACGATGCTTCGGGGCGGCCTGGGCAGTTGGTCAAGAACGAGGTTGTGTTTATCCTTCCGACACGTCCCGGTCCTGGTGGCCGTCAGGAGCGTTTGAAGGCCGAAGTGCTGCGGGTACGCGGCGACATCGCCGACGTGCAAGTATACGAAAGTACCGACGGTGTGGCTGTGGGCGACCCGGTCGAACAATCGGGGCAGTTGCTGTCGGTTGAGCTGGCACCGGGTTTGCTGGGGCAGGTGTTCGACGGTCTGCAATCGCCGCTGCCCAAGGTGGCAGCCGAATTCGGTACCTTTCTGCCGCGGGGGGCGGACGTGGCCCCGCTGGACACGCAGGCCAAATGGTCGTTCACGCCTTCGGTCAAGGTCGGCGATACGGTCACGGCGGGCGACAGTATCGGAACCGTGCCCGAGGGTCATTTCAACCATAAAATCATGCTGCCGTTTAACTGGGTGGGCGATTACAAGGTGGTTTGGGTGCAAAAGGGCGCCGCCACGATCCACGATATCGTGGCGCGGCTTGAGGATGAGCAGGGCGGCGAACACACACTGACCCTCTCACAGAAATGGCCGGTGCGGCGTCCGCTGCCGGAAAGCATCCTGAAACGCGCGTTGTCCGAGCGACTCTATCCGACTGAACCGGTTCTCACCTCTCAGCGCCTGATCGACACGTTCTTTCCGATCGCACGCGGGGGGACGGCCTGTATTCCGGGGCCGTTCGGGGCGGGTAAGACAGTGTTGCAAAACCTGATCGCGCGGAACGCCAAGGTGGATATCGTGATCGTCGTGGCCTGCGGTGAACGCGCGGGTGAGGTGGTCGAGACGATTCACGAATTCCCCAAAATGACCGACCCGACCACCGGCGGCAGCCTGATGGACCGGACCATCATCATCTGTAACACGTCCTCGATGCCGGTTGCCGCGCGCGAGGCGTCGATCTTCACCGGTATCACGCTGGGTGAGTATTACCGCCAGATGGGCTATGATGTTCTGTTGATCGCCGACAGCACCAGCCGCTGGGCGCAGGCGATGCGTGAAACCTCTGGCAAACTTGAGGAAATCCCCGGTGAGGAAGGTTTTCCCGCCTATCTGGAAAGCTCGATCAAGGGCCTGTACGAGCGCGCCGGTGCGATGAAAACCAACGATGGCGATCTGGGCAGCCTGACCCTGATCGGCACGGTCTCGCCTGCGGGTGGTAACTTTGATGAGCCGGTCACGCAGTCGACGCTGTCCACGGTGAAATGCTTCCTCGGTCTGTCTTCGGAACGTGCCTACAAACGGTTCTATCCTGCGGTCGATCCGATGCTCAGCTGGTCGCGCTACACCGATCAGCTTTCGGACTGGTACGACAAAAACGCCGAACCCGGCTGGACCGGCAAGGTGCGCGATCTGCTGGATTTGATCGAAAAAGGTGAGCAGGTTGATCAGATGATGCAGGTGACCGGTGAAGAGGGTGTCACCATCGAAGATTTTGTCACTCAGCAAAAGGCGCTGTTCGTGGACATGGTCTATCTGCAGCAGGACGCCTTCGACAAGGTCGATGCCACGGTTCCGCTAGAGCGTCAGAAGATGACCTTCAAGCTGGTCTATGACGTGACCCAATCGACGGCATCATTCGCGGACAAGGCAGAGGTGCGGCAGGTGTTCACACAGCTGACCGGTCTGATGAAGAACTTCCACTATGCAGCGGAAAACACGCCGGAATTCAAATCGACTTGGGGGCAGATCACGAATCTGTGCCGCGACAAGTTCGGGGTGTAAGCAGAAATGGCAGCCCGTAGGGGAATCGAACCCCTCTTTCCAGGTTGAAAACCTGGCGTCCTAACCGATAGACGAACGGGCCATTTGGTCCAAACAAGCACAAGTGGCAGCCCGTAGGGGAATCGAACCCCTCTTTCCAGGTTGAAAACCTGGCGTCCTAACCGATAGACGAACGGGCCACGCTGGCTTGTGGAGGGCCTTTTACGGTTTACCTTGCACCCCCGCAAGCCGAAAAACGCAAGCGTGGGAAAGTTTTTTCACGGGCCTGAAATCGGGTTCAATTTGCTTGCGCCGCATCCTCGAGCCTGAGCTGCACGCTCTGCCGTCCGCCCCATGTGTTCACCTCAAGCCGCCCGGCGAAATGGAACCGTGCGCCGCCGTGGTTGGACAGCTTTTCACCCATCGGCCCGTCAAACGCCCCAAAGGCGATGGCGTCCAGACCGCCGCCAACACCGTCGGCCAGAGACAGTTTCAGATGAGACTCGCCAACACGTTTGGCAAAGCGCACTTGCAGGTCGGGCAAGGCGTAGCGCGGGGCAGGGGCGCTGGCCCCGAACGGACCCGCCTTTTCGATCTGTTCGATCAGATCAATCGTGGCCGCGCCCGGCATCAAGGCGCCGTCCAGTTTCAGGTCGGCTGGTCCGCCTTCGCCTGCGCCTTGTTTGGCCAGCAACTCGGACAACCGCTCCATTGCCGGTTCCAACTGATCCCGCATCACTGTCAGACCCGCCGCCATCTTGTGGCCTCCGCCTTTGACCAGTAGCCCCTCGGACGCCAGCCGCTGGATTGACGCTCCGAGATCAACGCCGGAGATCGATCGGCCCGAGCCTTTGCCCTCATCCCCGTCAAAGCCAATGACAATCGCTGGACGGTTCGCGCTTTCCTTCAACCGCGATGCGACGATGCCCACAACGCCCGGATGCCAGCCTTCGCCCGCAGCCCAAACCAGGGGCGCGTCCAGCCCACGTTCCTCGGCCTGTTCCAAGGCAGCCGCACGTACTGCGTTTTCGATGTCGCGGCGCTCGGTGTTCAGTTCATCCAGCCGCTGCGACAGGGCCTCGGCCTCGGTCATCGACTCTGTGCTGAGCAGCCGCGCGCCCAGATCGGCCTGACCAATTCGTCCACCTGCATTCACGCGTGGGCCAAGCAGAAAACCCAGATGGTAACTGTTGGGGGCGGAGTCCATGCGTGCCACATCCGACAACGCCACCAAGCCCGGTCGTTGCCGTTGCGCCATGACCTTCAACCCCTGACGCACCAGCGCCCGGTTCGCGCCGATCAGTGGGGCGACGTCGGCAACCGTCGCCAGCGCCACAAGGTCCAGCAGGCCGATAAGGTCCGGACCCTTCACACCTGCCTCGCGCAGTTGTCGCCCGGCCTCAACCAGCATCAGAAACACAACGCCGGCCGCACAAAGATACCCCAGATCGCCGCTTTCGTCCTGCCGGTTCGGGTTCACCACGGCCACGCAACCGGGCAGGGTTTCGCCGCCCAGATGGTGGTCCAACACGATCACATCCGCACCCTTGGCGGCCGCGATCGGTTCGTGGCTGAGCGTCCCGCAATCGACGCAGATGATCAGGTCATGGTTGGCCGCCAATTCCTGCATGGCCGGGACATTGGGGCCATAACCTTCATCAATCCGGTCGGGCACATAAAGCGTTGCCTGCAGGCCCATCTGACGCAGCCAGACCAGCAACAAGGCGGCAGAGCTGCCTCCGTCGACGTCATAATCCGCAAAGACTGCGATCCGTTGCTTGTTCCGAACTGCTGCCAGAAACCGCGTTGCGGCGGTTTCCATGTCTTTCATCGACCGCGGGTCGGGCAGCAGCTCTTTCAACTTGGGCTCAAGAAACCCGTCGGCTTCCATCGCGGGAACGCCGCGCCGTGCCAGAACCTGACATACGGCACGAGGCAGACCGGCCTGCTGCACCAGCATCTCGGTGGCCCGTTCGGTCTCGGCTGAAGGGCCAACCCAACGCCGTCCGTTCAGGGACTGCTCAACCCCCAGAAAACTCAAATCCCTGCCTCCATAGGTCAAGGCCGGACACCAACTGGGCCCGGCCTCTTCATCTTTTTACAAATACTCTCGCCGAAGGCGGCGACGCAAGCGGTTAGGCGTTGTCGTGCGACCACATCGGCGTGCGGTAGGTCATGCGACGCACCGACCCGGTTTTCGAGCGCATCAGCAGAGTGGTGGTTTCCACCCAACCGGGCTCGCGCTTGATACGCGGCAGCAGCGAGCCACCGGTCACGCCGGTTGCGGCAAAGATCACGTCCGCGGTGACCATCTCGTCGCGTGCATAGACGCGGTCCAGATCGGTGATGCCAGCTTTGGCGG
Source organism: Ruegeria sp. AB10 (assembly GCF_056542745.1). Taxonomy (NCBI): domain Bacteria; kingdom Pseudomonadati; phylum Pseudomonadota; class Alphaproteobacteria; order Rhodobacterales; family Roseobacteraceae; genus Ruegeria; species Ruegeria sp. AB10. Next base: position 588,678 of record NZ_JBQGAI010000001.1, on the reverse strand, counting down.
CGCGGCCACGTTCGTCATCGTTGCGGAACAGCAGGCGGCCAAAGATCTGACCACCCATGCATTTCAGCGCAGCCGCAGCCAGAACGCCCTCGGGCGCGCCACCCTGGCCCATATACATGTCGATGCCGGTCTCTTCGCTTTCGGCGCAGTGCATGACGCCAGCCACGTCACCATCGGTGATCAGACGGATCGAGGCACCGGTTTCGCGCACCTCGGCAATCATCGCCTCATGACGTGGGCGTTCCAGAATGCAAACGGTGATGTCGGCAGGTTCACAGCCCTTGGCTTTGGCCAGCGCTTCGACACGCTCACGGGGGCTCATGTCCAGATTGACGACACCTTCAGGAAAGCCCGGACCAACGGCCAGCTTGTCCATGTAGACGTCCGGCGCGTGCAGCATCGAGCCGCGCGGGCCCATGGCAATCACGGTCAGCGCGTTGGGCATGTCCTTGGCGGTCAGCGTGGTTCCTTCCAGCGGGTCCAGCGCGATGTCCACGCCGGGGCCTTCCCCGGTGCCGACCTCTTCGCCGATATACAGCATCGGCGCTTCGTCGCGCTCACCTTCACCGATGACGACGACGCCCGCGATATCCAGCAGGTTCAGCTGTTCGCGCATCGCGTTCACGGCGGCCTGATCGGCGGCTTTTTCGTCACCGCGACCGACCAGAGAGGCCGACGCCAGTGCAGCCTGTTCTGCCACCCGCGCAAGGCCCAGAGACAGCAGTCGGTCGTTGAAATCTACTTTGGCAGCACTCATGTTCGGTATCCTCAGGTCAGTAAAGGCGTTTTGTTCGGGATAGCCTGCGTTTCATGCAGGCCGCAAGGGTCAAACCTCTTCAATCCGCAATGCAACGGGTTCTCCGGCCACCACGTCGGTCTCGCGCAGCCCTTCCAGGGCCACGTCCAGCGTGGCGCGCGTGGTCTTGTGGGTCACGATCAGAACTGGCGCGGTGCTTTCGGAATGGCCGTATTGGCGCATCCGGTCGATCGAAACGCCCGCATCGCCCAGAATGGCCGCCACCTTGGCCAGCGCACCGGGTTTGTCGAACAGCGCAAGGCGCAGATAGTAGGGGGCGGGCAGGCCGGTCACGGCAGGTTGCGCGTCTTGCAGCGAGGTCGCGGGGCGGCCAAAGGTCGGGATTTGCAGTCCGCGCGCCAGATCGCAGACATCGCCCATCACGGCGCTGGCCGTGGGGCCTTCGCCCGCACCGGGGCCGCGCAGAACAACCTGCTCGACCGCGTCACCTTCGATCACCACCATGTTGGTTCCGCCTTCCAGTTGCCCAAGGGGCGAACTGCTGGGCACCAGACACGGCTGCATCCGCTGTTCCAGACCACGGGCCGAGCGTTGCGCAACACCCAGCAGTTTGATGCGATAGCCCATGTCGTCGGCCTGATGGATGTCATCCAGGCTGATCTGCTGAATGCCTTCGATCTGGATGCCGTCAAAATTCGGCTTGGTCCCGAACGCGATCGAGGACAGCAGCGCCAGTTTGTGTGCAGCATCAATGCCGCCGACGTCGAGGTTCGGGTCAGCCTCCAGATATCCAAGTTGCGCGCATTCCTCGAACAGGGCGTTATAGCCCAGTTCCTGCGATTGCATCCGGGTCAGGATGTAATTGCAGGTGCCGTTCATTACGCCCATGACGCGGGTGATCTCGTTTCCGGCCAGCCCTTCGGTCAGAGATTTGATGACCGGGATACCGCCTGCCACAGCAGCCTCGAACCGGATCACGCGGCCTGCGGCCTCGGCCTTTTCGGCGAGGTCCTGGCCGTGGATCGCCAGCAACGCCTTGTTCGCGGTGACAACGTCTTTTCCGGTGGCCAGTGCTGCCTCGACTGAGGCTTTGGCGGGGCCGTTCTCGCCGCCGATCAACTCGACAAACACGTCGATATCATCACGTTTTGCCAGTGCCACCGGATCGGTTTCCCAGGCATAGTCGGAAAGGTTCACACCGCGGTCTTTGCTGGCATCGCGCGCCGACACGGCGACGATTTCCACAGACCGCCCCGTACGCGCCTGCAACAGGTCTGCATGGCGGCGGACGATCTTCACGACACCCACGCCAACCGTTCCCAAGCCCGCAATTCCAAGCCGCAGCGCCTGTGTCATCCCGTGGGTTCCTTTCCGCTCGAAAACTTCATCGTATCGGGCCTGCCGCCCGTTCAGCGCTGCCTTAGCGGGTTCGGCGCTAGGGTGCAATGCGTCGCGGCCCGGGGCGGGCCCTGAATCGCCGGAGGTCAGTTGATTTCCGCAGCCTGAAGGTCTTGTGCCTTTTTCTCCAGGGCTTCACGCCGGGCAACAAGATCCTCTTCGACCTCGGCGGCCTCGTTCACCGGGTCAACTGGCGGGCCGAGGTTTTCCTGAATGGGGATAAGCGTAGGATAGCGGGCCGATCTGACGTCGGGCTGCTCACGCCCCTCCAGTTCCGGAAAATCGGCGCATCCGGCACAGGCGAGCAGCAGGATCAGCAAAGGCAGGGGCTTCATTCAGAACCCTTTCAAGATCGATTGCAAACGTGATGCACCTTTTACGGCGTTGGTTCAAGCGGGGTTCTATCTGAACAAACGTTCAGATACGCTGCGGGAATGGCACGTACGCAAGGTTCACATTCCGATATCACCGGCCCACGTATCCGAAAGGCAGCGCTGGGGCTGTTTGCCCGTCACGGCTATGCCGCCGTCTCAATGCGTCAGATCGCGGGTGAGGTCGGTGTGCAGGCGGGGGCGTTGTATAACTACACACCCGACAAGCAGAGCCTGCTGTTCCGTTTGATGCACGAACACATGCAGGACTTGCTGGCAGCCTATGACGCGTTGGATCAGCCGGGCAATGCGTCCGAGGCTTTGCGGCAGTTTGTCGGGTTCCACATCCGCTTTCACCTTCAGCGCCCGGATGAGGTGTTCATCGCCTATATGGAACTGCGCAACCTGACGCCCGAGAATTTTACAGAGATCGAAGCGCTGCGCCGCCGCTATGAAGACGCGCTTGAGGCGATCCTGCGCGCGGGGCAGGCGGCCGGGGTGTTTGATATCGCCGACACCAAGATCGCGACATTGGCGGTGATCGCGATGCTGAACGGTGTGATGACGTGGTATCGCGTCGGCGGACGTCTGTCGCTGGATGAGGTCGAACAAGTCTATTGGGACATGGTCCGCCGGTCGGTTTCGGCCTGATTGGCTTAATGCGCAGGGCGAATGAAGGTGCCGTTGCGCAGCTCTCGAAAGGCTTGCTCAAGCTCGGTTCGCGTATTCATAACGATGGGCCCATGCCAGGCGACCGGCTCGTCAATCGGCGCGCCTGAGATCAGCAGGAACCGCACACCTTCCGGCCCGGCCTGAACCGTGATTTCATCCCCGGTGCCAAACCGGACCAGCGTCCGGTCGCCGGACATGTCGCGGATATTGACCTCTTGCCCGGCGACTTCCTTTTCCAGCAGGATGCCAGAGGGTTGCGAGGCATCGGCAAAGGCAGCCTGACCTTCGAATACATAGGCAAAGGCGCGGCGGTACGTGTCGATTTTAATGGTCTTTTGGACCCCCGCCGGGACATAGACGTCCAGATATTGCGGATCGGCGGCGATCCCGTCCACCGGACCGGTCTTGCCCCAGAACTGACCTACGATCACGCGCACGGTGGTGCCGTCGTCATCGGTGATCTCCGGGATGTCCTTGCTCTGGACGTCTTGATAGCGCGGCGCGGTCATCTTTTGCGCTTGGGGCAGGTTGCCCCACAGCTGAAAGCCATGCATCTGGCCTGACGGGTTTCCGGTTGGCATTTCCTGATGCAGAATTCCGGACCCTGCGGTCATCCACTGAACGTCTCCGGCGCCAAGCGTGCCGGTGTTGCCCAGCGAATCTGAGTGTTCGACCGATCCGGCCAGCACATAGGTGATCGTCTCGATCCCGCGATGAGGGTGCCACGGAAACCCGGCCTGATAGTCCTGGGGACGCTCGTTCCGGAAGTCATCGAACAGCAGAAACGGGTCAAGCTCGGACGGGTCCTGGAACCCGAACGCGCGGTGTAACTTTACGCCAGCGCCCTCGATTGCTGAGATGGCTTTCCGGGTTTCCAGAACGGGTCGTAGGGACATAGTGGCCTCCTGAAGCTCTGGTCACCATGTATTTTCGGCCACGACAGCGTCAATCGTCAGAAAAGAACGGGAAATGTGCAAAAATCAGCAGTAGCCGCCCCCCTGTTTTTCCCCGCCAAAAGCCGCTAAACCGACAGGAAAACGACAGGGGTTCATATGCAACAAGACATTCTGGCCACTATTAAGCCGTCACCCGCCAGACGTTGGCTTGGCGTCGGGATGCTGAGCATCGTCGGCATTCTGGTCCTGTCGGTGGCACTGGTGCAGCCACCCGAACCCCTTTGGCTGGTTTTTCTGCTGGTTGTTGGCGGCGCTGCGTTCTGGCTGGCATATCGCATGTGGCACGCAACAAATGACTGGATCGAGCTGACGCAATCCGAACTCCGCACCGGGGCAGGGCACCTGATCGCGAAAGTAGAGGATATCGAGGCAGTTGACCGAGGGGTCTTTGCGTTTAAACCTTCGAACGGGTTTCTGTTGAAAACACGCGTTGGCGGAGAAAACAGCTGGGCGCCCGGACTATGGTGGCGTGTGGGGCGCCGGGTGGGTGTCGGCGGCATGACTGCTGCCGCCGAAACCAAATTCATGACGGATGTGCTTAGCTCGTTGTTGCTACATCCACAGGCCCTGCATCCCCTTGACAGAAAATAGGCGAAATATCGGGCGCAGCCACCAGATCAGTAAAGCGTGGGCGAGTGAAAACGAAGTTGGTGAATTCATAATCTTTGGTCAACCAACCGGTTTTGAACAACGGGTCATAGTCGTTCAACGTTTCAACAAGGATCAAAGTGTCCAGGTCCGACATCGGCGGCAGATTTTCTTTTATCCTGTTGATGTTGGCGTTGTTCCATGTGCCAACAAACCCGCAGGTTGTGGACCACTGCACGTAGTGGCGGTCATCGTCCTCTTGATACATGATGAATGACAAACGCATCTTCAGCGTCGAATTGTTGTTCACCATCCGCTGCATCAGGGTGTACATGGAAACCGCATAGGCGTCGGTCAACTCGTCCGTTTCACGCGAAATAAGGTCACCAACAGTGTACGCAGCTTTCAGGTTGGCGGTATTTTGGCGGAACCCGTCAAAGAACGTATACCCGAGCGTGATCGACCAGACAAAAATTGGGAAAACCACAATTCCCTCGAATGCGAGGCCGCCATGTTCGCTGCGGGCGAACCGGGCCAGAAATTGCCGGAAACTTAAAAAATAACGTGTCATTTAAGGCTCCTGAACAAAGGCGGTGATCGCCGTTAGCGTGACCAAGCCATCGTCGCTTTGCAACGCGCGCCCCATCGCGGTGGTCGGGAAAATTGGATCAACTTTGGCACAGGCGCGAAGTATCATCAGTGCGTTTGACGCACCCGCTTCGAAGTTCCGGGCCGGTTTGGCCTCTTCCTCTCTGTTGACGCAATCCGGTGCCACTGGGAAATCCAAGCCGGTAAAGGCGTCCTGAAGGATCATTTCCAGCCTGAGGTTGCGGGAACAGCTTGGGATAATTCCCGCTCTGTCGCAGATATCTTCCTTGATCGTGTCGTGAGTGATCACGGAATCGGTTCCCAGGCGAATATCGCGTACGACGATATCTATTGAGCGTTCCAGCAACGACTGCTGAATCGTGACCATCGAGTATTCGACAGCACCCATGATGAAGAAGAGATAGGCCGGAAAGATCAAGACAAACTCAACGGTCAACGACCCGTTTTCAGACCGCTTGAACCGAACGAGTTTCTTTAGAAGCTTGCGGATCATTGTGTCAGCCTCAGTCGTTTGATCGACGAGGCAATGGAGCGGAATGCCTCTTCGAGCGTAAGGTTCTCATCACCCAGATTGCCGGTACTGTTGACCTCATAAACCATGCTGGGCTTGGTGGCGCAGTTTTCGATCGTGGTCAGACCTGCGTCAGGCGCCTCGAAAGCAATGCCGTAAACCAGCACCCCTTTGTTTTTGATGGCAGAGCAAATGTCATTTGTACGCGTGTTCTTGGTACTTCTTGAAACCGACGAATAGGCATTTGAATACCAGTCGCTGAGTGCGCTGCTATCCCATGGATAAAAGTTGTTCAGTGCGTTCCAGCGGAGCGATGTGAGAGCGAAAAGCTCTGGGTAAGTCAGGCGAACGGCGGTACCGTCCTCACTGTCCATGTCCCCAAAGCGGTGATCCATGTTCCACCGTTCCTGACGAGACCAGTAGTACCGGTTCGGATTTGTTGACATGCGGACGCTGTACTCGCCTTGAACCGTCACCGTTTCCCATCTGCGAGTGTCCCAGTTGTACCTGGATTCCTCTTGCGAATAGTTGGGATTGTACCAAACAGGGGAATCCCCGCTGCGCAACGAACTTCTCAGTTTCCACTGACTGGTGTTGTATCCGTCGGTCATGACGATGATGACCTTCTGAACATCAGACGTGTATTCCTTGGGGCGGTTTGCGAATTCTTTCGGGACGACCGTCGGTGCATCCTCTGCTTCCGAGTCCGGGTCTTTTTTCTGATTTGCCAACTTGGAAATGATGGGCTGGAAAGCGGGATCCATCAGCGCCGCAGCCCATTTCATTCCAATGTCAATTGACGTGTTGCCGCTCGCAGTCAGCGCGTCAATCTGGCCATGAAGTTCCGAAATGTCGTTCGTCACCGGAGTGATCTCACTGCCGGCTCGGGTGGGGCAGGTTGGTCTGCGGTTGTGTTCCCACTGGTAGGCAGCGCTGTTCGATCTGTACCGGTCGAAATGCGCCGTACGTTCAAGCACAGTTGAGGGCTTCACGTTGTGTTCTTTGAATTGACTACCCGTGAAGTTCACGCAGTGAGAGTAGTTATGTTCATTGGATACACCGGTGAAATTGCCCAGAATGTTCTCGCCGGCATTTACTTGTGTGGCATAAGGAATAATCGAGATCGAAATCTTCTCGGGATTTTCCTTTTCGTACATTGTCGTCACAAATTCCTTGGCCGCTTCCCGCAGAACCTGAATCTTGTCTTTCCCGGCCTCGGCAGACGGATCGTCCATCGACCCGGACATGTCGAGAACCAGCGAAATCTCGATCGCGCCCACGGATTCTTCCGCCGTGCTGGTAACCGAAGCCCTAAGTTCGGGGATGCCCGCAAAATACATGAAGGCCGTTTTGACGACAGTTTCCGCCTCGGCCGTCACCCGTCTTGAGCCGAAACCCGGTGTAACGGCAGGTTCTTTCGTCAACCGGCCTCTGACGCCGGACTTTTTGAAATAGTCTTTGACGACTTCCGCCGGGGGCAATTCCTGATCCAGGTCGGCGGCCGCCAGAACCGCACGGTCCAGTGTCGCCTGCAGGTTCGCCCTGTCGCGCTCAAAGTGCATCATGTCGACGCCCATGCCGGTCAGCGTGATGATTATGATGAAGCCGGTCAGCACGAAGATCGTGAACACCCCACCATCTTCGTCCCGGGCGAAACGACGAGCCGAAGGAGTGAGGCTCTTAAATCTCTTAGAGCCGTTTCTAAAAACGCGCATTATCATTTTGACGACCTCGCTGAGCAGACATCCAAACTGCCAAGGAAATATTAACTTTCAAAAATTAACGCCGAAACGTGGCGGGATTTAGGCGAAAAAGCCGCCGTCTTGACCGGTTTGCCGGAAAAAGCGGGATAATTTGAGTGCGTTAGGTGCTTCTGTTGTCGTATGGGCGACAATTCCGGCAGGGCGATCCGGGGTTGGCGACTCAGGGGGGGCTCGGAAAACGTCCCTCGGGATTTGTCGGTTTTATTTTCGCTTAAATATTGATCGTTTACGTAGTGGGTGCGACAAAACGTCAGAACGTAAGTCGTTCGCTGGCACGGAGGATTATATGACGGCCATCAAAGAACCCAGCTTTCGAGAGAGTGTGGATCTCATGTTCAACAGGGCAGCGTCCCTGATGGATCTGCCTCCGGGGCTGGAGGAAAAGATCCGGGTTTGCAATGCCACCTACACCGTGCGCTTCGGTGTGCGCCTGCGGGGTGAAATTCATACCTTTACCGGGTATCGCTCGGTTCATTCCGAACACATGGAGCCGGTGAAGGGCGGTATTCGCTACGCCCTTGCAGTGAACCAGGACGAGGTCGAGGCGCTGGCGGCGCTGATGACTTACAAATGTGCTCTGGTCGAAACGCCGTTTGGCGGCTCGAAGGGGGGTCTGTGCATCGATCCCCGCCAATATGAAGAGCATGAGCTTGAGCAGATCACCCGGCGGTTCGCCTATGAACTGGCCAAGCGCGACCTGATCAACCCGTCTCAGAACGTGCCCGCGCCGGATATGGGCACGGGCGAGCGTGAGATGGCCTGGATGGCAGACCAATACGCCCGCATGAACACGACCGATATCAACGCGCGCGCCAGTGTGACGGGCAAGCCGCTGAATGCGGGGGGTATCTCGGGACGGGTCGAGGCGACCGGGCGGGGCATCCAATACGCGCTGCGCGAGTTTTTCCGCCACCCCGAGGATGTGCAGAAGGCGGGCCTGTCGGGCAAGCTGGATGGCAAACGCATCATCGTTCAAGGGTTGGGCAACGTGGGCTACCACGCGGCCAAGTTCCTGAGCGAGGAGGACGGCTCGCGGATCGTTGGCATCATTGAATGGGACGGTGCGCTGTACAATCCCGACGGGATCGACGTTGAATCCGTCCGGCAGTGGATCGTGAAGCATGGCGGCGTCAGCAATTACCCGGATGCCACGCATTCGGCCGAGGGGACCGAGGTTCTTGAGGCGGAATGCGATATCCTCATCCCGGCGGCGCTTGAGGGTGTGATCAACCTGTCCAATGCCGAGCGGATCAAGGCGCCGCTGATCATCGAGGCGGCGAATGGTCCTGTGACAGCGGGCGCGGATGAGATTCTGCGCAAAAAAGGCACAGTGATCATCCCGGACATGTACGCGAATGCGGGCGGTGTGACGGTGTCCTACTTCGAATGGGTCAAAAACCTGAGCCATATCCGCTTTGGCCGGATGCAGCGCCGTCAGGAAGAGGCGCGGCACGAGTTGATCGTCAGCGAACTGGAGCGGCTGGACCGTTACCTGGGCGATGCGTGGTCGATGTCTCCGGACTTCAAGGCCAAGTACCTTCGCGGTGCGGATGAACTGGAGCTGGTGCGTTCGGGTCTGGATGACACCATGCGCATTGCTTACCAGTCCATGCGTGAGGTGTGGCACAGCCGCGACGATGTCGAGGACTTGCGGACGGCGGCCTATATCGTGGCCATTGACCGCGTTTCGAAAAGCTATCGCGCCAAGGGGCTCTGAGTTCTAGCTGGGGCGGGCGGGTCTGTTCGGTCGCCCCAGCGCAACACGATAGCGAGAGGTGCAAAACGACAATGGCGGGCAAGCCTTGCCAAGGGTAAGCTGCCGCGAAAGAAACGATTCCGGGAGACCCCCATGTTGCGTACCGCCATCGCGGCCCTGTTGCTGGCCACACCTGTGGCTGCTCAGGAAACCAAAGAACAAAGCTGCCGGCATCAGGCCGATGTCGTTGCGGCGATTCAGCAAGCGCGCCTGGATAAGGTAAAGGAACGCGACGTTCCGCAGGCGGTGGCTGATACCAGCCCGACATGGCCCGATAACTATAACAACGCGATTCCTCTGATCACGCCCTGGGTCTATGAACAAAAGATGCGTGACGTCCGCAAAAAAGACCTTGGCGCCGCGTGGCTGGAACTATGCCTGCAGCAATAATCCACAGGACCGACATTTCCCTGTGGACAACCGCGCGTCATCCCCTTGGCGCGCGTTTTCATTTCTGTCAGGTTTGACCCATGTCCCTGCCCCCCGGTTTCCTTGATGAGCTGCGCACCCGGCTGAGCCTGTCTCAGGTCGTTGGGCGCAAAGTCATGTGGGATGCGCGCAAGTCCAATCAGGGCAAGGGCGACATGTGGGCGCCGTGCCCGTTTCACCATGAAAAGACGGCCTCGTTCCATGTGGATGACCACAAGGGGTTTTATTACTGCTTCGGCTGCCACGCCAAAGGCGACGCGATCAGCTTTGTGAAAGAGACCGAGAACGTCTCGTTCATAGAAGCGGTTGAGATTCTGGCCCGTGAGGCCGGAATGCCGATGCCTGCACGTGACCCAAAAGCGCAGGAGAAGCAGGACCGACGCTCGCAATTGGCCGAAGTGATGGAGCAGGCGGTGCAGTTCTTCCGTCTGCAGCTCAAGACTGGGGCAGGGGGCGCTGCTCGCGACTATCTGACCCGCCGCGGGTTGGACGCACAGGCGTTGGAACGGTGGGAGATTGGATTCGCTCCCGACGGCTGGCAGGCTCTTTGGGATCATCTGCGCGGCAAGAACGTGGCCGAGGATTTGATCCTCGGAGCCGGGTTGGCGAAACCTTCGAACAAGGGCAAAAAGCCCTATGACACGTTCCGCAATCGGATCATGTTCCCGATCCGCGACCCGCGCGGGCGGTGCATCGCTTTTGGCGGCCGGGCGATGGACCCCAACGACAACGCGAAATACCTGAACTCACCCGAGACCGATCTTTTTGATAAAGGTCGCAGCCTCTACAATCATGGCCCTGCGCGGCAGGCGGCGGGGAAGGGGCAGCCTCTGATCGTGGCCGAAGGATATATGGACGTGATCGCGCTGGCCGAGGCCGGGTTTGGGGCTTCGGTCGCGCCGTTGGGCACCGCGATTACCGAGCATCAGTTGCAACTGCTCTGGCGTATCTCGGACGAGCCGATCATTGCGTTGGATGGCGACACGGCGGGCCTGCGCGCCGCGATGCGCGCCGTCGATCTGGCCTTGCCGCTGCTGGAGGCAGGAAAATCCCTTCGCTTTGCTCTGATGCCCGAGGGCAAGGACCCGGATGATCTGTTGCGGGCCGAAGGGGCGGGCGCGGTGCAGGCCGTGCTGGACGGGGCCATCCCAATGGTCAAGCTGCTGTGGCAGCGCGAAACCGAGGGCAAGGTGTTCGACAGCCCCGAGCGCAAGGCGGCACTGGACAAGGTGCTACGCGACAAGATCAAGCTGATCCGTGATCCCTCGATCCGCTCGCATTACGGGCAGGAAATCAAAGACCTGCGCTGGCAACTGTTCCGCCCGCAGCGGCAAGCTCAGAACCGCCCATGGCAGCCGCGCGGCAAGTGGCAACCGCAGAAACAGCCTGCAACGCCCGGCGCGCGGGCCTCATTCCTGGCGTCATCCGAGGGGGCGGAAATTCAACTGCGTGAAGCGGCGATTCTGGCAATCGCGGCGTTGAACCCGCAGGTCGTCGTGCAATTCGAGCACCAGTTGGAAGAGATGGAGTGCCGTGACCCCGATCACGCGTCCCTGCGCCATGCCATTCTGCGCCATGCGATTGATGACCCGGATCACCTGCAGGACCACATTGCTGAAACTTTGGGGCCGGAAGCCCTTGAAAACCTGCTGGCCCTTCGCCATGTCGCAGTAATCCCCTGTGTGCACAAACCGGGCGACGTTGAAAAGGCCGAGATGACGCTGGCCGAGGAACTCGCAAAGATCAAAGCTCTCAGGGGGTTGGATGCTGAGATTGCCGAAGCTGCAGAGGAACTGTCCGATCTGGCCGATGAGGCGCTGACATACCGGCTGGCCCAGGCCGCCGAAGAGCGCAACCGCACAAGCCGCAGCCAGAACGAGGACAGGGCCGTTTTCGACATCGCCGACAATGGCGCGCGAATCAACCGCGACGAGAAAGACGCGTTCAAGGCAATCACGTCCGGGATCAATTTTGAACGGAAACGCCGCTAAACTGGTGTTTTCGTAAGGCACTGGAAAAGAAAAACAGGTAAACGGGTGGCCGAATCACTTCTACGCGCTAATGATTCGGTACAGACGAATCACCCATCCCTGCAGGAGCATTGAATGGCCGCCAAAGACACGACCGAAGATCGCAAATCCGACGAGCAGGAACAGGAAATCTCGCTGGACATGAGCCAGGCCCAGGTCAAGAAGATGATCGCCGAGGCCCGTGAGAAAGGGTACATCACCTACGACCAGCTTAATCAGGTTCTGCCGCCGGATCAGGTCAGCTCGGAACAGATCGAAGACGTTATGTCGATGCTGTCCGAGATGGGCATCAACATCATCGAAGATGAAGAGGCCGAAGAGGAAGAGAATAAAGGCTCGACCGAACTGACCACCACCGATAGCAACCGCGAGGTTGCGCTGGCCGGGGCCGCCACCGAAAAGCTGGATCGCACCGACGACCCCGTCCGCATGTATCTGCGCGAGATGGGTTCGGTTGAACTGCTGAGCCGCGAGGGCGAGATCGCCATCGCAAAGCGGATCGAGGCCGGTCGTAACACCATGATCGCCGGTCTGTGCGAAAGCCCGCTGACCTTCCAGGCGATCACCATCTGGCACGACGAATTGCTGTCCGAAGATATTCTGCTGCGCGACGTCATCGATCTGGAGGCCACCTTTGGCAACCAGATGGACGAAGACGGCGATGTCGAAGAACCTGTCGTCGACACTTCGGCGGTGCAGGCGTCCAAGCCTGCTAAGGAAACCGGCCCGGAGCTGGATGCCGATGGCAATCCGATTGCCAACGACGATGATGATGACGACGACGATCAGGCCAACATGTCGCTGGCTGCGATGGAAGCGGCCCTGAAAGATCAGGTTCTGACCACGCTGGAACGCATCTCGACCGACTTCTCGATGTTGTCGGAAATGCAGGACAGCCGGATCTCGGCCACGCTGAACGAGGATGGATCGTTCAGCGAAAAGGACGAAGAGACCTATCAGAAGCTGCGCGCTGAGATTGTCGAACTGGTGAACGGGCTGCACCTGCACAACAACAGGATCGAGGCGTTGATCGACCAGTTGTATGGCATCAACCGTCGCATCATGTCGCTGGACAGCGCGATGGTGAAACTGGCCGACCAGGCCCGTATCAACCGTCGTGAGTTCATCGACGCCTATCGTGGCCGCGAACTGGATCCAAACTGGCTGGCCGAAATGGCCGAAAAGCCGGGCCGGGGCTGGCAGATGTTCATCGAACGCTCGACCGCCAAGGTCGAGGAACTGCGCAACGACATGGCTCAGGTCGGTCAATATGTCGGTCTGGACATCAGCGAATTCCGCCGCATCGTTCAGCAGGTTCAGAAGGGTGAGAAAGAAGCCCGTCAGGCCAAGAAGGAAATGGTCGAAGCCAACCTGCGTCTGGTGATCTCGATCGCCAAAAAGTACACGAACCGTGGCCTGCAATTCCTTGATCTTATTCAGGAAGGTAACATCGGCCTGATGAAGGCGGTGGATAAGTTCGAATACCGCCGCGGCTACAAGTTCTCGACCTATGCAACGTGGTGGATCCGTCAGGCGATCACGCGCTCGATCGCGGATCAGGCGCGCACGATCCGTATTCCGGTTCACATGATCGAAACGATCAACAAGCTGGTCCGGACCGGTCGCCAGATGCTGCATGAAATCGGTCGCGAGCCGACGCCGGAAGAACTGGCCGAAAAGCTGCAGATGCCGCTTGAGAAGGTTCGCAAGGTGATGAAAATCGCCAAAGAGCCGATCTCTCTGGAAACGCCGATTGGCGACGAGGAAGACAGCCAGCTGGGCGATTTCATCGAGGACAAGAATGCCGTGCTGCCGCTTGACAGTGCCATTCAGGAAAACCTCAAGGAAACCACGACGCGCGTTCTGGCTTCGCTCACCCCGCGTGAGGAACGGGTTCTGCGGATGCGGTTCGGCATTGGCATGAATACCGACCATACGCTGGAGGAGGTCGGCCAGCAGTTCAGCGTGACCCGCGAACGTATCCGCCAGATCGAGGCGAAGGCGCTGCGCAAGCTCAAGCACCCAAGCCGATCGCGAAAGCTGCGATCTTTCCTGGATCAGTAAAGTTAAAGGCGCCTCAGTTGAGGCGCCTTTTTTCTTGCGACAGGTCCTTTCAGGTTGACCAGTTCAACGATCAATTTGGCGGCAACTCACAAGTCTCAGCCCCAAGACGTCTTTATATCCTTTGTGTCCACTCATGGGACAGGCCGGGGCGAGGTGGCAACGCCGATGACCCCCGGCCACTCGCTTCAGGGGCTTTTCGGAAAATCCAGACGGCCGCGAAAGGTGCTGGGGGCCTGGCCGGTCCAGCGCTTGAAGGCGGTTGAAAATGCGGGCTGATCCGAATAGCCCAGCGAAAAGGCAATCTCGGACAGGGGCATCCCGTTGGTGATGAAGGTCTGCGCCAGATCGCAGCGCAGATCATCGACGATATCGCGATAGCTCACCCCCTCATCCTTGAGTCGCCGGGCAAAGGTGCGTGGGCTCATCCCCAGATTGGCAGCGGCTTCGTCGGCATTGATGACTGTGCCGGGCAGGGACCGGGTGATCAGCCCTTCGACCTGCGCGCGCAGCTTTTGCTTGGGTGAACGCCGCTCGGCCAATACGCGTTCTCCGTATTCCAGAAGATGCGCCCGCAGGTTCGGGTCATAGGTTGGAACCGGCAAATCCAGCGCCGAAGGTGCGACCGCGATCTCAAGCCGTTCGGCACCGAAAACAACGGGACACCCCGCAAGCTTTTGAAAGTTGTCCTTTTTTTCGCCAACCTCGTGCTGAAACCTGATTTCGATGGGAAAGAAATTTGTTTGCGTCAAGGCGCGCATCCGGGCCAACCCGGTGAACAGCAGGAACTCGGTCCTGCGGTGGTACCGGGCAAAACTGGCGTCTTTCCAATCGGCCTCGATGGTGGCGAAATTGCCGGCAAGCCGAAGGCTGAACATCAACGCAGGGTCAATGATCTTGTGAAACCGGGATGTATTCTCCATCACCTGCCGCAGGTCGCGCGAGTATTTGCTGATATAGGCAGTCAGGCTTGAGGCGGATCTGAACTGAAGCCCGGTCTGAGCTGCAAAGGTGATGTCCCCCAACGCGTCGCAGGCATAGCGTACGAACATGGCTTCCTGCTGGGCGGTATAGGCGGTTGCCGGCGGAGCGATGGTTTCCCGGGTCAGGTTGCATTTTTCAAGGATGTGGTCTGACACTTCGGTGCCATTCGTTCTTTGATCAAGCGCTTGGGTTAGCAACTGGATGCGGGCGATATCAACTTCCATGACATTTTCCACCGTATTTCAATGCACTCACGCGCCAAAGCAACGGGATGCGCGGCCTCTGTCCAAAGCAAATGTCTGTTGTCTGGAATTCGAAAGGTTTTGGCGCATGAAAACAAGACCCTTGGGTGGATATTCATTATTTTTGGTTCGTTGTCGGGTCAGCGCCTTGCCGGGGATGGGAGGCAGAGCCCTGGACCGCCCCCCGACCGGTGGCTCCCCGGCACGTTCTTTCGATCTGCGATTGGCCGGATGTCCTCTTGTCGCATTGTCCGGCCAGGGTCGGGGTGAAAGGGTTGAGCCCGAGAGCCATCGGACCCGAAAGACATGCCGACCCCTGTTTTTGCAAACTTCAAGGACATGCAGGATACCATTGTATTTGATGGGGAATGTGTCCTGTGCTCGGGATTCTTTCACTTTATGCTGGCGCGGGACAAAGCGCAGCGCTTCAGGTTCGCAACGGCGCAATCGCCACTAGGCCAACGGCTATACCGCGAGCTTGGCCTGCCAACGCAGGATTTCGAAACCAATCTGGTCATCGTGAATGGCAGAGTGCATCAACGTCTGGATGCTTTTGCCGCCGCGATGAAAAACTTGCCGGGGGGCTGGCCGGTTCTGTCCCTGTGCCGGTTCCTGCCCGGATGGATCAAGGACCCGCTCTATCACTCGATTGCGCGCAACAGATACAAGATCTTCGGGCGCACGCAGACCTGTATGGTCCCGGACCCCGCGCTGCGTGCGCGGTTCCTGCCCGAGGGGTTCTGAGTGCATCCCGATCCCTTCCTGCAATCCCTGCCTGCCGGGGCTGAAGTACCTGCGGCCATACGGCGCCTGCACGAGGCGCCGGGCCAGTACGCTGGACGGTGCAGCATTGTTGGGGGCAGGGGGTGGCTGGTTGCGCTGGCCTTGCGTCTTGGGCGTTTTCCCCGCGATGCCGAAGACATTCCGGTGCAGATCAGAATCGAACGGGACGGGCATGAGTGGCGATGGGCACGGGATTTTGACGGTCACATCACGCGGTCCCGTCTGACTTTTGATCACGGTGATGCATGTGTTCGTGAACAAATGGGGTGGTTGTCCTTTTGGCTGGTGCCCGAAATCTCTGACGGTTGCCTGCTGATCCACATCCGACGTCTCAGCGTGTTGGGTCTGCGCTGTCCCGCCTTTTTGCTGCCGCGCTCTTCAACCGTGGAATGGCAGGACGAAACAGGGCATTTTTGTTTTGACGTGTCGGCTGATATGCCGGTGTTGGGACTGCTGATCCGGTATCGCGGCTGGCTGGCGCCGGTTCACGAACCGCAGCGTCCGGACTGAATTCATCGTGAAGCGGCTTTGTCTGATTTTAAAGTAAGCTAGGTCAATACCTACCTCGAAACAGGAAAGAGTATGATTATGAAAAAGGTCATGACTTACGCAGTATTTGCAGCGCTTGTACTGAGTACTCCGGCCTCGGCCTTCAACGGTCGCCTGGGGTACCAGACGGTTGCGCTAAGCAGCACGGAATTTGAAGTGATCCCCAGAGGGCGCACCGACGTGGACGGGTATTGGTGTGCCGCGGCTGATTTTGCGCGCAGAACTTTAGGGGCAGGCTGGCAGCAGCGTATCTATGTCAAACGCGGATACGGCCCCAGCGAGGCGACGGGCCGCAAAACGGCGGTGCAGTTCTCGCTCACTCCGCCCGGCGGGGCTTCGCAGCAAAGCAGTGGTATCTTCTCGGCAGGGTTCCAGCCGGGGTACAGCATGTCCGTTTCGGCTGCCAATGGCCGGTGCAACGTGCGCCCCTTCGATCGCTGATAGAGGGCCGGCCGCCTGATGCAGACCGAGTTTACGATTTCGACGCGGGGTCCGGGCCTGTACGAATTCACCCCGGACATACATCGGTGGCTGGGTTCGGTTGGGTGTGATGGGTTACTGACCCTGTTCGTGCGGCACACCTCTTGTTCTCTGGTCATTCAGGAAAACGCAGACCCCGAAGTGCAGACGGATTTACACGCCTTTTTCGACCGGCTTGTACCGCCGTCGGATCATCCGGCGATGGCGTATCTGCGCCACACTTATGAAGGCCCGGACGATATGCCTGCCCATATCAAGGCCGCGCTTTTGCCGGTGTCGCTGACGATCCCGGTTGCGTCCGGGCGACCGGTTTTGGGTACGTGGCAGGGGGTTTACCTGTTCGAACATCGCGCCGCGCCGCACCATCGAAAGGTTGCGGCGCATTTCGCGTAGATTCACGATATAGCGGTGAAAAATTCCGACTACCCAAATCCTAGCGGCTACCCTATAGTTGTGGATAAGTAAGCGGCATTGCTTACAAAAAGAGGCCGAACAAGGGACGAGGAGACGGCGGATGCGCTGCCCGTTTTGCGGAAATATCGACACTCAGGTCAAAGATTCACGCCCGGCAGAGGATCACGTTGCGATCCGCCGACGCCGGTTTTGTCCCGCATGTGGGGGGCGGTTCACTACCTATGAACGCGTGCAGCTGCGCGATCTGGTGGTGATCAAAACCAATGGAAAACGCGAGGATTTCGACCGGGACAAGCTGGAACGCTCGATCCGGATTTCGATGCAGAAACGCCCGATTGAGCCGGATCGGATCGACCAGATGATCTCGGGCATCGTTCGGCGTCTGGAAAGCATGGGTGAGACCGACATCCCCTCCAGCAAGATCGGCGAGATCGTCATGGAAGCTCTGGCGCGGATCGACACCGTGGCTTATGTTCGCTTTGCAAGCGTATACAAGAATTTCCAGGCGGCCGATGATTTCGAGGAGTTTGTCCACGAACTGCGACCGCCGCAGCCTTCGACGGACGAGTGAGCGAAACTGATAAGCGATATATGGCGCTGGCCTTGTCATTGGGTCAGCGCGGTCAGGGTACGTGTTGGCCCAACCCGGCTGTGGGCTGCGTAATCGTGCGCGACGGCCGGATTGTGGGGCGCGGCTGGACACAGCCCGGTGGCCGCCCGCATGGCGAAACGCAGGCGCTGGCACAGGCTGGTGAAGCTGCGCGCGGAGCGACCGCTTATGTCTCGTTAGAGCCATGTTCCCATCACGGCCAGACCCCCCCTTGCGCCGAGGCGCTGATCAAGGCCGGAGTGTCGCGGGTGGTTTCGGCAATCGAAGACAGTGATCCACGCGTGGCCGGGCAGGGGTTTGCCATGCTGCGCGAGGCTGGGATCGAGGTCACCACCGGCGTTTTGGCCGAGCAGGCGGCGCGGGACCACGCCGGGTTCTTTCTGAAGACGGAACAGGGTCGGCCATTTGTGACGCTCAAACTGGCCAGCAGTTTCGACGGGCGTATCGCGACTTCGAGCGGTCACAGCCAGTGGATCACCGGACCAAAGGCGCGACGGGCGGTCCACGCGATGCGTGCACGTCATGATGCAGTGATGGTTGGGGCCGGGACAGCGCGGGCGGATGACCCGTCGCTGACGGTCCGCGATCTGGGGATTGAGGCGCAGCCGGTACGGGTCGTCGTTTCACGCCACCTGGACATCCCGCTGATGGGGCACTTGGCCCGCACGGCGTCGCAGATACCGGTCTGGCTGTGTCATGGCCCGTCCCCGGATCCCGAGCGCGCCCGCGCCTGGCAAGGGTTGGGCGCACGTCTGATCCCTTGCGCCCTGCAGGAACATCATATCGATGCTGCCGACTTGTTGCAGCAACTGGGACAGGCGGGGCTGACGCGGGTGTTCTGCGAAGGTGGATCGGCGCTCGCCGCGTCCTTGTTGGTCGATGATCTTGTGGATGAACTGGTAGGCTTCAGCGCAGGCCTGACAATCGGGGCCGAGGGGCTGTCGGCCATCGGATCGCTGGGGCTGGAAACACTGGACGCGGCGCCGCGGTTCGAGTTGATCGAAGCCCGCGCCATCGGGCCGGACGTTCTGCACCGTTGGGTGCGGTCGCTGCGCTAGCGGCGGCGCCATAGATGCGCCTGCGTGGCAAGCGCACCCTGTAGTTTAGATAACAGCCTTAAGGACGGGCCGCCTTTACGCTCATACCCTTCGGTCAGGCGTTGCACTGCGACCTCGACGGGGCATGGTAGTCCGGTAACCGGGTCCAGATAGCGCGGATAGTCGATCAGGGCGGCATGAGCCAATCCCAGCATCGAAGGGCGCGCACCCCGCCGCACCGGAACCGTTCCCAGATCCTGCGTCAAACCCCAGCCAGCATAGAAAGGCGCGCCAAGCGTGGTTACCCGGACCCCGCGCAACAGCCCCTCGAACCCTAGCAGAGAGGTCATGGTCCAGACCTCCTGCACGTGCAGCAGCAGGGCAGCCGGATCGGTGTTGCTGGCGATCACGTCGGCAAGGCCTTCGTCTTCGATCTCTCCGTCGCGCAACCCGGCTTCGACATCGGGATGAGGCTTGTAGATCAGGATCGCATTCGGGTTCGCCTCGCGCGCTGCGCGCAGCAGGTCGGTATTGGTGCGCACCGTGGTGGTGCCCAACAGGATCGAGGCATCGTCGTGCACCTGACCCGGTACCAGAATGCGGTGCCCCTCGGGCAGATCGGGGGCCGCGCCCCCGGTGTTGTACTTGCTGAGCTGACCTGCAAGGATCTGCGCCACCAGACGTTCGACTCGCATTTCCTGATCCGGACGCAGGGTCTCGCGCGTGGCGATCAGCTCTTCCAGCCTGCTGGGATGTGTCGGGTCGTAATAGATGCCCAGATCATCAGTTGCCAGAGACAGGGGCGGCACCAGACTGGCGCCCAACCCTCGAGACCGCAGAAACCCGTCCTCGATCCTGATGGCGTCTTCGGCCCCACGAGAATGGCTGGCCCAGACCATATGCGGGCGGTCGGGCGCCTCTGGCGGTTCAGACGTGAACCTGATCTTTTTTTCGCGCCCGAACATCTGCTGCAGGTGCTTGCGTTTCCACAGGCGCATTCCGGACGCGGTCCAGCCCTTATGATCCTGCCGCCATGCACGCGTTTGTGCCTCGAACGTGTCCAGAACGGTTTCCAGTTCGCACAGCCGGTCGCCGAACGGGTCATACCATGTGGGATAGAGGATCATCGCCGCCGCAAACAATTGCGGCCGGGTCAGATTGCGCTGGCGGCGTGGAAAGTGTTCTTCGTCCTGTGTCAGGCCCCAGCCAGCATAAAAGGGCTGGCCAAAGACACGCGGTTTGTGTCCGGCCATGATGGCCTCGAACCCGAATTGCGAGGACAGGGTGTAGACGCCTGTCGCACCCTCAAGCAAGGTCCAGGGACTGACGGGCGTGTCGATGATCGAGACCCTGTCGGACAGGTCCTGTTCCGAGAAATATCCGCCTCGGTGCCCGGCGACGGTTTCCGGATGCGTCTTGATCAGAATGCGGGCGCCGGGGTTTTCCTCTTGCGCCATGACCAGCATCTCGCGAAACCGCGCGTGGTTGCCCTTGCTGGCGATCACCGAGGCGTCGTCATGCGCCTGATCGACCACCAGAACATAGCCGGGGTCGGGGGGCGGCAGGGTAGGGTCGACGGCTGAATACTTGCTCAGGTGCAGTTCGCGCACCCGTTCGATGCCATATCTGGCCCGGTTCAGCAGCGCGGTATCGTCCAGCGGATGGGTGGCCAGCAAAGTCTCAAGATCGGAGGGCCGCGCCGGGTCGAAATGCATGCCTGACCGGTCGAGCAGCAGGCCCAGCGGGGGCTCTCCAGCCCGCCCCGGATGAAGCGAACGCAAAAAAGCATCCTCGACCCGCAGGATTGGGGCATTGCGTCTGGTGGCGATGTTTTCGCCGCGATGGGCCGTCGGGCTGTTGCCCCAAACGCCGACGACATCGCCTTCGCTGGGAAGGCCAAGACGAATGTCATAACCAGAGAGGTTGAGGATGCGCCGGACACGGCGTTGGGTCAGAAATCCGCCATTATAGACATACAGCCGGGTACGCTGAATCCCGGCTGTTGCGTCGGATTGCATCAGCCGCCCGTCAGTGTGGTGACATTTGCAAGCGGCGTCAGGCCACCCGCGATCAGAGAGATCGACTTGCTCCACTGTGCATACGGCGCTTCGGTGACGTAAATTGTGTCATCGTCCCGAATGACGAAATCGCGGGCAATAAACAACCCGTTGGGGGCGGTGAGGTTCAGCAGGTAGATCATGCGTTGGTCGCCCTGCAAGTCCTGACGGCCCATGACCGAGCGGGCGATGTCCTGCCGTTCCCTGCGCAGAATGAAGATACCGGTCGGGTCCGAAGACAGCGATTGCAGCCCGCCCACCTGCGCCAGAGCCTCAAGCGCGGAAAGGTCTTGGGTGTCGAATGCCACGCGGGATTGGCCGGTTGCGCCCAGAGCGATGTAGGATCTGCTGTCCGCCTCGACCAGAATGCGATCACCGCCGCGCAGCGCGACGTCCAGCTTGGGGTTTTGGAACAGGTCGTCATACCAGACGGTTCCGCGATCGTTGCCGCGGATCAGTGTCACAAGCGCGATGTCCGAGCCAACGGCGACTCCTCCAGCTTGAGAAAGCATTCCAAGCAAGGTTCTGCTGGGTCGTTCGATCGGATAAACGCCGGGCGCACCGATTTCCCCAGACAGCGAAACAGTTGACCCATTGCCTGCGGTGCGGCGCACTTCGACTTGTGGGTCGGGGGTCTGGTCCTGCAATTTGCTGGTGATCAACTGGCGCAGTTGCTCGGGAGTGTTGCCAGCGGCACGGATGCGTCCGGCATAAGGCACAAAGATGAAACCGTCGCTGTCCACCTGTACCTGCTCAAGCGCGGTGGCTGCGCTGAGTTCGCCTGACAGCAGGCCATCATCGACGTTTTCCCAGATCGTCAGGCCCAGAACATCGCCGGCCCGTACCGTATCGGCGGTCAGGTTCGGCGCGCTGCTGAAGGCGGCAGAAAACCCGTATTTTGGGACAGCTGACGTCGCGCGTGCAACCCGGTCATCGACCTCGACCACAAAGGCATTGCCGCCATTTGCGGTCGAACCCGACAGAATTTCGGATTTGTTGGGACCCGCTTTGGGAAGTTGGCACGCGGCCAACAGGCCAATTGCGGCCACAAGGGACATCTCCCTTATCCATCGGATTGGAAAGCGCTGCACTGCCGGTTATCCTCAGTCGTCTTTGTATAGTCTTTTGTTTGGCGCAGGCTACCCGGTTCGCACGACAACTTCTAGCGCCAAGCGGTCGATTTCACTCAACCACGTTCAACTGTGGCGTCAGCGCCTCTTTGTGGGACAGGACCGATTGATAGGGGTCCTTGGCATCAAGCATCATGTCCGCCACGCCCCGCAACAATTGTCGCCGGCCGCGATGCGAATAGAAGCCACCGGGCACCTGGCTGGTTTTCAACAGGAACCGGCGATAGCTTTGATAGGCCGCCCGATCCGGGGGCATTGGATCGGCAAAGAACGCGGCCAGCGGCTGCCGTGACACAAACT
Source organism: Ruegeria sp. AB10 (assembly GCF_056542745.1). Taxonomy (NCBI): domain Bacteria; kingdom Pseudomonadati; phylum Pseudomonadota; class Alphaproteobacteria; order Rhodobacterales; family Roseobacteraceae; genus Ruegeria; species Ruegeria sp. AB10. The sequence continues at coordinate 566,191 of NZ_JBQGAI010000001.1, read as the reverse complement.
CGGGCTTGTCATAAACCGACCGGCCGAAAATGCGCAGCGGAATGCCGCGCCACAGAACCTGCTGCCCGGCGGTCGAGTTGACCGTGACAGCCGAATTGGCCCCATCCAGCAGTTTCGCAAGCTTTCCGCCGGGTACATAGTGGACACGATCCGCGATCCCATGCGCCTTTGCCATTTGGCGCACGCGGCGGTGTAGAGGCTCGCGGTGGTTTTCAAGCGGGTGTTCCTTCACCACCAGCCGGTGATGCGCCGGGGCGCCGTCGGCAAAGCCCCGAAAAACGTCCTCAAGGAAATCGGACATGCAGGAATAGTCCGAATGCGCCTGAACCGAACTGTCATGCCCCAACTGCAGCAGGACCAGATGGTAAGGGTGAGCGTTGCCCACCACCCGCGCCGTTGCCCACCGACGCTGTATCCGGTGAAACGGCATCAAGGCCAGACGTTTGAAATACAGCCTGAACTCCTTTGAGACGGGCAGGTCCCGGTGTCGCCGGAAATTGCGATAGCTCTGGTTCAGGAACAACACGAACCAGTGATACAGTGCCCCATAGAAGATGTGTTGCCGCATATCCCCCCAATGCGACGGTGGTGGTGGGACCTGCAGCACCGACTGATCCAATGCCCGCTGCATCTGCCCGACGGCCAGCGACATCAGGCGTGAGTTGCCGTTCGAGCCGAACCGCTCATACGTCACCCACCAAGGGCGCAAATAGCCTTCCTCGAAGACATGGACAGTGACGCCCTTGGTCTGCGCAGCCTTTACTGCCTGGGCATGAACCGGGCGTGTGTCGCCATAAAGGACAATATCCGTGATGCCCCGGTCGTCGATCAGGTCCGACAGCCGGTCCGGCCAGTGCTCGGGTGCGTCGCGAAAGGGGATGTAGGATGATTTGTCGAACCAAAATACCTGATCGCCAGCGTTGAAGCCAACGCGCCAGACCTCAGCCCCGGTGGATCGCAGCATCCTGGCAAGCCCGCTGAAGAACGGGCCATGCGGCCCCTGCAGAAACAGGAAGACACGGCGTTTCAGGTCTGTTTCGGGGGATGACATCAATTCTGCTCTGGCCGCTTGTTGATGAATTTATGCCCGTTTCGGTCATTTGCGGCAAGGTGGGGCTTGCCCGTAAGGCTGGTTGGGCTTACCTCGGCGGGGAACATTGGACCAGGTCAGGAATAAGGGTTAGCGGAATGTTTACAGGGATCGTCACCGATGTGGGCACCGTCACCGAACTGGATCAACAGGGCGACCTGCGGGCGCGGATCAAGACGGAGTATGACACGGCGGGTATCGATATCGGGGCCTCGATTGCCAGCGACGGTGTCTGCCTGACCGTCATTGCACTGGGCGATGACTGGTATGACGTTCAGATCAGCGCCGAGACGGTATCGAAAACCAATCTGAACAGCTGGCAGGTCGGCAAACGTTTAAACCTTGAACGCGCCCTGAAGGTTGGTGACGAACTGGGCGGGCATATCGTGTCGGGTCACGTGGACGGCGTGGCCGAAGTGGTCGCCGTTCAGGACGAAGGCGACAGCACGCGCGTTACCCTGCGCGCGCCCAAAGAACTGGCCCGGTTCATTGCGCCCAAGGGATCGGTTGCGCTGAACGGCACCTCTCTGACCGTCAACGATGTGGATGGTTGTGACTTCGGGATCAACTTTATCCCGCATACCAAAGAGGTCACTACTTGGGGTGATGTCTCGGTCGGCGACAAGGTGAACCTCGAGATCGACACGCTGGCCCGCTATGTCGCGCGTCTGGCCGAGATGTCCTGAAGCGCCAGAGCAACGTCGCGTCCTGACCGGGCCTTGCCGTCTGCGGGCTGGCCTTTGGGCGCGTCGTGGTCTATCCACCCGTTCAAACATGCTCTGCGAAAGGCTGCCTCATGAGCTTTGAAACCCCCGGACCCGTCGAAGCGCAACTGCGCGCCGCGATCAGCCCGATCGAGGATATCATCGAAGAGGCGCGCAAAGGCCGGATGTATATTCTGGTCGACCACGAAGATCGCGAGAATGAGGGCGATCTGGTGATTGCCGCGGAATTCGCCGATGCCGAGGCGATCAATTTCATGGCCACCCATGGGCGTGGGCTGATCTGTCTGCCGATGACCGCTGAGCGTGTGGAAACTTTGGGCCTGCCGATGATGGCGGTGAACAACTCGTCCCGCCACGAAACCGCGTTCACCGTGTCGATTGAGGCGCGTGAGGGCGTGTCGACCGGTATCTCAGCCGCCGACCGTGCGCTGACCGTCGCGACTGCGATCAACGAACAAAACACGATGGCCCATATCGCCACTCCCGGCCATATCTTCCCTCTGCGTGCCAAGCGGGGTGGGGTTCTGGTGCGCGCGGGACATACCGAGGCCGCCGTAGATATCTCGCGTCTGGCCGGGCTGAACCCCTCGGGCGTGATCTGTGAGATCATGAAACCCGACGGCACCATGGCGCGTCTGCCCGATCTGGTGGAGTTCGCGAAAGAGCACGACATGAAGATCGGCACGATCAGCGACCTGATCACCTACCGCTCGCGCAACGACAATCTGGTGGTCGAAACCTCGCGTGAAACCGTGACGTCGGAATATGGTGGCGAGTGGGAGATGCGCCTGTTCACCGACCAGACCCACGGCATCGAGCACGTCGTCATGATCAAGGGCGACATCACCACGCCCGAGCCGGTCCTGACCCGCACCCACGCCCTGCATGAAGCGCCGGACATTCTGGGCCTTGGTCCGAAATCCTCGCGCGAATTGCCCCGCGCGATGGAAAAGATCGCCGAGGAAGGCCGCGGCGTTGTCTGCCTGTTCCGCCAGCCGCGCAACTCGCTTTATGCGGCTGAGGACGAAGGCCCCCGCACCATCAAGCAAACTGGCCTGGGCGCGCAGATCCTGTCCAAGATGGGTATTCAGGAACTGGTGCTGCTGACCGACTCGCCTGAAACCGTATATCTGGGGCTCGACGCGTTTGGACTGTCCATCGTCGGCACCCGCTCAATCCTCAAGGAAGACTGATCGTGGCTGAACAAGACAAGCATGGCGCCCTGCCGACCCCGACATTCGATAAACCGGTGAAACTGCTGCTGGTGGTGGCCCCGTTCTATCGCGCCATCGCCGACAACATGGTGGCTGGGGCCAAGGCCGAAATCGAGGCCGCAGGCGGCTCCTGCGACGTGGTCGAGGTTCCCGGCGCGCTGGAAATCCCAACTGCCATCGCCATGGCAGACCGCCAGTGCAACTACGACGGCTATGTGGCGCTGGGCTGCGTGATCCGGGGTGAGACCACGCATTATGAAACCGTTTGCAACGACTCCAGCCGTGCCATTCAGCTGATGGGTCTGCAGGGACTGCTGATCGGCAACGGTATCCTGACCGTGGAAAATGACGATCAGGCTGAAGTCCGCGCAAATCCCGAAAAGATGAATAAAGGCGGCGGAGCAGCCGCTGCGGCCTTGCATCTGATCGCGCTCAGCCGTAAGTGGGGCGCCTCACAAAAGGGCGTCGGCTTCAAGCCCCCGTCCGAGTCCATCCTTGTGGCGGGCGACAGCAACGGACCCACGACAGCATGACCCAGACAGACGCGCCGAAACCGGCCAACCAGAAACGCCTGATGAAATCCGCCGCCCGGCTTTACGCCGTGCAGGCGCTGTTCCAGATGGAGCAGTCGGGCCAGACGACCGAACAGGTTGTGAACGAGTTTCTGGATCACCGGTTTGGCGCCGTCTATGAGGGCGAGGAAATGCTGGACGGCGATACCAGCGTCTTCCGCAAGCTGGTTGAGGATGCCGTGAATTATCAGGCCCCGATTGATCAGATGACCGACCGCGCGCTGGTGGCCAAATGGCCCATCGCACGCATCGACCCGACCCTGCGCGCCACCTTCCGTGCGGCGGGGGCGGAACTGACCCAGAGCGACACGCCGCCCAAGGTGGTCATCACCGAATTCGTTGACGTGGCCCGCGCTTTCTTTCCCGAAGGCAAGGAACCGAAATTCGTCAACGCAGTTCTGGATCACATGGCGCGCGAGGCTCAGCCCGAGGCGTTCTGACGCCTTTACGCGTGACTTATATGCGCTAAACTGAATGTCAGAGCGCAAGGAGAGTCGCCATGCCCAAACTGATCCGGCTGTATATCACTCAGGTTGCCTGGGGATTTGTGATTTCCGCAGTGTTTGTCGGAGTCCTTTTGGCCCTGAATGTCGCCAATCTGCGCCATCTGATTACAAGTTCGGAAATGGGCCTGATCGCGCTTGGCATGATCTGGTTCATGAACGGGATCGTATTCGCCGGGGTGCAGTTTGCCTATGCGATCATGAGCATGGCCGAAAAGCCACAGGGTCCGCGCCGCGGCACGCCGGTAGCCGTCAAATTCCAGCCCGCGACGGTCAAGGTGGAAAATCGCTGATACAGGTTTCAGCGCAGCCGGGTTGAGGATCAGTTCGCGTTACCGGCCTTTTCGCACCGATCGCGTGCAAACCGCTTGAATGTCAGAACATGTTGCCATCTGATGTCGGTCAAACACGTCAACCGGCAGCAAAAGAGCATACACTGTGAACACCAGTTCTTACGAAGAGGTCATCGCCTCTCGGGCCTTTCGCGAGGATCTTGAGAACCTTAACCTTGCAATTGCTGATGGGTTAAAGCGGGCAGGTGAAACTGTCGCTATCAATGGAAACGTTTGCTACGGTCACATGCAGCAAGATTTCCATCTGGGCGATCTGGTGCCCGGGATGGAACCCAAGCGGCGGGCTCTGCACCTGTTGGCGCAGGAGAGTTCCTGTTTTGTCGAGGTCGGCGTTGCCGGGGGGCATGCAGCCTTGCTGGCGCTGCACTCCAATCCTGCGCTCAAGTTCATCGGGATTGATCTTGGGCAGCGGCTAAGGGCGTCCTGGCCGCCGGTGGACATCTATGTTCCGATTGTCTTCAAGTGGCTGGAAGGCAGGTTTCCTGGGCGTGTCAAACTATACATGTCAGATGCCATCGAAGGTTTACGCCAAGCCGCAGCGGAGCAGCCATTTGGTCCGATTGACCTGGTGCACCTGGATGCCCTGAAGAAAACCAGAAGCGCAGAGGTCGAAGCCATTTGGCCAGGGCTGGCGAGGCGGTGCTATCTGTTGCAGGGCGATAATAAGAACGGCCATGTCCAGGCCAGTTCCGAGAAAATGATCACAGAGGGGCGGGCCCGCCGGGTTACCTCTTCGCGGTTTCAGGATATCCAGAGCGCCAACTACGATGTGTTGACGATCGGGGCGGATATTGTCACGGGCAATGCCAGCCTCGAAAGCCTGATGGGCCAACGGATATTGCTTTGCGTGTGCCATCAGGATGACGAGACATTGTTTTGCGGCTCGACCCTGTCACGCCTGAAGGGCAAGGCGGATGTAACGGTCGCCAGCTTCTTTCGACCTGCGCCCAACCGCCGTGATACCAACACGCGCGAGGCGGCCATGCAGCGTGTATGCGATGCGGTCGGGGCCCGGAGAATTCAGTTTCCCTTTGCTGTCGAAAACGACCACAGGAGGTTGCGGCGCTTTATCAAGATGCCGTCGCAGCCGGCGGACAACCCTCCTGAAGTACTGCGCCCTTTGGGCCGCCACCCTCTGTTCGGGCTGCTGAGTGGATCGGCTTTCGGCCTGATGCAGCAGGTCAAGCCGTCAACCATTATCACCCACAACAACGTGGGAGAATACGGTCATATCGAACATGTCTTGCTGCATCATGCGGTCCTGCAGGCGGCACGACGGTTTCAGGACGCAGATGTTCTAAGCTTTGGTGTCGGGCTTGCCGGTGCCGACCTCGTTGTACCGTCCTGGCCCGAGCAGAAGAACCGGCTGTTCGACGAATACTTGCCGCAGTGGAAGGGGCGGAACCTGTATGATTTCGCTCTGTCGGACGAGGTGTTCGTCAAACAGGATCTTTCGGACGACGATCAGCGGGGGGATGTGGCGGGACCACCAGTCAACCGTGCGGTGTGATTCCCGAGGACCTGTATGTACAGGTGGGCGCCAGGTAATCAGGCCAGGACCTGAACAGAGCCAGCCCCCTCGGAATTGCTTAAGGCCACCAGAATGCTACCAGTCACAAGAAGGGCAGAACCCGCCACGCGCCTACCTAGGGGTTGCGGCGGGTTTGCACAAGGGGTCAGGCATCAACAGTTTCGTGCAAAGCGGTGCGCATCTGGCCAAAGTGTTCGTCCCAGCCCTTGTCCAGTGACAGGATCAGGCCAAAAGCATCAGCACCTTGCGGCAGGCCCTCGTGTTGCAGGGCCAGTCGGGTGCCCCCGGCGACCGGTTCCAGTGTCCATTTAACTACGCTGACGGCCTCGCCCATGGGTTTTACGGTGAATGTGTACTCCAGATATTCCGGCGGGCGGGCAACGCGCACTTCGCCCCAGATCAGCAGATCGCCACTGGTGGTCCCGAACATCTCGAGCTTTTGCCCCGCTGCCAGAGGACGTTCGGGTTTGTGAAACCACTCGGCCAGCCGGTCGGGGTCGGTCAGATAGGCCCAGACGATTTCCGGTTCGGCCCGCAGAAAGATTGTTTTTTGCAGAATGGCTTTAGTCATCTGTCTTTCCTTTCAATGGCTTCTTTCAGGTTGTTCAAGCGTTCGTCCCAGAACTGGTCGAAAAAGCTGAGCCAGTCCAGGACAGGGGCCATTCCCTTGGGTTCCAATCGATTTATCCGTTCTCGCCCGCGCGCTTCGACCGTGATCAACCCACCATCCGACAAAACGGTCAGGTGCTTTTTGACGGCTGCGCGGGTCATGTCGAACCGCTCGGTCAGCTGCGCGATGGTCATATCCTGCGCGGCCAGCAGCTGCACGATGTCCCGGCGGGTCGGGTCGGCAAGTGCGCGAAATGTGTTTTGAGTTTTTGAGTGCATGTGCATCGCCCTAAAGAGTACCGTTTGGTATCATATAATGGGAAGCCAAAAGGTATCATGTCAAGCGCGAAGTCGCCCTTGATTTTTGTTCACCAATTGTTCACATTTTTCAAATGACACTTGATCTTCAACCCGGACAACGATTGGCGCGTGGCGTCGCTCGCCATCTTCTGACGCATGGCTTTGTTTCGGTTGAAGAATTCGTGCCGGCCCGGGGAATGCGCGTCGATGTCATGGGGCTGGGCCCCAAGGGTGAACTGTGGGTAGTCGAATGTAAATCCAGCCGTGCGGATTATCAGTCGGATTCCAAATGGCAGGGCTATCTTGAGTGGTGCGATCGGTTTTTCTGGGCTGTCGACACCGACTTTCCGACCGAGCTGTTGCCTGCGGAAACCGGCCTGATCATCGCTGACGCCTATGATGCCGAGATTGTGCGTATGGCGCCGGAAGACAAGCTTGCTCCGGCGCGGCGCAAGAAGATGGTTCAGAAATTTGCCCGTGACGCTGCCCGCAGGTTGCAGACACTGCGGGATCCCCGAATCTGAAGGATCAGCTTTTGACCGCCCGGGCGGCCTGCACGGCCGCGCGGATTTCGTCCGCGATTTCCTCGGCTTCTTCGGGATCAAAATCCATCGGAATCTCGATGCCATCTGCCTCGATGAACAGCCGTATCATGCCCTGATCGGTGGGACCGATCTGCAGGTTGGCCTGAATGTCGCGTTCGGTGTTGATGCCCATGTTCGCCTCCGGGACTGAGCGTTCGTGCTAGCGCGCAAAGGGTTGAGAATCAAGCTGCCTTTGCGGTCAGATACGTCATGGAGAATGTCCGGATCAGACCTTTTCACGCCACAGATGCGCCATGGCTGATAGAGCAGCACCACAGGCTTTACACGCGGGATGAAGGGTTCGACGCCTCGTTTGGGGCTCTGGTTCGGCGCGTTCTGGACGATTTTACCGCCGATCACGATTCGACGCGCGAGCGGGGCTGGGTTGCTGAGCGCACAGGACAAAGACTGGGCAGTATCTTTTGCGTCGCGCTGGATGATCAAACCGCAAAACTGCGGCTTTTCCTGCTGCTGCCCGAAGTTCGGGGGCAGGGGTTGGGAAAGCGGATGTTGAACACCTGCACGGGCTTTGCACGCAGTGTCGGCTACACGGAAATGCGGCTGTGGACTCATGAAAGCCACAGGGCGGCCTGTGCGTTGTATAGGGCGAACGGGTGGCAGTTGTTGGACAGCAAACCGGTGCATTCCTTTGGGGTCGATCTTGTCGAACAAAGCTGGAGAATTCGGCTTTAATCCTCTTGCATTCCCCCGGTACGTTCGGTACATCGCCCCTCACGAGTGCCGCCTTAGCTCAGTTGGTTAGAGCGCTGGATTGTGGATCCAGAGGTCCCCTGTTCAAGCCAGGGAGGCGGTACCATCTCTCTCAAACAGCATCAGATACAACGCGAACAACGCGCATTTGTCAGCTGTTTCGTTTTTCGGATTTCGTAGGTCGAATGGACGGCTGGCGCGCCTGTGATCAGCGCGCCAGATTCAGCCTCAGCCTCATTTTGCTCCGCTTTGCTACGGGCAAGTGCCGGTTCAGCCGCTTGTTGACCATGCCAAATCCCCAAATGACCACCAAAGTCAGCAGGATGAAGTAGAAGGCCAGAATCGGGTAGGGGATGAACGGGTTGAACGTCTTGTCCGCGAAATAGCCCGCGTAATACAGCGCGTCTCCGCGCTGCTGCCAGACCGGGAAGGCCGAGAAGAAGACCAGCGTGGTGGCGTGGAACAGGAAGATCGCCTCGTTCGTGTATGCGGGCCATGCCAGCCGCAGCATGGTCGGCCAGATGATGCGACGGAACCGGGACCAGCCGGTCATGCCATAGGCATCCGCAGCCTCGATATCGCCTTTCGGGATCGACCGCAGCGCGCCATAGAAGATCTCACCCGAATAGGCTGCGGTATTGAAGAACAGCACGATCAGCGCACCCAGCCAGGCGGAGGTGAGCGCGCCGAGGAACGGAAAGCTCTGCTTCAGCGACAGGAACAGGAAGTAGGCAAAGAAGAACTGGATGAACAGTGGTGAGCCCCGGAACAGGAAGATGAACCATTCCGACGGTTTGCGCAGCCATTTGTTCGTGGATGCCTTGCCCAATGCCAGCGCCGTGGCCAGAAAGAACCCGGTCATCAGCGCCATGACACCGAAATAGATGTTCCAGATCATCCCCGAGCCGATCAGAGTGAAATGCTCGCACAGGGTGAAATCGCTTCGGGGCAGAATACGCTCACCAATACCGATCGAGCGCAGGCCGTAGTCTTGAATCGTTTGCAAGCAGCTCATGCGGTGGTCTCCTTGCGCAGCAGCTCTCCGCCCGAGGTCGCCTGACCGTGAGACAGGCGGCGCATCAGGCGTTCAAGGCCAATCTCTGATACGCGGGTCATGCCCAGGTAGAACACCAACAGGGCGAGGAAGTACCACATGCGCCAGTCGCCATGCGGGTATTGGGTGAATTTCGGGTTCTTGTAGCCACCCAGTTCGCGCGCCCAATAGACGATGTCTTCGATGCCCAGCAGGAACAGCAGCGGCGTGGCCTTGATCAGCACCATCCACAGGTTTGACAGGCCGGGCAGGGCATAGACCCACATTTGCGGCACCAGGATGCGCCAAAACGTCTGGCGGCGGGTCATACCGTAGGCCTCGGCCGTTTCCAGCTGGGCGTGCGGCACGGCGCGCATCCCGCCGAACAGGACGTTGGCCGCGAAGGCGCCGAAAACGATAGAGAATGTGACAACAGCCAGAAAGAAACCGTAGGTTTCGTGCACCCATTCCGGTGCGCTTCCCAGCGGCAGCTTGGCGGCCTGACAGACGATAAAGTCATTGCCTTGCCGGATAGGATCAGTCCATTCCGGGCAGAGGATTTTGTGCCGCGTCCATTCGAACGCCTGATCCAGCGCGATCACGAAGAACATGAAGAAGGCGATGTCCGGCACGCCACGTACGATGGCGATATAGCCCTTGCCCAGCAGGCTGAGCGGTGGGAAATGCGACCGGGCCGCCATGGCTCCTAAAAAGCCAAAGCCCAATGCAACCGGAGCGGTGATTGCAAGCAGCAGCAGGACCTTGAAGAAGGACAGGTAGAACACCCAATGCACACCGTTGGTCAGATAGCAGGAAAACCAACGGAACGTGCCGAGCGTTTCGGGATCAGTACAGAACGAGAAAATGGCGGGCCTCTTTGACTGGCAAGGGCTCAGGAGGCGGCGCGCCCTAGGGGCAGGCACGCCGCAGAGTTTATCAGAAGGTCGAGGACACTTCCCACTTGGTGATCAGCTCGTTCAGGCTGCCGTCGTCCTTCATGGACTGGATGGCTGCGTTGAACTTTTCTTTCAGCTCACCGTCGGATTCACGGATACCCATGCCGACGCCACCGCCCAGCGGTACTTCGTCGCCAACAAAGAGCAGGCCCGAACCGTCTTCGGAGAAGGGTGCAAGGAAGGACTTGTCCGCCAGAACCGCATCCGCTTCGCCATTGCGCACGGCTGCGAGGGTTTCCTCGGGGTTTGCGAACTCGACCAAAGTCGCGCCGGAATCTGCGACATAGCCCGCCTGAATGGTGCCGGTCTGAGCCGCGATCACGCCACCGGCAAGATCAACGTCATCGGACATAGCCAGATAGGCCGACGGATCCGGCGGCGTGTAGTTCTGAGTGAAGTCGATGACTTCGTCACGCTCGTCGGTGATCGACATGCCCGCGATGATGGCGTCGTAGTTGCCCGATACCAGGTTAGGAATGATCGAATCCCAGTCGTTCTTGACCCATTCGCAGTCCAGATTGGCGCGCTTGCACAGCTCATCGCCCAGTTCGCGCTCGAACCCGTCGATTTCGCCTGCGTCGTTGACGAAGTTCCACGGCGCATAGGCTCCTTCGGTGCCTAGACGGATGGTGTCTGCCATGGCCATGCCGGCGGTCAAAGCCAGAGCCGCAGTAGTCAGAATCAGTTTTTTCATTGGATACTCCCCTGTTTGTTTTCTGATCTGAAGTTAAGCCGCCTTTGTGGCGGATAGGAAGCCCCGAAGTCGCTCGGATTCGGGGGAGGTAAAGATATCTTCCGGCAGGCCCTCTTCTTCGATCAGGCCCTGATGCAGGAACACGACGTGGCTGGAGATATCAGCAGCCATTTTCATGTCGTGGGTCACGATGATCATGGTACGGCCTTCGGCAGCCAGATCCTTGATCACCTTGATGACTTCCTGCTCAAGCTCGGGGTCCAGCGCCGAGGTCGGTTCGTCGAACAGCAGCGCCTCGGGCTCCATGCACAGGCCGCGGGCGATGGCGGCGCGCTGTTGCTGACCACCGGAGAGCTGCGCCGGATAGACGTCACATTTGTCGCCAATGCCAACTTTTTCCAGGTATTTGCGGGCGCTGTCTTCAACCTCTTTCGGGTCGCGGCCCAGTACGGTGACGGGGGCCTCCATCACGTTTTGCAGAATGGTCATGTGGGACCAAAGGTTGAACTGCTGAAACACCATCGACAGATTGGTGCGGATACGCATCACCTGTTTCGGGTCGGCAGGACGGCGGTGGTGTGCGTTGCCGGACCAGCGCACCGGCTCGCCCTTGAACAGAATCTCGCCCTGTTGGCTGTCTTCCAGCAGGTTGCAGCAACGCAGCAGGGTGGACTTGCCTGAACCGGACGACCCGATCAGCGAAACAACGTCCCCGCGTCTTGCTGTGATATCGACGCCCTTCAGCACTTCCAGATTGCCGAAACTTTTGTGGAGATTGGTGATTTCGATGACGGGAGTGGAATCTGTCACGGATGGCCCATGTGTTGTCGGTGTTGGTGCGGTACTAGGGCTTAAAAATCGGGGCAATGCAATGCGCAATTGACATCATCGGGGGCTGAAACGGCCAAATTGACCATAGGTATTGACCAAATCGGTCAGCAAGCAAGCCCGGTTGTCTAAACCTGAGACGGATTAGGGACCGACAGGTAGTCACCCGCCGGGATGTCGATCAGGCCGCGAAGGTGCAGCAATTCGCGATCCGGCTGTGTTAGGTCGCCAATCGCGGCGCGAACGGCACGGGCGATTGCGGCGGCGTCCTGGTCCGTGGCGGTGATATAGGGCAGGGCGGGTGTCGGAAGTGTAGTGGCGACCTCGCGCAGTACTGCCCCAAGGCTGGTGTGTGCTTTGAGCAGCTCCCAAGTCAGCGCGTCCAGAGCCGCGAAATCTGCCTTACCTTCTGCGACTGCGTTTGCCGATTGCGCGTGGCCGCCGGTTGCGATGATGGCATTGGGCTGCTGGTCGTGCGCTTCAAGATGAACCATCGGTGCCGCCCAGCCCGATTGTGACAGCTTTTCGTTATAGGCAAAGGTGCCCTTCGTCAGCTGACCAAGATCGCGGGGGTCATCCCGACGGGAAACAAAAATGGATCGGTAATAGCCCGGCGGGCAGCCTGCCAACCCGTAGTCGGGCGTTCCGACCAGTTGCACTTTGCCATGCAGCTGGGTGCGATAGGGCATCCCGCAGGTTTGAGCAAATGTCAGTTCGGGATTCAGCCAGACATCCCAGACATCCGCATCGCGGGTCAGGTGATCGGGACCATAGCCAAGGTGGCCCCGAATCAATGTCCAGAACCGGTCATTCACCGGTTGCAGCGCGGGCATGTCATACATGCCCAGCATCGCAATCACGATTTGGCAGCCTTTTGGCGGGCCAGAGCGGAATCGACGTCGCTAACGCCCAGCAGGCTGACCACCAGCCGCAAAAGCGAATCCTCCTCGCCGGTGCGTTGCCCGTCGGCCAGCGCAACCGACCACATCGCCTGCACAACGGCGAGCCGGTCGTCATAGGCAATGGCTTCCTTGATCGCGCGGGTAAAACGGACAGTGTCAGGCGCCTCGGCCTCAAGATCCTCGGCCCGGGCGCGCAGGGCGGCGGCCTCGAACGGGGACAGGCCATAGCGTTCGGCCGAAATCTTGTCGATTCGGGCCATTTCGGTATCGGCATAATCGTTGTCAGACCGCGCAATGCGCACCAGCAGGGCCGTCAGGGCAAGGCGGGCGTCGTCATCGGCAAGCGGGTCGGGGGCGGGCTGTGTCAGCCGGGCCAGAAAATCACTGAACATGTGTTAGATATAGAGGGGGTCTAACGCTCTTCCAAGCGCCTTTGCACCCGTTCGCGCGCGGTCTGGCTGTCGTTGAAACTCAGCCCCATGGCAATGCGCGCCTCTTCCACGATATTCATCTCGCCTTCGTCGGAATTGCCATCGGCCAGCACGACCTCCCACAAAGCGTCCAGCGCGGCCAGACGTTCGTGCAGATCGGTGGTTTCGCGGATCAGCTTGCCGAACGTGTCGGTTTCCGGTGCGGCGGCGTGCAGCCTTTCACAGGTGGCGCGGACCTTGGCGGCCTCGATCGCGTTATGCTGATACAGCCGGGCAAGGATGCGGTCGATCAGGCTGATTTCCTCAAGCTTGTAATCCCGATCCGCCTGCGCCACGCGCACCATCAGCGCACCCAGCGCCAGTTCGGCGTCCGGGTCGGGCAGGTTGTCGTGTTGCGGTGGGCGAAAAGCCTGTAAGAACTTCTTCAACATGCCGCGAGGATATTCCATATTTTGTAGCCCGCCAAGCACCGACTACCGGCTATTGCTGCGAATACCGGGCGGTTTCCCCAAAGCGGCAAAAACACGCTGAGCGCGATACTTAGGTGAAGGGATCAACCGGTCTGAATGGCCTGTTTTGCCTGCTCCTGAAGCCATCCCAGCATCTGCCGATAGGGGACCGGACCATAGCTGATCCGCGCCACGCCCAACCCGGCCAGTGTGGCCGTGTCAGGGGTGCCGGGCAGGGCGATGATATTGACCGGCAGGGCGGTCGATTCGCATAGACGAGCGATCATGGCTTCGTCTTTCAGGCCTGGCGCAAAGAACCCGCTGGCTCCGGCATCGGCATAGGCTTTGGCCCGGGCAATCGCCTCGTCCAGCATAGCGTCAGAGTGGGTTTCAGGCTTGGCTTTCAGAAAAATATCCGTGCGGGCGTTGATGAAGGCCGGGATACCGGCTGCATCGCAGCCTTCGCGCATGGCGCTAACCCGCGCTTCCTGCGTTTCAATGGCATACAGGTCGCTGGTGCCTACGATCTGATCTTCGAAGTTGAAGCCGACAACGCCGGTCTCCAGCGCGCGTTGGACGTTGGCGGCGACGCCCAGTACATCCTCGGCATAGGCCCCTTCGAAATCCAGTGTTACCGGCAGATCGACCGCTGCGACGATCCGACGGGCGTTATCCAACGCGGCCTCCATCGGGATGTTCTGACCATCGCCAAACCCCTGTGCCATCGCGACCGGAGCACTGCCGGTGGCAATCGCCTTGGCCCCCGCATCGCGCACGGCCCCGGCGCTGCCTGCGTCCCAGATGTTGTAAAGAATGACCGGTTCGCCCTTTTTGTGTAGGGCTGCGAATGCTTCCGCTTTGGTGGTCTGATTGGTCATAGCCGGCCTCCTGTCATTGGGTCGAGGACAGTTAACCGTGGAAAGGGCGGGCGCGTATAGGTTTTTTTGCGCCCGCCGTCACAATGCGGTGTCCGGTCCGCGATCAGACCAGACGCGAGCTTTCTTTCGCAGCACGCACAAAGTCACGGAACAGCGGGTGCGGGTCAAACGGTTTGGATTTGAGTTCGGGGTGATATTGCACGCCAATGAACCACGGATGATCCGACCATTCGACGATTTCCGGCAGACGGCCGTCGGGCGACATGCCCGAGAAGTTCAGGCCGGCTTTCTCAAGCTTTTCGCGGTACTTGATGTCCACCTCATAGCGGTGACGGTGGCGTTCCTCGATCTGAGTTCCGCCGTACACCTCAGCCACTTTCGAGCCCTCGGCCAGTACCGCGTCATAGGCGCCCAGGCGCATGGTGCCGCCCTTGTCGTCGCCCACTTTACGCTCAACCCGGTGATTGCCCTGCACCCATTCCTTGAGGTGGTAAACCACGGGTTCAAAACGTTTTTTACCGGCTTCGTGGTCGAATTCCTCGGATCCGGCCTCGGCAATGCCTGCTGTATTGCGGGCGGCTTCGATCACCGCCATCTGCATGCCCAGACAGATGCCCAGATAGGGCACCTTGTGCTCGCGCGCGTATTGCGCTGCCTTGATCTTGCCTTCGGTGCCGCGCTCGCCGAACCCGCCGGGGACGAGGATGGCGTGGAAGCCCTCCAGATAGGGAGCGGCGTCCTCGGTATCGAAGACCTCGGCATCGACCCATTCGATCTTGACCTTGACCCGGTTGGCCATGCCGCCATGGGTCAAGGCCTCGGCAATCGACTTATAGGCGTCTTCCAGCTGGGTGTATTTGCCGACGATGGCGACCTTTACCTCGCCCTCGGCATTGTGGATGCGGTCGCTGACGTCTTCCCATTTGGCCAGATCGGGCTTCGGCGCAGGACTGATCTGGAACGCGTCCAGAACCGCCTGATCCAGACCTTCGCGGTGATAGGCCAGCGGGGCGTCGTAAATGGTGCTAAGGTCCTGTGCGGCGATCACGCTGTCGGGGCGCACATTACAGAACAGGGCCAGCTTTTCGCGCTCTTTCTTCGGGATCGGGCCTTCGGAACGACAGACCAGAATATCGGGGGCCAGACCGATCGAGCGCAGCTCTTTCACCGAGTGCTGGGTCGGCTTGGTTTTCAGCTCACCGGACGCCTTGATGTAGGGCAGCAGCGTCAGGTGCATGAACATGCACTGACCGCGCGGCTTGTCCTGGCTGAACTGGCGGATGGCCTCAAAAAAGGGCAGGCCCTCGATATCGCCGACGGTGCCGCCGATTTCACACAGCATGAAATCGACCTCATCCTCGCCAATGGCGATGAAATCCTTGATCTCGTTGGTGACGTGCGGGATTACCTGAATGGTCTTGCCGAGGTAGTCTCCGCGGCGTTCTTTCTCCAGCACATTGGAATAGATCCGCCCCGAGCTGACCGAGTCGGTCTTGCGCGCGGCAACACCGGTGAAACGCTCATAGTGGCCCAGGTCCAGATCGGTCTCGGCGCCGTCATCGGTGACGAACACTTCGCCATGTTCAAATGGTGACATCGTGCCCGGATCGACGTTCAGGTAGGGGTCAAGCTTACGCAGACGCACCGAATATCCCCGGGCCTGCAACAGCGCGCCCAGAGCCGCCGAAGCCAGTCCTTTACCCAAGGACGAAACCACACCACCAGTGATGAAAATAAAACGCGCCATGTTTTTCGGCTGCTCCCGTGAGACGTCAAAATCAGCTGCCCGACGGCTTGAAAAAACCGCAGCATCACGGGACTTCACGTATAAAGGATTCGCGCGCATAGCGCAAGAGAACCGCAAGATGCTGTTGCAGCTCTCTTTTAGATTTCTAAGTGTAGTGGATCAGTCGGCCTGCGGGATCAGCGGCGCGTTGTCACCTTGAGCCGGAGGCAGAAGATCGTCGGTCGACGGAACGGCCGGAGTGCTTTCCTCGGTCGCCGCAGGGGCCGGAACGCCCAGACGATCGATTACCGAGCTGCCCGAAGATTTCTGGGCGGCCAGAATGGTCAGCGTGATCGAGGTCACGATAAAGCACGCCGCCAGAATCCAGGTCACCTTGCCCAATGCCGTCGCTGCTGCGCGGCCGGTCATGGCGCCACCGCCACCACCGCCCATACCCAGGCCACCGCCTTCGGACCGCTGCATCAGGACAACGGCGATCAGGCCCAGAGCCAAGAGAAGATGGATGATGAGAACGACGTTTTCCATGGTGGTCCTGTACAGCGTGGCGTGTATCGCGTGGTACTTATGCAAGTTTGATCTCGGGGGCAAGGGAGGAGTTGCCATCATGATCCCTGATATGCGGCATCACGGCAAAGAGACTGGACAGGTGGGCAAAAGGTGACGCAGGCTGCGTCCCATGCCGCATGATGATCCCGACCACCCGCACGCCTTGTTACCGCCCGATCCCGCGCTGCGGGTCAAGGCGCTTGAAACGATTCTGACCCGCAAGGGGCTGATCGATCCGGCCGCTTTGGATGAAATCATCGACACCTATCAGAACAGGATCGGCCCTCAGAACGGTGCGCGTGTGGTTGCAAAGGCGTGGATCGATCCGGATTTCAAGGCCGCTCTGCTCAAAGATGCCACGCCAGTTGTCGCTGATCTGGGCTATTATGGGCGCCAGGGCGAACACATGGTAGTGGTCGAGAATACGCCCGAACAGCACAATATGGTCGTGTGCACCTTGTGTAGCTGCTACCCATGGCCGCTGCTCGGTATTCCACCAGGTTGGTACAAATCCGACGCCTACCGCGCCAGGGCCGTGCGTGAGCCGCGCAAAGTGCTGGCAGACTTCGGGGTGAGCTTGCCTGAAACGACTTCGGTTCGTGTGTGGGATTCGACTGCCGAGGTGCGGTACCTTGTTCTCCCGATGCGCCCACAGGCGACGGGTGGCCTCAGCGAAGAGGATTTGGCCGCTCTGGTCACCCGCGATAGCATGATCGGCACCGGATTGCCAAAGGTGACGACATGACCCGCGTACATGATATGGGCGGACGTTTCGGTGATGGACCTGTTTACCCCGAATCCGATGACGTTCCGATCTTTTCAGAAGATTGGCACGCTCGAGCGCTGGCAGTGACGGTGGCTGCGGACTCTTTGGGTCAGTGGAATATCGATGTAAAACGTCACGCACGCGAACGATTGTCCCCCCAGGATTACACGCGGTTTTCATATTACGAGAAGTGGATTTCAGCTCTGGCCGATCTGTTGGTCGAAACCGGCGTGCTGACCGAAAAGGATTTGCGCGGCCAAGCGAGTAACGACACGCACCCGCTGGCAAGCCGCGCATTGAAGGCTGAAGCCGTTGCTGGTGTTTTGGCCAGCGGGGGGGCGGCAGATCGTCCGTCAGATATCCCCGCACGGTACAAGGTAGGGCAGACTGTACGTACCGTGCATCCGGCCGCCAATCGACTGGTTGACGGCGGCCACACGCGCCTGCCGATTTACGCATCCGGTGCCACGGGCAAGGTCATGCGGCTGCATGGCACACATGTGCTGCCGGACTCAAACGCGCATGGGTTTGGCGAGGCTCCAGAGCCGCTCTATACGGTGGTTTTTCCTGCTTCGGAATTGTGGGCGGACCCGGAAAACCCCAAGGACGAGGTCGTTCTGGACCTCTGGCAGAGCTATCTGGTGCCAGCATGAGCGATTGCCCCGCCTATTCTGCGCCCGAACCGGTTTTTGCCGAACCCTGGCACGCTCAGGTGTTCGCGGTGACTGTGGCTTTGAACGAGGCTGGGCGTTTCGATTGGGCTGACTGGGCCCTGCGGTTTTCGCAGACGCTGAAGCGCCACGGGCTGGATCGCGACCTCGATGGTGGCAACGATTATTTCCACGCGTGGCTGGAAACTCTCGAGCAGTTGCTGGACGAGCAAGGCTCGGCGGTCTCTGGCGAAGTCACCCAGTATAGGAATGCGTGGGAAAAGGCTTATCTGACGACGCCTCATGGTCAGCCAGTGCGTTTGGCTGCAAGCGAGTAGGGGGCGCTGCCCCCGCCGCCCGTTCCGGGCGACCCCCCCCGGGATATTTGGAGACAGATGAACAAGGGATCCGCGCTTCATCTGGCCAAAAGTATCCCCGCCGGAGGCACCGCGCGCAGCGCGGTTCCTATCTGCGGCGAATTACCGGTTTCCCTGTCGCTTTGTCCTCGTTATACGAGCCGAGTTTGATAATTCAGCGCAAAAGGACCGGATATGGCCAATGTGGTTGTTGTCGGCGCCCAGTGGGGTGACGAAGGAAAAGGCAAGATCGTCGACTGGCTCAGCGAGCGGGCAGACGTGATCGCGCGTTTTCAGGGCGGGCATAATGCCGGTCATACGCTGGTCATTGATGGCGAAGTCTACAAGCTGCACGCGCTGCCTTCGGGCGTGGTCCGCGGTGGCAAGCTGAGCGTCATCGGCAACGGCGTTGTGTTGGACCCGTGGCACCTGATCAAGGAAATCGCGACCATCCGTGCGCAGGGCGTCGATATCTCGCCCGAGACGCTGATGATCGCCGAGAACACGCCGCTGATCCT
This sequence comes from Ruegeria sp. AB10, assembly GCF_056542745.1. Lineage (NCBI taxonomy): Bacteria > Pseudomonadati > Pseudomonadota > Alphaproteobacteria > Rhodobacterales > Roseobacteraceae > Ruegeria > Ruegeria sp. AB10. Next base: position 547,245 of record NZ_JBQGAI010000001.1, on the reverse strand, counting down.
GCCGATTCATGGCGAACTGGACCGCGCACGCGAAGAGGCTGCCAGCAAAGGCACCAAGATCGGAACCACAGGTCGCGGTATTGGCCCGGCTTACGAGGACAAGGTTGGTCGCCGTTCCGTGCGCGTTGCCGATCTGGCTGACGAGGCAACGCTTGAGGCCCGTGTGGATCGTGCGCTGCAGCACCATGACCCGCTGCGCAAGGGCCTGGGGATCGAGCCAGTAGACCGGGATGCGCTGATTGCGCAACTGAAAGAGATCGCATCGGTAATCCTGCCCTTCGCCGCGCCTGTCTGGAAAGTGCTGAACGAAAAGCGCAAGGCGGGCAAACGCATCCTGTTCGAAGGGGCGCAGGGCGCGTTGCTGGATATCGATTTCGGCACCTATCCCTTTGTGACCTCGTCCAACGTGATTGCCGGTCAGGCGGCAACGGGTGTCGGCATCGGTCCGGGGTCGATCGATTTTGTTCTGGGCATTGTCAAAGCCTACACCACCCGTGTCGGTGAGGGTCCGTTCCCGACCGAGCTGGACGATGCGGACGGCCAACGCCTTGGTGAGCGTGGGCATGAGTTCGGCACCACCACCGGACGCAAGCGCCGCTGCGGTTGGTTCGACGCCTGCCTGGTGCGCCAGACATGTGCAACCAGCGGCGTGAACGGCATCTCTCTGACCAAGCTGGACGTTCTGGACGGGTTCGAGACGCTGAAGATCTGCACGGGCTATGAACTGGACGGTGAACGTCTGGACTATCTGCCCACCGCGGCCGACCAACAGGCGCGCTGCACACCGATTTACGAAGAAATGCCGGGATGGAGCGAATCCACCGAAGGCGCACGCAGCTGGGCCGATCTGCCGGCCAACGCAATCAAATATGTGCGCCGCGTTGAAGAACTGATCGAATGCCCCGTGGCCCTTCTGTCCACCAGCCCGGAGCGGGACGACACCATTCTGGTGACCGACCCGTTTGCTGACTGATGAGCGACGACGGAAAGACTGGCCTCAGCTACAAGGCCCGGCGCCGCTGGTCGCTGGTGCTGCTGTTGATTGGGTTGCCGGTCTATATCGTGGCGGTGGTGACAATCGTGAACTGGCTCGACCGCCCGCCAATCTGGCTGGAGCTGCTGGTCTATGTCGCTTTGGGCATTGTCTGGGCGCTGCCGTTCAAGTTCGTGTTCAAAGGCGTTGGCAAGGAAGACCCGGATCAGCCGTCGGAATAACAGGGCGGCGCAACTGTTTGGGGCAATTTACCCCGGAGTCCGGTCCGGCCCGGGCCAACTGAGGATGGCGCGGGCCATTGCGTGGTACTCGCCGGAAATCTCTTCAGCAACGCTGAGCGGGGTGGGCCAGGGCGCGTTCAAAGTGGCCTGAATCTGCCCCGTGACCAGATTCAGATCAGCGTCGTGTTTTTCGGCCAGACGGCGCATTTTCTGGTTGGTGGCCAGGCACAGCATGTGCACTTCGCGAATTCCACGGTTCCTGGCCGCAGTAATGATCCGCGACAGCAAGGCATCCCCTATACCGCGATCCTGCCACGCGGATTCGACCGTAAAGGCGGCCTCGGCCACATGCGTCTGACTGTCTGGCAACACACGCAGTTCGCCAACGCCGCGCAAACAGGAATCCGGAAAGGCTCCGAAGATCAAAGCGGCATTGTCAAACATCCCGGACAGATAGGTCTGAACATATGCGGCACTGACCGGAGCACCAAATCGCGACGTCAGAGCTTCGATGTCCAGGCTGTTGAAATGGCTTTCTATTTTGGATTTGTCATATACCCGAAGGCGTCGAATTGGCAGTTCATACACGGCGGGGCCTTTGTTTGAACGGGATCGGAAAGAACGGTCACCTTACGCCCGACCTTACCATTTTTCTGCGCCGCAGCATAGTGAGCCAACCTGCAAAAGGAGAGTGGCGATGCCTGTGTGCATAAAAAATGGGCCGAAGAAACCTTCGGCCCATCGTCAACTGATTTGCAAGAGGGGTTACCCGGCGGCGCGCTCGTCATCCGGGCGGAAGCCGATCTGGGTCGAAGCAGCGAACCGCCCGCCGCCTGCTTTTTCGATCTTGCCGTCCCGCAGCAACTGACCGAACGAACGCAGGCTTTCCTCACGATTGAATTCATCCTGCTTGAGCGAGCGGATCTTGTTCATCAACTGCGGACGCGAGAACTGCTCCTGACCTTCGATGAAGGACAGATAGGCCGCTGCTGCCTCAAGCAGGTCCGGCAGCGATTGCGCGCCTTGTTCCTGAGCGAACAGGGCAAATCCACTTTCTTCCGTGGCAGCCTCTTCACCCTCGGTCTCGGATGTTACACGGCGGGGGGTCACCGGTCCGGCATCTTCGCTCTGGTTGTCGATACGCTGCTCGGCCACCAGTTTGAGCGGCGCCGCCTCGTCACTGGCAGGGCGGGCGCTGGTCACCTGAACTTCCGGGCGGCGCGGGCTGACAACCGAGGAGAGATCGCCACGGTAGTCCTGATCATCGTCGTACTGATCGGCGTCACCTTTTTCGCTGCGTTCGGCTTCGGTGACGGCAACCGCCGCGCGCAACTGGGTATAAGCTTCGCGCCTGTTGCTTGTGTCCGGGTCGTCCAGATGTTCGCCGACCTTGTCCATCAGGCGCGACACATCGTGGTCCAGGTCCGATGCTTTGGCCTCTGTCGTTTCGGCGCGACCGGCTAGGATGGATTCCAGGCTGGCGATCTCATCCAGCAGGTGAATCTCGTCATCTTCTGTCATGATGCCTTCAGGAACTGTCGTGCTGGCGTCTTCGTCCGCACCGGCATCGCTGAGGATGTTGGTGACCTCATCGCCTTCGGGCTCGTTCTCACCAGTTTCGTCGATATCCGAGAACAGGATATCGATTGAGGCGACCTCGTCTTCGGCCTCTTCCTCGATTTCGGTGACCTGGATCTCGGCTTCCTGATCCTGGGCTTCGTGTTCGATATCCAGGGCCGGAGCGGCGAATTCCTCGACCTCTCCGATCTGAGGCATTTCCGGTTCAGCCTCGGACGTTTCGTCCACCGCGTCCGCCTCTTCGAGAGTTTCAAAGTCCGCCGGGTTCAGAGAACCGGCCGCAAAAGCCGCCGCGACCGCATCTGACGGACCGGCTGTGCTTTTCATCAGGGTCGTCTCTTCATCCTCGGTGTAGATGACCGAGTTCTCCTCGGAATGGGAAACAACCGCCCGGATGCGTTGCAGTTTGGCAGCAATGCTGTCTTCAGCGGGGGCTGGCGTGTCTTCGACGGCTTCGGCTTTGGCATCGACGAAAACGGGGGGCCGGGGGGGAGGTGTGTTGATAACGTTCAAATCCGGCGCGCTGGGGGCGGGTTCGTCCGTGGCGCGGATCAACAGGCCAGCGTCGCTTTGACGAGCTTCGACCTTGCGGCGCTCGTCACGCTGCGCGATTTTTGTCAGCATTTCTGTATCAGGCTGCGGAGGTTCAGAACCGAAATAACGATCGTCGGTGGCAAGATCGCGAAAGTACTCGGTAATCGCTTTCATCGTCTCAAAGGAATCGTCAAATCCTTCCAAAGTGCACGAGAAGGTTCCATAAGAGACGGTTAAAACCTTGTTATTCTGTACCATCAGACGCACGTCCTTTACAAACTACAAGAGCCATTCACCCGACGGCGGGCACACCTATGGCTCGAAACTCTCAGCATGAACCTATCATTTTGTGGTCTCAATGTGTCCAAATCCGGAAAAAATGTCCAATCTTCGAAAAAATAATCAAATTGTGCGGTCTGAGGCGCCAATTGCGCTGGTTGGGGGCGGTGAAATCGGCCCTGATGACCTGAATCAGACGCTGATTCGCGTCAATACGGTCGTGGCCGCTGATGGTGGAGCGATTCCCATGATGGATTCGGGGCGGATGCCGGACGCGGTGATCGGTGACTTTGATTCGCTGAGTGGCGCCTATCTTGACCGAATTCCCACGGACCGTTTGTTTCCGATACGAGAACAAGACAGCACGGATTTCGACAAGGCTCTGCGCAGCATTGATGCGCCCCTGGTATTGGGGGTCGGGTTTCTCGGCGGTCGGCTGGATCACCAGATGGCGGTGCTTAACGCGCTGGTGCGGCTGCAGGATCGGCCATGCGTCCTGATGGGTGAGCACGAAGTCGTTTTCCATGCGCCGCCGCGGATCGGACTGAACCTCACCCCCGGGGATGTGGTTTCATTGTTTCCATTTCAGCACGTAACCGGCCGCAGCAAGGGGCTGGAATGGCCGATTGACGATCTGGTGCTGGAACCGAACGGCCGCGTTGGCACGTCCAACCGGGCGTTGTCTGATGTGGAATTGACTGTAGATGGACCCGGCCTGTTGGTGATGGTGCCCCGCGACGCTTTGGATCATGTCATGCAGGCGTTTCTGTCAGATCGGACCGAGGGGTGGCCCGCCCGCGCCTAGGGCAGGGGCTGGACCTTGGTGTAGTCGGGCCCGATGCAGGTGGGCAGGCCGTCGCCCAATTTCAGCCACTGCAGTTTTTCCTCATGCGCCACGTGCAGCGTCGGTTCCAATTGGTTCGGATCTTCCAGCGTCGCCACGTAACGATGCATTACGTCCGACATGGATTGCGACCGGAACGAGATCGGCGTACCGCAGTTCGGGCAAAAGCTGCGTTCGACCCCGGGCGAAGAGTTGAAGGTTTTCGGCGCATCACCGGTCCAGCGCCACTGGCCATCGCGCACGCCGAAATAGGTGGTCATCGGTGCCGCACATTGCCGTCTGCAACTGTCGCAATGGCAGGCGACGCAGGACAGGACCGGAGGGTCGACCTCGTACCGGATGGTGCCGCACAGACAATGACCCCGCATGGTATCCCCTTCGGTTGTGGCGTCAGCAGTTGGGTACGTTCACCGCCAGACCGCCCAGAGACGTTTCCTTGTACCTTTCGTGCATATCATGCCCGGTCTGGCGCATGGTTTCGATGGCCGCATCCAGCGGCACGAAATGCTGGCCGTCGCCGCGCAGCGCCAGCGACGCAGCCGACACCGCTTTGATTGCCGCCAGCCCGTTGCGTTCGATGCAGGGTACCTGAACCAATCCTTTGACCGGGTCGCAGGTCATGCCCAGGTGATGCTCCAGTGCGATCTCGGCGGCGTTTTCCACCTGTTCAGGCGTGCCGCCCATCACGGCGCACAAACCGGCTGCGGCCATCGCCGAGGCGCTGCCGACCTCGGCCTGACACCCTGCCTCGGCGCCCGAGATCGAAGCGTTGTACTTGACCAGACCGCCGATGGCTGCAGCGGTCAGCAGGAAATCTTCGACATGGCTTTCCGAGGCCCCCGGCACGTGGTCGAGGTAATAGCGCAGCACCGCAGGCAGCGTGCCCGCCGCGCCATTGGTTGGCGCAGTGACGACCTGACCTCCGGCGGCGTTTTCCTCGTTTACCGCCATGGCGTAGACGCTCATCCAGTCGTTGATGGTGTGCGGTGCGTTCAGGTTCATGCCCCGCTCGGCCAGCAGAGCTTCGTGAATGCCTTTGGCGCGACGGCGCACGTTCAAACCGCCGGGCAGGATGCCGTCGGTCTTCAGGCCGCGTTCGATGCAATTGTTCATGACTTCCCAAAGGCGCGCAGTACCCTTCGCGAAACTGATGGGGCAGCCGCGTGCGACTTCGTTCTCGCGCTTCATCTGGGCGATGCTTTTGCCGCTGGCATTCGCCATTTCCAACATTTCCGCCGCCGAGTGGAACGGGTAGGGCACGGGTGGGCCGTCATTGGTGTCCTTGCCCTCGGCCAGTTCCTCTTCGGTCAGGACAAAGCCGCCGCCGACCGAGTAATAGACCTGCCGCAGGATCACGTCGCCCTGCGCATCGGTTGCCATCAGGATCATGCCGTTGGCGTGGCCGGGCAGATTGTGATCGTAGTCAAAGATCAGGTCGGTCTTGGGGTCGAAATTCAGTGTCGGCAGGCCTTCGGGCGTGACTGAGTGCGTTTCGGCGATCGCGGCCAGTGCGGCCTCGGCCTTGTCGTTGTCATAGGTGTCGGGCACGAAACCGGCCAGCCCCAGGATGGTGGCGCGGTCGGTCGCATGGCCAACTCCGGTGAAGGCCAGTGAGCCGTGCAGTGATCCACGCAGCCCCGCGAATTCGAACGGCGAGGCGCGCATCAGGTCCAGAAACCGGGCGGCCGCAACCATCGGCCCCATGGTATGAGACGAAGACGGGCCGATGCCCACTTTGAACATATCGAAGACAGATAGAAACATGTCAGGTAGCTGAGCCTTCTTGAGGAGTAGCGTAACTCGGGGATGTGAATGGTGTAACCCCCAACCCTTCGGCCGCGATGGCGGACTGGGTTGCGGGGCGGGTTTCAAGCTGCGTAAGGATCGCTTGCAGATTAGGGGTGTCCGACAGCTGATACCAGCTGCGATCGGCGCTGGCCGGGTACAGCGCCATCCACCGCATCTGACAGGCCAGATAGTAGGTCAGAACCGAGGGCTGTTCAGGATGCAGCCAGGTTGGCGCGTTTTTTGCCTCGGCTTCCAATACCTGCAGATGTCGGCGCAGGCGCGGGCGGATGCCGTCGCGCAGGGTCTCGGCCTGTGCGGCGTTGATGTATTTCTCGGCGTAGAACAGAATGCGCAGATCGGCGTGCAGCGTGTTCGATGCAAAGAACAGCCACTTCAGAAATGCCGCCCGATCAGGGGCTTCGGGGGACGGGCCCAGTTGCCCATGCGTGTCGGCCAGCCACAACAGGATGGCCGCCGTTTCAAAGATCGGCCCCTGCGGTGTGTCCAGTACAGGAATCAGTCCGTTTGGGTTCAACTGCCGGTAGGCCGCACTGTCCTGCTCGTTCTGGCGGCGGTCCACCAGAACGGTTTCATAGGGCAGGCCCATCTCTTCCAGCGCCAGTCTGATCACCAGAGAGGCGTTGTCGGGGGCATAATGCAGGCGATAGGGCGCGGTCATGAAATCTATGTATATCGCCGGGGCCACCGCGAAAGCCTCGATTGCGACGTTTCCAATCGGAAACGCGTATTTTCGATAGATGTTTGCGCTGCGGTGGGGCGAATTGGCTCTCGCAGTCGGCGGTTGCATTCCGTATAAACCCTGAAGCAATACAGGGAAACGCTGCCATGACCCGAGATATGTCCCCCATTAACAAGGCCAAATATGTCGCCGCGCGCCGTGCCGCCGATATGGTGCAGGACGGGATGCGCGTTGGGTTGGGTACTGGGTCCACTGCCGCCTGGATGGTGCGCCGTCTGGGTGAAAGGGTGCAGACCGAGGGGCTGCGGGTCAAAGGGGTGCCGACCTCAATCCGCACCGCGCAGCTGGCTCGCGAGGTCGGGATCGAGGTGGTCTCGCTGGATCAGGCCGGATGGCTGGACCTGACCATTGACGGCGCGGACGAGTTCGACGGCGAGCTGAACCTGATCAAGGGCGGCGGTGGTGCGCATCTGCAGGAAAAGATCGTCGCCACGGCCAGCGACCAGATGGTGGTAATTGCAGACGCGGGCAAAGAGGTTGAAACGCTGGGCGCCTTCCCCTTGCCGGTCGAGGTGATCCCCTTTGGCTGGCAGACCACGCGGACCCTGATCGAAGAGGCGCTGGACACGATGGATGTTCTGGGCAACTCGGCAATGCTGCGGATGAACGGCGAAGCGCCTTTTGTGACCGATGAAGGCAACCACATTCTTGACCTGCATCTGCAGCGTATCGGTAACGTGCGCCAACTGACTCTGGTGCTCAATCAGGTGCCGGGCGTGGTGGAAAACGGACTGTTCATCGACATCTGTGACAAGGTTGTGATCGGCCACGGTGATGGCCGGGTCGAGCTGCGCGACATTAATGCGGGTACCACCGAGCTGGACCAACTGGTCGAGGGTGGAGACAACCTTTTCTCGGATCTGGCAGATTGAGACCGGCGCAAGAGCAGAAGTGGGAAACAGACTTGCAGGCAGTGCTTTAGGTGAAGTTTACACACCGACAAGGGTTGGCAGCGCGTCTTTCGACCCCAGATAATCATCGAATTTTGGCCTGACGGTATAAAGGAACTCAGGATGAGCTTTGACTATGATCTGTTCGTCATCGGAGGCGGCTCGGGCGGGGTTCGCGCGGCGCGTGTGGCGGCTGGTGAAAACGGCGCCAAGGTGGCGCTGGCGGAAGAGGACCGCTATGGCGGGACCTGCGTCATCCGGGGATGTGTGCCGAAAAAGTTGATGGTGTTTGCCAGCGAATTCTCAGGCATGGTCGGTGATGCGCAGGCTTATGGATGGGACATACAGCCCGGTGCGTTGGATTGGAAAACGTTTCACGGCAAACTGGTGACGGAACTGGACCGGCTGGAAGGCATCTATCGCAATATCCTGAAGAACAACGGCGTCGAGAACTTTGATCAGCGTGCGCATATTGTGGACGCGCATACGGTCGAGCTGGCCGATGGCACCCGCAAGACGGCCAAGCACATTCTGGTTGCGACCGGTGGCCGTCCGGTTGTGCCCGAGTTTCCGGGCTCGGACTTGGCAATCACGTCGAACGAGATTTTCCATCTGGAGAAGCTGCCGGAAAGCATCCTGATCGTGGGTGGCGGTTATATCGCCAGCGAATTCGCCGGGATCATGAACGGGATGGGTGTGAAGACCACTCAGTTCTATCGTGGGGCGCAGATTTTGCGCGGATTCGATGAAGAAGCACGCGGCCTGATCAGCGAAGAGATGTGCCAGAACGGCATCGATCTGCACCTTGGTACAAACGTGCTTGAGATGAAAAAGCTGGGCGACAAGATTTGGGTCAAAGCGACCAACGGAACCGAACGGGTTTTCGATGTGGTCATGTATGCCACCGGGCGCGCGCCGAACGCCGACAATCTGGGTCTTGAGGCCGTCGGTGTCGAACGTGGTCGCAAGGGCGAGATCGTGGTGGACGAATACAGCCAGACCGGTGTGCCCTCGATCTATGCCATCGGCGACGTGACTGACCGAGTGAACCTGACTCCGGTTGCGATCCGCGAGGGCATGGCGTTCGTTGAGACAGTCTTCAAAGGCAACCCGACGCCGGTGGATCATGAACTGATCCCGACCGCGATTTTCACGCAGCCGGAGTTCGGCACCGTGGGTCTCAGTGAGGAAGACGCTGCGGCACAGGAACCGATTGAGGTCTATGCGACCTCGTTCAAGCCGATGCAGAAGGCGTTTGCCGGTGGTACGCAGCGCGTACTGATGAAGCTGATCGTCAGCCAGGCGACCCGCAAAGTGCTGGGCTGTCACATCGTGGCGCCGGGCGCGGGTGAGATGATCCAGCTGGCCGGGATTGCCGTCAAAATGGGCGCGACCAAGGAAGATTTCGACCGCACTGTTGCCGTTCACCCGGTCATGGCCGAGGAACTGGTAACACTGCGGCAACCTGTGCGCACTGCTTGATTTGCAACTGCGCGCACACAAGTTACAAGGGAAACCGTGATCACACGGTCCAACACAAGGGAATAGATACATATGGCGGGCAACAGCGGTGGCCCCTGGGGGGGCGGAGGCTCTTCTGGTGGTGGAGGAAATCGGGGTAACAACGGGGACGGGCGCAAGCCCCCCGAAGGCGACGGCCCGCAGATCCCCGAGATCGATGAACTGATGAAGAAAGGCCAGGAACAGCTGCGCGTCCTGATGGGCGGCCGTGGCGGTTCGGGCCGTGGCGGCGGTCAGGGTGCAGGTGGGGGTGGTCCCATCTTTACCAAAGGCACCTTGCTGATCGGTGTGGTTGTTGCCGCCGTGCTCTGGGGTGCGGCCAGCTTCTATACAGTCAAGCCCGAAGAACAGTCGGTTGAGCTGTTCCTGGGTGAGTTCTCGGCCGTCGGCAATCCGGGTCTGAACTTTGCTCCGTGGCCGTTCGTGACGGCTGAGGTTATCCCGGTCACCCGTGAACAGACCGAAGACATGGGCGGCACGCGCGGCAGCGACGATGGCCTGATGCTGACTGGTGACGAAAACGTGGTCGATATCGACTATCAGGTCGTGTGGAACATCAACGATCCGGCCAAGTTCCTGTTTAACCTGCGCGACCCGCGCCAGACGATCCGCGCCGTGTCGGAATCGGCCATGCGTGAGATCATTGCGCAAAGCGAACTGGCCCCGATCCTGAACCGGGATCGTGGCATCATCGCGGATCGCCTTCAGGAATTGATCCAGTCCACAATGGATAGCTATGATTCCGGGATCAACATCGTCCGTGTGAACTTTGACAAGGCCGACCCGCCGCAGGATGTGATCGCCGCGTTCCGTGACGTTCAGGCCGCCGCGCAGGAGCGTGACCGTCTGCAGAACGTGGCCGACGCCTATGCCAACCGCGTTCTCGCGGAAGCTCGTGGTGAAGCCGCGCAGGTTCTGGAAGAGGCCGAAGCCTATCGCGCCCAGCAGATCAACAGTGCGCAGGGTGAAGCCAGCCGTTTCAGCGCGGTTCTGGAAGAATACGCCAAAGCGCCTGACGTGACCCGCAAACGCCTGTATCTGGAACGGATGGAGCAGGTTCTGGGTGACGTGGACAAGATCATTCTGGACGAGAACTCGACCGGTTCAGGGCAGGGCGTCGTGCCCTATCTGCCGCTGAACGAGCTGCGGCGCAATCAGGCCGAGGAGAGCAACTGATGCGTAAGTCACCCCTTATCCTCATCTTCGTCGTGATTCTCGGCGTGGTTGGCCTGTCCTCGATCTTTATCGTGGACGAGCGTGAGCGTGCGCTGGTTCTGCAATTCGGCCGTGTGGTTGCGGTGAAGGAAGAGCCAGGTCTGGCCTTCAAAATCCCGGTGATCCAGGAAGTTGTACGCTATGATGACCGCATTCTGTCGATTGACGTTCAACCGCTTGAGGTGACGCCTCTGGACGACCGTCGTCTGGTGGTCGACGCCTTCGCGCGCTATCGGATTTCTGATCTGAACCGCTTCCGTCAGGCGGTTGGTGTCGGCGGTATTCCGGTGGCCGAGGATCGTCTGGACCGCATCCTGCGCGCGGAAACCCGCGAAGTGCTGGGTTCAGTGTCGTCGCGTGATATCCTCAGCTCGGACCGTGCCGCGCTCATGCTGCGTATCCGTAACAGCGCGATTGCCGAAGCGCAGGCGCTGGGCGTCAACGTGATCGACGTGCGTTTGAAGGCGACCGACCTGCCGCAAGCGAACCTTGAGGCGACCTTTGACCGGATGAAAGCCGAACGGGAACGTGAGGCCACCGACGAACGTGCACGCGGTAACGAGGCTGCGCAGCGTGTGCGCGCGCAGGCCGACCGGACCGTGGTTGAACTGGTGTCAGACGCCAACCGCGAGGCCGAGATCATTCGCGGTGAGGCTGATGCCGAACGCAACGCAATCTTTGCTGAAGCCTACGGTGCGGACCCGGAGTTCTTTGAGTTTTATCGCTCTCTGACAGCGTATGAGAATGCCTTGCAGGGTAGTAACAGCTCGTTGATCCTGAGCCCGGATTCCGAGTTCTTCAACTACCTCGGCTCTCCTACCGGACGGTCAGCCCCGGTTGCTGCGCCTTCTGAATAATGGGTATGATTCTTCTGGCCCTTGGGCTGGTATTGATTGTCGAGGGGCTGGCGTACGCGCTGGCCCCTTCGCTTATTGAACGTATGCTCGAGGCGCTGCGGTCACTGCCGGAACAGGCGCGACGGCTGGTGGGGCTGCTTTGCGTGGTCAGCGGGCTGGTGCTGCTGTGGGGCGCGTATCAGGTCGGGTTTTAAGACGACGATTTCACTTGCCGGTGATTTCCCCGCGATCCCGAGTTGCGGGTCTGAACAAACTGACTACATTGGTTGCTAAGAAAGGTTGCCGAGGGGCGGCCACAGAAGAATTGTCGACAAGGAGTTCCCAAGTGCAGGCACAAGCACGAAGTATTTCCGTCCGGCAGGACGATAGTGTTGGTTTCATGCGGCTGATGTGGCTGGCTTTTGCGGGGATGTTGCTTGTTCTGGCCCAGACCGTCGCCGCGCAGGCGCGGGGTGAAAGTCTTGCACCGTTGGCCGAACAGATCAGCCCGGCGGTGGTCAACATCACCACCACAACTCTGATTGAAGGACAGACCGGCCCGCAGGGGATCGTACCCGAGGGCTCTCCGTTCGAGGATTTCTTTCGTGAGTTTCAGGACCGCAACGGCGATGACGACAACCGTCCACGTCGCAGCAATGCGCTGGGATCGGGCTTCGTGATCTCCGAGGACGGTTATATCGTCACCAACAATCACGTCATCGCTGAAGCCGATGAAATCCTTGTGGAATTTTTTCCGGGCGACGGGCAGCCCAAAAAGGAATTGCCAGCCAAAGTGATCGGCACGGATGAGAAAACCGATATCGCGCTACTGAAGGTCGAAGCGACAGGCCCGCTGCAATATGTGAAGTTTGGCGATAGCGACATTGCGCGCGTGGGTGATTGGGTGATTGCCATGGGCAACCCGCTGGGGCAGGGCTTCTCGGTCTCGGCTGGGATCGTTTCGGCCCGCAATCGGGCGCTCAGCGGATCGTATGACGATTACATCCAGACTGACGCGGCGATTAACCGGGGCAACTCTGGTGGTCCGCTGTTCAATATGGATGGCGAAGTGATCGGCGTGAACACCGCGATCCTGTCGCCCAATGGCGGCTCGATCGGGATTGGCTTCTCAATGGCGTCGAACGTGGTGGTCAAGGTTGTCGATCAACTGCGTGAATTCGGCGAAACCCGCCGCGGCTGGCTGGGCGTGCGCATTCAGGACGTGACCGAGGACATGGCTGAGGCAATGGGGCTGGACAAACCCGGCGGCGCTCTGATCAGTGACGTGCCGGACGGTCCTGCCAAAGAAGCGGGCCTGCTGGCCGGTGACGTGATCCTCAGCTTTGACGGTGTCGAGGTCGAAGACACTCGTGGTCTGGTCCGTCAGGTTGGCGAAACCACCGTCGGTAAATCGGTTCGCGTTGTGGTCCACCGCGAAGGCGGTACCCAGACCGTTCTGGTGACGCTGGGCCGCCGTGAGGACGCAGAGCGCGCCGAGGACGGTGACGAGGACACGCCGGAGGTTCCGGCCGAGGAAAACGCCGACATTCTGGGCCTGACCATATCGCCGCTGACCGATGCGTTGCGCACGGATATGGGTCTGGATGCAGATTCTGATGGGCTGGTGGTGACCGCCGTTGACGAAGCATCTGAAGCCTTTTCCAAGGGTTTGCGTGCTGGTGACCTGATCACCGAGGCCGGTCAGCAGAAGGTCAGCTCGATCGAAGACCTTGAGGCGCGCATGGACGAGGCGCGCGAGGCGGGGCGTAAATCTCTGCTGTTGCTGGTGCGCCGCGGCGGCGAACCCCGCTTTGTGGCGCTGAGCTTGGGCGAATAACCCACAGCATGAAAACAATCAAAAAGGCCGGAGCAGATGCTCCGGCCTTATTTGTGCTGGGAGGTATGAGCCACGCACCGGGGAAGGCGCGTGGCCCTGATACAGGGAGAGGTCAGTGGACAGATATCGGGGATGATTCTCTGACCTCCTACGGTAACAATTACGACGATAGGCTTAATGCTACCCATGGTCTGTGAAGCAGGTCACAGGGGTCAGATCAGGTCGGATTCGGCCAATTCCCGCAGGGCTGCGAAGTCTTGAATCATCAGCCCGCCGCGCGACGCCTCAACCACGTTGTCGCGCTTCCAGGTAGAGATGGTCTTGGACACCGCTTCCCGCGTGGCGCCAACGAACTCGGCCAGTTCGCTTTGTGACAGGGTGATCCGGGTGGACGGGTCATCCTGCAGTTCGGACAGGTGCAGCAGTTTGCGGGCCAGACGGATCGGCATCGGCAGAAAAACCTGCTCGTTCAGTTGTGATCCCATCCACCGCATCCGCAGGCCGGCCAGACGGATCAGGTCCACGGCCAGGTCGGGGTGTTGCCGGATCTGGGCCATCACATCGCCGTGCCGTACCCGCAACACGCGGGACTGTTCAGCGGCCGCGATTGTGGCGGTGCGGGGGCCGCTGTCGAACAGGGCGATCTCTCCAAAAATCTCTCCGGGCCGCATCAGGGTCAGGGACAGTTTGCGACCGCTCATGGCCAGAAAGGACACTTCGAGCGTACCTTCGAGGATGGCATAAAGGGCGTCGCCTTCATCGCCTTGCTCGAACAGAACCTCGCCACGCTCCAGAGAAATTTCGGTCGCCTGCGCGGAGAGCATGGCTTTGAGTCTGTCTGATGCCTCGGACAGAAAGCCGCTGTCTGGAAAAGCCGTCATGAGTTTCAGGTGCTCCGGCTGTGAGTGGTGTCACAACTTTCCACAGCTTTGCCGTTTAGCCAAGGATTTTTGTCGGTTTGGTCCGGCGTTACGTCCGGGAACAGCGCAGAATTGCGTTACCGTCTGAGGCGAAAAGGCATCGTCCCTGTTCCCCTATTGGTGGTCAGGACCATCCATGTAGCTTTGCAGCAGATTGAATTGCAGCATCAGAAACACCATCAGCGCGATGGGGAAGCCGAAGGTTTCAATCTTGACCCAGAGGTCGGTCGACATCGTGCGCCAGACGAATTCGTTGGCCACGGCCAGTACCGCGAAGCAGCCGCACAGGCGCCGGGTCAGGATCATCCACCCCTCGTGTTGCATCGGCAGCATCTCGTCCAGGACATAGGCGAGGTAGGATTTGCCCTGCAGCAGGCCGATGCCCAGCATGATCGAAAAGAAGCCGTAGACCAGCGTGGTCTTCATCTTGAAGAACCGCTCGTCATTGAACCAGGCGGTCAGGCCGCCGAAGAAAATGACCATGAAAGCGGTGAAAATCTGAATCCGGCTGAGCTTGCCCGTCAGGTACCAGAGAACGCCCATAGCGCCCAGCATGAGCGGCACAAACAGGATGGTGGCAACGATAAAGCCGGAATATTCAATGCCGCCGATCAGAAAACTGTCATCGCGCAGACGCAGGTAGATGAAGAAGAAGGCCAGCGGGGGGCCAAGCTCCAGCACCTGTTTCAGAAACGGGTTGATCTCTTTTTTGTCTGTCATGGCCTGCGTCCTGCTGCTTACCCGCCCATTTCAACTATTACGGCGCCGAGTGCAATCAATGCCATCAGCGCGATCCGTCTTGGCCCCACGGTTTCTTTCAGAACCAGCCAGCCGATCAGGGCCGCGAAAACGGTCGAGGTTTCCCGTAGGACGGCGGCCTCGCCGACCTTGTCGAGCCTTGTGGCCAGCATGATCGCCCCGAAAGACAGGGGGGCGATTATACCGCCCGCCAAGCCGCGCAACATCAGCGGGCCGATTGCCGGGCGGTTGATCATCGCGCGCCATCTGAGAAAGGCGTAGATCGGCATTGCCGCCCCGTCGATCATGAAGAACCAGGCCAGAAAGGTGAACGGGTCTGCGGTGGCGCGGATGCCATAGGCGTCGTAGGTGGTATAGAGCGCCACGAACAGGCCGGTTGCGACGGCAAGTACCAGTGCGATGCCCAGTGTTTCGCGGTTGGTTTCGAGAAACCGGAAATTATAGGCGGCCAATCCGAAAATACCGGCCAACAAGACGGCCACGCCGAACCATTGGGTGCCAGTGAAGGTCTCTCCGAACAGCAGATAGGCGCCGATGACGGTGAACAGCGGGCCGGTGCCGCGGACAACCGGGTAGACGACCGTGTATGAGCCCTTGGTATAGGCCATGGCTTGCAGGATTTTATAGGCGATGTGGATCACCCAGACGGTTGCAAAGATCGGCCACATATAGGGTTCTGGCCAGGGAACGACGAAAAACGCGAAGGGTGCGGCCAGCAGGCAATAGCTGGCGTCAATGGCACCGCGCGACATCCACGGATCGTGGCGGCCTTTTTGCAGGGCACCGAAGACCGCGTGCAGGAAGGCCGCCATCAGGGCCAGTCCCAGCGCAAGCTGGTGGCCTGCTTCGGTGCCTTCGAGTGAGATCAGCCAGTCGCTCAAGTGTCAGGTCTTTGTGCTGGGTGGAGAGGCCGGGGGTTTTCCACCCCCGGACCCCCGGAGGATATTTTTAGACAGATGAAGTTTCGGATCAGTTTTGCAAGCCAGTGAGGGCGGCGGCGAATTCTTCGGGGTCGAACGGGGCGAGGTCGTCAATTTGCTCTCCGACGCCGATGGCGTGAATGGGCAGGCCGAATTTGTCGGCGAGCGCGACCAACACGCCGCCCTTGGCGGTGCCGTCGAGCTTGGTCATGACCAGACCCGAGACATCGGCCAGATTGCGGAAAGTTTCCACCTGACTCAGCGCGTTTTGGCCCGTAGTGGCGTCCAGCACCAAAAGGGTGTTGTGAGGCGCGGTGTCGTCGACCTTGCGGATGACGCGGACGATCTTGGCCAGTTCCTCCATCAAGTCGGCGCGGTTCTGCAGGCGGCCTGCGGTGTCGATCATCAAAAGGTCAGCGCCATCTTGCTGCGCCTTGGTCAGGGCGTCGAAGGCGAGGCTGGCTGGATCCGATCCCTCGGGCGCGGTCAGGACGGGTACGCCTGCGCGTTCGCCCCAGACTTGCAACTGTTCGACAGCGGCAGCGCGGAAGGTGTCACCGGCGGCGATCACGACCTTTTTGCCAGCCGATTTGAACTGACTGGCCAGCTTGCCGATTGTGGTCGTCTTGCCCGATCCGTTGACGCCGACAACCAGCACCACCTGTGGACGTTTGGGGTAGATGGGCAGGGGCTTGGCAACGGGTTCCATCACGCGGGCGACTTCCTGCGCTAGCAGTTGTTTGATTTCCTGGGTCGAGAGTTTGCGGCCATAGCGCCCCTCGGCCATGTTTGCGGTGACGCGCAGGGCGGTGTCGACGCCCATGTCCGAGGCGATTAGCAGCTCTTCGAGCTGTTCCAGCATGTCGTCGTCCAGAGTGCGGCGTATGGCGGTTTTGGCCTCGCTGCGACCGAACAGGCGGCCCAACACGCCTTTGGACGGCGCCGCCTCGGGTGGAGGCGGGGCAGGGGTCGGGTCGACGGGCGCGGGTTCAGGGACCTCGACCGGTTGCGGTGCTGGTGCGGGGTCCGGCACTTCGGGAACCGGTTGCGGGACTTCCGGCACGGGTTCGGGCTGCGGCTCGGGCTCGGGGATGATCGGATCGGGGGCGGTTGTTTCCTCGCCGCCATCTTCGACGATGGCCTCAAGCCCCTGTTCGAGGCGGGACGAGGATTTGAACAGCTTGTCCTTGAGCTTTGAGAAAAACGCCATTTTTGGTCTCCGCAGGTGTTCCCCTCACCTAATGCGGATTTGCGGTAGTTGCAAAGGGTCAGAGAAACGCGACCAGCAATCCGGCCTGCGCACCCCAATAAAGCGGCCAGACCAGATAGGGCGTGATCTTCAGCGCCGGGTGGTCTGCGGGCAGGAGGAACTTCTCCGTGGCCAGAATCAGGTCGGACGCGATGAAAGCCAGGGCAGCGGGCAGCGCCCACCGCAGGGCGCCGGTGTCGGGCAGGGCCAGAACGGTTATGCCCATCCCCAGAATGATCGGGATATAACCCAGCACCGGTCCCTTGAGGTCTCCGGCACGCGGGGCCAACAAGGTGGCGACAACGATCCCAAGGATGATGAGCGACCAGAAAAAGCCGGGCCTGTCGAAAATCAAGGCAGGGTCGCTGGCGGGGCGGGTCAGAAACAGGGCGATATAGGCCAGATGCCCTGCAGCGAAAGCTCCGATGCCGGCCATGAAGGTGCTGTCAGTCTCGCGCGACAAAAGCGCGTCGCCAAGGGCGCACAAGCTCAGCGCCAGAACCAGTAGAAGTGGTGCTGCGCCCAGTAATGCGATCACGGCCAGCAGAGCGACGGACAGGGTTTTGATTAGCGACCGCAAGGCGGTGGCTGGACGTGGCGACAGGGGCAGATAGGTCAGAGCACAGATAGCTGCGAGCCAGAACAATGCGGTTGTCATGAATTTCTCCCCCGATTTTTCGCAGCATGTTATGGGTTGTCGGGTCACCTCAACCGGTGACGTTGAGGCAGGTGGTTGCGCGGAAATGGCAATGGCACCGGGCAACCGCATCTGACACAATGCGACCATGTTCAGATACCTAGCGATTCTTCTGCTGTTGCCCGCGTTTTCAGCCTCGGCCCAACCGGCCCTGACGGCGTCAGATTTCGATGAGTATACGCGCGGAAAAACCCTGTTTTATGGCTTTCAGGGAAAGGTTTACGGGGTCGAGCGTTATCTGCCCAATCGCCGCGTCATCTGGTCGTTCCTGGATGGCAATTGCAAAGAGGGCGTCTGGTATGAGCAGGACGAACAGATTTGTTTCATCTACGAAGATCGTCTGGCCCCGCAATGCTGGGTCTTCACCCGTTCAGGGAGTGGTCTGATCGCGCAGTTCGAGGGTGATCCGGCGGAGACCGAACTCTATGAAGCGGAAGATATCGGAGAAGAGATGCTCTGCTACGGGCCGGAAGTTGGCGTGTAGGGCGCACTCAGAAGAGTGAGCCCTGATCTGGTGCGTCCTTTTTCGGGGTTTTCTTGGGGGCTGGTCGCGGGCCTGCGGGTTGGCCGGTGGTCAGCACGCCATCAGCGAACTCGATCTGGAGTGAGCTGTGATTCTCGGCCTGTTTTTTCGTCGTCAGCACCTGATCATCGGCGCGCACAACTGCATAGCCGCGCTGCAAAGTGGCCTTGTAGCTGAGCGTTTCGCGCAGCCGGTCAGTTGCGGTCAGCTGTTGCCGCATCCGATCCAGTCGCGTTGACTGCGCGGCGTTCATTCGCTCGGCCAGTCGGGTGAGGGTCTGGTGTTGCACCTCGATTTCGCGCTGAATTGGGCGCAGGGACAGGCGCGACGAGAGGTTTCGGACGGCCTCCTGACGGCTTGAAACGAGATTGCGCAGCGTTGAAGGGCGCAAATGGGCGGACAGCTTCACAACTTGCAGGTGGCGGTTCTGAACGCCGCGCTCCAGCGCGGGGGTCAGGCGGTCTGCAATCAAATCAAGGCGTTGACGCGGGCTGTTCAACAAGCTGTCGGGCCGTGGCAATGCGCGGGAGATGTCGCGTAGACGCTGCGACCGTCGTTGAACTGCATCTGTCGCAGCGCGGGACAGGCGCGCGCCTTGTTCGCCGGTCCAGGCCAGCAGTTCCATCCGCACGGGTACGGCCAGTTCGGCGGCGGCGGTTGGCGTCGGTGCGCGGCGGTCTGAGACATAGTCGATCAGTGTCGTATCGGTTTCATGGCCTACGGCCGAGATCAGCGGAATATCCGAGGATGCCGCGGCGCGCGCGACAATTTCTTCATTGAAGCCCCACAGGTCTTCTATCGAGCCACCACCCCGTGCGACGATGATCAGGTCCGGGTGGGGCAGGGCTCCGCCGGGGGACAGTTGATTGAAGCCCTGGATGGCATTGGCGACCTCGGAGGCGCAGTTCGATCCCTGAACGGCCACCGGCCAGATCAGAACCTTACGCGGAAAGCGGTCGCGCAGGCGGTGCAAAATGTCCCGGATTACTGCCCCCGAAGGCGAGGTCACAACGCCGATAATCTGCGGCAGATAAGGCAGCGATTTTTTGCGTTCAGGTGCAAACAGCCCTTCGGCCTCCAGCTGCTTCTTGCGTTTCTCCAGCAGCGCCATCAGCGCGCCTTGTCCGGCAACCGCCACCTCATCGACGTTCAGGTTATATTTTGATTGCGCGCCGAAAGCAGTGAGCCGACCGGTGACGACGACCTCAAGCCCTTCTTCCGGCACAACGGAGAGGCCCGAGATCTGACCCTTCCACGTGGTGCAGGCCAGCACGTTCCGGTCGTCCTTGATGTCATAATACAAATGCCCCGAGCGCGCCTTGAACACGCGCCCGACCTCTCCACGCACACGGATTCGCCCGAACGTGCCTTCGAGTGTGCGTTTCACCTCGCCCGAGATGTCCGAAACTGTGTATTCAGGGGTGTTTTGGCCGGGAATGGGGTCGTCAAGCAGGTCGGACATTTCAGCGCCTTGTGTCAAATGCCTGCCCAGCTTAGAACGCCCGCAAGGCAAGGCCAAGCAGATCGGAGAGCAGTCATGAATATCCTCATTCTCGGCAGTGGTGGGCGCGAACACAGCCTGGCCTGGGCGGTGATGCAGAACCCCAAATGTGACCGTCTGATCGTGGCTCCGGGTAATGCCGGGATCGCGCAGATTGCGGAGTGTGCCGCGCTGGATATCGAGAATGGCGGGGCGGTTGTCAGCTTTGCCGAGGCAAACGCGATTGATTTCGTGATCGTTGGCCCCGAGGCCCCTCTGGCCGCCGGTGTGGCGGATCGTCTGCGCGAGGCGGGTGTGCTGGTGTTCGGTCCCTCGGCAGCAGCGGCACAGTTGGAGGCCTCGAAAAGCTTCACCAAAGAGATTTGCGATGCGTCCGGTGCGCCAACGGCGGCTTACGCGCGGTTCACCGAGGCTGAGCCGGCGAAAGACTACATCCGTGCTCAGGGCGCGCCGATTGTGGTCAAGGCCGACGGTTTGGCTGCGGGCAAAGGCGTGATCGTAGCAATGGACGAGCAAACCGCGCTGGAGGCCATCGACGATATGTTCGGCGGTGCGTTTGGCGGGGCCGGGGCCGAAGTGGTCATCGAAGAGTTTATGGAGGGTGAGGAGGCTTCACTTTTCGTATTGTGCGACGGTGAGGACATCCTGTCCGTCGGCACTGCGCAGGATCACAAGCGTGTGGGCGAGGGCGATACCGGCCTCAACACTGGCGGCATGGGCGCCTATTCCCCGGCGCCGGTTCTGAGCGCCGAGATTGAAGCTCGTGCGATGGAAGAGATCATCAAGCCAACCGTAGCCGAGATGAAACGGCGCGGGATGCCGTTTCAGGGCGTTCTCTATGCCGGTCTGATGATCAAGGACGGCCAGCCGCGTCTGGTGGAATACAACGTACGCTTCGGCGATCCGGAGTGTCAGGTTTTGATGATGCGCCTAGGCGCGCAGGCGATGGACCTGATGCACGCGGCCGCCGAAGGCCGACTGGGCGAAGCACAAGTGAACTGGGCGGACGATCACGCCCTGACCGTTGTGATGGCGGCGAACGGGTATCCGGGGTCGTATAAAAAGGGCAGCGTGATCAATGGGCTGGCGGATTTGCCTGAGGATAGCGGGAACATGGTATTCCACGCCGGAACCAAAGCCTCTGACGGGCAGGTATTGGCCTCGGGTGGTCGTGTCCTGAACGTCACCGCGCGGGGTGGTACGCTGCAGGAAGCGCGGGATCGCGCCTATGCAATGGTGGACGGTGTCGATTGGCCGGACGGGTTCTTCCGTCGCGATATCGGCTGGCGGGCGCTCTGATTCCAAAGGCTCCCGCGCCCTGACGCTGCATCAAAGATGCAACGCCAAAGGCCTTGGGCCGGGCAGCCCGCTGGTGCGGGCTGCGGGCGGGCTAATGTGAGCAGTTCAAGGCTTGTTTCATTGCCTTGCCGCTATACAGGGACAAGGTCCGTGTTTTCCAACCCTTATCGTGGCTGACGCTGACGATCTGTCGCCAGTCGGCGCTGACCACGATCATTTCAGGGCCAGAGCCGCAATCTCTGATCCCGCCAGTGATGAAGTCTTCGCCGATGCGATGGTTGGTCATGCCGGGCAGGGAGGCGACCTCGACCAGATCACCATCTCTGAAACGCCAAATGCGCAGGGTCTTGGCCAGATGAGGCCGATCAATATAGGCGATTTCCACGTGACCGTCGCCGTCCAGATCGTCCGCGCCAATCGGGGCCAGCCAGCGAAAGCGGGTGCCGATATGAGGTGTGGCGGCGATTTTCTTCCCGCCTCTGTCATAGATCGCCAGTTGAGCGCCTGTCTGATTGTGGGATTCGACGACGATGACCTCTAGCGTGCCATCCAGGTCGATATCTACCAGCCTTGGCGCCAGGTCTTCAAACACTCGATCCGAGGGCAGCCGGATGGTGAGCGTGCTGCCTTGGATCGTCAGTTCCAGCGCGCCGTACTCGATGTTATCGCCCAAGACCCCGTGCGCATAGCGTGTGGTGGGTTCTGTAAAGCGGGCGCTTGTGACTGTTTCGGCAATCGCTAGTGCTCCTCCCGCCAGCCACAAGCTCAACGCTAGCAGTGCGCCGCGTGCCTGACATTGCCACAGGCGGGCGGGCAGGCGCGGCGCTTTGGGGGTCATCAGATCTGTTTTTCGGGCATCTGTACGACCAGACCGTCCAGTTCATCCGTGACCTTGATCTGGCAGGTCAAGCGCGAGCGGGCAGGGTCGGGCTCGTAGGCAAAGTCCAGCATGTCCTCTTCCATGTCGTCCTTGGCCGGAACTTTCTCGACCCAGTCGGGGTGGAGGTAGACATGGCAGGTCGAGCACGCACAGGCGCCGCCGCAATCGGCCTCGATGCCGGGGATGTTGTTGTCACGGGCGCCTTCCATGACGGTCAGCCCATTGGCGACCTCGACTGTGTGTTCGGTACCGCTGTGCTCGACATAGGTGATCTTTGCCATTGCGTGCGTCTTCCTTTTTCGATTGTCGAATTCTTCCTTAGTGAAGGCATTTAGGTCTTTCCAGCCTCATTTGCGACTCATCACGCCGCGACTGGACTTTCCTGCCGTTTGTTCTATTTTTGTTCTCATGCTTATTGCCCCTGTTCGCCCCGCGGTTTCAAACCGGGACTGGCCGCGCCCGCCTGCCTGCCTGCCCGCCGAGCGGCTGGACGACCCGCCCGAGGGCGCGCGCGTTACCGTGGCCGGGCTGGTGATCCTGCGGCAGAGGCCGGGGACGGCCAAAGGGGTGATCTTTGTCACGCTTGAGGATGAGACCGGCATCGTCAACGTGGTGGTCTGGCGTAAAATCTATGAGCAATTCCGGCGCGCGGTGATCTCGGGGCGGTTGCTGCGCGTGACGGGGCGGATGCAGAAAGCCGACGCGGTCATCCATGTGATCGCGGAAGAGATCGAGGATATCTCGGGGATGCTGGATGTGCTGGTGCGGGGAGAGGGATAGGTTCGCTATGCGGGCGAACCGGACATCTACGCTCGTTGCTTTGATGTCCGGTTACCTTGCTAGCCCACAAGCGGGGCGTTGTTGATCGCGCTGACATCTTCCATGATGTCAAAGATATGGTCAGCGGTCACCGTGATCCCGATCGCTTCTAAGCGCTTCACATGCATCGCTTTGTAGGTCTCAAGATACTCGCGGTTCCGGAACAGATAGGTGGATCCGTAGTGGGTGGTGCCCTCTTCGGTGGTCCAGATTTTCCAGATGATGCCGGGCTCTTCGGCAATACTCTCGGCAAGTTGCTTTGTTCCCGCGAGAAACTCGTCGGTGATGGGACCGTCATACACCATATGCAGATCCCAGATTTTCAGCGTGCTCATGGTTTGGCTCTCCTAGGCGTGGTGGTTGAGGTTGTTAACGTGCGTTCAGTGGTTCTTGCCAAGCTGCGCAAAGCTCAGGATGGCAAGCAGTGCAAAGAAGATTGGATCGGACCATCCAAACCCGGTGAATATCCCTGTCAAACAGGCATAAAGCGTGATGATGACGCCAAGCACGTTGGTCCACATCAGGCCGATCAGGATTTTTTGGGCGGTGTCGCTGCCGTCGTCAGCGTCCCGAAACAGAAAGCTGATGATCCCGACGCCGCCCAGAAAGATCGAGTTATGCTGGGACAGGAACACCGCGTATTGGTCGTTAAGCTGTAGGCCATAGTTCGGCCAGAGAACAGCCGGGGCAAAGAACAGCGCTAGGGCGAAGAAAATGTATATAACGCCATGCGCGGTCAAGAAGGTTCTGTTTGACATGTTCAGTCTTTCTGGGGTTGGGGCAGTTTTTTGCGGAGCTGATTGAGTGTCTTGATAATCTCGCGTTTGTTTTGTGCGCTGAGACGTCCGAATATTTGTTCCAAAGCGCAATTGTGGATCGGCAGGAAATCCGCCACCTTTTGGCGCCCCGCGGGTGTCAGGCGCAGCACCCGCGCCCGCTTGTCATTTTCATCCACCGTCTTCTCTACAAAACCGGCTTGGATCAGATTCCTGACCACGACGTCCAGATTGCCAGAGGTGGACAGCGTTAGCCGCATCAGGTCATTGATCGACAACGCCCCCTTGTTGCTGAGCGTTTCCAGCGCATCCCATTGGGATGCTGTCAAACTTGCTGAACGAAAAACCGGCCCCATCGCGCGCAAGAACAATTGCTGACTGCGCAGCAGGGAGAGCACGATGGCCTGGTTTTCTCGGTTGTGATTTTCGTGTTTCATTGCACCCATATATCCCTAGTTAGGGATAAATCAAGGCGAAACGAAATTTCCCAGAAAACAGCCATTCACTCGTTGCGAAGAATCCGTGGCAAAGGACTCGGAACTGACATTGGATCAACGAGCCTTACCGCTTAAACAAAACCCCTTGCGATTGCTTGTCCCGGTGATCCCCACGCAATTCCGCATGTAGCGCGCGTCCGGCCTGAACACCCGGGCGGGCGCTGACGGCCTCAAGCCAGCGGGTGAAATGGGGTTTGTCGTCCAGTACCTGCTGCTGGCCCTCCCACAGGCTGGCCCAGCCCCAGATCGATATGTCGGCGATGGAATAGAAATCACCCGCGACGTATTCGTTTTCGGCCAGCCGCCGGTCGAGCACGCCGTATAGACGCCCGACCTCGGCGCGATAGCGGTCTTGTGCGTAGGGCAGGTCCTGCGGCGGGTCCAGTTGTGGGGCGTATTTCAGGAAGTGATGCGCCTGACCGGCCATCGGGCCAACGCCGCCCATCTGCCACATCAGCCATTCTTCGACAGCGATCCGGTCGCGCTCGGTTTTGCCGTAAAACCGCCCGGTCTTGCGGGCCAGATACATCAGGATCGCGCCGCTTTCGAACACCGAGACCGGCGCGCCATCCGGGCCATCGGGGTCAATGATGGCGGGCATCCGGTTGTTCGGGGAAATTCGCAGGAATTCGGGGTCGAACTGATCGCCCTTGCCGATGTTGATCAGATGGGTGGTGTAGGGCAGCTCCATCTCTTCCAGCGCGATGGATGCCTTCCAGCCGTTTGGCGTGGGCCAGAAATACAGGTCGATCATGATGCCTCCTCAGCTTGAAGGGATCATGAGGCTTTCTGTGCAAACGGCAAGAGAGCTTTGGATTGGGGCAGCGCAAAAAGCCGTGACCAGCGGCGCGTGGGTGCCTTTGGCAATGCCAGAGCATCTGCCTGGGGTGTTTGGCATCGTCGGGGCGATATTTGTACCCGTGGGTCATGATGATGCCCGCCCCCCGGATGTCGGGCGTTTGCTGCGAGGTGCCTAGTGGAGATCGCGGGCTGCGGTGCAGGGCGAACGTGTCGCCGATGGCATTGCTCTGCCTCGCACAAGATGTTGTGGTGCCGATGTGACGCAACGCTATGATGCTTTGGTGAATGGACGGTTACAGAACCGTGACGATGCCGTTGCAAGGGTTGACGCATCCGCAACCGCGGCGTAATGGCAACCACACCACGTGGCGATTTGTTACCGGATTGCGGGCCACGCTAAACAACACCGCTAAAAGGTCAGGATGAAAGGCCCCTTTCGCTTGACCGCGTCTGGGGTTTTTTTGATGCCCTTGCCAGACAAGGGTCGAGAGGAATGACATGAGCGAGAGCTGGAACAAACGCACCCAAGCCGTCCATGGCGGTATCCGTCGCAGCCAATACAATGAAGTGTCCGAGGCGATCTTTCTGACGCAGGGCTTCGTCTATGAAAACGCCGAACAGGCCGAAGCACGGTTTATCGAGACCGGCCCGGATGAGTTCATCTATGCCCGTTACGGCAACCCGACCGTGTCGATGTTCGAACAGCGCATTGCCGCGCTGGAAGGGGGCGAGGACGCTTTTGCCGCCGCGTCCGGCATGGCGGCGGTCAACGGTGCGCTGACCTCGATCCTGAAGGCGGGTGATCACGTCGTGTCCGCCAAGGCCCTGTTCGGGTCATGCCTCTATATTCTGGAAAACATCCTGGCCCGCTATGGCGTTGAGGTCACCTTTGTCGACGGCACCGATCTGGACGCGTGGAAGGCGGCAATCCGGCCGGACACCAAGGCGGTGTTCTTTGAATCCATGTCTAACCCGACGCTTGAGGTGATCGACATTGCCGCCGTTTCCAAGCTGGCCCATGCGGTCGGGGCGCTGGTGGTGGTGGACAACGTCTTTTCCACCCCGGTCTTTTCGCGCGCGATTGAGCAGGGGGCCGATGTGGTCGTCTATTCCGCGACCAAGCATATCGACGGGCAGGGGCGTGCTCTTGGCGGGGTCATCATCGGCACCAAAGAGTTCATCCGCGGCACAGTTGAACCCTATATGAAACATACCGGCGGCGCGCTCAGCCCGTTCAGCGCGTGGATCATGCTGAAGGGTCTGGAAACCATGGCCCTGCGGGTCAACGCGCAAGCCGAGACCGCGCAGACCGTGGCCGAGGCACTGGAGGGTCACGCCGCGCTGGAGCGGACGCTGTATCCGGGGCTGAAAACCCACGCGCAGAATGCGCTGGTTCAGACCCAGCTTGGCGGCAAGGGCGGTACGGTGCTGTCGCTGGACATCAAGGGCGGCAAGGACGCGGCATTTGCGTTCCTGAACGCGCTGACTATTCCGGTGATCTCGAACAACCTTGGCGATGCCAAGTCGATTGCGACGCACCCGGCCACCACGACGCATCAGCGGCTGAGCGATGAGCAGAAGGATGAGCTGGGCATCACGCCGGGTCTGATCCGCCTGTCCATCGGTCTTGAGGACGCAGGCGACCTGCTTGCCGATATCAGCCGCGCATTGGACGTTTCTCAACAATAACGGCGCCCATTTGCCTGTTACAGCCGTTTCGAACTTGACGATGAGGGGCACAAATAGCGTGTCCCTCACGTAAATTCGATCCGGGCTGTGTTTCGACGCGTATACAGTTACACTGGAAAACGCGCCGAAGCTGTATATAGTCCGGCGACCAACCCGAGGAGCCCCGATCGATGAACGTGCACCCCCGCAGCATTGATGACGCACCTGACCATGATGAGGCCGCCGCCGCGCTTAAAACGCTGCGCAAATGGGCCGAAACCGCGACCGAGGCCGAGATCAGCCAGCTTGATCCCGCCATTGCGCGTCTTGTGCCGGGGCTGGTTCCGACGAATTACCCGTCGCTGTCGCGGGAATATCCCGAAGGGTTTGAGGTCGATGACGCCTATCGCGCGACATTGCCCGATCTTCAAAACGGCCCGTCCAGCCTGATCCGCGGGGCGAAACAGCAGATTCAGCATGTGGGGATATCGAATTTCCGCCTGCCGATCCGGTTCCACCGCAAGCACGGTGACGACCTGACGTTGGAGACATCCGTGACCGGCACGGTCAGCCTTGAGGCTGAAAAGAAGGGCATCAACATGTCCCGGATCATGCGCTCGTTCTACAAACATGCCGAGCGCACGTTCAGCTTTGAGGTCATGGAGGCCGCGCTGAACGACTATATGACCGATCTGGACAGTTTTGATGCGCGTATCCAGATGCGGTTTTCCTATCCGGATCGGGTGAAAAGCCTGCGTTCGGGTCTGGAAGGATACCAGTATTACGACATCGCGCTGGAACTGGTCGAACAGAACGGCGTGCGCCAGAAGATCATGCATCTGGACTATGTCTATTCCTCGACCTGCCCATGCTCGTTGGAGCTGAGCGAACATGCGCGGTCCACGCGCGGTCAACTGGCGACGCCGCATTCGCAGCGGTCCGTCGCGCGGATTTCGGTCGTTGTTGATTGTGAGGCCGATTGCCTGTGGTTCGAGGACCTGATCGCGCTTTGCCGTCGCGCGGTGCCGACAGAAACGCAGGTTATGGTCAAGCGTGAGGATGAACAGGCATTTGCCGAGCTGAACGCAGCCAATCCGATCTTCGTCGAGGACGCCGCCCGCCTGTTCTGCGCCGAGCTTCTGGCCGATCACCATATCGGGGATTTCCGCGTTGTGGCCAGCCATCAGGAAAGTCTGCACAGCCATGATGCGGTATCGGTTCTGACCGAAGGTCCGACCTTTGTGTCGGCCAGCCTGGACCCGCGCCTGTTCTCGACCCTTTTTCACATCGGATGACTAAAAAAGGCGCATCTGAAGTCTCGAAATTAGACAAAATGGCGAACTTTCGCCGCACCGCAGCGAAAAAAGCTGCGGCCGCATTTTCTTTGACGTAAAGTAAAGGGGATTGCAGCCGTGGTTTGCGCGCTTGTCAGCCGTATTGCCGCACTGAGAGGAAGCCGAGACGTGAGACGCCCCGGGACTTCGAGCCTTGGCAATCCGCCCCAGACATCAGGGCGGAGCAGGGTGCTTCTTCCCTTTGAAGGTTGCATCGCTTTCACAGGAGAAACGACTAATGAATCCGATTACCCAGCCGCTGGAATTTCAGGCGGCGGCCATCCGCATGGCCGGCTACGCGGTTAGCAACCAACTGAAGATTATGCAAATTCTGGCCACTTCGGCCATGGAGTTGCCGTTTGCGCCGGTACACGCTCTGCACGCGTCATCCGCACGTCCGGCGCCAGCTGCTGCAAAGCCCGAGTTCAAGTCCAAAGCGACCGCAGCCAAGCCCAAACCGGCGGCGGCGCCGAAGGCCAAGCCGGTCGCACGTGCCAAAGCGGCGGTGAAGCCAAAGGCCGAATCGCCTAAACCTGACGCAGCCAAAAAGGCGGCCGCTCCGGCCAAGAAGACGGCTGCCCCTGCCAAGGCAACGGCTGCTCCCGCGGCATCAAAGCCCGCAAACGCAGCAAAACCGCAAGAGGCCAAACCGGCAGTTGCCGCGCCCAAGCCCGCAAGTCTTGCGGCGACGGCAAAGCCTGCGGTTGCCAAGCCGGCACCCAAGGCACAGGCGCCCAAGCTCGTTGCGGCAAAAACAGCCGCCAAACCTGCGGCGCCCAAGGCCACGGCAAAAGCTGCATCGCCTAAACCGGCGGCCCCCACGACCGTAAAGAAGACTGCGGCACCTAAGGCTCCGGCAAAACCTGCCGCCGCCAAGCCTGCCGCGCCCAAGGTACAAGCAGCGAACATCGCAGCCCCGAAGGCTGAGGTCGCCAAGCCGGTTGCACCTGCGGCCAAACCTGCGGCACCGGTGGCCAAAACGGTGGCCCCTAAGGTAGAGGCCAAGCAGGTCGCACCCAAGGTAGAAACCGCGGCGTCTCAACGCCGGACGCGTGCGCCTTCGAAGCCGCCCGCAATGCCCACACCTGCCAGCAAAACGGACGAGTAAACGGGACATCCGCTTGACACCGTCGTGCAGGCGCGACAACGCTGCGCCTCATGACGGACATGCGCCCGGTTGGATATGTGATTGGCCTGTTGGTCGCCATTCTTGGGGCGACCATGATGCTGCCCATGCTTGCGGATCTCATCGAAGGTCGGGGCGAGTGGCACGTATTTCTGGAAAGCGGTGTTATCACCATGCTGACGGGCGTTGTCCTGTCCATCAGCTGCTCGAACGGGGTGGGCGAAGGTCTGACGATCCGTCAGACCTTTTTACTGACCACCGGCGTCTGGGTGGCGCTGCCGCTTTTCGGCGCTATCCCGTTCTTGTTCGGTGAGACCGAACTGCGCTTTGTCGATGCCTATTTCGAGGCCATGTCAGGGCTGACCACCACCGGTTCCACCGTTATTTCCGGTCTCGATGACCTGCCACAGGGTCTGCTGCTGTGGCGTGGCGTGCTGCAATGGCTGGGCGGGATCGGCATCATTGTTGTCGCCATGGTGTTCCTGCCTGAGCTTCGGGTTGGAGGCATGCAAATCTTCCGCTCGGAAGGATTTGAAACCATGGGGAAAATCCTGCCGCGCGCGCAGGAAATCGCGGGCCAGATCTCCCTGATCTATGTCTTCCTGACCTTTGTTTGTGCACTGGTCTATGCTGGTCTGGGGATGGGATTCTTTGATGCCGTCGTTCACGCGTTGACGACAATTTCGACCGGCGGGTTTTCCAACTATGACGCGTCCTTTGGCACATTTTCTGGCCCGGCGGAATACGCGGCCTCGGTGTTCATGATCCTCGCTGCGCTGCCGTTCGTGCGCTATGTCCAGTTCGCCAATGGCAATACAAGTTCTTTGTGGCAGGACAGCCAGATACGCACCTTTCTGGCTACGATTCTGGTGCTGGTCGTGATCATGGCCGTGTTTCTGCTGAGGGTCTTTCCGCACCATTGGGAACAGGCCTTCCGCGAGTCACTGTTCAACGTCACCTCGATCATCTCGGGCACCGGCTATGCCAGCGTTGATTACATGTTGTGGGGAAGTTTCCCGGTCATGCTATTCTTTCTGATCGGTCTGATCGGAGGTTGCGCGGGCTCGACCGCCTGTTCGATCAAGGTGTTCCGCTATCAGCTGTTGTTTGCCTCGATCAAAACCCAGATTCAGCGTATCCGCTCGCCGCATGGCGTATTTGCGCCGCGTTATGACGGGCGAACGATCGGGCCGGATGTTCTGACTTCGGTCATGAGCTTCTTCATGTTCTTCGTGGTGTCGTTGGGCGTGCTGGCCTGGGCGCTGGCGCTGACGGGGCTGGACTTCATAACGTCGGTCTCAGGCGCGGCGACAGCGCTGGCCAATGTGGGGCCGGGGCTGGGCGATCAGATCGGCCCGGCGGGCAATTTCGCCAATCTCAACGACACGGCCAAGTGGTTGCTGTCCATTGGTATGCTGGTCGGGCGGCTGGAACTGCTGGCCGTCTACGCGCTGTTTACTGCCCAATTCTGGAGAAGTTGATGAGAAGACCTCTGGGCGCCCAGATTTCACATATGTTGAAGGACCGGGGCGTTGACGTGATTTTCGGCATCCCCGGCGTTCACAACCAGGAAATGTATCGGGGCATCGAAGAGGCGGGTATCACGCATGTTCTGGCCCGTCATGAACAGGGGGCAGGGTTTATGGCCGACGGCTATGCCCGTGCAACCGGCAGGCCGGGCGTGGCGTATGTGATCACCGGGCCGGGGCTGTGCAACATCATGACGCCAATGGGGCAGGCCTATTCGGATTCAGTGCCGATGCTGGTGATGTCATCCTGTCTGGACGAGACTGACGCCGTACAGGGCCAGTTGCACCAGATGAAGGATCAACGCGGTGCCGCCGAAACCGTGACGGATTGGTCCCGTCAGGCCAATACGGCTCAAGCGGCTTATGGGCTGGTCGAGCGTGCCTTTGAGGAATTCGAACTCTGCCGCCCGCGCCCCAAGCATATTCAGGTGCCAATTGCCCAGCTTGAGGCCGGGGCCGATCCGGCGCCATTTCCCAATCAGCCCGGTTTGCGGTCCAAGGTGGTGCCGCCTGATCTGGCGCCGCTCATGTCCTTGCTGAATATCTCGCGCCGACCGCTGTTCATTCTGGGCGGAGGGGCGCGGTCAAACTTATGGCGGCAAATTCTGACGCAGTTGGGGGCCGCATGTTTCACCACCTATACCGGTCGAGGGATGGCAGGGCTTGGCTATGCGCTGGATTTCGGCGCCACGCTGCCGCGTCCAGACAGTGCCGATGTCATAGGGTCCGCCGATCTGGTGGTTGCGGTGGGGGCAGAGCTGGGTGAGGTTGACCTGTGGCGCGACACGCTGGGGCACACCTCTCATCTGGTGCGGGTCGATCTGGATCCGCAGGTTCTGTCCGACCATCACCGCGCGGGGATCAAGCTGCAGTTAGATGGTGAGAGCTTTGCCCATGCCCTGTGGGCGTCGATTGGCGCCGTTAAACCGGCAACGGGCTGGACGTTGGAAGAGGTCGCCGAGGCCCGCAAACGCTGGCGGGCGGAATCCGATGCCGAACGTCCTGGGATCGTGCCGGTGCTGGACGCCTTGCGCGACGCAATGCCGGCCGACACGATGATCTATTCCGACATGACCCAGTTCGCCTATGTCGCGAAAGAGGTCTGGGACATGGCTTACCCCTATCATTGGCACCATCCGACCGGGTTCGGTACGCTGGGCTATGCGCTGCCTGCCGGGATCGGGGGCGCGGTCGCGCGCCGGGGCAAACCCACCGCCGTGATCGCGGGGGATTACGGGTTTCACTACACGATGATGGAGCTGGGCGCAGCGGTTGAGCTGGGCCTGTCTCTGCCGATCATCCTGTGGGACAACGGCAAGCTGAAAGAGATCGAAGACAGCATGGTCCTTGGCCAGATTGCCCCCAGCGCTGTGGTGGCGCGCAACCCTGATTTCTGCAAACTGGCCGAGGCCTTTGGGGCCTTGTCCGCCGCTCCGGGTAGTCTGGAAGAGATGCAGGCAGCTGTACGAGCCGCGTTTCATGCCCCGGTTCCGACACTGATCCGGGTGACCCCGGACATCGCCTAGCAAGAAAAAACGCCGCCCGAAGGGGCAGCGTCTTTCGTTTTGTAGATCAGTTTAGTCCCAGCAATGCACCAGCACGGTCATTCCGTTGGCCCGTCTGCTGAGCTCATTGGGTGAAACCTCGGCGGTTGATTGGCTGGGCTGACCAGATACACCGGCCTTTTCCAAAGCTTCATTCAAGCGGTCTGCAGTTGCCGCCAGACTGACCGAAGCGGGCAGGGTGCGCCCCTCGGACGGGGTGGGCAGCAGCATGCCGACAACTTGTCCATTGTCGTCGAAGACCGGGCCGCCCGCGTCGCCGGGTTGCGCCGCCAATGCAAGGCGTTTCACGCCGTCCTCACCATCCAGGCCCCGCACATCGGTGATCTGGCCGTAGGTCAGCGTTGGTGCACCCAGCGCGCCTTCATATGAGAAACCCGACACCGCGACCTCGGACTGAATGCGCGGTTTGTCGGCGCTGAACTCGGCGATGCCGATCGGCACAAGACTGCGTCGAGGGCGCAGCACGGCCACGCCAAGATCGGTATCTGCCCAGGCCACTTGAACCTCCTGATCGTCGTTCAAGGTGATGCGGGTACAGCTGTCCGTGGCCTCTGACACGGTCAGAACCGTGCCGTTTGCATCGGTGAAGAAACCGGACCGGGACAAGCGGGGCTTGCGCACTTGCAGGCCCGAGACCAGATCGATCCGCTGATCGGCATCCGCTCCGGCATCGGCGTCAAGTACGGCGTCATTTGTGGTGAAGCTGGCCTTAATCGCGGCCAGAACCCGCGCGCGGCGGGCCTCATCACCTTCGGGCCAGACCAACGTAAAGCCCTTGATCTGGTCGCCTTTCAGCGCTGCTTCAGTGTAGGACACGATCCCGTTGCCACGACCCTCCAGCGTGAAACGGTCACCGCGCAGTTGCCGCGGACCGTCCAGAGGCACAATCTCCAGCGATTGCATCACCTCAAAAAGTGCGCGCAGGGTGGATTTGTTGCCCTGTTGGCTGATCAACAGCGCCTTGGCGTTCAGATCGCTGGTGCCTTTGAAATGCGCAAAGGGGGCCTCGTAGCGGTCAAAACCGATGACGCCCAGGGGCAGGTCCAGATCGATGCCGGCCTGCGTGTCGGAATGGCGCTCCATGCCGACACTGATCAGCGGGGCGTTATAGTCGTCCATCAGAGCCGTGCGCTGCGCCGTGGTCAGAACTCCGGTGGGCTCATAGCCGCTGAACCGCTGCCAGTCCCCCATCGAACGGCGGGTGCCCGCACCAAACGCGCCATCGATGGTCGAGTTATAGAACCCTGCGGCCTGCAGGGCGGTTTGCAGATCCTTGCGCTCCTGCGCTGTCAAAACGCGTTCGGATTGCAGCGCCTGCGACCGCGTCTCATCCGAAGGCTGAGGGGTCAGCCCGGCGGTGGATTGGTCGGGCTGCGGTGTGGGCTCGACCGGCGGGGTCACCGCGCCTTGGCCCTGAGAGCTTGAACCAACGGGCCAGAATTGCTGAGCCAGAGAATTCGAGAATGCGATGTAGCTGTCTGCCGGAATCTGCCCCTCGGCCCGGTAAACGCGCAGAACCTGCTCAGCGTCACTGCGCAAATAAGGCCCGATAACAATGGCATACCAGCCAGAGTTCAGGCGGAACCCGTTCACGTCTGGCAGAACGTTTGCATAGGCTTGCGCGCGTTCCTGCGCCTGTCTCAGCGTCGGTCGGGCTTCGACCTGTACCCAGACGCCTGCCTCCTGCTGTGCAAAAACGGCGCGCGTGCCGAAGAGAAATAGAAACAAAATTGCAGTGATTACTCGTGTCATTGTCTGCCCGTATCCGCAGTGTTTTGGCTTTGCCGCAGACTAAGCGATTTGACCCGCGGAAAGCCATGCCCGGAGAACGGGGAATTTCCAGTGTGGCTGTGCAGTGACAGCCGGGGCCCATTGGCCCGTTGACGCCCCTTGGCCCCTTGCATAGGAAGGACAAAACCGACCGGAACCGGGCGCGGATGTGCCCAAAGGGAATGTCATGACCGAACCGTCCAGAGCACCACGTTCTTTTCAGGAAATTATCCTGCGTCTCCAGACCTATTGGGCCTCGAAGGGCTGCGCAATCCTACAGCCCTACGACATGGAGGTTGGTGCGGGTACGTTCCACCCGGCGACCACTCTGCGCGCTTTGGGGTCCAAGGCATGGGCTGCGGCTTATGTGCAGCCGTCGCGTCGCCCGACTGATGGCCGCTATGGTGAGAACCCTAACCGGTTGCAGCACTATTATCAGTATCAGGTGCTGATCAAACCCAGCCCGCCGGATCTGCAGGAACTGTATCTGGGTTCGTTGCAGGCCATCGGCATCGACATGAATCTGCACGACATTCGGTTTGTCGAGGATGACTGGGAAAGCCCAACGCTGGGCGCCTGGGGCCTGGGTTGGGAGGTTTGGTGTGACGGAATGGAAGTCAGCCAGTTTACATATTTCCAGCAAGTCGGTGGCCATGACTGCGCGCCGGTTTCGGGCGAACTGACTTATGGTCTAGAACGGTTGGCGATGTATGTGCTGGGCATCGATCATGTGATGGACATGCCCTTCAACGACCCTCAGTCACCGAGCCCGCTGAGCTATGGCGACATCTTCAAACAAACCGAAGAGGAATACGCCCGCTGGAACTTTGACGTGGCCAACACCGAAGTTCTGCTGCGCCATTTCGAAGAGGCCGAGGCCGAATGCGCCGCCATTCTGGCGCAGGAACATGACGACCCCAAAACCGGCAAACGTATCGTCATGGCGCACCCCGCCTATGACCAGTGCATCAAGGCCAGCCATGTGTTCAACCTGCTGGACGCGCGCGGCGTGATCTCGGTGACCGAGCGGCAAGCTTATATCGGTCGGGTTC
The DNA here is from genome assembly GCF_056542745.1 of Ruegeria sp. AB10. NCBI lineage: Bacteria > Pseudomonadati > Pseudomonadota > Alphaproteobacteria > Rhodobacterales > Roseobacteraceae > Ruegeria > Ruegeria sp. AB10. The sequence continues at coordinate 512,263 of NZ_JBQGAI010000001.1, read as the reverse complement.
GGGCGCTGGCCAAGCAATGTGCCGATGCGTTCCTGCTGACCGAGGCCGCCGGGTTTGAGGCCTGATGGGGCGCTCAGGCCAATCCGGGCAAAAGCACTTTCAGGCCATCCGCGATCATGCTGATTGCGATGGCCGACAGGATCATGCCCATGAAGCGGCTCATGATCACGCGGGCATTGGCCGACAATCGCTTGGCCAAGGCAGACGCGTTCCAGAATGTGATGAACAACAAGAACAGCACAGCCAGAAAGACGCCTGCGTAGATAACGGTGTCCATCGGCTTGGAAATGTGGTGCGCGTACAGGATCAGTGTCGTGATCGTGCCGGGCCCAACCAGAATTGGGAAAGCCAGCGGGTAGAAGGCAACCGTGGCGGGTTCGGGGTAGGCTTGCTTTTCCCCCTCGGTTCCGTGATGCGTGGTGCTTTCTTTACCGCTCAGCATGTTCAAGCCGATCATCAGAACGACCAGACCACCCGCGACACGCAGATCATCCACGCTGATCCCGAACAGACCCAGCGTCTGGTTGCCAATGGCCGCGAAAGCACCGCCGAGGATCAGGCAGTACGTCGCCGTCTTTGCAGCCACCTTGCGCTGGTCGGCAGGGGTCAGGCCGTCGGTGACGCTCAGGAAAACGGGCAGGTTGGTGATCGGGTTCATGATCGCAAACAGCGCGCCGAAGAACCCAACGGCAAGGGTCATGTCCATTCCAAAAACCTCGTTCCGGCCTGTATCAATCTGGAAACTGGCTCATTTCCCATAAAGTTGAAAGAGGTCGCGTGATCAGGATGTCGAAAAGATGACCGGAAAACTGCTTGCACTCATCCTCGTCTTGTCTGCGGCCGTGGCCGGTGTTGGCATGTATTACCTTCAGGTCTATGGGTTCTATTACGATGTCGAACCTCAGCCGGGTGCGGATGTGTCCCTGTGGGTCGAAGGAACAGAAGACCCGCAGCCGATCCCGTATTCGGCGTTTCAGGCGATTGACGCCGACAGCTCTCCGATCCGGTACCGGGCGTGTTTTGAAACCGATTTGACGGCCCAGGATCTGGCGACATTCCAGCGGGTGGAAAACCCCGAACCGTTGACCGCGCCGGGTTGGTTTGGCTGCTACGATGCTGTGGCCATCGCCGAGGCCCTTAAGTCGGGGCAGGCCCAGGCGTTCATGGGGGCCAAGAACATTCATTACGGGGTCGACCGCATCGTTGCGATCACCACGGATGGTAGGGGCTATGTCTGGCACGCGCTGAACAATTGCGGCGAAAAGGCCTATGACGGAACGGTTGTCGGCGAGGAATGTCCGCCCCGGCCCGAAAGCTGAGAGTGTCATGACCGATGCAGCGATCCACATTCCCGGTTTTCTGACCGCCACGCTTGGCATTGCGGTCTACCTGATTGGGGCTGAGATCAACGCGCGGATCGCTCTGCTGCGTCAGTTCAATATCCCGGAGCCTGTCACTGGCGGGTTGCTGGCTTCTTTTGTTTTGCTGTTTCTCTATCTCATGGCGGGGCTTGAGCTGGTTTTCGACCTCGCCTCGCGCGATTTCCTGCTGATCGTGTTCTTTGCCGGGATCGGATTGAACGCGCGGCTGGCCGATCTGATTTCCGGCGGCAAGCCATTGTTGCTGCTTCTCATTTTGACCCTGGTGACAATCGTTGCGCAGAATGCCGTTGGGGCTGTCGGGGCTATTGCCTTTGGATATCCGGCTCAGGCAGGGGTTCTCTTTGGTTCTGCCTCTTTGATCGGCGGGCACGGTACAGCTATCGCCTGGGCCCCCGACGTCGGCGCGGTCACCGGGCTTGAGGGCGCGACCGAGTTGGGCGTGGCTGTGGCGACGCTTGGTCTTGTTCTGGCTGCGCTGGTGGGTGGGCCGATTGCCCGCTTGCTGGTCGAGGGCAGGAACCTGACGCCGGATCGCCCGGACGAAGAGCACACGGTCGGGTTGCCGGATGATGCGGCCGAGGCCGAAACCAGGATCGATCACCTGACCATCATGCGCGTGTTGCTTTACCTGAATCTGGCGATCATCTTCGGTGTTCTTCTGAACGAGGCAATCGTCGCCACCGGGCTGAAACTTCCTTTGTTCGTACCTTGCCTCATCATGGGTATCGTCATCGCCAACCTGCGCGCAGTATTGGCCCCCAAAGCGCGGCCGGTTTCGCGAACGCCCTCACTGGCGCTGATCTCCGAGTTTTCGCTGGGCGCGTTTCTGGCTATGTCGCTGATGAGCCTGCAGCTTTGGACCATTGCAGAGCTTGGCCTGGCCATCGTTGTCATCATGGCCGCCCAGACACTGTTTGCCGTGGCATTTGTGATCTGGGTGCTGTTCCCGGTGATGGGTGGGAACTACCGCGCCGCCGTTCTGTCTGCCGGGTTCGGCGGCTTTGCCCTGGGTGCGACGCCGACCGCAATTGCCAATATGACCGCAGTTACCAAGCGATATGGTCCGTCACCTATTGCCTTTATCGTGCTGCCCCTTGTATCCGCCTTCTTTGTGGACATCGCCAATGCCATCGTCATTCAGACGATCGTCAATTTCTAAGGACCGAGTATGCCCGACCTGTTGATCGAACTGTTTTCCGAAGAAATCCCCGCCCGTATGCAAACCCGCGCGGGCGAGGACCTGAAAAAGCGGATCACCGATGGTCTGGTCGAGGCTGGCCTGACCTATGCCGGGGCTGCCGCCCTGACGACGCCGCGCCGCCTGACCCTGGCGATCGAAGGCCTGCTGTCCGAGAGCCCCACTATCCGCGAGGAACGCAAAGGCCCCAAGGTCGGCGCGCCGGACAAGGCCATCGAAGGGTTCCTGCGTGGCGCTGGCCTGACCCGCGATCAATTGGAAGAGCGCGACACGCCCAAGGGCGCGGTCTACTTTGCCACCATCGAGAAAGCCGGGCGCCCGGCGGCCGAAATCGTGGCCGAAGTGCTTGAGGCCACCATCCGCAACTTCCCGTGGCCCAAGTCCATGCGCTGGGGCAGTGGCCCGCTGCGCTGGGTTCGCCCGCTGCACTCGATCCTGTGTATCCTGACCGATGAGGCGGGCGCGCAAGTCGTGCCGCTCGAGGTTGATGGCATCACATCTGGCGACACCACCGCAGGGCACCGTTTCATGGCGCCCGACCGGTTTGCGGTCACGTCGTTCGATGATTACGCCGCCAAGCTGAAGCGCGCCTTTGTGGTGTTGAACCCCGCCGACCGGGCTGAACACATCTGGAACGACGCGCAGAACATGGCCTTCGCCGCCGGGCTGGAAGTGGTTGAGGACAAAGGCCTGCTGGCCGAGGTCGCTGGTCTGGTCGAATGGCCCGTGGTGCTGATGGGGCAGATCGACGACGAATTCCTGAACCTGCCGCCCGAGGTGCTGCAGACCTCGATGAAAGAGCACCAGAAATTCTTCTCGGTCCACAATCCCAAGACCGGCCGGATTGAACGTTTCATCACCGTCGCCAACCGCGAGACCGCCGACAATGGCGTGACCATTCTGGCGGGGAACCAAAAGGTTCTGTCGGCGCGTCTGGCCGATGCGAAGTTCTTCTGGGAGAACGACCTGCGCACCGTCAAATCCGACGGGTTCGAGCCATGGGTGGAAAAGCTGGACACGGTGACCTTCCATGCCAAGCTGGGCTCGCAGGGTGAGCGGGTGAACCGCATCGCGACGCTTGCGCATGAACTGGCCCCGGCGGTGGGGGCCGATCCGGCGCTGGCGATGATGGCCGCGCAGGCATGCAAGGCGGATTTGTCGTCCGAGATGGTGTTCGAATTCCCCGAGCTGCAGGGGCTCATGGGCCGCTACTACGCCGAGGCCGCTGAAATGCCTGCTGAAGTGGGGCAGGCGAGTGAGGAGCATTACTCGCCGCTGGGTCCGTCCGACGACGTGCCGACCGCGCCGGTTTCCGTGGCTGTGGCGCTAGCGGACAAGCTGGATACGCTGACCGGATTCTGGGCGATTGATGAGAAACCCACCGGGTCGAAAGACCCGTTTGCCCTTCGCAGGGCGGCGTTGGGGGTTATTCGGTTGATTTTGGAGCGGAACATTGCGTTCTCACTGAAGCGGTTGATCGAAACCTCTCTTCGGGGGGTTCTTGGGGATTGGGCGGTTGACCGTAAATTCGCACTCATGGACAGTCTAGTTCCAAGTATCAAGGGTAGCGATCCGGCTGGCGTTTATACGTTTGATAACTACTCTGGATGGGAACATGATGATCTAGCTGTTGTTTGGGAACGGTATATTGGACTTGGTGTTGTCGCCCGCAAGGACTTCGGAGAAATTTGGAACGGGGAAGTTCACGGGTTCATCTGTGAATATGATGAACGTGAGCATCATGTGTTTAAGCTCGGAGACTTGATAGACAATCTCCTCTCTTTCTTCCACGACCGCCTCAAAGTCTTCCTACGCGACGAGGGTATCCGTCACGACATCATCGACGCCTGTATCGCGATGGAGGGGAATGACGACCTCAACCTGCTGGTCAAACGCGCCCGCGCTCTGAACGCGGTGATTGCGACTGAGGACGGGGAAAACCTCGTGCAAGGGTTCAAGCGGGCCAATAACATCCTGACACAGGCCGAAGAGAAGGACGGCGTCGAATACTCCTATGGGGCGGATGTGAAGTTTGCTGAGACGGACAGCGAAAAGGCGCTGTTTGCCGCTTTGGATGGGGCGCAAAAAGAGATCGACACTGCCTTAAAGGCCGAAGATTTTCCGTCGGCCATGTCCGCAATGGCTGTGCTGCGTGGTCCGGTGGATGCGTTTTTCGAAGATGTTCAGGTCAATACCGACAACGACATCCTGCGCCGCAACCGCCTGAACCTGCTGAGCCAAATCCGTCAGGTCTGCTCCAGCGTCGCCGACCTCAGCAAGATCGAAGGCTAAGCCAGAACGCCCTTGCGCCATTGGTGCAGGGGCTTATGCTGCGTGCAAATCAAAAGGTGCCGCAGTGCAGAATAATCCGCATACCACTCTGATCACGTCAACAGCGCCCGTGACCACCGTCTCGCACGGGGGGCGGGCGAAATGTCTGCAACGCCTGGTCCGTCTGGACCTGCCGGTGCCTCGGACGGTGGCGCTGTCCTTTGATGCGGTCCAACGGATTGCTGAAGGGCATGTGCCCGACATCGCGGCCATTCTTGAACAGTTCGATCAGGCCGCGCTGCTTTGTGTGCGGCCCAGTTCCGAGGACCCTGATTGGGGTGGCCCCGGCGCGATTCTGAATATCGGCATGAACGACGCGCGCTATGTGGACCTGTCGGATTCGATGGGGGCCGAGGCCGCTGCCGCGCTGTATCTGCGTTTTGTGCAAAGCTTTGCCATCCATGTGGCCCGCCTGGACGCGGATGTGTTCGATGATATCGACGCGGATGGCAGCGAAGGGCTGCGCCTGTCTCTGCGGGCCTATGAGGATGAAACCGACGAGGCGTTCCCGCAGGACCGGGGCGAGCAGTTGATTGCCGTGCTGCGATCGATGGCGCGGGCGTGGGATGGAACATCGGCCCGTTTGCTGCGCCAGGCCAAGGGCGCGCCTGCAGATGCGGGGCTGGGGCTGGTGATTCAGGAAATGATCCCCGGTGTCGGTCAGGGCGAATGCGGATCGGGTGTTCTGCAACTGATCGACTCGACCACAGGATTGCCGCAGATCACAGGCCGATACCTGAGCCAGAGTCAGGGGCGGGATGCGCTGGGTGAGGGCGTGGCGGCGCTCTATCTGGAAAAGGACCCGCGCGGCAAGTCGCTGGAAGAAGTGGCGCCCGAGGCCTTTGCCAACCTCAAGTCCCATGCCGCTTTGATGCGCACCAAGCTGCGCGAGGAAATGCAGGTCGAGTTCGTGATCGAAAACGGCCATGTCCACATCTTGGACGGCGTGCGGGTACAGCGCAGTGCGCGGGCCGCGCTGCGGATCGCGGTCCGGCTGGCCGAAGATGGCATCATTCTGCCGCAAGAGGCGGTGATGCGGGTCGATCCGCATTCTCTGAACGAAATGCTGCACCGGCAGGTTCACCCCGAAGCGCGTCGGGACGTTCTGACCACCGGTATCGCCGCCAGCCCCGGGGCTGCGACCGGCAAGATCGTGTTCACCGCTGCCGAGGCGCAAGCCAGTGCCGCGCGCGGTGAGCCCTGTATTCTGGTGCGTCGCGAGACCTCTCCGGAAGACGTGCGCGGGATGCACGCGGCCGTAGCGGTGCTGACTGAAAAGGGCGGCATGACCAGCCACGCCGCCGTGATTGGCCGCGGATTGGGTTTGCCTTGTATCGTTGGCGCGTCCGAGATGCGGTTCCAGACCAAGAAAAGGTTGCTGACCGCGCCGGATGGTCGTGTGTTCAAAACCGGCGACACGCTGACGATTGACGGAAGCTCGGGGCAGGTACTGGCGGGGCAGCCCGCCATGCTTGAGGCCGCGCTGGATGACTGTTTTCAGACGCTGATGGGCTGGGCTGATGATGAGCGTGACATTGCCATCCGTGCCAATGCCGACACGCCCGCCGATGCGCAGACGGCGCGGAACTTTCTGGCGCAGGGGATTGGTCTGTGCCGAACCGAGCATATGTTCTTTGACCCCGGCCGCCTGATCGTGATGCGCGAGATGATTTTCGCACAAACATCCTCGGGCCGCGCGGCGGTGCTGGAGCGGCTGCTGCCGATGCAGCGTGAGGATTTTGTACAGCTGTTCCGGATCATGGAGGGGCAGCCGGTCTGCATCCGCCTGTTCGACCCGCCGTTGCACGAATTCCTGCCGACCACGCGCAGCGGACAGCGCGAACTGGCAGAGGCTCTGGACCTACCGGTTTCAGACGTTGAGCGGCGCGTGGCGGCGATGACCGAATACAACCCAATGCTGGGTCTGCGTGGGGTGCGTCTGGGCGTGACTGTGCCCGAAATCTACGACATGCAGGCCCGCGCCATCTTTGAGGCAACACTTGAGGCCAGCAAGGACGGTGCCCCCGTGGTGCCCGAGGTGATGATCCCTCTGGTTTCCGCCAAGCGTGAGGTGGAACTGGTCAAATCCCGCATCGACTCGGTCGCGGCCGCAGTGGCGAACGAACGCGGGCAGGAGTTCGAGTACAGGTTGGGCGTCATGGTCGAAACCCCGCGTGCCTGTCTTCGGGCGGATGAGATCGCACCGCAGACCTCGTTCCTGAGTTTCGGTACCAACGACCTGACCCAGATGACCTATGGCCTGTCCCGAGACGATGCGGGCCGGTTCATGTCGGCCTATGTGCGTCAGGGCGTGTTTGTCGAGGATCCGTTCCATGTACTCGACCCGGACGGGGTGGGGGAATTGCTGAAACTCGGGGCCGAACGGGGGCGGCAGGCGCAGCCGGATGTCACCCTGTCCGTATGCGGCGAACACGGTGGTAACCCCGAATCAATCGCCATTTGCCGCGATCTGGGGTTTGACTATGTGTCATGCTCTCCGTTTCGGGTGCCTGTCGCTCGGCTGGCTTCCGCTCAACTGGCGATTTCGTCCAGACTTGGGGGTTGACACTCGTCTTTTGCCCTAGGATTAGTGGTTTTCAGGCAACCTTGTGCTGGAATTAATTTTCCTCACGGGCGATTTTCCACTTGCGTTTTCTTCTGATCTGGACGTCTCGGCCGGACTGCGCTAAATGCCTCGTCGCGCCCGCCGGGGGAGGGTACGGCGCGATTTGTGCCTGTGCGAGGTTATCTGATGCTACGATACATACTGGCTGCTGCCACAATGGCGGCAACCCTGTTGCCGAGTGTGTCTTTCGCTGAAAGGGAAGCCACCGATACTGCCAAACGCGAACTTGTCACCCGGAGCGAACTGCCCGGGCAGAACTTTCGCGACTATCTGAATCTGTTCAAGCCCCGCAAAGAGCTTGAGCCAGTAAAAGTCTCTTATTCGAAGGCTTGGCTGGATCAACAGCCCAAGGCCACCGGGGATGAAGGCTTTAAATGCCTGGCCGAGGCGCTGTACTTTGAAGCGCGCGGCGAAAGCGTGCGCGGTCAGTTCGCCGTGGCCGAGGTCATTCTGAACCGTGTCAAAAGCAGCCGGTTTCCGGACTCGTTGTGCGGCGTGATCAAGCAGGGAACCGGCAAGAAATATCAGTGCCAGTTCACCTATACCTGTGACGGCCACAAGGAAGTCATCCGCGAGAAAAAGGCATATGAGCGTGTTTCCAAGGTCGCGCGGGCCGCAATTGACGGTGTCGCCAAGGAACTGACCGAAGGCGCCACGCATTACCACACCACCGCTGTGAACCCGTCGTGGTCGCGCGTCTACAAGGAAACAGCGCGGATTGGTGTGCATATCTTCTACAGGCACAACTACCGAACAGCGAGCAACTAAAGGGCGCCCCGCGCTGCCAGAAAAGTGGCGCGGGGTGTCGTACTTGGCCGATTGTGGGTCCAAGGGCCGGGCCCGCCGGTGTTCGATCAGACCGACCAAATGTCAATTGCCGGGACAGGGCGTATTGGGTTGAATGATCCGGGTCGCTTTCCCTGACGCCGCATTCGGTATCTGGAATGGCGTTTGAGGCGGTGTTATACGCCCGCGCATCCTATAGTGTTGGCTGATCAGCCCACCAAGCCCGAAAAGGTCCTTTGCATGAGCTCTGAAATCCGTCTTGCCTTTGCGCATCCGTCCGAGCGGTCCGAAGCGACCGCCACGCGCGGTCCGCTGGATCGCATCTCGCTCAGGGACCATATTGTCGAGGTCGAGATCGGCGCCTTTCAGGCCGAGCGCGGTACGACACAGCGCATCTGCTTCAACATTGTGGTCGAGGTGCGGCCGCTGACCGATCCGATTGACGACGACGTGGATCGCATCCTGTCCTACGACCGCGTGACCGAGGCGATTGCCCACGAACTGGCGGCCGAGCGCCTGAACCTGCTGGAAACTCTGGCGGATCGTGTGGCCGAGCGCATCTTGCTGGAACCTCAGGCCGTAAGAGCCTTTGTTCGCATTGAAAAGCTGGACCGTGGCCCCGGTGCTCTGGGCGTCGAGATCGTGCGTGGCAAGGACACGATCCACCACGATTTGGTTGAGGAAGAACGCCCCCATCCGCGGCTGGTATTCCTGTCGAATGAGGCGATTGCCTCGTCCAATCTGACCGGATGGATTGACCAGTTGGAGAACCGCCAGCGTCCTCTGATCCTGTGCGTGGGGGCTGCGGATATGGATATGCCGCAGACCGGCCATGCGATGACGCAGCGCCGGATCGACCTGTTGGCGATTGAACAGAACGCCTGGGTTCTGGCCGCGCGGGATCATCGCTGTGTGGTGGTGTCGACGCGGACCGAATTGGATTGGGCGATGAAGAACGGTCAGATCTGTGTCTGGGCCCCGTCCAAGATCGTGCTGGATGCGGTTGACGGCCCCTCTGCCGCGCCTTCGGACGCCGTTGCCCTGGCGGCGTGGTTCGCAGCCACGTTTGAAGCCAGCGAAATGATGGTGATCGGCGGTGCCTTGCCGACCGCGCCGAAGACGCCTCTGCGCGCCATTCCCGTGGACCAGGCGCAACTGTGACCGAATACTTCAGACCGCTGGTGCAACATGGCCCGGCCCGCCCAGCGGGCGCGGTGCCTCTTGCCGGTCAGACTCTGTGGTTCACGCATGCCGAACGGCTATCCCGAACCGAAACCCCGGCGGTTGTTTCCGCACAGGACATCCCCGACGACGTGCTTGCACGCCTGACCGGGCCGCGCGCCGAGATCGCCGGGCTTGCGATGGACCGGCCGCAGATCATGGGTATCCTGAACGCGACACCGGACAGCTTTTCCGATGGCGGCGTGCATAACTCGGTCGAGGCAGCCGCAGCCGCGGCCGAACAGATGGTGGCGCATGGGGCCAGCATTCTGGATATCGGTGGCGAGTCGACGCGTCCGGGGGCCTCGTACGTGCCGGAAGACGAAGAAATCGCGCGAACCCAACCTGTTATCGAGGCCATCCGCGCCAATACGCAGGCGCTGATCTCCATCGACACCCGTAAGGCCAGCGTTGCGCGGGCGGCGTGGAATGCGGGGGCGGGGCTGATCAATGACGTCTCAGGCTTTACCTTTGATCCGCAGCTTGCGCCGTTTTGCGCCGAGGTTGATGCCCCGGTCTGCGTGATGCACATGCAGGGCGATCCGGCCACGATGCAGGACGATCCGCAATATGATGACGTGCTGTTGGATGTGTACGATTTCCTTGACGGGATGGTGGCGCAGTTAGAGCAACTGGGCCTGAACCGCGCCCGGATCGTGATTGATCCGGGCATTGGATTTGGCAAGACGCAGGCGCACAATCTGACCCTTCTGCAAAATCTCAGCCTGTTCCACGGGATCGGCTGTCCGATCCTGCTGGGCGTGTCGCGCAAGGGGCTCATTGGGCAAATCGGCCAGGAACCGCGCAAGGACGCCCGCGCGCCGGGATCAATCGCCGTTGCTTTGGCAGGATTGTCCCAAGGCGTGCAAATCCTGCGCGTTCATGACGTGCCCGAGACCGCTCAGGCCTTGCGTCTGTGGGCTGCCGTCCGGTAATCCGGTCGCAGGCAAGAAATAACGGAGTGACACGATGCGCAAGCTGTTCGGAACCGACGGAGTGCGGGGCACCGCCAATACCCATCCGATAACGGCCGAGATGGCCCTGCGCATTGGGGCTGCTGTCGGGCGGTATTTCCGGAAGGATCATTCTGAAGCACACCGGGTGGTGATCGGCAAGGACACGCGCCTGTCCGGATATATGCTGGAAAACGCGCTGACGGCGGGGCTGACCTCGACCGGGATGAACGTGCTGTTGCTGGGTCCGGTGCCGACGCCGGCGGTGGGTTTGATGACCCGGTCGATGCGGGCTGATCTGGGTGTGATGATTTCGGCCAGTCACAATCCGGCCGAGGATAACGGCATCAAGTTCTTTGGCCCCGACGGCTACAAGCTGTCCGATCAGGCAGAGCTGGAAATCGAACGTCTGATCGAAGAGGGCGTCAGCCCTGCGCAGGCGCAAAATATCGGTCGCGCGCGCCGGGTGGATGATGCGCGGTTCCGCTATGGTGAGCGGGTCAAGTCTTCGCTGTCCCGCGACCTGCGTCTGGACGGGCTGAAAGTGGTGGTGGATTGCGCCAATGGCGCCGCACACCGCACCGCGCCCGAGGTTCTGTGGGAGCTTGGCGCCGACGTTATTCCGGTCGGGATTGCGCCGGACGGCAAGAATATCAACCTGAATTGCGGGTCGACCAAACCTCAGTTGGCGGCCGAGACGGTCGTGGCCCATGGCGCGGACGTTGGGATTTGCCTGGACGGCGATGCCGACCGCGTCGTGATGGTCGACGAACACGGGCAGGTGGCTGACGGTGACCAGCTTATGGCGCTGCTTGCTACCAGTTGGGCCAAGGCAGAGCGTCTGCAGGGCGATGCGCTGGTTGCGACGGTCATGTCCAACCTGGGGTTGGAACGCCACCTTGGCGCGCAGGGGCTGCGGCTGGAGCGGACGGCGGTTGGCGACCGCTATGTCGTTGAACGGATGCGCGAAGGCGGGTTCAATCTGGGCGGTGAGCAGTCGGGTCACATTGTCATGAGCGATTATGCCACCACCGGTGACGGGTTGATGGCTGGTCTGCATTTCCTGGCCGAGATGGTGCATTCGGGCCGCAAGGCATCCGAACTGTCGGTTCAGTTCGAAACCGTTCCACAGCTTCTTAAGAACGTGCGTTACGGTGAGGGGCAGACACCTTTGGAAACTGCCAGCGTACAGGCTGCCATCGCCGATGCAGAGGCGCGCCTTAACGGACACGGACGTCTTCTGATCCGCAAGTCGGGAACAGAACCCCTGATCCGTGTGATGGCGGAATGTGAGGACGATGCCCTGTTGACGCAGGTTGTGGATGGCATCGTGGCCGAGGTCGAAGCTGTCGCGGGTTAACGCCCGATCAGCATCTTGCGCAGGCTGAACCACTGGCTGATGGCCAGCCCGGTCAGGATCATGATCAGCGCGATGTAGAACCGCAGGGGCAGGGCTTCGGACAGAATCCAGGCGCCAAAGATCATCGACCAGATCGGTACCTGATAATTGACCAGCGTCAGGAAAACGGACCCGGCGCTGCGTATGATCGAAACGCGCAGCAAAGTGGCAAAGGCGGTGGGCAAAAGACCCAGCGCTATGATCGCCAGACCGGGGCGTGCGCCCTCCCAGCGGGGAAGGCCCTCGGTCACCAGCATGATCGGCAGCAAAAGCGCCGCGCCAACGACCAGTGACAGCGCAGCCAGCACCACCGGATCAATCGGCGGGCAGCGCCGGGTAAAGATCGACGCGCAGGAATAGCACAGGGCCGCCCCGATACAGGCAAGTTGGGCCACGGGTTCCGCACCTTGTCCGATCTGAGCCAGCCCTGGACCGATCAGCACCAATGCTCCGCAAAATCCCAGCGAGACCCCAACGAGTCTACGCAGGTTCAACGGCTCATCGGAAAAGAAATGTGCCAGCGGCAATACCATCAGCGGAATGGCGGCCATCGACAGTCCCGCAAAGGCCGAGGCCACATATTGCTGCCCCCAGCTGAGCAGCAAGAAGGGCAGCGCCGTGGACAACAGGCCGATGATCGCGATGTAACCCCAAAGCTTCGGGTCGCCCGACGGCAGCTTGCGCCCGGTCAGCGCCATCATCCCCAGCAAGGTCAGCGCCCCCAACGTGGTGCGTGCGGTGGCAACGGTGACCGGCCCGTATCCCTCTAGCGCCATGGCGACAACCATGAACGTCCCGCCCCAGATGAGGCCCAGAGTAATAACGCCGCTCCAATCGCGGGATGTGGGTTGGTCAATCATGTTGCGCCTTGGGGCCGAAAGCGGTTGTGACGAAAAAGGGCGGCCGTTTGGCCGCCCTTTCGCTTTGAACAGTCAGGATCAGTTCTTTTCCTGATCGACCAGCTTGCCAGCAGAAATCCACGGCATCATGTCGCGCAGTTTCTTACCAACCTGCTCGATCTGATGCTCGTCGTTGTGGCGGCGGGCCGCTTTGATGGTCGGCTGACCAACGGCGTTCTCCAGCATGAAGTCACGCACGAACTTGCCGGTTTGGATGTCCGAAAGGGTCTCTTTCATCGCCTTCTTAGTCTGCTCATAGGGCAGAATGCGCGGGCCGGTGACGTACTGGCCATATTCCGCAGTGTTCGAGATCGAGTAGTCCATGTTGGCGATGCCGCCTTCATAGATCAGATCAACGATCAGCTTGGTCTCGTGCAGACACTCGAAATAGGCCATTTCAGGTGCATAGCCTGCCTCGACCAGCGTTTCGAAGCCGCAGCGGATCAGCTCAACGATACCGCCGCACAGAACGGCCTGCTCGCCGAACAGGTCGGTTTCGCATTCTTCGCGGAAATTGGTCTCGATGATGCCCGAACGGCCGCCACCGATGGCCGAGCAATAGGACAGGCCGATTTCAAGCGCTTTGCCAGTTGCGTCGCTGTCGACAGCGACCAGACAGGGCACGCCGCCGCCTTTGACATATTCGCCACGCACGGTGTGGCCGGGGCCTTTGGGGGCCATCATGATGACGTCGACGCCTTCTTTCGGCTCGATCAGGCCAAAGTGGACGTTCAGACCGTGGGCGAAGGCAATGGCCGAGCCGGGCTTGATGTTGTCATGCACGTATTTCTTGTAGGTCTCTGCCTGCAGTTCGTCGGGCATGGTGAACATGATGACGTCGCACCAAGCCGCCGCTTCGGCGATACCCATGACCTGCAGACCTTCGGCTTCGGCTTTCTTGGCGGATGCCGAGCCTTCGCGCAGAGCGACAACGAGGTTTTTCGCACCCGAGTCGCGCAGGTTCAGCGCGTGGGCGTGGCCTTGCGAGCCATAGCCCAGGATGGCCACTTTTTTGTCTTTGATCAGGTTGATGTCGCAATCGCGATCGTAATAGACGCGCATGATTCCGGTCCTTTCTGTTACGGTTGCTGTGCTTTTAGTTCGGAGCGACTTGGTTGGCGAGCGTTGAGGTATTGAGTATTTGTGAAAAAGATGAAAAATTATTCGTCATAAGTTAGAATAGTGAAGAATTCATGCTTGATGACATGGACCGGCGCATTTTGCGCCATTTGCAGGCCGAGCCGACCCTTTCGATGGCCGAACTGGCAGAACGATGCGGGATCAGCCAGGGCGTGTGCTGGCGCCGCGTCGAGAAGATGCAGGCCTCGGGCGTCATTCAGGGGCAGGAGGCCGTGATTGACTGGGCTGCGCTTGGATATGCCGTTGAGGTCTCGCTGCGCGTGACGCTGGACAAGACCCAGCCGCGTGCCTTCGATGAGTTCACGGTCGCCGCGCGGGAGGTGTCCGAAGTGATTGAGATTCAGACCTTTCTGGGACGTGTAGATGTGCGTCTTTCGGTTTTGGCCCGCGACATGTCTCATTATCAGAAGATTTACCGTGACCGCATTCTGACCCTGCCGCATATCGCCGATATCGAGGCGTTGATGCATATCGCGCGGTTAAAGCGAAACGAGGTTCTGCCCGTATGATTGAGCTTGATGAAACCGACCGCCAGATCCTGCGTGCGCTGGTGCAGGATGCCACACAAAGTGCCGGAGCTTTGGGGCGTAAGCTGGGATTGTCCCAGCCTGCGACCTGGAGGCGTATCAGGCGGCTGGAAACGGCTGGGGTCATCAGGGGCCGCCGCCTGCGTCTGAATGCCGAGGCGCTGGGGTTCGGCGTGACGGTTTTTCTGGGTGTCAAGCTGGCACGCAAGGGCCAGATCAGTCTGGAAGACTTCGAGCGCGCGGTCAGCGCCATCCCCGAGGTTCAGACGGTCGAGCATGTTCTTGGCCTGTACGACTATCGCCTGCGGGTTGTTGCCCGCGACCTGTCCGACTTTGAACGCGTCCTGCGGCGACGGATCATGACCCTGCCCGGCGCCGGGGACGTCGAAGCCAACGTCCTTCTCAGCGAAGAGCGGCTGCCAGGTCCGATCGGTTAGCCGGGATTAGTATCTGGTGCGAATGCAATATCCGGGATGGTGGGTCATGCGCGCGAAGGTCATCGGCTCACCATCTTTCCAGGTCGTACGCTCAAGCTGAATCATCGAGGTGCCGGCAGTGGTGCCCATGAATTCGGCCAGACGCCCGTCGGCGGAAATCGCGCAAAAGGCAATCTCGGCCTCGGTGAAGGGCGCGACATTCAGCAGCCATTCATGTGGGCCCTGCGAATTGAGGTCGGCATGTTCGACTTCAGGCACGGTGTTGATGTTGATCCAGCGCTCTTCCAGTTGAAAGGGGCGGTTGTCGGCGTAGTGCATACAGATCACGTGCAGCACACGCGCATCCGGAGAAACGCTGAGCTGTGACGCCAGCCACCCGGGGCTGGGTACGACTTTCCGCTCGACCAGCGCATAGCGATAGGTTGAATTCTGGTTTTCGACGACCTGCCGCGCCAGCGAGAGCTCCAGTTTCGCGTGTTTGCTGGGTTCTTTTTTGACCCGTGTTCCGCTTTTGCGCTTACGCTCCACGAACCCCTGATCGGCTAATTCCCGCAAAGCGCGGTTTACGGTCGCGCGCGCGCAATTGAATTCTTCGGCAAGCTGCGTTTCCGTTGGCAGCAATGATCCCTGGGGCCAGATCCGGCTTTCAATGCGGCGTTTAACTTCGTCCCGTACAACCTGAAAACTGATCCGCTTTTGAGCATTCACGAGAAGCAATACCTTTCTTCTTCAAAGTGTGTGTATCTGTTCAGAAACACCTCTGGGTGTAAAGAGGGGCTGACACTATTTGGCGTCAAGTAGGGGGGCTAATGGTGCAGTTTCCGTTGTTTTTTTCACGGGGAAATAAGGTTCCGTCGCGTCAATTGTCGGCGCAAGAAAACTGCTTTACCAATTTCGGCAGAAGATTCACTTTGCCCCAGTACTGTTTGAAAGGACAAATCATGCCGGCGCTTTTGGATAGCATTGACCCCAATGGGCTCGAGGAATTCTCGGTTGTATTCACCGACCGTTCCCTGAACCACATGTCAGCCCGGTTTCAGACCGTCATGCGCGATATTTCAACGATGCTGAAAGATGTCTACGGTGCTGAAGGCATTGCCATAATTCCGGGCGGTGGGACCTATGCAATGGAGGCTGTGGCCCGCCAGTTCGCGCGCAATGCCAACGTTCTGGTGGTGCGGAACGGGTGGTTTTCCTACCGTTGGACCCAGATCATTGAATCCGCAGATTTGACGGCGTCGGCTACAGTGCTCAAGGCGCGGCAAACTGGCAACTCCAACCCGTCCCCGTTTGCGCCAGCACCGATCGAAGAGGTGGTATCAACTATTCGTGAGCAGCGCCCGGATGTGGTGTTCGCGCCGCATGTCGAAACCGCGGCGGGTCTGATTCTGCCGGATGACTACGTGACGGCCATGGCGGACGCTGCGCATGAGGTTGGCGCGCTGATGGTGCTGGACTGCATCGCCTCGGGCTGCGCCTGGGTCGATATGAAGGCAACGGGCGTGGACGTCCTGATCTCGGCCCCGCAGAAAGGGTGGAGCGCGTCGCCCTGTGCTGGATTGGTTATGCTGTCCGAACGGGCTGAGGCACGGTTGGAAGAGACCACATCCGACAGTTTTGCCGTGGACTTGAAGAAATGGCGTCAGATCATGCAAGCCTATGAGAATGGCGGTCATGCCTATCATGCCACCATGCCGACCGACGCGCTGCAAGCGTTCCGGGACACAATGGCCGAGACCCGCGATTACGGCTTCGAAAAGCTGCATGAAGCGCAATGGGCTTTGGGCAACGGCGTGCGGGCAATGCTGAAGGACAAGGGCATTGTGTCAGTGGCCGCCGATGGGTTCGGAGCGCCGGGCGTTGTGGTCAGCTATACCTCGGATCCCGAGGTTCAGAACGGTAAGAAATTCGCCGCGCTGGGAATGCAGATCGCCGCTGGCGTACCGCTGCAATGTGACGAACCCGAAGGATTCAGCACTTTCCGACTGGGCCTGTTCGGGCTGGACAAGCTGTACGATGTGGATGGCACAATTGCGCGGCTCAAGCGTGTGCTGGATCAGGTGCTGTGATCGTCTGAGTGATCTGGGGGCCTCAGCGCACGCCGAGGCCCATCTGCATCAACGTCTTGCGCACGGGCGGTAGGGAATAGAGCGCGTTCAGCCCCATCGCCCGCGCATCGCGCAGCGGTCGCGCCTCGATCATCGAGGCGCGGTTCAGAAGGTCGATGCCTTTGACGCGCATTTCGATCTCGGTGTGACGGGCCTTGTGGTAGGCATCCAGCATCTGGGCGTCACCCAGACCTTCGGGGCGGGCCTGCGCCAGATCCAGCAGGCTGCGCAGATCTCCCAATGACATGTTCAGCCCTTGGGCGCCGATAGGGGGCACCACGTGGGCGGCTTCGGCCATCAGGGCGATACGCTCGCCCGACAACCGTTCCGCCGATTGGCTGATGATCGGCCAGATGGTCCGGCGCGAGGCCAGTTTCAACGGCCCGAAAAGCCCGCAGGAACGCTCAGTCATCAGTGCCTCGAAGGCCTCGGGTTCGGTGTTCAGCAGTTCAATTGCACGCGGGCCGCGTTCCATCCAGACAATCGCCGACGACGGCTGACCCTGCCAATCGGGCAGGGGGACCAGAGTGAACGGTCCGCCCGAACGGTGAGTCTCGGTCGAGACATTGTCATGCGGAACCGGATGCGTCACGGCAAAGGCCAGCGCCTTTTGACCATACCGCGTGGTGTGCACGTTGATCCCCGCCGCCTCGCGCATAGGTGAATTGCGGCCATCTGCGGCGACCACCAGTTTGCAGCGGATACGGCTGCCATCACTCAGGCCCACACGCGCTTCGGCGGTGCGGGTGAACAGGCTGACGGTGGCAGTACCGGGGCGGAAATCGACATTGGGCAACTCGGCCAGACGGGCCACCATCTCGCGCCTCAAAAGCCAGTTAGGCAGGTTCCAGCCAAAGGGCTGTTCCGAAATATCGGCGGCGTTGAAGTCACGCACCACGCGGGGTTCTGGGACGTCTCCGCCCGCATCGACGATGCGCATGATCTGCAGGGGGGTGGCGTGTTCATCCAGCCGTCGCCACAGCCCGCATTGCTCCAAGAGCCCATGCGCCGGCTGCAGAAACGCAGTCGTCCGCAGGTCCGACCCGTCCACGTCACGCTCGGTGATGGGCGGAGTGGGGTCGACGCAGATAACGTCGAACCCGGCAGTTCCAAAAGCCGCCGCAGCGGTCAGTCCGGCGATACCTCCGCCGGAAATCAGGATGTCACAGCTGTTTGTCATGGCCTTGGTCTCCGAGTCTTGGGCAGAAACTAGTTCGGTTCCAAGGCGGGTGCCAAGTGACATCCTGTCCCGTATGTCAGCCGCGTGAGATCAGGATGAGGATGAAGAACATCACCGGCACCATCATCACGGCCGGAATATAAAGCCCCGGCAGGCCAAACAGCAGGGCCGAGCAACCCCACATGCTGACGATCGCGGCAGCTGTGTAGTACCAGTCTTCGGCCTCACCATTGGCCGCATCCTTTGCCAGCCAGCCGAAAACGGGGATTGCAAACAACAGGCGCTGCCAAATGGGCAGGCGCCGAGGCATCTCGATCGCGCTCATGGGAATCTCCAGTTCTGTTCGTCGCTGAGGCGCATATAGGGGGCGATGCTGCACCTGCAAAATGTGCAGATCGTCGCAGTGTGACGGCCTATCGCAGGCGGGCCAGAAACGCGGTCAGATCGTCGGTGTGGTGGTGTATATGGTCAGCTTCGTGCGGCTCGGGCGCGACGTGAACCGTGCGCATTCCCATCGCGTGAGGGGCGGCCAGATTGCGCGGGTCATCTTCGAACATCGCGGCCTTGGCCGTGTCGATTCCATCCTGGGCGAAGATCTTCTCGAATGCGGCGTTTTCCGGCTTTGGCCTATAACCTGCGTGTTCGACGCCATAGATCGCGTCGAACAGGCCGCTAAGTCCGCGCGCGTCCAGAACGCGTTCGGCATAGGGCGCGCTGCCGTTGGTATAGACGATGCGGCGGCCGGGCAAGGACCGGATATGATCGGCCAGTTCTGCGTCGGGGTCCATATGGCTCATGTCCACCTGATGAACCGCGTGCAGATAGGGATCGGGGTCAAGGTCGTGCTCGGCCATCAGCCCAGCCAATGTGGTGCCGTATTGCCGCCAATAGTGCGAGCGTAGCCGATCCGCCTCGGCCCGGTCGACGCCGATGGCCTGGACTACGTAATCCGTCATCAGCACCTCGATCTGGTCGAACAGGCGCATGTGAGGCGGATAAAGCGTATTGTCCAGATCGAACACCCATTGGGTGATGTGGGAAAAGGCAGGTTTGACCATGGTTTTGGTTTAGGGCGCGGGGCATCGGTTTTCAATGCTGCTCTTGATCCGGGGGGCAACTGACGGATAGACATGTTCGAACGAGGAGACATACCACCCAATGCCCCAATCCAGACAGCCCAACAAAGACGCCTACAGCCTAATTCTCGAAGCGATCGACTTGGGCGTTTACAAGCCCGGCGACCGTCTGGTCGAAAGCGAGTTGGCTGAGCGGTTCGGAGTGTCGCGCACGCCGATCCGCGAGGCGCTGCAACGGCTGGAAACGCAATCCCTGCTGGAACGCGACGGGCGGTCATTAATCGTCGCCTCGCTGGATCACAACCAGATGGCCGAGCTTTACGTGGTGCGGCGTGAGCTGGAGGGGCTTGCCGCGAAACTGGCGGCCAAGCACGCCACCGAAGAAGAAGTCAAGGTGTTGCAGGATATGGTTGCCGCTGATGACGCGCTTGTCGATGACCCGGTGGCCTTGTCACGGGCGAACCGGCGGTTCCACGAACAGATTCATCTGGCTTCGCACAACCGTTACCTGGTGCAGCAATTGGACCTTGTGCATCGTACAATGGCGCTGATGGCCACGACGTCGCTGGCGGCGCAGGGCCGGGGCGAAATCGCGCAGAGCGAACACAAAGGGATCGTCGAGGCGATCGCAGCCCGCGATGAAGAGGCGGCTGGACGAGCCCTCAAGGATCACATTTCGGTCGCCTTCACAACGCGCCTGAAACAGGATGCCATCCGTCGCGAGAGCTGACCGTCAGTGCGGCGGGCCCTCTTCGCTGGCCTGGCCGTGTTGTGTTTTGTCCCAGAAGAATGGGTCCAATAGCAGTTCCCACAGAGCCTTGTACGCAGCCAGAACGCCCAGCGGAAAATACAGCGGCATTGTCGGCACCCAAGGGAGCAGAAAACGCCGTTCGCGCGCGGACACTGCGATTACTCCGATCAGAGTATTGACGGCCTCTGCAAGTAGGAACAGGCCGAACAACGCGGTAAGTCCGGCTCCGGAGAGGATCGGATCAAGCGGGCTGGGCAGGCCAAAGGTCGTCAACCAGAACAGCCACAGGACCGGAGCCAGCAGGAACTGCCCGACGGTCCCAAGAAAGAACGCTTGCAGGCCGAGAAATCGCCAGGGGCCGAGATCGCTCAGCAATCGCAATGGTGACCGCATGTGAACAAGGTAAGTGACCATGAATCCCTTGAGCCAGCGAGAGCGCTGCCGCACCCAGGGCCAGGCGCGAAAATTCGCCTCTTCAAACGTGGCGGTATCGACCATTTCCGTACGGTAGCCGGCCCGGCTGAGCCGCACGCCCAGATCGGCATCTTCGGTGACGTTGTGGGCATCCCACCCGCCCAGCTCCAGCAGCTTGTCACGGCGGAAAAAGAACGTGGTTCCACCCAAGGGCACAACCAGCCCAAGTCGCGCGATGCCTTGCAGGATCACGCGAAACCAGCTGTTGTATTCGATGGTAAAGCAGCGCGATCGCCAGTTGGTGCGGGGGTTGTAATAGTCCAGAACGCCCTGCAGGCAGACCACATCCTCGTCCGCCCGTGCAAAGTGCCGGACAACCCGTTCGATCTGGTCTGGTTGCGGTGCGTCTTCGGCATCCCAGACGCCCAGAATGTCGCCCCGGCAGAAATCCAGTGCATAGTTCATCGCGCGCGGCTTGGTGGTCAGACCGTTCAGGGCGGGCACCTCGACGGTTCTGATCCAGCTGGGCAAATGGACTTGCGCCAATGTGGACCGCGTCACTTCGTCGGTTTCTTCCAGCACCAGAATGACATCCAGCAACGCCTTGGGGTAAGTCAGCCGCCGCAGCCGCCGGATCAGGGCGCCGGCGATCTCTCTCTCTCTTTATAGAGCGGCACCATGATGGAGACACAGGGTAATGCCAATGGCGGGCTGGGGGGTGGTGTTTTGCTACGGCGTGTCCGGTGATGCCAGATGTAGTTCAGCAGGCCAGCTAGGCGGAGACACAGAAACAGGATCAGGCTGACCACGGCAACCGCGACCAGAACGGCAAACCCGGTCATTGGAAAGGCGGCAAACAATGTAATAAGGCCCACAAGCGTGACTGCGGGGCCGACGCGGGATCGCGGCGTCCAGGACCGGCAGCTCTGGTCAAGGTCCACCCGGGCTTCGGCCGCCTCAGCAAGAGGGGAAGAGAACACGCGCGCGATTGCGTCGTCGATCTGATCTGCGACGGCGAGCACGGGGATGATTGTGTAGCCGGTATCCTCCAGTTCGGTTTGCACGTCCGGGAACAGATCGGGCCGCGCCGTGCAGACCAATAGAATGGGCCCCAGCTGCCGCCACGGGATGGCATTATGTGCCAGCCAGAAGTCAACAGGCTTGATCCGGCACAGATCGGAGGGTGGGGGTAAGCTGTCCAGATCGGCGATCTGCAGGCCGGTTTGCTCGGATAGGGCGATAAGCACGTCCTGACGGCTGACCCAGCCCTCGGCCACCAGGATTTCACCCAGTGGCGCTTGTTGCCAGGATTGCAGAAACAGTGCCTCGTCCAGCTGTGCTTTTGTGATCAGGCCACGGTCGACAAGACAAGCCCCCAAAGGCTTGCGTTCCTGAGCAGGTATCGGCGCGGCGTGCGCGAAATGCTGCAGGTTCAGTTCGACCATAACGAAACAACCCTGACGCGATTAGCAGGCGTCAGGGTTGCTCAATTAAGGTTAACAGCGGGTTAACTCTGATCAAAACGCTGTTTATGCAGTGGCTTTCTTGTCCGCCATCGCGTCGGCAAAGCGTTCGAACAGGTAGAAACTGTCCTGCGGGCCGGGCGAGGCCTCGGGGTGGTGCTGCACCGAATAGACCGGTCGGTCGGTCATGCGGATGCCGCAGTTCGAGCCGTCAAACAGCGACCGGTGGGTCTCAACCACGCCCTCAGGCAAAGACTGCGCATCCACCGCAAAACCATGGTTCATCGAGGTGATCTCGACCTTGCCTGTCTCCATATCCTTGACCGGGTGGTTGGCGCCGTGGTGGCCGTGGTTCATCTTGACGGTCTGACCGCCCAAGGCCAGCGCCAGCATCTGGTGGCCAAGGCAGATGCCAAAGACGGGCAGGTCGGTTGTGTCCAGAACCTCTTTGATCATTGGTACGGCGTATTCACCAGTGGCCGCCGGGTCGCCGGGACCGTTGGACAGAAAGACGCCATCTGGATTGTGAGCCAGCACTTCCGCCGCTGTCGCGGTGGCGGGCAGCACGGTTACATCACAGCCAGCCGAGGCGAGGCAGCGCAGAATGTTCCGCTTGGCGCCAAAATCCACGGCAACAACCTTGTGTGCGGGGGCGTCCTGACGGGTATAGCCATCGGGCCAGGCCCAACGCATCTCGTCCCAGCGATAGCTTTGTGCGCAGGTGACCTCTTTGGCGAGATCCATTCCTTCCAGCCCCGCAAAGCCGCGTGCGGCGGCGACCAGAGCCTCAATGTCGAAATTACCCTCGGGGTCATGGGCCAGCGCCACATGCGGCGCGCCTTGCTGACGGATGGCGCGGGTCAGGCGGCGGGTATCCACACCGCCGATGGCGATGCGGCCACGACGGGTCAGCCAGGTCTTCAGCTCTTCGGCCGAGCGCCAGTTCGACGGCTCGGTCGGGTCCCATTTGACCACCATCCCGGCGGCAACAGGATCACCGGTTTCGTCATCCTCGGGGTTCACGCCGACATTGCCGATATGCGGGAAGGTGAAGGTGACGATCTGCCCGGCATACGAGGGATCGGTCATGATCTCCTGATATCCGGTCATGGCGGTGTTAAAGCACAGCTCGGCCACAGTCTGACCGGTGGCGCCGAAACCCATCCCGTAGAACAGTGTACCGTCGGCCAATGCCAGACATGCGGTGGGCTTGGACGGGGCGTTCTGGGCCATCGGGCGACTCTCCTGCTGGGTAAATCGGCGCATAACTAAGGGGGTTGCGGCGCTGGGTCAAGTCTGTTGAAATTTTGCGCTATTGTGGAAAATCAAGAGGTTAGCAATATTCACTTCTGGTTGTATCGCGCTTTTTGTTTCGATATGGTCGGGGTTCCTTTTCCATGGGGATGGACAGATCATATGGATATGCGATCACGGGTGAACTCTGCCCTGAAGCAAGCAATGAAAGACAAAGATGCCGAGCGTTTGTCGACGCTGCGGTTGATTAACGCTGCAATCAAAGACCGCGATATCGCTTCGCGCGCCTCCGACAATGAAGAGGCCAAGGGTTGCGGCGACGCCGAGGTTCTTGAAATCCTTGGAAAAATGACCAAGCAGCGCAAGGAAAGCGCCCGCGCCTATGAAGAGGGCGGACGGCTGGACCTGGCCGAGCGGGAACTGCGCGAGGTCGAGGTTATCGAGGAATTCCTGCCCAAGCAGTTGGATGACGACGAGGTCTCCAAAGCCATTCAGACGGCGATTACCGCCACCGGAGCGGGATCGATCCGCGACATGGGCAAGGTCATGGGCGAACTCAAGACCCGCTACACCGGCCAGATGGATTTCGGCAAGGTCGGCCCGATGGTCAAGGACCACCTGTGCGCCGCGTCGAACGGCGGCTGCTGAAAACATTCAAATGTTGTGACTGCATTTACTGCGCGACCGGTTCGCGCAGTTTTTGTATCAGGTCGTCGTATAGCGCGATACGCTCGTCCTCGGACAGGAACGCTCCGATTTCCACTTCGCGCCCGTCTCCGGTCAGCGTGACATAGTTTGGAACAGGTCCGCCGTGTTTGTGCATCTCGGGCCGGGCCCAATAGCGGTTGCAGGTCCATTCTTGCTGGCCCGAACGTGGGTCATGGTGGATCAGATGCGCCTTGGTGCCGGTCAGGGTCAGAATCTCGAACACGCTGCGGGCGCGATAGTTGGTCAGGATGGCCAGCCACAGGCCCAGAACGGTCAGCAACAGGAAGGGCAGCAGGCCCCACAGGATCACCGATCCCAGCACCGCCAGCAGCGGAATCAGCCCAAACAGAAACACCGACAGGATCACGATCATCGCCCCACGCCGCGGCAACGAGTTATGCGGCCAAAGGCGCAGCTCCTGTTCGGTTTCAGAGGTCTGATTCCATCGGTATGGCATGGTTGAAAGCTAGCGCAACAAGGGTGCGGGTCGAAGGGAAATGATCAGGTCACATGGCCGACGCGCGACCATGACAGCGCGTCGTCCAGCCGATCATCACCCCAGAAAACTTCACCGTTGACGACAAGGCTGGGGGCTCCGAAAACCCCGAGTTTCGCGGCATGTTCCGTTTCGGCCTCAAGTGCTGCGACGGTATCGGGGCTGCGGGCGCGGGCCAGCACCAGACGCGGGTCCTGCTGGCACCTGTGCAGTGCTTCGGTGATGGCGGATTCGCTACCAGCTTCGTTGTTTTCCTCGAACCAGATGCGATACAGCGTCTGGGTGAAATTCTTGCCCCAGCCATCGCCCATGCCCAGCAAGGCGACCTGATTGGCCAGCGCCAGGTCCGAGATCGGGTAGGGCGCGGGCAAGTTGGCGTGGATGCGGTACTTTGCAGCCCGGCGCTCGATATCCCGCCACATATATGCGGATTTCACCGGCTTGCCGGCAAACGGGATATTCTGCTGGTCCTTCATCACGCTGCGCACATTGAACGGCCGCCATTTCACCGAGACGCTGTGTTCCGCGCACCAGTCGTCCAGACGCATGATCGTCAGGAAGCTGTATGTACTGCCTATAGAATACCAAAAATCAATTTCGGGCATGTGATACCCCCGAGTTGCCGGATGTCTAAACTCTGACAGGATAGCCGATTTTGGCGGTTCTGGCGACTTTTGGGCTGCGGTCCGGAGCGGTAACGAAAAAACCCCGCCGAATTGGCGGGGTTTTCTTTGGGTTTGGCAGGGATCAGTGCGCGTGGCCCTTGTCCCAGTCTTCCTGCTTGGGCAGCTGCTCGAACGTGTGCTCGGGCGGCGGCGAGGGCAGGGTCCATTCCAGCGTATCCGCGTATTCGTTCCACGGGTTCGGACGGGTCTCTTTCGCGCCGCGCAGCAGGGCGTAGATCACGATGCCGAAGAACAGCAGGAACGAGGCAAACGAGATGAACGCACCAATCGACGACACAAAGTTCCACTGGGCGAATGCCTCGGGGTAATCGATGTAGCGGCGCGGCATGCCCTGACGACCCAGGAAGTGCTGGGGGAAGAAGGTCAGGTTGGCGCCGATAAAGAACAGCCAGAAGTGAACCTTGCCCCAGAATTCCGAGTACTGACGACCGGTCATCTTCGAGAAGTAGAAGTACACACCCGCAAAGATCGCAAAGACGGCACCCAGCGACATCACATAGTGGAAGTGAGCAACCACGTAGTAGGTGTCGTGATAGGCGCGGTCGATACCGGCCTGCGACAGAACCACACCGGTCACACCGCCAACGGTGAACAGGAACAGGAAGCCGAAGGCGAACAGCATCGGTGTCTTGAACTCGATGGACCCGCCCCACATGGTCGCGATCCACGAGAACACCTTAACGCCTGTGGGCACCGCGATGACCATCGTGGCCAGCATGAAGTAGGCCTGCTGACGCAGCGACATACCAACGGTATACATGTGGTGCGCCCACACGACGAAGCCCAGAACACC
The DNA here is from genome assembly GCF_056542745.1 of Ruegeria sp. AB10. Classification (NCBI taxonomy): domain Bacteria; kingdom Pseudomonadati; phylum Pseudomonadota; class Alphaproteobacteria; order Rhodobacterales; family Roseobacteraceae; genus Ruegeria; species Ruegeria sp. AB10. The sequence goes on along the minus strand of NZ_JBQGAI010000001.1, from coordinate 486,435 downwards.
GATTGCGATGATCGCCCAGACCATTGGCAGATACCCGAAGATCGGCTTGCGCGAGAAGGTCGCAATGACGTGGCTGATGATGCCGAAGCCGGGCAGGATCACGATATACACTTCCGGGTGGCCGAAGAACCACAGGATGTGCTGATACAGGATCGGGTCACCGCCACCGGCCGGATCAAAGAAGGTGAACCCAAAGTTGCGGTCCATCAGCAGCATGGTGATCGCGCCCGCCAGAACCGGCAGCGACAGCAGAATCAGCCACGAAGTGACGAAGATCGACCAGCTGAACAGCGGCACCTTGAACAGGGTCATGCCTGGGGCACGCATGTTCAGGAAGGTGGTGATCATGTTGATCGCGCCGAGGATCGAGGAGGCGCCCGATACGTGTACGGCAAAGATCGCAAGGTCCATGGACATGCCGCCCTCGGTCGTGGACAGCGGCGGGTACAGAACCCAACCAACGCCCGAGCCGAGCTGGTCATTCCCACCGGGGCTAAGCAGCGACGCCACGCCCAGCGAGGTACCGGCGACGTACAGCCAGAAGGACAGGTTGTTCATCCGCGGGAACGCCATATCCGGCGCGCCGATCTGCAACGGCATGAAATAGTTGCCAAATCCGCCGAACAGGGCGGGAATGACAACGAAGAACATCATCAGAACACCGTGATAGGTGATCATCACGTTCCACAGATGCCCGTTGGGGGTACATGGGTCGGCCATGAAGCCTTCCAGGCACATGTACTGAACACCGGGGTGCATCAGCTCGAGCCGCATGTAAACGGTCATCAGAACCGAGATCAGACCGGCCAATGCCGAAACGATCAGGTAGAGAATCCCGATGTCCTTGTGGTTGGTCGACATGAACCAGCGCTGGAAAAAGCTGCGCTGGTCTTCATGGTCGTGACCATGAATGGCTGCGTCTGCCATTATAGGTGCCTCCTGTTGCAACTGACCGCGCAGCCAGACCTCTCCGGCGCGCGGTATTATTGCTGGTTTTAGAATGCGAAAGAGGCGCCTTCAATGGCCGAGTTTGATCTGGATCAAGATTAATTGTCGCGGGTCGGAGGAAAACCCGCGAAATCCTGGCCATGAACAGGGCATATCTGGCGATTGCTTCTGTTATTTCAAGGGGCGGCAAAAGATCATTCGCGCGGCTTGGCAGAGTTCCGCCTTGACCCAGGAGGGTGGGGGCCGCAGAACTACGCACAATACCCGAAATCGGAGACTTGATATGGCCGCCTACGATCCCGACAACATCTTCGCCAAGATCCTGCGCGGAGAGATCCCCTCGACCCGCGTGTACGAGGATGAAGATACGCTGGCCTTCATGGATATCATGCCGCGGTCGGACGGGCATCTGCTGGTGATCCCCAAAACACCCTGCCGAAACCTGCTGGATGCGTCGCCCGAACAGTTGGCCGCAGTGGTTTCAACAACGCAGAAACTGGCGAATGCAGTGGTCAAGGCCTTTGACGCCGACGGAGTCACCGTCCAGCAATTCAACGAGGCCGCGGGCGGGCAAGAGGTCTTCCATCTGCATTTCCACATCCTGCCTCGTTACGAGGGCGTGTCGCTGCGAGCGCCCGGCCAGATGGGCGACTTCGATCTGATCGCGCAGCACGCGGAAAGGATCAAAGCGGCGCTGGTCTGATCAGTCTTTGCTATCATGCGGCCCCAGACATGCGCCGTGGTCACCAAACGCGTGGAGTACGGCGCAAACATGGTCGTGCCCACCATCGCAGGCTGCGGCAATACGGGTCAATTCGGCCTCGAGCTTGCGCAGTTGCGTGATCCGGTCCCGCAGGTCAATCAACTGCCGTTCAGCGATTTCGTGCGCCCGATCCAGATCGGAGCCACGCGCGCCCTCTAAAGACAGCAACGCTTCGACATCGGCCAACGGCAGGCCGAGATCGCGCCCGTGGCGAATGAACCTTAGGCGGTTCAGGGCGGCATCATCATATCGCCTCTGGTTCCCGGCTGTTCGGTGCGGTTTGGGCAGCAGGCCCTTGTCCTCGTAAAACCGAATTGTGGGCACCTTGACACCCGTGCGGCGGGACAGCTCTCCGATCGAGTACATTTTTCCTATTTCGCCTCTTGAACCTCTAGTGGCTAGAGGAATTACATGGGGTGGGCAACCGAAACAAGGAACACCGGTAAGATGCCACACGATCACCACGGGCACACTCACATTGACCCCACGACAGGCGACAAGCGCGTTGCCGGCGCGATAGCGGTCAACATGCTGCTGACCTTTGCGCAGGTCATTGGCGGAATACTCTCGGGGTCTTTGGCGCTGATCGCCGATGCGCTGCACAATTTCTCGGACGCCATCGCGCTGATCATCGCGTTCTTTGCCCGCAAGATCGCCCGCCGCCCCGCCGATCCGCGCATGAGCTTTGGATATGGGCGCGCCGAGGTGGTCGCGGCGCAGATCAACTACACGACGCTGGTCATGCTGTCGGTCTACCTGATGTACGAAGGCATCATGCGGTTTTTCCAGCCCGAACCCGTCAATGGATGGATGGTGGTCTGGATCGCAGCCCTTGCTTTGATCGTCGACCTGATAACCGCCGCGCTGACCTATACGATGGCGAAGGACAGCATGAACATTCGCGCAGCCTTCATTCACAACGTGGCCGACGCGTTGGGGTCGGTGGCGGTCATCATCGCGGGCGCCGCCGTGATCCTGTTCGGCTGGACCTGGGTCGATCCAGCGGTCACGATCCTGATCGCGGTCTACATCCTGTGGCACGTCAAATCCGAGATCGGAGAAACCATCCGGGTTCTGATGCTGGGTGCGCCGTCCGATCTGATCCCCGAAGATGTTGCCGCCGCCATCGAGGCGACAGACGGCGTTGCTGGCGTTCACCACATCCACCTCTGGAGCATGCAGGAGCGCGAGCCAGCCCTGACCGCGCATCTCGAGATCGCTGCCCTGCACTGGACGGATGCGGATGACATACGGCTGGCTGTGAAGGAAGCGCTGAAATCCGGGTTCGGGATTGGCCACGTGACGCTGGAGCTGGAACGGGCGGAACAGGCCTGCACGGCACCGCCCCGATTTGGGCATCACGATTTGCGTCAGGTCTGAAAAGGAATTGCCGTTCCGATTTGGGGTCGGAACGGCAGACTCGTAACCAAACACTTTTCCGAAAACCCGGATTGCCCGGGATCACCGGTTTAACACACCACTCACTCTAGAACGGTAAGAATAGAGTACCCGTTAACGCGCGATTTGTATTCTTCGGAGTGAGCTTTCACCGAATAAAACCCAAAACTTTTGGGCAAAATGGTGGATTGCGTTCAGGTTCGGAAACAAAAATCCCAGCGGGAAGGGATTGTTACTCGCGATTTTGGCTGTCAGCGATTCGTTGCCGGGTCAGGCTTTGACCGGCTGGAAGCAATCCGAGAAGGTTTTTTTCAAGGCGACATCGACATCCGCCATTGTCACAGGCAAGCCCAGATCGACCAGTGACGTGACGCCGTGTTCGGTGATACCGCATGGGACGATGCCCGAGAAATGCTCGAGATCCGGTTCGACATTGATCGAGATGCCGTGAAAGCTGATCCATTTGCGCAGGCGCAGACCGATGGCGGCGATCTTGTCTTCGGCGGGCTGGCCGGTGACGGTCAGAGGCTTGTCATCCCGGCGCACCCAGACACCGACGCGGCCGTCGCGAATTTCACCCTGCACGTTGAATTCCGCCAACGCAGCGATGACCCAGTTTTCCAGCTGTTTGACAAAACCCCGCACGTCCTTGCCGCGCTTGTTCAGGTCCAGCATGACATAGGCCACGCGCTGGCCGGGGCCGTGATAGGTGTATTCCCCGCCACGTTTGGCCTCATAAACCGGGAAGCGGTCAGGGTCCGTCAGGTCCTCGGTCCGAGCCGATGTTCCGGCGGTATAGAGCGGCGGATGTTCCAGCAGCCAAACGCATTCGTCCGCTTCGCCTGCAGCGATCGCAGCCACCCGCGCCTCCATGAAGGCGACGGCCTCTGTATAGTCGGTTAACCCGTCGGTAATCTTCCATTCCATGACGGTTCCATATCGCGTGGATGTGCTAAGGAAAAGGGGTCAGGCGGCCTCGGTCAGGCAGCGTTGCAGAATCTGGGCATAGGTGTCTGTACCCTGCGCTCCGGTCACAAGATATTTGCCACCAAACACCATTGACGGAACGCCCGAGATGCCCCGACTGGTCCAGAACTCCTGCTTTTGGCGCACTTTGGCGGTATATGCACCGGATTCGAGCGCCGATCGCGCGGCGTCGGCGTCCAGTCCGGCGGCCGTAACCGCATCAAGCAGGACATCAGTCTGCGAGACGTCCTTTTGGTCGGTGAAATGCGCCAGGAACAGAGCCAGTTTCAGCGGATGTTGACGGCCCTGAGTTTCCGCCCAGTCCAGCAATTGGTGCGCCGCAAAGGTGTTTACCATTCTGCTGTCATCGTCGAAGTTGAATGCGAACCCCAGTTCTGCGCCCAACTGCGTCAGTCGATCCCGGGCCTGCTGGCTCTGTTCGGCGGTCGTTCCATATTTCTCCATGATATGCGCGCGCAGGTTCTGACCTTCGGGCGGCATGGTGGGGTTCAGTTCGAACGGATGCCACCTGAGATGCGCCAGCACGTTTTCCTGCTTTAGCGCCAGGTCAAGCTGTCTAAATCCAACAATGCACCAGGGGCAGACGATGTCCGAAACAATGTCGATCTGAACGACGGGGCGAGGATCGGGGGTGGTCATGTCCGGACTCCTGACAAGGTGATGGGGGTGATGTGCAGCTATAGATATGGGCGCGGGCGGGGAATTCAAACCGGCGTGTTTTTTGCCTCTTCACATCCCGATCATCAGCGTCTATACGCCCCTCTACCAAGTCACTGGCAGTGCGGTCGTGGCGGAATTGGTAGACGCGCAGCGTTGAGGTCGCTGTGGGGTAACTCCCGTGGAAGTTCGAGTCTTCTCGACCGCACCAAATAATTGATTTTCAACAAGTTTCTCCGCCGAATGTTACGGTAAATTGAGCCTTTTGAGGTGGGTGTGCGGGCGCCAAGGGGCCTCTTTAGGAGGGGCAAGGGTTACGCGGTCAGCATCGCAGTTCCCAACGAATATCAAGCTATCATTGAAAAAAAGAGATCGTGCGGGATATCGGAACGCAGAACTTAGCTGAGGCTTTGTTCAGGCGAAAAGAGGTCTTGCCGGAAATTTTAGCCTCTTTCGGTGGGGGTTCAATGCCTGAGCCTGTGATCAAACAAGTTGAACGACAAAACCCGCAAGAAGGGAATACCGTTAGGGATACGGCTCACCGCTGGATGACCGAAGCAGACGGTATCCAAGAGTCCCCAAGGCAAATGCCGCTTCTCCGCGTCAGTCTTAGAGCAAGGGTAAACCAGCCCGACAATGTTCTGGTCCATGTGCCGCGCTCTACTCTTCTCGTCGCGGTAGAAGAACCGCATGTATCCGTCAGTGGCGTTGACAAGCGTTCCAGAGCGGTTGTTGGCTTCTCGACTCTGTGGACGTTGGCTCAGTTCCTTATTTGCCTGATCAAAGAGTTCGGGGCCAAGGATCGACAAAGCGTCGTCTGGCAGCGTGTCCAGAGAATCCCCGAGAGACTCGCTGAGTGGAGTTAAGAGTTTGGTGATAGGGTCGGGCTCTGAGGTATCTTTGAGGGCCCCTGTCGTCTCAGCGCCTTTTTGGAAGGCATTTGGCATTGCGGTTTCAAGTTTCAATTCATATCCAACAATTTAAATAATTTACATCTTACTTAAGCTTTTTGCAGCCGAATAGTGGTGTCTGATCTTCCTCGATTGGGGATTCATCTGATGCACGAAAAGTTTGATACACTCATTGACCGCACACAAAAAAATTCAATCGCGTTTAACAATTAGCCTCATTTCTGGGGTCACTTTTCCGCTCACTAGTTTAACAATCTTAGCACGGCTGAGTTTGGTCGAAATTGCACAAATCCTCTCCATTGTGATCTCGGAACTAGTGCTTCTCCGAATTATTTCGTTTGTGGATTCCAGCAACAATTCCTCTTTAACTGGTTTTCTTCCATTCCGCTCATACAAGTTCCAAAGCGCGACAAAGTAACAGCCTTCGTCAAATTCAAGCTTGGTCTGCGCCGCGGAGGATACATTGATAGCAAGACCAAGCACCCCCGCCACAATCAGCACGCCTCCTTTACTGGTCACTATTGCAGGCAAAGCGAGCGCGAACCCGGCTAGCTTCACGAGGTCTAAAACCAAGTAGGATTTGACCTTGACCTGCCCAGTTCCAGGATCATGAATTACAGGGAGCTTCATAGTTAGGTCCATTGTCCTATCCATGTCGGTAAGAAACGGATGTTTTTGCGGAACAGACTCATACTTAAAAATTGATTTCAGAAATTCGTTACCGGAGGTGCTTCTTTGAAGGTTAGTAATTTCCTCTCTTTCATCAGGCGAAACATCCAATTCATCCATATCTAGTTTTGTGATGTTTTCTTCGTAAATTCTCTCCACATCCTCTAACGGTAGTGCCATCTCTTTACGCGCCATACTAAAATCTCCCACGCTAGAAAACTCATCTTTTAATTTTCGCGCCACTAAAATAGCACACTATTGAAAAGCTCGAAACATTTGAAAAATATAGGTTTTTACTTGCGCTTCCGTTCATGTTTTGAGCATAGAGTTTTAGGCGCTGTATTCCTTAAATGTTTACATCTATTGGATAATCCAATCGCTCAGCCGGTAACTGATGATGATAGGACGTAGCTGGAACCCTAGGATCAATCGGTTGGACCTTAAACTCCTTCATAAGCTTAGCTGCTGTTGAAAGGTCGGTACGACTCTTTAAATGGATTTTCCGAGTGTGTCCGCGTCAGCGGAACTTGCTTCTGTTGTCCTATTCATAAGGTCCGGGGGGACCCAAGGCGGGTAGACGCGCACCAGTTTACGTCGGATTATCGATATCGCGATTTCCTGTCTCGCCCATGTCTGCCGGGTTGTGTATGACGAACATCAATACAGATCGGGAAGTGTTGATGTCGCAGGCCATTACCGTATTCACCACGATGAAGAACGAAGGCCCTTATATGCTGGAATGGGTCGCGTTCCACAAAACGCTGGGGGTCGATCACTTTGTGATCTTTACCAATAACTGCGACGACGGCACCGATGATATTGCCCGCCGATTGCAGGAATTGGGGCTGGCCACCCATGTCCCGAACGAGGTGAAAGAGGGCGGTAACCCGCAACATCAGATGTTGCGGCGGGCGCGGCGTCAGCCCAAGGTCAAGGAAGCCGATTGGCTGCTGTGTCTGGACGTGGATGAGTTCTGGAACATCCGTCATGGCGACAACAGCTTTGACGCTCTGATTTCTGAGGTCGAAACCCGCGCGGGTCAGCCGGTGGATGCGATCTCATTCGCGTGGAAGCTGTTTGGAAGCTCGGGCAATATCAGCTTTGAAGACCGGCCGGTGACCGAAGCCTTCGAGATGGGGGATCAGGAGTTTCCTTATCACTCGGGCCGGGCCTACGGTCTGAAAACCCTGTTCCGCAACAACGGCAAGTTCACCCGCTTTGGGCCGCATCGTCCGAAGGGCATAGAAGAGGGCAAGGAAGGTGAGGTTGCCTGGTCCGACGCCGGCGGTAATCTGTTCCCGGCGGAAAAGGTGGGGTGGCGGGCCTGGCGTGGGTTCGACCATTCGCTTGGGCGGCTTCACCACTATTCGGTCCGGTCGCTGGATGGCTTTCTGATCAAGCGTGACCGGGGCCGAACCAACCATATCAAGGTGGATCAGGGGCAATCCTATTGGCAGGACATGAATGCCAACAAAGAAACCGACCCATCCATTCAACCGATTGCGCGTCGGGCAGCACCGCTGCTGGAAGAGTTGAAGGCAGATCCGGTGCTGAGCGACTTGCACAGGCAGGCCTGCGACTGGCACCGCGCCAAGATCGCCGAAATCAAAATGCGCCCGGATTGGGTGGATTTCCGGATGTGGCTGGCGGATAATCTCATCTGAGGATCATGGCAGACGACCTTTCGAAAGAGCAGCTGAAACCAGAACACCCCGATCGCAAGACGGGGTACGAGCGTATTCTGACCGATCCCGCGCCGCCGTGGTTCGTCGAGCTGTACCCCGGCGGGGACGGCGCTGGTTTCCTGCAAAAGCTCGAACGTCATTCGGTGCTTTTCCATCAACGCTCTGCGTCGCAACTGGTCGTCAGTTTCGACAATATCGCCAATGCCAACGACCTGTCCTTTGCGCGCGAACCCTGGGGCTGGAAGTTCTTCCGCGATGAGGGCTGGTCCCACATGGGGGTCTTTGCGCGTACCAAGGCGTGGTACCGCGACCCCGAGATCATCTCGTATTTCCAGAACCGCGCGGCCGAGGGGTTTTTCGACCAGTTCGATCAGGTCGTCTTTGCTGGCGCCTCGATGGGCGGGTTCGGGGCGCTGGCCTTTTCCGAGTTGGTTCCTGGTGCAAACGTGATCGCGTTTAACCCGCAGACCACGCTGGATGAACGTCTGGTCCCGTGGGAGACCCGGTATCGCTTTGGTCAGGTTCAGGACTGGGACCTGCCTTTGGCCGACGCGGCGCAGACGGTGAAAAAGGCGGGCAAGGTCTATGTGTTCTATGATCCGTTTTTCGACCTCGACCGGCAGCAGGTCACGCGGCTGCAGGGCGAAAACGTGGTATTGCTCAAGACGTGGTTTTCGAACCACTTTGCGGCCCCGATGCTGCGCAAGCTGGATATCCTCAAGCCGGTGATGCTGAAGGCGATGGACGGTTCGCTGCAGCCAGAGGAGTTTTATCGGATGATGCGCGCGCGCCGCGGCCTGCCGATGGTCATGCGCGCCATCGCGGCGCAGGCAGGTGAGCGTCACCCCCAACTGGTCCGACAGGCCCGCCAGAGGTTCCGGGCGTTGCGACGCGCTGCTTTGGCCGAAAGCTCTCAATGATGCCTGCAAAAGGGGTGTTCATCGGACAGCGCAAAGACCGCATGGGCGCGCGCCTGCTGATGATGCTGACCTGCATCCGTCTGGCCGAGGATTTCAGCACTACCTACAAGGTAAACTGGTTTCCGCAAGGATCGGACGCGCCCGAGCTGGATCAGCCGCAGGAGTTGTTCGCGCGGAACTGGATGGATGCGCGCTTTCTCAGCGGCAAGGAATTCGATCGTCTTGCCCAAAAGGCCCTGCCGATCTGGGCCTTTCAGGGAGACAAGACCCCGGATCGTCTAATTGCGCATCTCAACGCGGGCCGCTCGGTCCTGGTCGAGGAGGGATTCGAGGTGCTGGCCTTCCCTTGGGAGGACATCGAGGCGATCCGCCCGCGATACCGGGAGTTCATCCATCAGATCGGTTTCACGGACGAGATCCGCGCCATTATGGCCCGCGCGGATGAAAAGTTGTCGGGGCAAGGCGTGTCGGCCTATCACATCCGCCGCGGAGATATTCTGAACGGATTGCCCTGGAAGCACACGACCTGGCCCGCAAAGATCGAACCGGAAGAGTTGTACGAGGCGCATCTGAGTAAAACCACCGGGCAAACGGCCATCATGTTCTCGGATCAACCCGAACTGATCGCCCGGTTCCAGAAGCGTTACCCTGAATTGTTGCAGATGTCGGACATCGCGGATGTTTCGGACATGACGCGGGCGCAGCGCGACTTTCTCGAGCTGTATACGATGTCACGGGCCGGGCAGGTGGTGGCGCCGTACATATCGGCGTTCTCAATGGCCGCTGCGCGAATATCGGGGCGGCAACGTTTGGTGTTCAAGGATGTCTTGGCTGAAGAAGAAATCTCTGTAGCCAATCGTTGTGTTGTTGACCGCGTTTCCAAAGGTCCCACTGCCTTTCTGAACCCGTCTGAGGCGGCCCATATCTATGCTAAGGCCGCGCAGTACCTGTCCGCGCAGGATGAAATTGAAACTGCCTACGATCTGGCCAAACCCATTCTTGAGGCAGATGCCGACAACGCATTCATGCCGCTTTTGCAGGCGATAAATTGTTTCTACCTGTCCAAGTGGAAGGAATGCGAAAAGCTAGCCGCACGCGGGTTGGACAACAAAAACCTGTGGTCCGAGGACTATGCGGTTTTGCTTGCGTTGCGCGCGGCCACGCTGGGGGCGCAAAAGAAGCGGTGGTCGGCCAGCCGGTACTTGGCGCGGGCGTTCTGGGGCAAGCCGTTGCGCCCCGATGTGGCGGTGCTGGCGTCCAGAATGTTGTACCGCGATCAGATTTCCGCCCGCCTGTTTCCACCGACGGACTGGCCGGTACAGAGACAGGTTCGGCGGCGGCGCTTCCCACCGTTCAACAACCTGTATCTGGTGCAGCACAAGGTTCTGGTCCGGCAGCCCTGCAATTTCGATTTCGTCTTGATGGATTGGGCTGATCTGGCCCTGGATCAAAAAGCCCGCAGAATTCTTGACGATCGCGCCCGTTTGGAGCGTTTGAGCGAAGGGTTCGACACCCTCGACGGTATCACCTCTGATGATCCGGGTGTTCTGGGGGGCAGAACTATGCTGCATTGGCATTTGGGCGCCGTCACCCTGTCGCAGGCCATTGATGAAATGCGAAAAATCACATCGGGCTGGCCGGAAAAACCGCTTTATCACAAAAGGTTGTCGACGCTTTATGAGGCGGATGGCGATTTGCCCCGCGCCCGGATGACACTGGCCGAGGCCTTGGCCTGCGATCCCGGAAACCCGTTTCTGGTCTTTGCGATGGGGAAGTTTCTGGAACGGAATGAGGCCGTCGAGCAAGGGCAAAACCAGATCATTCAGGCGGCTGACCTCGATGACAATTCGGCGGTCATTCAGGGTGAAGCCGGGCAGATATACCTGCGGCGCGGCAAAAAGGGCAAGGCGCGGCCCTATCTGCAAAAGGCGAATGACCTGTTTCCGCCGTTCAAGCGTTTTGCAAACCAGTTGGCCCGGACCTGATGAGAATGGCACAGGCGTTCAAAACGATGCTGGATACCTCTTGGCTGTTGCGCCGGGTAAGCCTAGTCTGTGGCCCGAGCGAAAACCGCAGGATTTTGGGCGCAAGTTCAATAAGCGGTAAAACACGAGGCGAGTAAGTGTCCGACCACGATCCCCGATACATCAGCGTGACCCCGATGAAAAACGAGGGTCCCTTTGTGCTGGAGTGGGTGGCCCATTGCCGTGCGATCGGTATCGACCAGATTGTCGTGATGACCAATGACTGCACCGATGGCACGGATGCGCTGCTAAAGCGGCTGGATGAAAGGGGCATCCTGACCCATGTCGACAACAATGCACGCCGCCAGAGCAACCCGCAGAAACGGGCCTATAGAAAATTCCTGAAGATGGAGATCGCGCGGCCCCAAGACTGGGTGGTTGTGATCGATGCCGACGAACACATCAACGTCAAGACCGGGGACAGCACGCTGCGGGCGCTGACTGATGCAGTGCCGGATGCCAAAATGATATCGATGACATGGCGTCTGTTCGGGAATGCGGGTGTCGTGCGGTACGAAGACCGGTTCCTGTCGGATCAGTTCCGGCGCGCGGCGCCGCAGCAAAAATCTCGCCCGCCGCAGGCTTGGGGTTTCAAGACGATGTTCCGGCGCGAGCTTTGGGACACGCTGGGGGTTCACCGGCCAAAGCGACCCACGGTCGAGTCCATGGAGGAATGCCATTGGTACAACGGATCGGGGCAGTTGATGCCGGACCGGTACTTTACCGGCAGTTGGCGTTCTGCGCGGGATTCCATTGGCTATGATCTGGTGCAGATCAACCACTATGCGCTGAAATCCTGCGAAAGCTATCTGGTCAAGAAACTGCGCGGTCGTGCCCACCATACGGGGGAAAGCCTTGGCATGGAGTATTGGGACATGATGAACCACAACGCCGAGGAAGACGGTTCAATCGATGCCATCCTCGACCGCAAGCGTGAGCAGTACTACGAATTGCTCGCGGACCCCGAGACAGCCCGGCTGCACCACATGTCCTGTGACCTGCACAGACAGAAGATTGCGCAACTTCGCGAACAGCCCGACATGCAGGAGCTGATGCAGCGGATGACGGCGGATTTTGCGGCCAGTCTAAACGAATGAGCGGGACCACATCTGAAACAGGAGGCATCTGATGCTCTGGCTGCATTTGGGTATGCCCAAGACCGGCACGACCGCGCTTCAGGGCTTTGTGCAGCAGAACAGGGCTCTGCTTGCCGATGTGGGGCTGCGCTATATGGAAACCGGACGGCGGCGCCATGAAGGGCAGGGGCGTCTTGCGATAAGCCACAACATCATTGCCTTCCACATGAACCAGACCAATCAGCCGATGGACATGTTTCGCGAGGCTATGGCTATCGAATACGAGGCGCACAGAGATCAGGCCTGTCTGGTTTCGTCCGAGATGTTCTATAACTGTGATCTGACCAAGCTGGCGCAGGTCTTTGCGGAAATCCCATCGCGCGAGTTGCGGATCACCTATTATTGCCGCAGGTATTCTGATTTTCTTGAGGCGGATTACAAGCAACGCGCCAAGAACGGCCGGTTGGGGGGCAGCGCAACCGACTATGTCCGCAACTTGTTGGACAGGATCAAGGCTGACCCCGGTATCTACAGTTTCTCGGCAAAATTGGATCGAATCCGTCAGGCGTTTCCGGGGGTCGCCGTTTCGCCGCTCCTGTATGATCGTTCTCAGATGGTGCAGGGGAATGTCGTTGATGATTTCATGTCGCATATCGGCGTGTCTTTGCCCGATGGCGGGGTGGCTGACCGGCCCTCGAACCCGTCTCAGTCACGGGCCGCCAGCGAGGCCTTTGGCATTGTGACACGGGCGCTGGGCCGACAGGCAAGCCGCCGTCTGCGTAGGCGCGTAGTCGAAGAACCGGTCATGATCCGGCGGTTCGACGTTTTGGAACCGGATGAACGGGCCTGGCTGGACGAATTCGTTGCCCGCCACGATATGCCATTCCAGCAGGAGTTTTTCCCCGAGCGGCCTCAGTTGTTCGACCCTGTTGAGCTGAGCGAAGACGATCAGAAATTCCGCCGTGACACGGCGCAGGAATATGACGCGCTGCGCCGCGCGTCCGAAATCGTGTTCCGCATGGCGTTGGAAAACTGAGCGTCAGGGCTGGACGGTAATTTCCTGACGCTGGCGGCCGGTTGTCTTGTCAAAGATCAGAATGCGGTTGTCGTCCGTCACCACCGCGTACCAGTTGTTGCCGATGGTCACGGCCTGCGCCGTGGCGCCGTCGGGCAGTTCGACCTGATCGGGCAGGGTGGGGGTCCTGTCCGATAGCCGGATGACAATCAGTGCGAATGTCACTAGAACCCCGCCAATCATCACCGCGGTCAGCAGCATGACCATCCTCCGCAGCAGGCGAAGCTGTGGCGTTTCCTGCGGTTCTTGGGGTTCGGAAGGGACAGTCATGGGCACCCGTCAGATTGAGTTTCAGATTGCGGCCGATCCGCCGCCACGCCTTGATAAGGCGCTTTCGCGCGATGTGCCAGCCGAGGAAAACCTGTCGCGTACGCGGCTGACCAGGTTGATTGACGAAGGCGCGGTGCTGATTAACGGGGCGCAGGCGCGCGATCCCAAGGCCAAAGTTGCCGAAGGCGCCACAGTGACGATCACCGTGGGTGAAGCTGAAGACAGCCATATCGGCCCTGAAGACATCCCGCTGGAGGTCGTCTTCGAGGACGCCGACCTGATCGTCATCAACAAACCGGCGGGCATGGTTGTGCATCCCGCGCCAGGTTCGCCGAACGGGACGCTGGTAAACGCGCTGCTGCATCATTGCGGCGATGACCTGTCCGGCGTCGGTGGGGTGAAACGCCCCGGCATCGTGCATCGCATCGACAAGGAAACCAGCGGCCTGCTGGTCGTTGCCAAATCGGATGCAGCGCATCACGGGCTTGCGGCCCAGTTCGAGGCGCACACAGTCGAGCGGTATTACCGGGCCATCTGCTATGGCGTGCCCGACGCCAATGACCCCCGTCTGCGCGGGGTAAAAGGCGTCAGCTTTGAGCCCGGCAACATCATGCGCCTGACCACTCAGCTTGCGCGTCACAAGACCGACCGGCAACGTCAAGCGGTGCTGTTTCACGGTGGCCGCCATGCCGTGACGCGAGAACGCGTGGTTGAGGCGTTTGGCAACCCGGCCGGGCTGGCGTTGATCGAATGCTGGCTGGAAACCGGCCGCACGCACCAGATTCGTGTTCACATGGCCCATGCGGGGCATGGTCTGGTGGGAGACCCGGTTTATGGGGGGAAGCGAAAATTGGCGGCCAAAGCGTTCAGTGTTGCAACCGCCGAGGCTGTCCGTACCTTTCCGCGCCAAGCGCTTCATGCTGCCGTTTTGGGCTTTGAACACCCGGTAACGGGAGAAAACCTGCGTTTTGAGGCTGAGTTGCCAGACGACATGCAAAAACTGATTGAACAGTTGCGCGTGCCGCTGACATAATGCGCAAAGTTGCGTGAATAAGGCTTTCTTAGATTTCCTTTATCTAACGTTAATTCCAAACTGTTAACGGTACCTCTTGAACGAGTCGGTACGGATTCCCATATCCTATGTTAACGACTTAAACATTTGTCGGAGGGACATGAAACATGGCAAATTACGCAAATCTCCCCGCACCGACGCCGGAAGGCGGTCTGAACCGCTATATGCAGGAAATTCGCAAGTTCCCGCTGCTGGAACCGGAAGAAGAGTACATGCTCGCCAAGCGTTGGGTGGAAGAGCAAGATACTGAAGCCGCGCATAAAATGGTCACTTCGCATCTGCGATTGGCTGCCAAGATCGCCATGGGCTATCGCGGCTATGGTTTGCCTCAGGCCGAGGTGATTTCCGAGGCCAATGTGGGGCTGATGCAGGCGGTCAAAAAGTTCGACCCGGAAAAGGGCTTCCGGTTGGCGACCTATGCAATGTGGTGGATTCGTGCCTCGATCCAGGAGTACGTCCTGCGGTCATGGTCGATGGTGAAACTGGGCACGACATCGGCGCAGAAAAAGCTGTTCTTTAACCTGCGCAAAGCCAAGGCCCGCATTGGTGCTCTGGAAGAGGGTGATCTGCGCCCAGAGAACGTCAAACAGATTGCCGAAGATCTGGGCGTGACCGAAGAAGAAGTCATCAGCATGAACCGCCGGATGTCCGGCGGCGATGCCTCGCTGAACGCGACCGTTGGGTCCGAGGGCGAAGGCACGATGCAGTGGCAGGACTGGCTTGAGGATGAAGATGCCGACCAGGCCGGCGATTACGAGGCGCGCGACGAACTGGACGCGCGGCGCGAGTTGCTGGCGGCCGCGCTGGACGTGCTGAATGATCGGGAAAAAGACATCCTGACTCAGCGCCGTCTGATGGATCAGCCCGTCACGCTGGAAGAGCTGAGCACGCAGTACAATGTAAGCCGCGAGCGCATTCGCCAGATCGAGGTGCGTGCCTTCGAGAAGCTGCAGAAAAAGATGCGTGAACTGGCGCGTGAAAAAGGAATGCTGGGCACGGTCTGAGACCTGCCCAAGCTGAGACAGCCCGCCTTGAATAGCGGGCTTTTTTCGTTAGGCGAAGATGAAATCGCTTTCGGACAACTGCCCTGCCCGAACGCCGATCAGGTCTATGCTGTCGCCATCCGCCAACTCGATCGTTGTGCTGTAGAACCCGCCCGAGATGTGGTCTTCGATGTCCTCGAAGCTGTGAATGCCGTCATAGGCGCTGAGGTCGATCTTGTCCTTGCCGACCTTGAAGTCGAGGATGAGGTCCTCTCCGTCGCCATCGTCAAAGAAGAAGATGTCATGCCCGCGTCCGCCGATCAGAAAATCATCTCCGGCTCCGCCATCGATCAAATCCTTGCCGCGACCGCCAAAGATGGAGTCATCGCCTTCGTCACCGCGCAGGATATCCTTGCCGCGACCGCCGAACATGATGTCATGTCCGCTGCCGCCCAAGGCAACATCGTTGCCGCGCCCGGCGATGATGAAGTCATTGCCACCACCGCCATGGACAAAGTCCTGACCGCGTCCGGTAAAGTGAAACTCGTCCGAGTCGTCGCCAATGATGAAATCCGTGTTCTTCTGCCCCAGAATGCCGGTTACCGAGACTGGCAGCAGCACGCCGTCAAGGACGTGGATGATCCCGTTCGAGGCCTCGACGTCGAAGGCAATCAGCCCCGGGTCCGCAATGCCGGGGTCCGCGTCTTCGAGGCTTGGAGGGTTGCTCAGCAGGTTCAGTTCCAGACTTGTTCCCAATAAGGTTTCGATCTGGGCGCCGTCCCCAAGACCGACAACGGCTTCTTTGGTAAATGATCCGTCGACGACGTGATATTTGAGGATGTTGGTCAACAAGGGCAGGGGATCACCGCCGCCCAGCAGTGTCAGTGCCTTCACGATGTGCCCAAGCGCTCCGGCCTCATCCGAGCCGCCATAGCCCAAGGCCTGAGCCAAGGCTACGAAGGCTGCGTCGGTCGGCGCAAACACGGTCAGATCGACCGCGTCGCTGTCCAATGTTCCAGCAAGTCCTGCCGCGATAACGGCTTCGCGGAGGATGTCGAAATCGCCTCCGTTGTTGTCGAATGTCCCCGGGTCCCCGCTGATTTGAATAACGCGTTCCGTGATCGTTGGTCCGTCTGTCATGTCTGGCATTTCGGTTCATCTCCCACCCTGTTTGTCGCCATTGGTTGGGGAAGGGCCTGCAAGGGCACAACTTCCCACCGGCGATACAATTGGTACGGGGGTGGTCGGAAAACGGATCACGAAATTCGGATGTCGCGATTTGAATCGGGCGTGAAGCCGCCCAATAAAGCGGTAAACCCAACAGTGAAATCATGCGGTTATGGTGCAGGTTTCACTTAGTGCAATTGTTGCCTGAAGACGCGCACCATATTCTCACCCATCACCTTGCGAACCTGCGTTTCGGTCAGACCCTGCGCCAGCAAGGCCGATGTCAAAGCGGCCAGCTCCGAGGTATCAAATGCTGTCTCGACCGAGCCGTCATAGTCCGACCCCAGCGATACGTGATCCTCGCCCACGGTCTTGATCGCGGCCTTGATCATCTTGGCGATACCCGTCGGAGTGAAATCGCCGCAGGTCACATCCGCCCAATAGCCCATGCCGATGACGCCTCCGGTTGCGGCGATATCCTGCATCAGATCGTCCGGAAAGTTACGCTTGACGGGGCAGAACCCGCGCAGGCCGCCGTGGCTGACAATCAGGGGAACGTCGGTCATGGCAATCACTTCCCGGGCGACCTGTGGGCTGGAATGCGCAAGGTCGATGACCACAGGGCGCTGAGCCAGTTCGGTGACGACCTGACGGCCGAAATCGGTCAAGCCAGTGTCGCCAAACCCATGCAGCGACCCGCCCAATTCATTGTCGAAAAAGTGGTGTAGTCCAAAGACGCGGTGCCCGGCATCGAACAGCGTGTCCAGATTGCTCAGGTCGCCTTCCAGCGCGTGTGCGCCTTCGATGCCAAGAATGCCACCGACAACCGGTTGACCTGTTGCACGTGCGGACAAAACAGCGTCCAGATCGGCCTGAGTTTTGACAACCTTCAAGCGCCCATCCGAGGCTGCCTCGAATTGGTGCAACTTTTCGGCTTGATAGACGGCGCGCTCTTTCAGGCTGTCCCAGGTGCGCAGGGGCCAAAGCTGCCCGATTGCCAAAAGGGTGATGTTGTCGAACGCCTCAGCCGAGTTTGCCTCATAGTTATGCCCGGCCGGGGATTTGGTTACGGCGGTAAAGACTTGCAGAGCAACGTTGCCTTCGATCAGGCGGGGGATATCGACCTGACCCCGTGTGCCGCGTTCGGTCAGATCACGGCTCCACAACAGCGGGTCTGCGTGCAGGTCGCCGACAATCAGGGTCTCGTGCAATGCGGCGGCGTCACCGGATACGTCAAAGGGGGTATGATCGATCACATTGTTGCGCTTTGCTTCGATGTAGGGCGGTAGAAACCCAAAAAACACCACCGCACCGATGATCACGGCAAGCACAAGCAGCCCGCCTATCCATTTGAAGACCCTCTTCATTCTCACTCCCTCTCGACTGATGAGAGCAGATTAGGGCGGTTCGGTGCAGATAAAAGCCTGACTTAACGTCGGCGGGTTGCTAGAAGGGCGAAAAAGGGTTGTTAGCGATAACCGTCGAATTACACCCTTATTCACCCATGTCGGAGGGACATATGCAAAAACCAGTTCAATGGGGTGTTCTGGGCGCCGCCAAATTTGCGCGCCAATTCATGGCGCCGGCGATCCATGCGGCCAATGGCGCACGTCTGGCAGGGCTGGCGACGTCAAGCGCAGACAAGGCCGAACCGTTCCAAGCTTTTTGCCCCGACCTGACGATCTATGACAGCTATGAGGCTTTGCTGGCCGATCCTCAGATCGAAGCCGTCTACATCCCGCTGCCCAATCACCTGCATGTGGAATGGGCCCTCAAGGCGATGGACGCGGGCAAGCATGTGCTGTGCGAAAAGCCCATGGCCATGACGGCGGCCGAGTTCGCGTCACTGATCCAAAAGCGGGATGAGACCGGGCTACTGGCGGCCGAGGCCTATATGATTGTGCATCACCCGCAGTGGCAGTTGGTGCGAAAGCTGATCGAAGACGGGGCCATCGGTAAGCTGGTGCATGTGACCGGTGCGTTCAGTTTTGACAATCGCGCAGATACCACGAACATCCGCAACCGTGCAGAAACCGGCGGCGGAGGGTTGCGGGATATCGGCGTATACGTGATTGGCGGCGCGCGGTTTGCGACCGGGCAGGAACCGGTGCAGGTCGACTCAGCGATCCGGTGGGAGGACGGGATCGACACATTCACCGAAATTCGCGCGCAGTTTCCGGGTTTTACGTATTCCAGCTATGTCTCGATCCGGATGCACCCGCATCAGGAAATGGTGTTCCACGGCGAAGGCGGTGTGATCCGCCTGACCGCGCCGTTCAACGCGCGGGTCTTTGGCGAAGCACGGGTCGAGTTGCACCGCCCGGGGCTTGAGCTTCAGGTCACACGCTTTCCGGGCGACGATCACTACAAGCTGCAGGTCGAAGCATTCGGCCGTTCGGTACGTGAAGGGGCAGAGTATCCGTGCCCCTTGGAATTCTCGCGCGGGACGCAGGAAATGATTGATCGGGTTCTGGACGGGGCTTTGCCCCTCTGACTTGCCACGTCCTGCGCCGTCGCGCTAACCTGTCGGGCACCTGATCAGGAGAGAGGCCCATGGCAGGCGGTTGGGCGCGCGATGGCGCGGTGAGTGAACAGATTGAGGCGTCTATATCGGACGAACTGGCCCGGATGCAGGCGCAAAAGCGCCCCGTCGGGGACAGCCTGACCCATTGCGCCGAGTGTGAAGAGCCGATCCCCGAAAAACGGCGGCTGGCCTTGCCGGGCGTCAAGCTGTGCCTCGATTGCCAGCAAGAGCGCGATGGGACCTACAAAAATCGTGCAGGTATCAATCGGCGCGGCTCCAAAGACAGTCAGTTGAAATAACCGGGGCAGAGGGATGCCGAAAGCCAACCTGCTGCAAAACGGTCTGGTTCTTGGGTTTCTCGCTGCATTCCTGTGGGGTACGCACAGTGTCATTGTCCGGTATCTGACCAGCGATCTGGGTGGGCTGCAAATCGCCGTTACGCGCCTGTTTATCGCGGCTCTGGCGATCTATTGCATGCTGCGGGTGATGCGGGTTTCCGTGTCGATCCGGCTGGGGGACTGGAACTTTCGACTGGCTGTTTTGTCCACCGTAGTCAATTATATTCTGTTCCATATCGGGCTCGAGCATACCGGTGCCGCAAATGCGATGGTGCTAGAGAACACAGCACCGTTTTTTGTTCTGGTGTTCTTGTATTTCTTTGCAGACACGCCGGTCACTCGCACTGACGTTCTGGCCACCGGCTTGGCCATTCTGGGTGTTTTTCTGACCGTCTACCAAGATTTTCAGGGGGGCGGAGAACCCTTGTTCGGCGATCTTCTGGAAATCGGCGCGGGGCTCAGCTGGGCGGTGTTTCTGATCTCCAGCAGCCGGGCGATGCGCAATTCGGAATCGACGGGGGAACGGTTGAATTTCCTGTTTGGCATCTTCACATGCTCAGGCGTGTTGTTGCTGCCTCTGGCCCTGTTCTCAATGCAGGTGCCAACGGTCGATGACATGGTTTTCCTGCTTTTGCTGGGGGTGCTGCCAACCGCGCTGGCCTACTATCTTTGGTATGAGGCCGCCGCGCGGGTGTCGACGCTGACCGCGACGTTGATGTTTGCTGCATCCGTCGTGTTCACCTTCATCAACTCGGCCCTGTTTCTGGGGGCGGCCATCACACCGATTGCAGCGCTCGGAGCCGTGTTGATCGTGGCCGCCGTATTCCTGACGACCAAAAGCCAAAAGTGATCCCCTTTGCACTACACCCAGCCCGTCGATGATGCCCGATATCATCGAGGGGCCCTGGCCCGGAATTTGGGATCGCTTGTGTTCAGCTCGATCGGCGCTAGCAGTTTCTTGTGATGCTTCGAGCTCAGAAGAGTAGCCCATGGCCAGCGGGTGGGTGGGTTACGTGAACAGGCACAGGCGTCCATGTCCGGGGAACAGCTCCGGTGCAGTCACAAAACGCCTCATAGGGGAAACTCTGACCCATTGCACCGAGTGTGAAATGCCGATTCCCGATAAGCGGCGACTAGTCTTATTGGGCGTTATGTTGTGCCCGGACGGTCCACAGAAACGTGATGGCGTAGCACGATTCCGGGGTTGAAAAACCGGCAACGATCAAAGGGTAGCCAACTGAAATAGCTGTTTTTTTGGGTTCACTTTCTGCTCAATTTTTATGCGGTTATATTCCGGATTGTGAATTTATCTTAAGATTACAATTGGTTAAAAATTGATCCATATCAAACTAATGTTTTTTTGTTTCCGCTAGCACGGTTTTGTTCTCAGCCGGAAGCCGCCATGTTTGACTTTAGCCACGACTACCAACAGTCCAGCCCCTTGTTAGAGCAACTGTCGCCGAAAGTGCGCAAATGCCTGTTATCTCGTGCTCAAAAGAAGTCTTTTACTCGAGGCCAGACGATCTGTTTGCAGGATGAACCGTGTCGAACTTTGAAGATCGTTTTGGAGGGGTGGGTCAAGCTTTACCGGGTTTCGCCGTCGGGCCACGAGGCAATGTTGGCGATGCTTACAAGCGGGCAGAGCTTTGATGAAATCTGGGCGCTGCGTGGTGCGCCAAGTGCAGCCAATGTCGAGGCCGTCTCGGATTGCGAAATTCTGTTTCTTGATATCTCGGCTGTGTGCGCCTGTCACAACGCAATGCATGAGATCGCCGTGGCTGTGCTGTCGGCGGCGTCATCCCATTTGCACGAGATGATGCATGAGGTGGAAGAGCTGAAGGTTCTGACCGGCTATGAACGCTTGTGCAATTTTCTGGTTCGGTTGTCCGGCAAACAGGGCGGTCAAAGCAGGCTTGAGTTGCCGTTCGACAAGGTCGTTCTGGCCTCGATGCTTGGGATGAAGCCAGAGAGCCTGTCACGTGCGTTTGGCAAGCTGCGCCATATCGGCGTTGAGAGTGAATACAAATCCGTCATCATTCATGATCTCGAGCGGCTCAGAAGCGTTGTCGCATAACAAAACGCGCCCGAAGCGTATCCGGGCGCGTCGTAGATTTGCTTGAGAATCTGGGGTTTATTCTTCCATCGCTTCCAACTGGTCGATGAAGCCCGAGATCATCGACAGGCCCTTGTCCCAGAACTTGGGATCACTTGCGTCCAGCCCGAACGGTGCCAGCAGCTCCTTGTGATGCTTCGACCCACCTGCGCGCAGCATCTCGAAATACTTGTCCTCGAACCCTTCCGATCCGCTTGCGTAGACCGAATACAACGCGTTCACCAAGCCGTCTCCAAACGCATAGGCATAGACGTAGAAGGGCGAGTGGACGAAGTGTGGGATATAGGCCCAGAAGGTCTCATACCCTTCCATGAATTCGAATGCCGGGCCAAGGCTTTCGGCCTGAACGCTCATCCACAGGGCGTTGATGTCGTCCGGGGTCAGTTCCCCTTCGCGGCGGGCGGCGTGCAGTTTGCATTCAAAGTCGTAAAAGGCG
This sequence comes from Ruegeria sp. AB10, assembly GCF_056542745.1. Taxonomy (NCBI): domain Bacteria; kingdom Pseudomonadati; phylum Pseudomonadota; class Alphaproteobacteria; order Rhodobacterales; family Roseobacteraceae; genus Ruegeria; species Ruegeria sp. AB10. The sequence continues at coordinate 464,419 of NZ_JBQGAI010000001.1, read as the reverse complement.
ATCTGGCGGACCACCGTGTTGATCATGTCCTCGACTTTACCGGCCAGCAGAACCTTGCGCTGTTCCGGGGTTTCGGCCTGATCCAGCATCTTGCGGAAGGTCAGCATCTCGCCAAAAACCGAGGCGGTTTCGGCCAGTGTCAGCGGGGTTGAGGACAGCATCTCGCCCTGATCGGCGGCCAGTACCTGGTGAACGCCGTGGCCCAGCTCATGCGCCAGGGTCATCACGTCGCGCGGTTTGCCCAGATAGTTGAGCATCACGTAGGGGTGCACGTCGGTCACGGTCGGATGCGCGAACGCGCCCGGAGCCTTGCCCGGTTTCACCGCAGCATCGATCCAGCCTTTCGAAAAGAACGGTGCAGCGATCTCACCCATGCGAGGATCAAAGGCGTTATAGGCATCCATCACGGTTTTTTCGGCCTCGTCCCAACCGACGACGCGGGTGTCTTCCATCGGCAGGGGGGCGTTGCGGTCCCAGACCTGCATCACGTCCAGCCCCAGCCATTTGCGTTTCAGCTCGTAATAACGATGGCTGAGCTTGGGGTAGGCGGCCACGACGGCCTCGCGCAGGGCTTCGACCACCTCGGGTTCGACGTCGTTCGACAGGTGGCGACCGGTTTGCGCAGTCGGCATGTTGCGCCAGCGGTCGACGATTTCCTTTTCCTTGGCTTGGGTGTTGTGGACACGGGCGAAGGTCTTGATGTTGTCCTGAAACACAGCAGCCAACTCGCGCGAGGCAGCTTCACGTTTGCTGCGATCCTGTTCCGTCAGCAGGTTCAGGGTGCCTTCGATGTTCAGCTCTTCGCCGTCGACCTCAAAGGTCAGCCCGGCAATGGTTTCGTCGAACAAACGTTCCCACGCGTCGCCGACAACACCCAGATCATGCAGGAATTTTTCCAACTCATCGGACAGTTGATAAGGCTTCATCGCGCGAATGCGGCGGAACACAGGCTCGTACCGCGCCAAATCTGCATTGGTGTCGAAATGGGCTTTCAGCGCGTCATCGTCGATGCAGTTGATTTCCAGTGTGAAGAACACCAGCGGCGTGGTGAAGACCGTGATCTTTTCCTGCATGTCCGACAGGAACTTGGCGCGCTCGGCATCGGTGGTCAGCTGGTAATAGCGCAGGCCCGCGAACGACATGATGCGCCCGGCAATAGAGTTGATCTTTTCGTTGCGCTGGACGCAGGTCAGAAGGCCAACAGCATCCAGATCAGCCAGCTTGCCTTCGTAATCGGCGGCGAAGGCGGCGCATTCGCCCTCAAGCCAGTCCAGATCGCGGTCCAGTTCTGGCGCTTCTTCCGAGCTGTAAAGATCGGTCAGATCCCATTCCGGCAGGTTGCCAAGATTGCCGGCGCCTCCGGCTGCGTTTGCGTCACGGACGGGAAAGGGAAGGTCGCGCATGGATCACCTCGGAATATCTGCTTTCGCAAACATCTAGGCGCGGGCGGCCCGGATCACAAGCCGCCTTTGCGTGAGGTTTTCTTCAGCTCGACAGAGCAGGTGCGGGTGCAGCGTCCGATTGCGCGGCCAAAAAATGCGCTGCCAACTGGTCATAGACGGGGCCGCGCACCTCGGGCGCTTCCATCAGCACCTCGTGTTCGCCGTCGGGGATTTCGACCAGCGTTCCGTCGGGCCAGTCCGCCATCCGCGCGCGAATGGCTTTACGGTCAACGATTTGTTCGTGACTGCCGAGGAAGGTCAGCGCGGGTGTGGCAGGGGCGGTCTGCTCCATCAGCCAGGCGCATTCGTCCAGCGCCTCGCGCAGCCAGATCGTGGATGGCGCGCCAAGCGCCAGATCGGGGTGCGCCGTAAGTTGATCCTTCATCATCTGATACATCGCCGGATCACGCGTCAGCACATTGCCGTCAAAGGGTTGCGAGGCAACATAGCTTTCCAGCGAAGTGGTCGGGGGCGTCTTTTCCCCCAAGCCGATGCGCGGCCCCCAATAGGCGGTCAACCGGCTGAGCGGTTTCATGATCGGAGTGAAGAAAATGCCCCACATCGGGCCGGTAAAGGCGCAGGCGGCAAAGCAATCCCGTTCCAGAACCGCGCGCAGACCGATTGCGCCGCCCATCGAGTGGCCAACCACATACCAGGGTTTCGGCAGCTCCAGCTTTTCGGCAAGGTCAAGCGTGGCCTTCACATCGTGCTGATAGTCGGTGAACTGTTCGACATGCCCGACGCGCGGGTCATCCAGCAGGCGGTCCGCCAGCCCCTGACCGCGCCAGTCAACGGCCAGACACGCAAAGCCTCGACCAACGAATTCAGCGGCAGCATCGCCGTATTTCTCGATATATTCCGTACGGCCCGGGAATATCATCACCGTGCCGTTTGTCTCGCCTTCGGGGCGCCAGTGACCCACGCGGATGCGGATATTGTCCGTAGTTGTCACCCAATGGGCAGCACCACCGGCGGGTCCGCCGGCCACGTCTTCATAGAAAGGGGCCGGCGAGACCTGCATCAGGCCAGCACCGACGCGAGTTTCATGGCAACACCCATGTCTCCGTCTACACTCAGCTTGCCCGACATGAACGCACCGGTGGGGTTCAGGTCGCCGCTGAGGATCTGTTCAAATGTGTCCGCATCGGCGCTCAGGGTAACGTCGGCCTCTTCATCGCTGACGCGCGCGCCGTTTGCATCCAGAACGATAGCGCCAAGATCGGCGATGGCAAACTTGGCCGAAGCGTCAAAATCGCCGCCGGTCAGTTTTTCGTTCAGCGCCGCTGCGGCTTTTTCAAGAGTTTCGCTCATGGTGTTCCTCATATTGTTTCTGCGCCGTGAATGGACATCCCCGGTCGCAACGCTACACTGAACATTGTTATGGGCATTGCAAACATCAATCTCAAACGTACCGTCGCGGCACTTTTTGTCACGGTCATGTTTTCCACCAGTTCCGCCGCGCAACAGGCGGACCTGCGGGATGAGGCGGCGCTGCTGCAACAACTGGCGCTGGCGACACCGGAACAGGCGATTGGATTGGACCGGCAGCTCAAGGCGCTGTGGGCGCAATCCGGCTCGGCCTCTGCGGATTTGCTGTTGGAACGCGGGCGCGAGGCGCTTGAGGACGGCGATACTCTGGCCGCCATCGAACATCTGACCGCGCTGACCGACCACGCGCCCGGCTTTGCCGAAGGCTGGCATCTGCGGGCGTCGGCGTTTTTCGGGGTGGATCGCTTTGGCATGGCCGCAGCCGATCTGGAACACGCGCTGACGCTGAACCCGAATAATTACGAGGCGATCTATGGACTTGGCCTGATATTCGAGATTATCGAACAGCCCGACAAGGCGCTGGACGCTTATGAGCGCGCGCTGTCTATACATCCGCATCATGAAGAAGTAACCAATGCGGTGAATCGACTGAAGCCTCAGGTCGAGGGTTCGGCCCTCTAAAGAGCCGGGGCAGGGGGCAAAGGTGAGCGGGTCATCCCGAATTGTGGCCGTACTCGGCCCGACCAACACAGGTAAAACCCATTACGCGATCGAGCGGATGCTCGGGTATCGGACCGGTGTGATCGGCCTGCCGCTGCGTCTTCTTGCGCGCGAGGTGTATGACAAGATCGTCGCAATTCGCGGCCCGTCCGTTGTGGCGCTGGTCACGGGGGAAGAGCGGATCGTGCCGCCGCGTACCCAATATTGGGTCTGCACGGTTGAAGCGATGCCCGAAGGTATGGGCGCGGATTTCGTGGCCATCGACGAAATTCAGCTTTGCGCCGATCCCGAACGCGGTCATGTCTTCACTGACCGGCTGTTGCGGTCACGCGGCACAAGTGAAACGCTGTTCCTTGGCGCGGACACGATGCGTGGCCCCATCGCCGCGCTGGTGCCCGGGGCACAGTTCGTCCGGCGCGAACGCATGTCTCAGCTGGTTTATGCTGGGTCGAAAAAGATCAGTCGGATGCCACCGCGCAGTGCGATTGTCGGTTTCTCGGTCGATAGTGTCTATGCCATCGCCGAGCTGCTGCGCCGCCAAAAGGGTGGGGCGGCCGTGGTCATGGGGGCGCTCAGCCCGCGCACGCGGAATGCACAGGTCGAACTGTATCAAAACGGTGAAGTTGACTATCTGGTGGCCACCGATGCCATCGGTATGGGGCTGAATCTGGACGTGAACCACGTGGCGTTCTCGTCGCTGACCAAGTTCGACGGTCGCCGGATGCGCCCTCTGGCCCCGAACGAACTGGCCCAGATCGCCGGGCGTGCAGGGCGTGGGATGTCTGACGGCACCTTCGGCGTGACCGGAGAAGCCCCGCCACTGGAGGACGGCGTGGCGCAGGCCATCATGGACAGCCGGTTCACGCCGATGAAAAAGCTGAACTGGCGGAATGCTGCCCTGCGGTTTGGCACGGTTGAGGCGCTGCTCGACTCGCTTGAAGTCAGCCCGAATGATGAACATCTGATCAAGGCCCGGCCTGCGGATGATCTGAACGTGCTGAAATCGCTCTCGCAAGTGACCGAGGTCGCAGCCCGTGCCAGCGACCCGCAATCCGTCCGTTTGCTCTGGGATGTGTGCAGAATCCCCGATTTTCGCGGTATCAGCCATGCCGAACACGCCAGCCTGCTCGAAGTGATCTATGGCCACCTGCATGAACGCGGCTCGATCCCGGATGATTTCATGGCGCGGCAAATCCGGCGGATTGACCGCACCGATGGGGATATTGATGCACTCTCCAAAAGGTTGGCATATATTCGCACTTGGACATATGTTGCGCAGCGAAACGGCTGGGTGCGTGACGAATCACATTGGCGTGACGAAACGCGCACTGTAGAAGACAGGCTGTCGGACGCATTACATGACCGACTGACGCAAAGATTTGTGGACCGGCGCACATCCGTGTTGCTGCGCCGGCTCAAACAGAAGGAGGCCCTTTTGGCCGAAGTAAATGACAAGGGTGAAGTGACCGTCGAAGGCGAATTCGTCGGTCGTCTGGAAGGGTTCCGGTTCATTCCGGACAAAAGCGCGCAAGGAACCGAGGCGAAAGCTCTGAAAACGGCCTCCCTGCAAGCGCTCGCGCCGCAATTCCATCTGCGCGCCGATCGCTTCTACAACGCGCCCGATACCGAAATTGATTTCACCGATCAGGGGGGCCTGATGTGGGGCGAATACGCTGTCGGCAAACTGGTTGCCGGGGAAGAGCCTCTCAAGCCGATGGTTGAGGTTTTTGTGGACGAGGCCGCAGGGCCGGATGTCGAACAGAAAGTGCAGCGCCGCCTGCAGCATTTCATCGACCGCAAGGTTGCCGCGCTGTTCGAGCCGCTGCTGAACCTGTCGCGCGACGAAGAGCTGTCCGGCCTCGCCAAAGGGTTTGCCTTCCGCATGGTCGAGGCGCTGGGCGTTCTGCCCCGTGCTGGCGTCGCGCAAGAGGTCAAGGATCTGGATCAGGACGCCCGAGGCGCGCTGCGCAAGCATGGTATTCGGTTCGGTCAGTTCACCATCTTCATGCCGTTGCTGCTGAAACCCGCTCCGACGCGTCTGCGTCTTGTTCTGTGGGCGCTGGCCAACGGCCTGCAGGAATTCCCCGACGCGCCGCCTCCGGGTCTGGTCACCATACCGGTCGCCAAGGGCGCGCCCGAGGGGTACGACACCATGTGCGGGTACCGCGATGCGGGCGACCGTTCGATCCGGATCGACATGCTGGAACGTCTGGCCGACATGCTGCGTGCCGAAGACAGCCGCGGCGGGTTCGAAGCCAAGCCGGATATGCTCTCGATCACCGGCATGACGCTGGAACAGTTCGCCGACCTGATGAAAGGTCTGGGCTACAACGCCGAGCGCGGCGAGCGTGAAAAGGTAAAATCTGCCCCGGCAGAACAACCAATCGCCGACGCGACCGAGCAGCCCGCCGCCGAAGAAACCCCGGTGACTGAGGCGGTAACCGAAGAGGTCCCCACACCCGCCGAGGCGCCAGCCGAGGCTCCGGCATCGGAAGAACCCGAAGTTGAGGTTTTCTACACCTTTACCTGGGGGCGTCAGCGTCAAGCCAACCGTGGCCCGCGCCGTGAACAACGGCAGGGGCAGGGCAAGGGCAAACCGCGTGGCAAGCCTCAGGACGGTCGCGGTAAGCCGCAGGGCAAAAAGGGCGGCAAACCGCAAGGTGCCAAGTCCTTCTCCTCGCGTCCGCCCAAGAAGGAAAAGGCGATCGATCCCGATAACCCGTTCGCAGCTGCGCTGATGGGTTTGAAAGACGGTAACTGATCGCCGATGGCCGAGGCCAAGCTGCGGATCGACAAATGGCTGTGGCAGGCGCGGTTCTTCAAGACCCGCAGCCTGGCCGCCAAACAGGTCAGCGGCGGCCATGTCCGGCTTAACGGAAACCGGGTTCTGAAACCGGCGCAGGCGGTAGGACCCGGAGACGTTCTGACCTTCCCGCAAGGTCGTATCGTGCGGGTGGTTCGGATCGAAAAGCTTGGCGAGCGCCGCGGCCCGGCCCCCGAGGCGCAGACGTTGTATGTTGATTTGACGGAAAAACGGGACGCACCGCCCAAAAATCCGGGTTTCGAGGGAAAAGGTCGTCCGACCAAGAAAGATCGGCGCGCGCTTGATCTTTCTCGTACCAAAGAGGGCTGATCTTCCCTTGAAGACAGTGCAATACTGGATTAGCTAATCGCCCAAAGCGCAAACGGGAATCCGACCATGACATACGTCGTCACTGAAAACTGCATCGCCTGCAAATACACCGACTGTGTCGAGGTGTGCCCGGTCGACTGTTTCTACGAAGGTGAGAACACGCTGGTCATTCACCCCGACGAATGCATCGACTGCGGTGTATGCGAACCCGAATGCCCCGCCGACGCCATCCGCCCCGACACCGAGCCGGGCATGGATCAGTGGGTCGAGTTCAACCGGAAATACTCGGAACAATGGCCGGTGATCGTGACCAAGAAAGACCCGCTGCCCGAGGCCGAGGAACGCGACGGTGAAGAGGGCAAGATGGAGAAGTATTTCTCGGAAGCGCCCGGCGAAGGTGGTTGAGCGATTCGCTCTCTGAACTCGTTCGTTCAGGTGTAGAAGTAGCGTGCATCGCCTTGAAAAACATAGGGTTTCAAGGTGAAAAAAGGGCGTGACCTTTCAGATGCCGTAATTTTGTGATATAATCGTAAGCTGAACGTTGAATGAGATGGGGATGTGCTCCGTAAGTATGACTGCTTTGGAGTTCTGATTTTATGACAAACCAGCCGCCTGGCGGAGCTGAAAAAGGCTCCGGCGTGGGTGTTTTGTCGTTCCGTATCTCGCTCTGTAACCAAGGATGAACCTGTATGTCTAAGTCGAAAAAGCTTGAGTTCCGCCCGAACGACTATGTTGTTTACCCCGCGCATGGCGTGGGCCAGATCATCTCGATCGAAGAGCAGGAAGTCGCGGGATATTCGCTCGAGCTGTTCGTCATCTCTTTTGAAAAGGACAAGATGACCCTGCGGGTGCCGACCAACAAGGTCACCGAGTCCGGTCTGCGGTCGCTCAGCTCGCCCGATGTTATCAGCCAGGCGATGAAGACCCTGAAGGGCAAGGCCAAGGTCAAGCGCGCCATGTGGTCCCGCCGGGCGCAGGAGTATGAGCAAAAGATCAACTCGGGCGATCTGATTTCGATTGCCGAAGTGGTCCGCGACCTGCACCGCACCGACGATCAGCGCGAGCAGAGCTATTCCGAGCGTCAGCTGTACGAAGCCGCGCTTGAACGGCTGACCCGCGAAGTGGCCGCCGTATCCGGCGCTGGTGAGGTTTCGGCCGCCAAGCAGGTGGATGAGGTTCTGACCTCGCGCGCTGCCTGACCGCTGCCAACCTTGAGTTTCGGGCCGCTCCTGCCGGGGGCGGCCTTTTTCGTCTCTGGTCTTGGTGAATTCCGCGTTTGCCGCTAATTTTCCTGTAACCAGAGGCGGATACATGGCCGGGATAAAGCAAACCGTTAAGTTTCTGTACGTGGCGCATGAGCCGGTTTCGGTCTGGTTCCGCTATGGTCTGATCCTGTTCGATGCAGCGTCCATCGTGTTCTTTGTGGCCACGGCGAACATCCCGCATGGTCCGGGGATCACCATCGCCAGCCTGTGCGTCGGTTTTTTGATCCTGCTGGATTTTCTGGCCCGGATGTGGATCGCAAAGGACCGCTGGAAACTGCTGCGCAAGGTCTACACGCTGGCCGATATTGTCGTGATCGCCTCGTTGCTGCTGGAGCCGTTCTTGCCCGGAAATCTGGCCTTCGTGCGGATTCTGCGCGCCTTGCGGCTGATACACTCGTACCACCTGCTGCGCGACCTGCGGCGCGACAGTCAGTTTTTCCGGACACATGAAGACGCGGTCATCGCGGCAATCAACCTGATGGTGTTCGTGTTCGCGACGTCTACGGCGGTTTTGGTGTTCTTCATCCCCGACAACAGCCAGACCGCCTATATCGATGCGCTCTATTTCACTATGGCAACGCTGACGACCACCGGGTTCGGCGATATCACTTTGTCGACTCCGGGCGGTAAATTGTTTTCGGTGTTCATCATGGTGGTTGGCGTGGCGCTGTTCGTGCGATTGGCGCAGGCGATCTTCATGCCGCAGAAAGTGCGCCACAAATGTCCAAGTTGCGGGCTTTACAGGCACGATCCGGATGCAGTGCATTGCAAGCATTGCGGTGCGACCCTGAGGATCGAGACAGGTGGTACAACCTAAAGGGTCGCTGCGGCTGTGGCCAGAAAGGCCAGTTCGGCCAGTTGTTGCGTCGCGCCCAGAATGTCACCGGTCTGACCACCGATCTTGGCCTTTGCCACCAGCGCGAGTGCCGAGATACTCAGTGCCGCAAGGATAATGGGCAAGACGGCACCTGACCCGATCAAGATCACCGCGCAGACAATGGCCAACGCAAGCCCGACCGCTACTGTTGCACTGCGTGGTCCGCCGACCGAATGGCTCAGGCCGCTATTGCGGGCATTGGGCAGGGCGTTCATCAGAACGGGCATGAACGCACGGGACACGATGCAGGCGGCGAGGACCGCACCGTAGGCTCCGGCCGTCAGTAGAGCGGCGATCAGGGCGACGCGCACCAATTGGGTGAAGATCAGCGTCAGAACCCCGTAAGCCCCGATGTGGCTGTCCTTCATAATCTCCAACCGGCGCTCCTGTGTGAATCCGCCCCAAAGCCCGTCTGCGGTGTCAGCCAGCCCGTCTTCGTGCATGGCGCCGGTGGAAACGACCAGAGTGATGGTGACCAGCACGGCTGCGACCATCGTGGGCAGACCCAACGCCATCGAAACCCAGCCAACGGCGCAAGCCAGCAGGCCCACCACCAGTCCGACCACAGGGAACGCCCAGGCGGAATCGGCCTGACGGGCAAAGACCTTCTCGGGCAGGCGCGGCATTGGCAGGCGCGTCAGTAGCACCAGCGCCAGCGGAATATCCCATGCGGAAATCAGGGTGTTGTCGTTTTTATGCACTCCCGCGCCTTTCGGGGTCTTGTTGGATCGGACGCTTCGGTTAAACACACAGCACCACTCTGATGCAACGAGGCTTTCGATGCTGCCTGAACTTAATGACCTGAAAACACTCCGTGATACCCTGAGCCAGGCGCCGGGTCCTGACGAGACCGCGCTGCATGGGGCGGCTGAACGCAATGGACAACTGACCAAGCCGCCGGGGGCGCTGGGTCGGCTTGAGGATTTGGCGATCTGGTATGCGGGATGGCGCGGGGATGCCCGTCCGCAGATTGGCGCTCCGCAGGTGATTGTGTTCGCGGGCAATCATGGTGTCACGGCGCAGGGCGTCTCGGCCTTTCCGCCGGAAGTGACCGTGCAGATGGTGATGAACTTTGAACATGGTGGCGCGGCGATCAACCAGCTGGCCAAGGCCGCTGGCGCGACGATGGATGTGCACGCGCTGGATCTGGACACGCCCACCGCCGATTTCACCGCAGGCCCGGCCATGTCCGAGGACGAGCTGCTGCAGGCGCTGCGCACCGGGTGGAACGCAGTGGACCCCAAAGCCGACCTGCTGGTTGTCGGAGAGATGGGGATCGGAAACACAACTCCGGCCGCAGCAATCGCCTGTGCGCTGTTTGGCGGAGACGCTGCCGACTGGACCGGGCGCGGTACGGGTGTGGATGACGCCGGGCTGACCAACAAAACCCGGGTGGTGGCCGAAGGCGTGGCTTTGCACGCAGGCTCAGGCGACGGGCTGGACATCCTGCGTTGCCTCGGTGGGCGCGAGATTGCCGCCATGGCCGGTGCCATCGCTGCGGCGCGTGTTCTGCGCATTCCGGTCATTCTGGACGGTTTCATCTGTTCGGCGGCTGCGGCCTGTTTGGCGGATGTTGTGGACGGCGCGCTTGATCACACCGTTGCCGGGCACCAAAGCGCAGAAGGCGCGCATGGCGCCGTGCTGGCAAAGCTTGGCAAGGAACCGTTGCTGAGCCTCGGCTTGCGTTTGGGCGAGGGTTCGGGCGGGGCGCTTGCGATCAACATTCTGAAAAGTGCGGTGGCGTGCCATTCAGGCATGGCCACCTTTGCCGAGGCCGGCGTTTCGGACGGGTAATCCAAACGGCCTGACCCGCATCACCGGGTCAGGCCGATTTCTGGGCGTGCTTTTCGGCCAGCTCCAGAAGCTCGGTTTCCAGGTCTTTTTCGAACTGCTGTGCGCGTTCGATGTATTTCTTGTTTTCCGCCGTTGGCATCCCGGGAATCCACAGCTCGGCCAGTTCGCGGATCGATGCGCGGTCGTGGTGATAGAAGGTCTGCTCGGCCTGCGCGGCCTCATATTCGCTGAGGCCGATATTCTCGAGCACATAGCGCCCGGCCCGCAGGGAACTGTCGAACATCTCGCGCACGATGTCGTTCGCGCCTGCCTGATACAGCTCGTACACATGGGTACGGTCATGGGCGCGCGCGATGATGTGCAGGTCCGGGCGTTGACGCCGGGCAAAGCTGACGATCCGTGTCACCTGTTTGCGGTCATCCATAGCAGCGACAAGCACGGTCGCTTTTTCCAGACCAGCGGCGCGCAGCAACTCGGGTCGGGTTGGATCGCCCAGAAACCCTTTGACGCCAAAGCGGCGCATTAGCTGGATCGTTTCGATATCGTGGTCCAGAACGATGGTTTTGAATCCGCTGGCACGGACCAGACGATTCACGATCTGACCAAAGCGGCCGATACCTGCGATGATTACCGGGCCTTGTTCGTCAATCGTATCCGGTTCCGGCTGCGGGCCACTGTCCCGAATCCGGCGGGACAACAGATCATAGATGATGAACAGCAGCGGTGTGATCAGCATGGTCAGGGCGATGATCATCAGCAGTTTCTGCGACAGGTCGGACGGAATGACGTTCTGCTGGGTCGAGAACGCCAGCAGGACAAAGCCGAACTCACCCGCTTGTGCCAAGCCTAACGTGAACAGCCAGTGATCCCGACCACGCAAATTGAAGGCGCGTCCGACCAGAAACAGAATGATCCCTTTGAACAGAATAACCAGAAGGGCCAATCCAATCAGTTCGAGCGGGTCATTGAAGAAATAGGCGACGTCGATCCCGGCACCGACCGTGATGAAGAACAGGCCTAGGAACAGGCCCTTGAACGGTTCAAGGTCGCTTTCCATTTCATGGCGGAATTCCGAGCTGGCCAAAACTACACCCGCCAGAAACGCGCCCAGGGCAGGGGACAGGCCGACAAGTGTCATCAGGAAGGAGATGCCGACAACGATCATCAGCGCCAAAGCGGTATACATCTCGCGCAGGCGCGTCGCGTGGATAAAGCGAAACAGGGGCCGCGTCAGGTAGACGCCGGCAAGGATCACGAAGGCAATCGCACCGATGGTGACCAGTGTCACGGCCCAGCCCGGCAGGCCTTCGACCAGCGACAGGCTGTGATGGCCAGCGTCGTGAAGGTCTTTCACGCCCCGGTCGATTGATCCGTCGCTTTTCAGATGCGGTATGGAAGGCAGCGCCAGCAACGGAAGTAGCGCCAGAATGGGGATCACCGCGATGTCCTGCGTCAGCAGCACCGAGAACGTGGCGCGGCCGCCATTGGTCTGCATCAGCCCCTTTTCGGAAAGCGTTTGCAGCACGATTGCGGTCGAGGACAACGACAGTGTCAACCCAACCGCCAATGCAACCGACCAAGGGTGGTTTGCGTACATGGCGACGCAGGCGATAGCGACGGTAGACAAGCCGACCTGCAGGCCCCCCAGGCCCAGCAACCTGTCTCGCATATCCCACAGCGCGCGGGGCTCAAGCTCTAGCCCGATCAGGAACAGCATCATGACCACACCGAACTCGGCCACATGCTGCAGGCTTTCGGTTTCCGCACCGACAAGCCCGAACACGGGGCCGATGACGATGCCTGCGGCCAGATACCCCAGCACGGACCCCAGCCCCAGACGCGCCGATAGGGGCACGGCGATCACGGCGGCTGCCAGATAGATCGAGGCCTGGTAGAGGAAATCGTCCATGTCGGTCCTTTCGGTCAGGTCAGGTGGGCAAAGGGGCGTCGCGCTTGAGCTGGTCCATCACGATCTGACTTTGCACCCGAGCCACGGCAGGATGCGGCAGTATCACCTGATGAAGCAAGCGGTTGAGCGCAGATAGATCGTCGCAATAGACGCGCAAGAGGTAATCTGCTTCACCGGTCATCGTCCAGGCGCTGGTGATCTCGGGGAGCGAATGAACCATGCGGGCAAAACTCTCCGATTGCTCGGGGCCGTGGGTGCCCAGATGCACCTGAACGAACCCCTGCACGTGCAGCCCCAGCTTAAGCGGGTCCAGCCGTGCTGTATATCCGGTGATGTAGCCTTCGGCCTCCAGCCTTTGTCGCCGCCGCCCGGCCTGACTGGGGGACAGGTTCAGCATTTCGCCCAGTTGGTGCGCGGTCAGATGGGCGTCCTTCTGCAAGGCAGACAGCAGGCGCGTGTCGGTGGTATCCAGCATGTGCGGGCTTTCTTCAATGATGCTCGAAATAATGCGGGCTTTGCGCGTTTTTTATCAGGTTACACGAAAACAATGCGCAGAAACAGCGCCGATTAAGGCGTATTTTGGAATCAGCAAAGAAATTCCTGTTTTAAGGAGGCACGCCATGGGTCCTTTCCCTCACAACACCCCGAAATCTGTCATCAGCAAGGAAAATCCGGTCGGCACCGACGGGTTTGAGTTTGTGGAATTTGCGCATCCTGAGCCGCAGGAACTGCGTGATCTGTTCGCCAAAATGGGCTTTGAACAGGTTGGCTATCATACGGACAGGCCCGCGGTTGAACTGTGGCAGCAGGGCGACGTGACTTACATTCTGAACGCCGACCCCGAAAGCTTTGCCGCGCGGTTTGTTGCCGAGCACGGCCCCTGCGCATCGGCGATGGGCTGGCGCGTGGCAGACGCGAAAAAGGCCTATGACCATGCGGTGTCCAAAGGCGCCGAACCCTATGACGCGGCAGACAAGACCATGGATGTTCCGGCAATCCAGGGCATCGGCGGGTCGCTGATCTATTTCATCGACCAATACCATGACACATCGCCCTATAACCATGAGTTTACCTGGACCAAACAATCCAAGCCGCGCGGTGATGGGTTCTATTACCTCGATCACCTGACGCACAACGTCTATACCGGGAATATGGACAAGTGGTTTAAGTTCTACGAGACCCTGTTCAATTTCCGCGAAATCCGCTTTTTTGACATTCAGGGTAAGTATACCGGCCTCTACAGCCGTGCCCTGACATCGCCCTGTGGCCGTATTCGCATTCCGATCAATGAAGATCGGGGTGAGACCGGGCAGATCGTGTCTTACCTGAACAAATACAAGGGCGAGGGCATTCAGCATATCGCCGTGGGCAGTGAGGATATCTATGCCTCGACTGATGCGATTGCCGAGAAAGGGCTGAAATTCATGCCCGGGCCAAACGAGGCCTATTACGAGATGTCCAAGGATCGCGTCACCGACCACGAAGAGCCGCTGGACCGGATGATGAAACACGGCATCCTGATCGATGGTGAAGGCGTTCTGGATGGAGGCGAGACCAGAATTCTGCTGCAGATCTTCTCGAAAACCGTGATTGGCCCGATCTTTTTCGAGTTCATTCAGCGCAAGGGCGATGATGGGTTTGGCGAGGGGAACTTCCAGGCCTTGTTCGAATCCATTGAGCGAGAGCAGATCGAAAGCGGCGAAATTTCAGCGGCTTGAGGTTGCAAGTTAAAGCGGGCGTTCTCGCCCGCTTTAGCCACGCGGCATCTTCAGTGTTACGTTCCGGCCTTTTTTCTGATAGCGCAGTTCGCTGTCACCGATGGCGATGACCTTGCCGCCGTCCAGCCTGTCACCGACTTTTAGTTTCTTGTAGCGACCGCTGGGCATGCGCACCAGCGCCCGGCGGTTGGCGGGCGTGCCGTAGACGCCGATCAGGTTCAGTTTGCGCAGGTTCAACGCATTATCGAGCGTCGCTTGCCGCGCCACCGAGGCTGATGACGGAATCTTCGGCGCCACGGCTTTGGGCTGGAACGACCCGGCTTCGAACTGATCAATGCCGGCTGCCGAACCCAAGCTGGCAGTTTGGCTGCTGGATGACGGAACAAGACCCGCAGGACGCGTCTTGGGGCGTGGAACGCGCAGTCCTCCTATTACAGTGGGTGTTTCTTCAACCTCTTGCCGTTCCAGGGACGCAGGACGAACTTTGGGGCGCAGCGCCGCCAGTTCCGCGCGGGACCGTCCACCCAACTGCTGACGCTCGAACCGTTCGGCCAGATCACCGGGGCGCGGTTTGGGGCGCAATCCGGCCAGCCGGTCAGGCTGGGTTTCAGGGCTCGGCTCCTGCTCGAACCGCACAGGAGGTTCAGGCGGTGCCTTCGACGGGCGTCCGAGGTGAACGACAATCCCGTCCGGGTTCAACGTACCTTCGGCGCTTGGGGCAACCAGCCCGCGGTCATCCAGATCGAACCGCGACCCGGCAACGCTGGGCAGCGCGACCTGATCAAAAGGCGCGTCGGTGGCAAAGCTGTCGACCGACGGCAGGGCAATCGCGTCATTGGACAGGTTGGAATTGTCGACCGAGGCCAGATACAGCTCCTCCTGCGGGGGTAGAACCGGGGGTGTCAGCGGTTCAGGTTCGGTGATCTCGATGCCGGGCTGTGCCGGGATGTCCTGCGGTTCGGGATCACGATCGATCTCTTCGACCTGCGTTGGCGCCACGTTCAGCGCTTCGAGGATTGCGGAATCTGTGGGCGAAAGCTCGGGCTCATCGACGGCATCATCCGGTGCTATCTCGGCCGTCTCGGCGGGCGGTTCCGGGGCTTCCGGTGTGGTGTCACTGACCTGAGTATTAGGTGCGGGCAGGGTGGTTTCGACCCGCGCCGTTTCCGGCTCTTCGTCGCCATCCGGTGCGATCAGAGCCCATGCCCCCAGCGCCACCGCGATAGCCAGCGCAGCCGCTGCCGGTACAACGTATCGTTTGGCGCGTGCATCAAAGCTTGGCTTAAGGGCTGCGCCGTCGGACGGTGCGCGAAACACATCCGGAGCCGTCGTGTCCGCGATAGCGTGAACGTTTGGCGCGGGGGTATCCGTGCCTTTCGCCACTGCCGCGACTTCGCTTTTCTGGTCCGAAAACAGCGGCTCGGACGGGAATTGGGACTGATCGGTGTCTGCCGTGAACTGAACAGGAATGAACCCGTGCTCGGTCGCAAAGTCACGTGCTTCGCCAAGCGTCTGTTTGGTGATGGCCGCAACATAGGTGATGGTGCCGACCGTCGCGGTCTCAAAAACCAGCTCCTCGACCGAATAGGGCGTTGCATCGGCCAGCTTGGATTGGACCTGTTTGGCGCCTTGTTCCGGTGTTTCACCGCCGGTCTCCGCCGACAGGAACCGAACTTGGTCCGCCGGAATCACGACCTTGCAGTTCAAGTTGTTTTCCAGCGCAAAGGCCTTGTCCCGCAAGGCATGAAGCTGCGCGTTCAGGTCCGGTGCATCCAGCGCAACCTCACCAATGCAGAACCAGTCGCCGTCCGACTGGTGGTGCACAGATATTCCGGTCGCAGAAAAAGACAGCGCAAATGCGGGTTTCATATTCCCGAGGAACCATAATTGTCAGCATCAATGCAAACGACATCTCGTCCGCAGGATGACATTAAAGCAGGTTCCCGCCGAGGGAAAGAAAAAGCCAGACATTCCCCTTGTTTGACCACGCCCCGCATCCCCATGTTGGTGCTGTAGAAATTGGAGGGAAGACCTTGAAGAAAATCGCTTTTCTGGCCGCCATACTGGCCGTGACAGCCGCAGGTATTGCCCATGCGGAAGAACGTCGCATCACGGTGGATGCGGCCGGAACCGTTCAGGCCGCACCCGATATGGCGACCATTACCCTGGGCGTGACGAACGAAGATGCCGAGGCGTCGAATGCCATGCAGGCGACCTCTGACGCCGTTGCGCAGATTCTGAAGCGGCTGGAGGATATGGGTATCGAATCCCGCGACGTACAAACCCGTGACCTGTCGCTGTCGCCGGTCTGGTCCGGCCGCAATAGCCCCAGCGGCGAACGGCCCGAGATTTCCGGGTTTGTCGCTTCGAACAATGTCCAGGTGCGTGTGCGTGATCTGACCAAGCTGGGCGCGATCATGGATGCGGTCATTCAGGATGGTGCCAATGATTTTGGCGGGCTGAGCTTTGGTGTGCAGGACCCCGCGCCGCTGCAGGCAGAGGCACGCGCCAAGGCCGTGGCCGAAGCCACAGCAAAGGCCGAGCAGCTGGCGCAGGCGGCCAATGTGTCTCTGGGGCAGGTTCAGACGATCAGCGAGCAGGTTGGCGGTATTCGTCCCGCGCCGCAGATGCGCGCGATGAGCATGGCCGAGGCAGGCGGCGTTCCGGTCGCGGGCGGCGAGATTTCAGTCTCGGTCAACGTGATGATGGAATTCGGGATTGCCGACTGATCCAGAGGTTTTGGCGCGGGCTTGCAGCGACTGTCGCTGCTGGCCCGTCTGGTCGAAATTGTCCGGCGAAAGCCAGACTTCGAACGCGGTCTTGATGCGCGGCCATTCGCTGTCAAGGATCGAATACCACGCCGTATCCCGGTTGCGGCCCTTGTAGTGGGTCGCCTGCCGGAAAATGCCCTCGAAGGTAAAGCCCAGCCGCTCGGCGGCGGTGCGGGACACCTCGTTCAGCGCATCGCATTTCCACTCGTACCGGCGATAGCCCAACTCGTCGAAAACGCGGCGCATCATCAGGTACATGGTCTCGGTCGATTGCTGGCTGCGCTGCAACAGGGGTGAGAAGTGGATATGGCCCACTTCGATTGCCCCTGCCGCAGGTTCAATGCGAAGGAACGAGGCCATGCCGACCGGCGTCTCGCTTTCGTCGAGCACCGTGTGGAACATCGGATCGGCGTCCATGCAGGTCGCGCGGGCCCATTCCACAAAGTCATGCTCCGAGCTGAATGGCCCATAGGGCAGGTAAGTCCAGTTGCGGCCATCCGTGTCGTTGGCAAACGCCCGGTACAGTCCGGGCGCGTGCCGGTTCACATCCAGCGGCACGACTGAGCAATACTGGCCCTCCATCGGCGTATAGGGCGGGGTCGGGCGCGGGAAGTCGCCCGAAACCGGCTGGCCGATGGGTTGGCCCAGATCGTTGGTGTCGTGCCCGCTCATCCGTCAGGCCGAAGCTTTGGCCAGCGCCTGATCCAGATCGGCGATCAGGTCGTCGGCGTCTTCGATGCCGATGGACACACGCACGACGCCAGGGCCAGCACCTGCGGCCTCTTGCTGTTCGGGGGTCAGTTGCCGGTGGGTGGTCGAGGCCGAGTGGATGATCAGCGACCGTGCATCGCCAAGGTTGGCGACATGGCTGAATATCTCAAGCGAGTTCACCAGTTTGACGCAGGCGTCATAGCCGCCCTTGACCGCAAAGGTGAACAGCGCGCCAGCGCCTTTCTTGTACTGCGCCTGAACCCGGTCGTGATAAGGCGAAGAAGGCAGGCCGGCATAGGTCACATAGTCCACGCGGTCGTCAGCCTCGAGCCAAGCGGCGATCTTCTGGGCGTTTTCGACGTGACGCTCCATCCGCAGGGACAGGGTCTCGATCCCCAGCAGCGTGTAATGCGCGGCTTGCGGGTTCATGGTCATGCCCAGATCACGCAGGCCGATGGCGATGCCGTGGAAGGTAAAGGCCAGCGGGCCAAAGGTCTCATGGAATTTCAGTCCGTGATAGGCCGCCTCCGGCTCGCTGAGCGAGGGGAACTTGTCATTCGCCGACCAGTCGAACTTGCCCGAATCCACGATGCAGCCGCCGGTGACGGTGCCGTTACCGGTCAGGTACTTGGTGGTCGAATGCACGACCAGAGTCGCACCCTGTTCGATCGGGCGGCACAGGTACGGCGTGGCCGAGGTGTTGTCGACGATCAGCGGGATGCCCGCCGCGTCGGCCACGTCGGCCAGCGCGCGGATATCGGTGACATAGCCGCCGGGGTTGGCGATGGATTCGCAGAACACCGCGCGGGTGTTTTCGTCGATCGCGTCCTTGACGGCGTCCAGATCGTCGGTGTCCACAAACTTGGCCGACCAGCCAAAGCGTTTGATGGTCTGGCTGAACTGCGTGACCGTGCCACCATACAGACGGGTCGAGGCAACCACATTGCAGCCCGGCCCCATCAGCGGGAACAGCGCCATGATCTGCGCCGCGTGACCCGAAGAACAGCACACCGCGCCTACGCCGCCCTCAAGCGTGGCGATACGTTCCTGCAGAACGGCCACGGTCGGGTTGGTCAGGCGGGAATAGATGAAGCCAACCTCTTGCAGGTTGAACAGGGCGGCCGCGTGATCGGCATCGCGGAACACGTAAGCCGTGGTCTGGTAGATCGGAGTCTGACGCGCACCAGTCGCCGGGTCGGGCCGTGCGCCCGCGTGAATCTGCAATGTGTCGAAACCGTAGGTGGGGCCGTCAGACATCGTCGAAATCTCCTGTTGGAATGTGTGTTGCTGAATCTCTAGGCGATCCGGCGCGCGCGCACAACAATCCTGTCAGCGCATCCAAAGGCCCTTACTGCGGATCGTGTTGCGAATAACCTGCTCGCGCTGGGGCAGGTTTTCGCGGTCGAACAGGTCGCGTATCCTGTGGCCCTTGCGTTGCAGAACCAGCTTTTTGATTGGCTCATAGCCCTTGAGTACCTTCTTGATCCGGTTGGGGGCCGCGACGGTTTCCAGAACTTCGACCACGTGGTCGCTTTCCCGTGCATAGAGCAGAGGGAACAGGCGATAGTGGCAGCTGACCGATCCGTCCAGCAGGCCCGGGGGCAGGGCATCACGGCCGCCGCCAAACGAATGAATGACCAGCGGCAGAGCGGCCTGATCCAGCCAGGGGGCAAGGTTCTGCCCGGCCAGTTCTGGGATTTCCTCATCCCGGATCGTGCGGGCATAGTCCAGAAACCGCTCTCCGAACTTGCGCGGACAGGAATAGAAGAAATAGCCTGCGTTGAAATACAGATACCGCCGCCAGTAATCCATAGGCTGGCTGGTATCCTGAGAGCTTTCGAAATCCAGCCCAAAGCGGCGGTACAATGCGTGCCAGATGCCATCGAAGCCGGGGCCATAGAGCGTCGGCTTGGGCCAAGTGCCCTCGACCTTTTGCGAGGCTCCGGGGCGGTTGAAATCAAACGGCACCGAGGTCAAGTCGCTGGTGATCAGCGTGTCGCTATCGAAGAACACGAAAGGCTCGCCCTCGGGCAGCGCCAACAGGGCCTCGATCTTGTTGCCATAGGGATAGCTGTCGCCGAAGACGTGAGTGTCGAAAGGCAGTATCTCGGCATCCAATTGTCGCAGGGCTTTCAGTACGTCCTCGTTTCGGATACTCGGGTCCTGACGCCAGCGCGGTCCGGGCTGTGGCACGGCCACAAACAGCCGCCCCTGAAAATTTGGTGAGCTGTGGCGCAGAGAGGCCGCGAACAACAAAGCCTCGTATTGCAGCCGGTTGTTTTGCCCGATGATGACGATGTTGAACTTCGAAGGGCTGGCCTGCATCAGGTGACTTTCAGGTATCTGGCCGCTGTCCGGCGCTGCTCGTTGTGTTTGACCTACAGCACGCAGCAAGGCCCGTCAAAACCAGATGCCGGAAATCTTTTGTTTCCATGCAACCAGAGGCCGGATCGGCACATCTCATGTGTTGCGCGTTTTCGGCATGCAAGAGAAACAGGCGGTTTTGCTCGGGAAATCGGGGGAATCCAGCCCGTTTTTGCGGTTTTTGACGATTTTGTAAATTTTACCAATTGATAAAAAATCAGATTGTGGCAAGCTGAGAGCATAACAAACATATCTACAGGGAGTAGAGCGATGGCACAGGGCCAGATTGCCCCCGGCATTGTCTCCGGGCGGCTTTCCAGCGATGAGCTGACCTCGAATTTTACCGATCTTCATCCGCCTTTGGCTGCGCATGAGGCCGCCGTGGCCGCGGATCGGTGCTATTTCTGCTATGACGCGCCATGTGTGGCGGCCTGTCCGACGGATATCGATATTCCGTTGTTCATGCGTCAGATTCAGGCCGGGCAACCCGAGGCGGCGGGTGAGACTATTCTGGCGCAGAATATCTTGGGCGGCATGTGCGCTCGCGTGTGTCCGACCGAGACACTGTGCGAAGAAGCCTGCGTGCGTGAAACCGCTGAGGGCGCCCCGGTCGAGATCGGTCGCTTGCAGCGCTATGCGACGGACAGTGTTATGGCTTCAGGGGGGCACCCGTTCGAGCGTGCCGCGCCGACCGGCAAAACCGTTGCCGTGATCGGGGCAGGGCCTGCGGGTCTGGCCTGCGCGCATCGTCTGGCGATGTTTGGGCATGACGTGGTGATCCACGAAAGCAAACCCAAGCCCGGCGGTCTGAATGAATACGGCATCGCCGCCTATAAATCGACCAATGACTTTGCGCAGGCCGAGGTGGATTGGCTGCTGAACATTGGCGGCATCACGATTGAGACCGGTTCGGTGCTGGGTGAGAACGTCTCGCTGGACGGGCTGGTCGAAAACTACGACGCTGTTTTCTTGTCCATCGGTCTGGCTGGGGTGAATGCCTTGCGCGCAGAAGGTGCCGATAAGGACGGCGTGCGCTTTGCCGTCGACTTTATCTCGGACGTGCGTCAGGCATCCGATCTGGCGGATCTGCCGGTGGGTCGCAATGTCGTCGTCATCGGTGGCGGCATGACCGCCGTGGACGCGGCGGTGAAATCGAAACTGCTGGGCGCCGAGCACGTGACCATCGCCTATCGGCGAGGCCGCGACGCGATGGGCGCCAGCCGGTACGAGCAGGATCTGGCGTCCTCGCATGGTGTGAAAATCATGACCAATGTGCAGCCTGTGGCCGTGCACGGAAACGGGGCGGCGGCTGAGATCGAATTGGAGTATACTTCCAGCGACAACGGTCAGCTTTCGGGCACTGGAGAGATGATCCGCCTGCCTGCGGATCAGGTCCTCAAGGCGATTGGTCAGAAACTGGACGGCGCGCCCGAGGGGCTGAAGCTGGACGGCAACAAGATCGCGGTGACTGAGGCTGGCCGTACCTCGCTGGCCGGTGTCTGGGCTGGGGGGGACTGCGCCGCTGGGGGCGAAGACCTGACCGTGACTGCCGTGGCCGAAGGCCGTGACGCCGCGATGGATATCCACGCGAGCCTGACTGCGTAAAACTCAAAGACAAAGATGCTGAACTGCATCAGGGAGGCCGGATAAATGGCTGATTTGAAAACGAACTTTCTGGGTATCGAAAGCCCGAACCCGTACTGGCTGGCCTCGGCGCCGCCGACCGACAAGGAATATAACGTCCGCCGCGCCTTCGAGGCCGGATGGGGCGGTGTTGTGTGGAAGACGCTGGGGGCCGAGGGGCCTCCGGTCGTGAACGTGAACGGCCCGCGCTATGGCGCGATCTATGGTGCTGATCGCCGGTTGCTGGGCCTGAACAACATCGAACTGATCACCGACCGCCCGCTTGAGGTGAACCTTGAGGAGATGGCGCGGGTCAAGGCCGACTATCCGGACCGCGCGCTGATCGCCTCGATCATGGTCCCGTGTGAGGAGGAGGCGTGGAAAGCCATCCTGCCGCGCGTGGCCGAGACCGGCGCGGACGGGATCGAGCTGAACTTCGGCTGCCCACATGGGATGAGCGAGCGCGGCATGGGCTCGGCCGTGGGGCAGGTGCCGGAATATATCGAGATGGTCACCCGCTGGTGTAAGAAATACTATGACCGCCCGGTTATCGTGAAGCTGACGCCGAACATCACCGATATCCGTAAGCCTGCCGAAGCTGCCAGGAACGGCGGTGCGGATGCGGTGTCGCTGATCAACACCATCAACTCGATCACCAGTGTCAATCTGGATACGTTCAGCCCCGAGCCGTCGATTGACGGTAAGGGCAGCCACGGTGGCTATTGCGGCCCGGCGGTGAAGCCGATCGCGCTGTCGATGGTATCCGAAATCGCACGGGCGCAGGCCACGCACGGGCTGCCGATCTCGGGCATCGGCGGAGTGACCACTTGGCGCGATGCGGCAGAGTTCATGGCCTTGGGCTGCGGCACCGTTCAGGTCTGCACCGCGGCCATGACCTATGGGTTCAAGATCATCGACGAGCTGACCGCGGGCCTGTCCAAGTGGATGGATGAAAAGGGCTACAAGGATGTCTCGGAAATCGTCGGTCTGGCCGTTCCGAACGTGACCGACTGGCAATATCTGAACCTGAACTATGTGGCCAAGGCCAAGATCGATCAGGACCAGTGCATCAAATGCGGTCGTTGCTACGCCGCCTGCGAGGACACCAGCCATCAGGCGATCTCGATGTCCGAGGATCGGGTGTTCGAGGTCATGGATGACGAATGCGTCGCCTGCAATCTGTGCGTGGATGTCTGTCCGGTGGATGGATGCATTTCGATGGTGCCGATGGCGGCCGGAGAGGTCGATCCGCGCACCGGTTTGGAGGTGCAGCCCGACTATGCCAACTGGACGACACATCCGAACAATCCGATGGTGAAGGCCGCCGAGTAACACGGCTGGTAAGAACAAGAAGGGGCCGATAAACGGCCCCTTTTTCTATGGTGTCAGCAATTTTCGATAAAGCGTGTCGATAAACGGCTCTGCGCCATCATAGGGATCCTCATCACCCAGAATGGCCCTTACCTGAACATCAAAATCCGCATAGTGTTGCGTCAGCGCCCAGATCGAAAAGATCAGGTGATAGGGGTGAACCTGCGCGATTTTGCCATCGTCCATCCATTGTTTCAGAATCGCGGTTTTCTCATCCACCAACTGTTTCAGATCCTGCGACAGCGCTTCGTGAATGCGCGGCGCGCCCTGAACCAGCTCATTGGCAAACAGGCGGCTTTCGCGCGGCAATTCGCGGCTCATCTGCAGCTTGCGGTGGATGTAGGAAAGGATTTCCTGCATCGGATCGCCGTTCTCATCCAGATCGTGCAGCGGGGCAAGCCAGACATCCAGCAAGCCGGACAGCAGGGCGGTGTGAATCGCCTCTTTCGATGGAAAGTAATACAGCAGGTTCGGTTTGCTCAGCCCGGCTTCGGTTGCGATCTGGTCGACGGTCGAGCCGCGAAACCCGTGGGCCGAAAACACATTCAGGGCGGCGTCCAGAATCGCCGCTCGGTTCTTTTTCTGAATTCTGGTTGGTGCGCGGTCTTTGGGCATGTTTTCAGGTCGTCTCTTTTTCCGGCAAGCAGGCGCCGTTTATGCCAAAATTATTGACGGCGTCTCGCAATTTCTTGACTGATGACCAACCCGTGATAGCGTGAGTTTGACCAGATGGTCAAATCAAGACACCAAAAGCGAGCCAAATCGCAAGCAACAGGGAAGTAGAAAATGGCAGCTCCGGCGCAGAACCTCAGGATCAATGGCGACAGGTTGTGGGACAGTCTGATGGAGATGGCCAGGATCGGCCCCGGTGTGGCAGGTGGCAACAATCGCCAGACCCTGACGGATGAGGATGCCGAGGGGCGCGCCCTGTTTCAGAAATGGTGTGAAGATGCGGGCTGTACCATGGGTTTGGACCAGATGGGTAACATGTTTGCCAGCCGCGAGGGCGCCGACCCCGCGGCGTTGCCGGTCTATGTCGGCTCGCATCTGGACACGCAGCCGACGGGCGGAAAGTATGATGGTGTGTTGGGCGTTCTGGGCGGTTTGGAAATTCTCCGCACTCTGAACGATCTGGGCATCAAGACCAAACATCCGATTGTGGCCACGAATTGGACCAACGAAGAGGGCACGCGCTATGCGCCGGCGATGTTGTCTTCGGGTGTTTTTGCAGGGGTTCACACGCAGGATTGGGCCTATGACCGCGAGGATGCCGAGGGCAAGAAATTCGGCGACGAGTTACAGCGCATCGGCTGGCGGGGTGACGAAGAGGTCGGCGCCCGCAAGATGCACGCTTTCTTTGAATTGCACATTGAACAGGGGCCGATCCTTGAGGCCGAGGGCAAGGATATTGGCGTCGTCACCCACGGCCAGGGCCTGAGCTGGACGCAAGTTACGGTGACGGGCAAGGACGCCCATACCGGCTCGACCCCAATGCCGATGCGCAAGAATGCGGGTCTGGCGATGGCGCGGATTCTTGAGAAAGTGGATGAGATCGCGTGGTCTCATGCGCCTCATGCTGTGGGTGCGGCGGGGCATATCGATGTCTATCCGAACTCGCGCAACGTGATCCCGGGCAAGGTGGTGTTCACGGTCGATTTCCGTTCACCTGATCTGAACGTGATCACGGATATGGAAAACCGCTTGCGTGCCGCGGCAGAGGGTATTGTCGAAGAAATGGGCCTGCAGATCGAATTCGAGAAGGTCGGCGGTTTTGATCCTGTGCAATTCGACGATGGCTGCGTGGCAGCCGTGCGGGATGCGGCCGAGCGGCTGGGCTATTCGCATACCGACATCATTTCGGGCGCGGGGCATGATGCGTGCTGGATCAACCGCGTGGCACCCACCGCAATGGTCATGTGTCCGTGTGTGGACGGGCTGAGCCACAACGAGGCCGAGGAGATCAGCAAGGAATGGGCTGCGGCCGGGGCGGATGTTCTGTTTCATGCGGTCGTCGAGACGGCGGAAATCGTGGAATAGGGGGCGCTGCCCCCGTCGCCCACAGGGCGACTCCCCCGGGATATTTTTGGACAGATGAAGCAAGCGGCGCAGACCGCAACAGGGAGATTAAAATGAGCACTGTTATCAAGAACGGGACCGTCGTGACCGCTGATTTGTCTTACAAGGCGGATGTGATGGTCGAAGGCGGGGTGATCACCGAGATCGGAATGGACCTGAAAGGGGACAAGGAGCTGGACGCGACGGGCTGTTTTGTCATGCCAGGCGGGATCGACCCGCATACCCATCTGGAAATGCCGTTCATGGGTACTTACTCCAGCGATGATTTCGAAAGCGGCACGCGCGCGGCATTGGCTGGGGGCACCACGATGGTGGTGGATTTCGCGCTGCCGAACCCCGGTGAGGGCCTGTTGGACGCGCTGAAACGCTGGGACAACAAATCAACGCGGGCGAATTGCGACTACTCCTTCCACATGGCAGTGACATGGTGGGGCGAGCAGGTGTTCGACGACATCAAGACGGTGATCGAGACACGCGGCATCAACACGTTCAAGCACTTCATGGCCTACAAAGGCGCATTGATGGTGAACGATGACGAGCTTTTCGCCTCGTTCAAGCGCCTGGCAGAGCTGGGCGGCATTGCCATGGTCCATGCCGAGAATGGCGACGTCGTCGCCGAGCTGCAGGCCAAGCTGATGGCCGAAGGCAACACCGGCCCCGAAGCGCATGCCTATTCGCGTCCGCCGCAGGTGGAAGGTGAGGCCACCAACCGCGCCATCATGATTGCCGATATGGCCGGTGTGCCGCTGTACGTTGTGCATACCTCCTGTGAAGAGGCACATGAGGCCATTCGCCGGGCCAAGATGAACGGCAAACGGGTGTGGGGAGAGCCTCTGATCCAGCATCTGACGCTGGATGAGAGCGAGTATTTCCACCAGGATTGGGATCACGCGGCGCGGCGGGTCATGAGCCCTCCGTTCCGGAACAAGCAGCACCAGGACAGTCTGTGGAACGGTCTGCACTCGGGTACTCTGAGCGTAGTGGCGACCGATCATTGTGCCTTTACGACCGAGCAGAAGCGCTATGGCGTGGGGGATTTCACCAAGATTCCGAATGGCACCGGCGGTTTGGAAGATCGGATGCCGATGCTGTGGACGCATGGGGTGAACACCGGACGGTTGACGATGAACGAGTTCGTTGCGGTGACGTCGACCAACATCGCCAAGATCATGAATTGCTATCCGAAAAAAGGCGCGATCCTTGTGGGCGCGGATGCGGATATCGTGGTTTGGGACCCCGAAAAGACCAAAACGATCAGCACCGACACGCAGCAATCCTCGATCGATTACAACGTGTTCGAGGGTAAAGAGGTCAAAGGTCTGCCGCGCTTTACCCTGACACGCGGCCAGGTGGCGGTGCATGACGGTGAAATTCGCACTCAGGAAGGGCATGGCGAGTTTGTCGCGCGCGAACCTAACGGTCACGTGAACAAAGCGCTGAGCACCTGGAAAGAGCTGACCGCACCGCGGCCGGTCGAGCGGACGGGTATCCCGGCGACGGGCGTCTGATTGTGCGCGGGTCGTCATCAGGGCGGCCCAAAGCCAAACCTTTTCAAGGCAATGGAATGAACACTGAAAGCACTACCCAGCCCGTGATCGAGGCAAGGCAACTGGACCTTACTTTCCAAACCAATGATGGGCCGGTTCACGCGCTGAAAGACGTGAACCTGACCATCGACAAAGGCGAGTTCGTCAGCTTCATCGGCCCCTCGGGGTGCGGCAAGACCACCTTTCTGCGTTGTATCGCGGCGCTGGAAAAGCCGACCGCAGGAGCTCTGACCGTCAACGGCATGACCCCGGACGAGGCGCGGCGGAAACGGGCCTATGGCTATGTGTTTCAGGCCGCGGGATTGTATCCGTGGCGCACCATTGCCAAGAACATCAAGCTGCCGCTTGAGATCATGGGCTATTCGTCTGCCGAGCAGGAAGAACGCGTAAGCAAGGTTCTGGAACTCGTTGATCTTTCGGGGTTTGGTGGCAAATTTCCATGGCAGCTGTCGGGCGGGATGCAACAGCGCGCCAGCATTGCGCGGGCGCTGGCGTTCGATGCCGATATACTGTTGATGGACGAACCCTTCGGCGCTCTGGACGAAATCGTGCGCGATCACCTGAACGAACAGCTTTTGGCGTTGTGGGCGCGGACGGGCAAGACCATAGGCTTCGTCACCCACTCGATCCCCGAGGCGGTGTATCTGAGCACCAAGATCGTGGTGATGAGCCCTCGACCCGGGCGGATTACAGACGTGATCGACAGTCCTCTTCCGAAAGAGCGGCCCTTGGATATCCGTGACACCCCGGAGTTCATCGAAATCGCCCATCGCGTGCGCGAGGGCCTACGGGCGGGGCATTCGGATGACTAGTGCCAGTATCAGAGCTGTTTGCGCGGTCCTGACTGTTGTCGGCGTCATTATTCTGTTCTGGTACGCCGCCAGCGTGCCAATGAACATCAAAGGCGTTCTGAACGAATTCGAACGGGCAGGCGAGCAGGTCGATCCGCCCAAGGCGGTGGACCGGCGCGACATGAGCGAGATTGAGCTGGTCATCGACAACCCTTACGCCATCGACGAAACATGGGAGCAGGAGCGACCGCGTCTGCCTGCTCCGCATCAGGTGGCCGAGGAGTTGTGGGACACAACGGTTGAGAAGAAGATTACCTCAAAGAGGTCGTTGATCTATCACTCTTGGGTAACACTCAGCGCGACGATGCTGGGCTTTGCGATTGGCACCGGGCTGGGCATTTTGCTGGCCGTTGGGATCGTTCACAGCCGTGTCATGGACCTGTCGGTCATGCCCTGGGCCATTGTCAGCCAGACCATTCCGATCATCGCGCTGGCGCCGATGATCATCGTGGTGCTGTATTCGGTGGGGATTCAAGGGATTATACCAAAGGCAATCATTTCGGCCTATCTCAGCTTTTTCCCGGTCGTCGTTGGCATGGTCAAAGGCCTGCGCAGCCCGGACGCTATGCAGCTGGATCTGTTGCGGACCTACAATGCCAGCCGGTCTCAGGGGTTCTGGAAGCTGCGCTTGCCTGCGTCGATGCCGTATCTGTTCACCTCGCTGAAGATCGGTATCGCGGCGTCCCTCGTTGGGGCCATTGTCGGCGAATTGCCGACAGGGGCGGTCGCTGGTCTGGGCGCGCGCCTGCTTGCGGGCAGCTATTACGGCCAGACGGTGCAAATCTGGTCGGCCTTGTTTGCCGCAGCCATTCTGGCGGCCTGCCTAGTCGGGTTGCTGGGATTGGTGGAACGGACGGTGCTCAAGCGGATGGGGATGGCGCAATGATCCTTGTTTTCTGTGCAATCCTTCTGTGGCTGTTTGGCTGGTGGCTGAACGGGCGTCTGGCCAGCGGTCCTTATGCCGATACCCGGATGGTGCGGTTTGTGGCGCCGCTGGTGTTTGGCCTGACCGTGATTGGCATCTGGGAGCTGGTGGTGCGGGGCCTCGAAGTGCCCTTGGTCATCCTGCCGGCACCCTCAGTGATTGCGGTGCGCTTTGGCGGCAGCCTGCCGGTCCTGTGGGCCGATTTCGTGCAGACCATCATCAAGGGCGCGCTGAGCGGCTATATCATCGGCTGCGGGTCGGCCTTTCTGATGGCGATCGCGGTGGACCGCTGGGATTTCCTGCGCCTTGGTCTGTTGCCGGTCGGGAACTTCGTGGCGGCGCTGCCGATTGTGGGCACCGCGCCCATTTTGGTGATGTGGTTCGGGTTCGACTGGCACTCCAAGGCGGCCGTTGTCGTGGTGATGGTGTTCTTCCCGATGCTGGTAAACACCGTGGCCGGTTTGCGAGAGGCTACGGCCATGCAACGCGACCTGATGGAGACCTATGCGGCGACATACTGGCAGAGCTTCCTGAAATTGCGCTTGCCAGCGGCGATGCCGTTTATTTTCAACGGCCTAAAGATTTCTACCACTCTGGCGCTGATCGGCGCTATCGTGGCCGAGTTCTTTGGTTCGCCGACCCTGGGCATGGGGTTCCGGATCTCGACCAGCGTCGGGCAACTCTCGCTGGATATGGTCTGGGCCGAGATCGTCGTGGCCGCATTGGCCGGGACGGCATTCTACGGGGTTGTCGCCATGATCGAAAAGGCGGTGACATTCTGGCACCCGTCGCAACGCGGATAACAAGATTTCAACAGACCCCGGAAAGGGGCAGCAACAGCAACTAGGAGATATGAAGATGAACAAGCTACTCAGCGGGGCGGTTGCCGCCTTCAGCCTCGCAGCCAGCGCGGCGCTGGCGGCGGATGAGGTGACATTGCAGCTGAAATGGGTCACCCAGGCGCAGTTCGCGGGCTATTACGTGGCCAAGGATAAGGGGTTCTACGAGGAAGAGGGGCTGGACGTCACCATTCTGCCCGGCGGCCCGGACATTGCCCCGACGCAGGTGATCGCGGGTGGCGGTGCCGACGTGACCGTCGAATGGATGCCTGCCGCACTGGCCGCGCGGGAAAAGGGTCTGCCGCTGGTGAACATCGCGCAGCCGTTCAAAAGCTCGGGCATGATGCTGACCTGCTGGAAGGATGCCGGAATCTCCTCGCCCGAGGATCTGAAAAACCGCACGCTGGGTGTCTGGTTCTTTGGCAACGAATTCCCGTTCATGAGCTGGATGAGCCAGCTGGGCATCGACACCGGTGGCAAGAGCGAAAGCGGCGTCGAGGTTCTGAAGCAAGGCTTCAACGTCGATCCTCTGCTGCAGCGTCAGGCCGATTGCATCAGCACCATGACCTATAACGAATACTGGCAGGTCATCGACGCAGGCGTAAACCCCGATGAACTGGTGACCTTCAAGTACGAAGATCAGGGCGTCGCCACGCTGGAAGACGGCCTGTACGTTCTGGAAGAAAATCTCAGCGATGCGGCCTTCACCGATAAGATGGAGCGTTTCGTCCGTGCCTCGATGAAAGGCTGGAAATACGCGGAGGAAAACCCGGACGAGGCGGCAGATATCGTGCTGGAGAACGATGCCACCGGTGCCCAGACCGAAGAGCATCAGAAGCGCATGATGGGTGAAATCGCCAAGTTGACCGCCGGTTCGAACGGCGCGCTGGACCCGGCGGATTTTGAACGCACGGTTGGGACTCTGCTGGCTGGTGGGTCTGATCCGGTGATCACCAAACAGCCCGAAGGCGCCTGGACGCATCAGATCACGGATGCGGCTCTGAACTGATCCCTTCGCAATCCTTGAACACGCGCGGTCCCATTCGGGGCCGCGTTTTCTTTTGCAAATGTCGGAAACGTGTCTGTACTTGGTGCGCCGTCAAGTTAGTATTATCCTGTAACCAGGCGCATTTCATACGAAATGCCGATCATCAGGAAGAAAATGCAGGGATTTGCATCAGAATTCAGTTCAGCCTTATCTCTGATCCTTCAAGGGGATGCAGAGCTGTGGGCAATTGTGCTGTTGTCCCTGAAAGTCTCCATCTTCGCCGTTCTGATTTCCGCTGTGATCGGGATGCCGGTCGGGGCCGCGCTCGCGGTTGCACGGTTTCCGGGGCGGCGGGCCGTGATCGTGCTGATGAACGCCCTGATGGGGTTCCCACCGGTTGTTGTGGGGCTGCTGGTCTATCTGATGCTGTCGCGCTCGGGGCCGTTGGGTGTTCTTGAATTGCTCTATACACCGACGGCGATGATCATCGCGCAGGTCGTGCTGGTCACACCCATTGTTGCGGCGCTGACCCGTCAAGTGGTCGAGATGCTGGCCGAGGAATACTCGGAACAGCTGCGGTCACTGGGTGTGTCGCGGCTGGCTTCGGTGCCGGTGCTGCTGTGGGACGCGCGGCTGGCGTTGGTGACCGCGTTGCTGGCCGGGTTTGGCAGGGCAATTGCCGAGGTTGGGGCCGTGATCATTGTTGGCGGCAATATCAACCACGTGACCCGGGTGATGACGACGACCATCGCGCTTGAGACGTCAAAGGGAAATCTGGCGCTGGCCTTGGCGCTTGGGGCTATCCTGATCGGCATCGCCGTGGCCGTGAACGCCATGGTCAGCACGCTCAGCCTGCGGGCCGAGCAGGAGGGGTTACGACATGCGTGATCTGGTCCATGAAATGGCAAGCTGCCTGTCGGTGGATGGGGTGCGGATCACCCGCAAGGGCAAGGCATTGCTGGATGTGCGGCATCTCGCGCTCGATGGGCCGGGGCCAAGCTTGATCCTTGGGCCGAATGGCTCGGGCAAGAGCCTGCTGCTGCGCTGTCTGCACGGGCTGATCATGCCCGATCGCGGGCAGGTCCGGCAGGACGGGGTGGTCCTGAACGCCGAACACAAGGCACGGCAGGCGATGGTGTTTCAGCAGCCCGTGCTGCTGCGCCGGTCGGTCGCGGCCAATCTGGACTTTGTGCTGAAGCGGCAGGGTCTGCCCCGCAGCACCCGCAAAGCCCGTATCGAGGAGCTGCTGGCCGAAGGCGGGCTGGACGGCAAGGCCCGGCAATCCGCGCGGTCCCTGTCCGGCGGCGAAGCACAACGGCTGGCCATCCTGCGCGCGCTCGCGTTGGACCCCGAAACGCTGTTTCTGGACGAACCCACCAGCGCGCTGGACCCAGGCGCGACGCAGATGATCGAACGGATGATCCTGCGCGCCTCGACCCGTGGAGTGCGCATCGTCATGGTCACGCATGATATCGGGCAGGCTCGGCGGTTGGCCGCCGATATCGTGATGATGCAGGGTGGCCATGTGGTTGAACATGGGGCCGCCAAACAGATACTGGATGCCCCCGAAAGTGATGCCTCGCGTCGGTATTTGGCCGGTGGGCTGGTGACTTAATCAAAAAATACGGAGATCGAAATGATCCGGAATATTGTTCGGGCAGCATTGATTACTCTTGGCTTGACGGCAACGTCGGTCAGCGCCGAAGAGCCGTTCATCGTCGTGCAATCGACCACATCAACCCAGAACTCGGGCCTGTTGGATTACATCCTTCCCGGGTTCGAGGCCGAGACGGGCATCGACGTACGTGTCGTTGCGGTCGGCACCGGACAGGCGATCCGCAATGCGATCAACGGAGATGGTGACGTGTTGCTGGTGCACGCCAAGGACGCCGAAGAGCAGTTCGTCGCGGATGGTTGGGGCGTTGAGCGGTTTGACGTAATGTATAACGATTTTGTACTGGTCGGGCCGAAATCGGACCCGGCCAAAATTAAGGGCGGTGCGGATATCGTAGCGGCCCTGAGCGCCGTGGCCGAGGCCGAAGTGCCGTTTGCCTCGCGCGGGGATGACAGTGGCACCCATAAGGCCGAGATGCGCCTGTGGGGCGCCGCAAGTGCCGATCCAACCACGGCGTCCGGCGAGTGGTATCGTGAAACGGGATCAGGTATGGGGGCAACGCTGAACGTGGCCAGCGGGATGGGGGCCTATGTGTTGACCGATCGCGCCACGTGGCAGTCCTTTGGAAATAAAGATAGTCTCGAGGTTCTGGTCGAAGGCGATCCGCGTTTGTTCAACCAATACGGCGTCATCCTTGTGAACCCCGAAAAACATCCGCGTGTGCGGGCTGCTGCGGGGCAAAGGTTCGTCGATTGGCTAATTGGGCCCGACGGGCAGGCGGCGATTGAGTCCTACAAGCTGGAAGGCCAGCAGCTGTTCTTTCCCAACGCGGACTGAATTGGCCTGCGGCCAATGCCTTCGGCGAGAGTATTTTTGAAAAGATGAAGGAGTTTGATTGAATATCAGCCACTTGCACCGTTGTGGTGGATCGTGCCCAGACCGGACAGATCATAACCTCCGAATTCGGCGGCGCGGGTGGCAAAACGGTCCGATTGCACGAATCCAAGCAGTTTGAGCATTGGGTCATCGAAATAGGCCCGACGCCAGATTGCTAGGTCCAGGCGTTCGGAATGGGTTGGGGCAAAACCCAAATCATAAAGCCCCGCCAAAGCGCCCAATCCGAACCCGGCCTCGGCCTTGCTGTCATGCAAGGCAATGGCCAGTTCTTCCTCGGTGCGGGCGCAGGTGGGCAGGGTGTCCAGATCCTCGCGCGTCAGGTCGTGGGCTTCGAGTTGCATGTCGAACAGCCGTTGGCTGGCGGCGCTGTCCTGACGCAGGATCACCCGCCGGCCTTTCAAGTCGGCAAAGCCAAAAATACCGGTGATACCGGGGGCCAGCAGGAGCCCGCGCCGCCTTTGTGCGATTTCGTACAGGACAACCGGCGCCTCGCCCAGCTTGTCGTGAAGGGCCTGCGTGTTGAACCCATCGTCTTCGTGAATATGCAACGCAGCGGCTTGCGCACTGCGATCCTTCAGGCGATTCAGACCATCGAACGAACCGTCATAGTAGGTAGCCAGACCCGAGCCGCTTTCGCGCAAGGCCCAGTCCAGCAGCGGATCGTGGCTGCCGGCGACAATCGGGGGCAGGGGTGGTTCCGCCACCTGTGGCCCCGTACGAGAGGCGTTCAGCCACGCGATGACCTCGGCCCGGGGAAACAACAGCTTGCCCATGGCACGCACGCAGGGAACTTCGCCTGAGGAAGCTAGGTCATAGGCCTTGCGCTCGCCAATGCGTAGCAGGTCGGCCAGCTCTTTGGTCGTCAGGTATTCGGACATTCAGTCGAGCCGCACCGCCGAACCAGAGCCCGCATCCGCAGCGCTGAACCCGATCTGTTGCAATGTGAAGGGTGCCGCAACAGTGATAACGACCATTGCGGCCACAGCGGCAAGAAAGGCTTTCATTGGTCTCCTCCGGTTTCGTTTTCCGGTGCTGTCGCACGGCGTAGAAAGGCGATCATGTCGTCGCGGTCTTGGGCCTGTGTGATCCGCTGCATTGGCATCTTTGATCCCGGAATGTAGTGGTCAGGCCCCTGATCGAAAAGAGCATTTATCGTTTCGTCATTCCAAACGATATCAGAGTCTTGCAGCGTGTCCGAGTAGAAATATCCCGGCAATGTACCCGCCTTGCGTCCAAAGATACCAAACAGGGTCGGGCCCGCGCGCCGTTGCCCGTCGGGCGTCAGGCTATGGCAGATCGAGCATTTGCGGGCGAACTGGCGTTCTCCGTTGCTCATCTCGTCGGGGTTCTTCAGAAAGCTGGGTTCGGCGGCGGCCATCTGCGCCTGATCGCCAAGCGTGGTGACGGGCCAGCTGTACATCGCCTCATCAAGGCCGCCAGCGTGGAGATTCTGGCCGTCGGCGGAAAAGGCCAATGCCCAGACGGGCCCGCGCAGGGTGGCGCGGAAATCCTGTGCGATACGCCATTCGACGGTGTCGATCACCATGATGTACCCCTGACCATCGCCTACTGCCAACAGGTTACGATCCGGGTTCAGCGCCAACGCCAGAATCGGGCGGCGGTCGAGGGTAAAGTCGCGCACCTCGCCGGTGGCCAGATTCAGAATGCGCGTGACGCCATCCACCGCGCCATAGGCGATCCAGTTGTCGGAGGCGTTCAGAACCAGTTCGTTGATGCCGAAGCCGTGTTCGACCAGTCGTCGGGCTTCCTGCCCGCTGGCCACATCCCAAACCCGCAACGTTCCGTCCATGCCCGCCGAATACAACGCGGCGCCATCCGGGGAAAACGTCACCGCGTTCACGCCGCTGCCCGCTTCAAGCACTTGCGGGGCCGAGCCATCTTCGGGCCACAGTCCGATGGTGCCGTCCCAGCTGGCGGTGGCCACATGGGTTTTCGAGGCCGCAAGTCCCACGATTTTGCCCTTGTGCTGACCGACTACCTCTCCGCCCGGCCATCGGCGCAGGGTGAAATCATCCCCTGCCGAATAGATTGCGCGTCCGTTGAAGGTGACAGAGTTGACGGCGGCCTCGTGCCCTTGCAGCCATTCCGGCTTGCGGTCCGACCACAGGCCAACCGAATTGTCGAAACTGGCCGTCGCAATCCGCCCGTCGGGCGCAGCGGCGATCCCCATGATCGGCCCGCCGTGACCTTTGAGCGTGAAGAACTCGGCCAAAGCGGGCAGGGGAACCAGCGCCAGCGCCAGAACCAGCCGGCGCATCTATTCAGCGGGAGAGGCCGCAGCCTTGCCGGCCTCTTTTTCCTGAACCTCTTCCAGCCACAGCGAGTGATGTTCGCGCGCCCATTGCTCTTCGACCTCACCCGATCCCATTGCATCGAGGGCGCCTTCCATCCCGACCGAGCCGAGGTAAATATGGGCGATGATGATGGCGATGAACACATAGGCGACCATCACGTGCCAGACTTGGGCGTATTGCATTTCCTCCTGCGGTGACATTTGCGTCGGCAGGTTCAAACCCAGCATCTGTGGAATGCCCGTGGCGTTTGCGACCTCGAAAGTCTTGGCAAACATAGGCAGCTCAAACGGGAACAGCAGGGACAGGCCCGACAGGCTGATTGACACGCCCAGCAGGATGCAGGCCCAGAAGATCACCTTTTGGCCCGCGTTGAATTTCTTGGCGGGCGGGTGGCTGCCTTTGGTGAACAGCCCCCCTCCGGCAGCCAGCCATTTCAGGTCGGTGCGGTTCGGGAAGTTGTGGGCGATCCAGTTCACGGTGACGATGATCAGCCCCAGGATGAAGGACCAGGCGAGGTTGTTGTGCAGCCACTTGCAGCCCTGCGCGATGGTCGCAAACCCTTCTTTTCCGAAAATCGGGATCAGGAAATCACGGCCATAGAGGGTCAACAGCCCTGTTACCCCCAGCACCAGAAAAGACCCGGCGAACAGCCAATGGCCGAAACGTTCAAAGCCGCTGAAACGGGTGACAGTGCGGCCGGTTTTTTCTCCGTCAATGCGGATTTTCCCGCGGATCAGGAAGAACAGAACGATGATGGCGACCATCCCGCCCAAGATGTAAGTGCCATATTCGCGCAGCGGCCCGGTGCGGAAGTTCAGCCACCACATGCCGCCGTCTTGGATCAGAACGCCCGCTGCGGGGCCTTTGGAGGAAACGGTGGTGTCCGCCGAGCCATATCGTATCGCGCGATAAACGTCGCTGTCCGAGGCAACGCCGCGTGTCCCCAACTGACCCAACAACCCTTCGGCATTGCCCTGTCCGGTGTTGTCCGAGCGATAGCTGTTGTCCACATTCTCCCCGCGTTGTCGGGCAAGAATATCCTCAAGTGTGGTCGCTCCGCCGGTTTGGGCGCGTTCTTCGGTCGTGGCTTCGGCCTCGGTGGACTGCGCCAAGGCGGCGCCGGTTAACCCCAGGGCGAACAGGAATGCGATGAATAAGCGGAACATCTGAACCTCGGTCAAAATTCCAAAGCAGGCGACCCACCTAGGCGGGTCACCTGTTTTCATGCAGACGGATCAGCCGTCTTTTTGGTCGTAGGCCGTGCCCCAACCCCACGCGCCCGAGCCAAACCCGCGCGCGACGACACGCTCGCGGTAGATGGCCGAGACCACGTCGCCGTCACCGGCAAGCAGGGCCTTGGTGGAACACATCTCGGCGCAGAGGGGCAGTTTGCCCTCGGCGATCCGGTTGCGACCGTATTTGGCGAACTCTGCGGTCGAGTGCGTTTCCTCGGGGCCGCCGGCGCAGAAGGTACATTTGTCCATCTTGCCGCGCGATCCGAAGTTGCCAGCCTGCGGGTATTGCGGCGCGCCGAACGGGCACGCATAGAAGCAATAGCCGCAGCCGATGCACAGGTCCTTGGAGTGCAGGACGACCCCTTCTTCGTTCTGATAGAAGCAGTCGACCGGGCACACCGCCATGCAGGGCGCATCCGAACAATGCATACAGGCCACCGATATCGAGCGTTCGCCCGGGTTGCCGTCATTGATCGTCACTACCCTGCGGCGGTTGATGCCCCATGGGACCTCGTGCTCGTTCTTGCACGCGGTGACGCAGGCGTTGCACTCGATGCAGCGTTCAGCGTCGCAGAGAAACTTTGCTCTAGCCATTATCGTCCTCCTTACGCTGCCGAGATTTTGCAGAGAGTCGCTTTGGTCTCCTGCATCTGGGTCACTGAATCGTAGCCATAGGTCTGGGCGGTGTTGGAACTTTCACCCAAGACATAAGGATCGGCGCCTGCGGGGTATTTGTGCCGCAGGTCTTCACCCTGGAAATGGCCGCCGAAGTGGAATGGCATGAAGGCCACGCCGGCACCGACCCTGTTGGTCAGCATCGCCATCACCTTGACCTTGCCGCCTTCGGGACCTTCGACCCAGACCTGTTGCCCGTCACGGATACCAAGGTTGTTGGCATCGCGCGGGTTGATCTCGACGAACATGTCCTGCTGCAGCTCGGCCAGCCACGGGTTCGACCGGGTTTCCTCGCCTCCACCTTCATATTCGACCAGACGACCAGACGTGAGGATTATCGGGTAATCCTTTGAAAAGTCGTTCTTCTGGATCGAGGCATAAAGGGTGGGCAGGCGATAAGCCTGACGGTCCTCGTAGGTTGGATAATCCTCCACCAGATCGCGCCGGTTGGTATAAAGCGGCTCGCGATGCAGCGGGATCGGATCCGGGAAGGTCCAGACGACCGCGCGTGCCTTTGCGTTCCCGAAGGGCGCGCAGCCATGCTCGATCGCGACCCGCTGTATGCCGCCCGACAGGTCGGTTTTCCAGTTGGTCTCTGGACCCGCAACGGCGTCGATGGCCGCGCGTTCCTCGGCCGTCAGATCGCCGTCCCAACCAAGGTCCATCAGCATCTGCATCGTGAATTCGGGATAACCATCCTGAATTTCCGACCCGGCGCTATAGACCCCTTCGGCCAGCAGATTGTCGCCATCGCGCTCCACACCGAAACGGGCGCGGAAGGTCAGGCCGCCTTCGGCCACCGGTTTGGACATGTCATAGAGGTTTGGTGTCCCCGTATGACCCATCTCAGGCGTTCCCCAGCAGGGCCAGGGCAGGCCGTAGTACTCACCGTCGTTTGGTCCACCAATGGCTTGCAGCGTGGTTCTGTCGAACGTGTGTTGGTTGGCCATATGGCTTTTCAGACGTTCCGGCGACTGACCGGTATAGCCGATGGTCCAGAGGCCCTTGTTGAACTCACGCGTGATGCTTTCAACATTTGGGGTTTCCGGGTCGTCCATTTCGATGTTGCGGAAGAGCCGATCCGCCCAGCCGAATTTGTTGGCGAACTTGGCCATGATGACCTCGTCCGGCAGGCTTTCGAACAGCGGGTCGACCACCTTGTCACGCCACTGCAGCGAACGGTTCGACGCCGTGACCGAGCCACGGGTTTCGAACTGCGTACAGGCGGGCAACAGGTAGACGCCATCGGTGCGGTCATGCAGTACGGCCGAGACGGTGGGATACGGGTCAATCACGACCAGCATGTCCAGCTTCTCCATCGCGGTCTTCATCTCCGGGCCCCGCGTTTGCGAGTTCGGAGCGTGACCCCACAGAACCATGGCGCGGACGTTGTTGTCCTGATCCATGTTGGCCGGGTCTTCCAGAACACCGTCGATCCAGCGCGAGACCGGGATGCCGCGCTCGTTCTGCAGCGACTTGTCCTTGCCGTCCTTGTCCTTGATCGTGGCGAACTGACCGGCCAGCCATTCGGAGTCTTCGCCCCAGACACGGCCCCAGTGGCCCCATGCCCCTTTGGACAGGCCGTAATAGCCGGGCAGGGTGTGGGACAAAACACCAAGGTCCGTCGCGCCCTGCACGTTGTCATGGCCGCGGAAGATGTTGGTGCCGCCACCCGAGGTGCCCATGTTGCCAAGCGCAAGCTGAAGCACGCAGTAGGCGCGGGTGTTGTTGTTGCCGTTGGTGTGTTGCGTGCCACCCATGCACCAGATCACCGTGCCGGGACGGTTGTTGGCCATCGTGCGGGCAACGCGGCGCAGTTGCGAGCCGGGCGTACCGGTGACGCGCTCAACCTCATCCGGGTTCCACTTGGCAACCTCTTCGCGGATCTGGTCCATACCCCAGACACGGGTGCGGATGAACTCTTTGTCTTCCCAACCATTGTCGAAGATGTGCCACAGGATACCCCAGATCAGCGCGACGTCAGTGCCGGGGCGGAAACGGACATATTCATCCGCATGGGCCGCGGTGCGCGTAAAGCGCGGGTCGCAGACGATCAGAGGGGCGTTGTTCTGCTCTTTCGCACGCAGGATATGCAACAGCGAGACGGGGTGCGCCTCGGCCGGGTTGCCACCGATGATAAAGATGGCCCGGCTGTTGTGCATGTCGTTGTACGAATTGGTCATGGCGCCGTAGCCCCATGTGTTCGCAACGCCCGCAACAGTGGTCGAGTGGCAGATACGGGCCTGATGATCCACGTTGTTCGTGCCCCAGTAGGCGGCGAACTTGCGGAACAGATAGGCCTGTTCGTTATTGTGTTTCGCAGAACCCAGCCAGTACACGCTGTCCGGCCCGGATTCCTGACGGATATTCATCATGCCATCGCCGATCTCGTCGATCGCCTGTTCCCAGCTGATGCGCTTCCACTCTCCGCCTTCCTTTTTCATCGGGTACTTCAGACGGCGCTCACCATGGGCGTGTTCGCGGACCGAGGCCCCCTTGGCGCAGTGCGCACCCAGGTTGAACGGGCTGTCCCAGCCGGGTTCCTGCCCGACCCAGACGCCGTTCTGCACTTCGGCAACGACGGTACAGCCGACCGAGCAGTGGGTGCATACGGATTTGATATTTTCGACGGCCTGATTGGCCGCTGTCTGGGCGCTGGCTGGCGTCACGGTTCCACCCGTGGCGCTGATCGCGGCAAGGCCGCCGATCGTCAGGCCCGAGCCACGCAGGAATGCGCGGCGATCGACGGTTTTCTCGCCGACCTGGGACAGGATACTTGTCCGCTGGGGGCGTCTCGCAACCCCGTTGGTCTTTTTCCTAAGCATTTCTTTCCTCCCTTGCGCGCCGTGTTAGCCACGGCTGGCTTGGTACTTCGAAAAACCGACGTCAGGGCCAATCGCAACCGTCAGTCGGGTGGTGAAAACGTCCGATTAGAACCGGGTGCTTTCGTCGTGCTAGAAGCGCGTGCTTTCTATGTATGCGCGGGTATGCGCAGTATCCTGCATCCGGGTTTCATCCGTCGGCAGCTCGGCTGCTTCGGCTTTCCCGGTCAGGCTGGCAGCGGCGACGGCAGCAGGCGCTGCGGTTCCGGCCAGTTTGAGGAAGTCGCGGCGGGTTGCGCCTTCTTCCTTGGTCTTGCTCATGGGCTCCTCCTGTCCCAATTGCGGTTTGATGCCCAAGGGGCACCGGCGAGTGGCGGGTTACGCCGTCATTCGGAACGCCTCGCGCTCGATCTCCATGAACACCCGACCGGCGGTGCCGACGGACGCATAGAGAACCGAGTTCTCGGCGGCTTCCAAATCTGAATAGAAATGTGCGGCCCAAGGGCCGATATGTTTGCTCCAGAACGCTTTCTGATCTTGCAAAGAGGCAGGTGCCCCAAAGCGGCCGACGATCATGCCCGCCATCATCTCCATCAACGAGGCGATGTTGTCTTCGGGCTCATAGACGTTCTGCGCCCGCGTGATGCCACGGGCGGCCATGTCGTTGCGCAACTGGGCCAAGGGTTTTTCGTTCAGGAACCCAGTCAGGTAGAAACTGGCATAGGGCAGCAACTCTCCACGGCCCAGCCCGATGAACAAAGCGTTGAACTCCCGTTCCGCCGCAGCGGGTTTGGTCACCTTGGCCACCCGCGCCATGGCCCGAATGGCCTGACCCAGATCGGTGTCGTCCCCGGTCAGACCGGCGACCTGGTTCAACAGCATCTGATCCGGCGGAGCTGCCAGCAGCAACCCGAGAAAATTGTAGAAATCCGCACGCAGGCGATCCTCGGTTGAGACATCCATTTTTTGCGCTTCGCTTGCGGTCATGTGGTTATCCTTCAAACTCAAATTTCATGCGGCGCGGGGTGGGGGGCAGGTCAACCTCTTCGGGGTCTTCCACCTCTGCCATGATAACCGGTTCAGGCATTGGCTCATCCACCGCCTCTGGCTCTGGTTCCTCAGTGACGGGTTCTGGCTCGATCTCTTCGGCTTCTGCCGCCAGCGCCTCGATATGGGCCAACATGCCCTTGCCGACCTGATAGGCGGTGGGGATGTTTTCAATCACGCAGGCGGCGTCGGTATAATCCTCACCGTAATCGACCAGCCCGTCCACATTGGCCAACACCGGATTCAGCCGCCACAAACGCCGCAGTGCACGCCGGCGCAGACGGTCGGGCACCGCCTTGGCCATAAAGCCCGAGACATCATCCCCGGCTTGCAACTGATCGGGATCGGGCAGGTCGAACTCGGCCAGTATCTCGGCGTCCGACTTTTCGTCCAGCTCGGCCCGCTGCGCGGCGACGGCCTGTTCTTCGGCAGCGATAACTTCGGCCTCGGCTTCGGCTTGAACAGCGGCTTTGCGGCGGGACCAGAAATCGCGGGCTTGTGTCATTGCACGATCCTCCGCGGCGCGCGGTAGACGTCCGAGGCCTGACGGATACGGGCATCGCCCTTGCCGTCCTCGACCAGATCGGTGCGCTTCTTGTCGCGGCGGCGTTTGACGAAAACCTCATCGCGGTGGTGTTTCAAAGCAAAATCCCGAACCCATGCGATCAGCCCTTCGGTCATCGGAATTTTTTCGACGATCTCTTCACCGGTATCCGCATAATCCTGCCCCTCGAACGGAGACGCCGTGACCAGCACCGCATCCATCGGCCGTTCGCCATCCAGCGCGTCGCGCAGAACCAGGTAGATCGAGGGCTGACCGTCTGAGAGGTTGACCATGTAGGCTTCGGTCTCATCGGCCCACAAGGTCAGGGGAAGGGTGGCGGCGTGATACTCCACAGCTTCACCCTCGCGGCGCAGTTCCTGCCAGTCGGCAGGCCCGGCACCGGGCAACACGGCAACAGCGCGCCAGTTCCACTTCGCCCAGCGGGTTACACCGGGTGTTTTGCGCACGATGACGCCGATTGGCATTTCAATCTGGCTTGCGGCCTTCGCCACTTAGTCCTCCCCGGAAAGCTCTCCCCTGCCTTCCATTGCGTCCACTATGGTACACAATCTGGCTTTGTGCCAAGTGTGAACTGTTCCCAAAGAACGCGATCACCATTTGTTTATGGGGCCAAGCCATTTCACCGGCCCCGTACGCAGGTAGTTTGACTTGCAGGGATTGCCACTTTTTGCAGACACCCTAATCTGAACCCAACAAGGGAAGGACGTCGGGGAGGGGAGGCCATGGGCACAAAATTTCTGTTATGCGACTGCGCGGGGACGCAGGAACTGGATGCCGAGAAAATTGCATCCGCCTGCGGTACGGCGTGTTCGCGGGTTCATTCGGCCCTGTGTACCTCTGAGTTGGAGGCCGCGGCTTCGTTGATGCGGGAGGGGGACACCGTGATCGCCTGCGGGCAAGAGCAGGAGGTGTTCAGCGCGCTTGCCGAAGAGCTGAATATAGAAACGCCGGGCTTTGTGGATCTGCGCGACCGTGCTGGTTGGTCCGACCAGGGGGCGGATGCCGCGCCCAAGATGGCCGCTTTGGCTGCTGAGGCGATGTTACCGCAGCCGATCACACCCAGCGTCGACGTGTTCAGCGAGGGCACCTGTTTCATCATTGGACCAGGTGAGCCGTGTTTCGAACTGGCCGAGCGTCTGGCGATCTCGCTTGCGGTTACGGTGCTGGTCACCGATGATGCCAAGCCGATCTCTCGGGCCTTTGATGTGGTGCGCGGGCGGGTACGCTCTTTGACCGGCGCGCTCGGAGGGTTCTCGCTGCGCCTGGATGGTTTGCAGCAAATCGAGCCAGGCGGGCGCGGCGCTTTTGCTTGGTCCACGCCGCGCGACGGGGCCAAATCAGCCTGTGATATCGTGATCGACCTGACCGGGGGAACACCGATTGTGCAGGCTCCGGCCAAGCGCGAGGGGTACTTGCGCGCCGATCCCAAGGATGCGGTCGCCGTGGAACGTCTGGCCTTTGAAGCGGTGCAACTGGTCGGGACCTTCGAAAAACCGCTCTACGTGCGGATGGAAGAAACGCTCTGCGCTCATTCCCGCGCCGAACAGGTGGCCTGCACCAATTGTCTGGATATCTGTCCGACGGGCGCGATCACCCCGGCGGGCGAGCATGTGACCATTGACCCGATGATCTGCGCCGGGTGTGGAGAATGCGCGGCGGTGTGCCCGTCGACTGCGATCACCTACGAAGACCCGCCGGTCTCAGCCCTGTTGTCTCGGATGCACATTCTGGCGCGCACCTATCGGCGTGCGGGGGGCAGTGCGCCCCGGCTGTTGGTGCATGACGCCCACGGGGCCGAGATGATCCGACTGGCCGCCCGGTTCGGTCGCGGCCTTCCTGCAGATGTCATTCCGTTGGAATTGAACGTGATCTCGGGCTTTGGCCATGCCGAGATGTTGGCCGCTCTGGCGCACGGCTTTGCCCGGGTCGATGTGCTGCTGGCTCCGACCACCGAACGCGACGCACTGGTCCGGGAACTGGCACTGGCGCAGGCGATTGGTGGGCCGGGCAAGGTGGGGCTGATGGATGAGGCTGACCCGGACGTGATGGCGGATCTGCTATACGCGCAGGATGTCCCGGCACCTCTGGCCGATCCGGTACTGCCGTTGGGCAACCGCAGACAAATCGCCCGGCTGTCGGCACAGGCGCTGAACCCGCAGGCAGAATCTCCGTTGCCCTTGCCCGAGAACGCGCCCTATGGGGCCGTAGCGGTGGATACGGATGCCTGTACGCTGTGCCTCAGCTGCGTGTCGCTCTGCCCGTCGGGCGCTTTGGTTGATAACCCGGACAAGCCGCAGTTGAACTTTCAGCAGGATGCTTGCCTGCAATGTGGGCTGTGTAGGGGTATTTGTCCCGAGAACGCGATTACGCTGGTTCCGCAGCTTGACCTCGGCGATACAGCCCTGTCGCAGCAGGTGCTGAACGAAGAGGAACCGTTCGCCTGTGTCGAATGCGGCGCGCTGTTCGGCGTGAAATCCACGGTCGAGCGGATCATGGAGAAACTCGCGGGCACACATCCGATGTTTGCCACGTCGGACAAGGCCCGGATGATCCAGATGTGCGACAATTGCCGTGTGAACGCGCAGTTTCAACTGC
Source organism: Ruegeria sp. AB10 (assembly GCF_056542745.1). Classification (NCBI taxonomy): domain Bacteria; kingdom Pseudomonadati; phylum Pseudomonadota; class Alphaproteobacteria; order Rhodobacterales; family Roseobacteraceae; genus Ruegeria; species Ruegeria sp. AB10. Next base: position 420,460 of record NZ_JBQGAI010000001.1, on the reverse strand, counting down.
AGGACAACCCGTTCCAATCCAATCCCAAGCCCAAGGTGGTTACGACCGAGGACTATTTCTCAAAACGAAGGGATCACTGAAGCTGTAGTGGCGCACCCAGATTGGCCGCCTTGATGACCGAGACAAAAGCCAGAATGGCGTCCAATTCTTCCACGGTCATCTCGACCGGATGAATGGGCGAGGGGCGCGCGGGGTCGAAAGGTGGGGTCACCCCGTCAATCTGGGTGAAGGCGGGATGAGGGTTCAACGCAAAGAAGGCCTCGAACCGTTCCGACCAATCCGGCATCGCCCGCAACACGGCGAACGAGGGTGTCGAGCCCAACCCGTTCATGCGGTTCTTTGGCCCGATCACGTGGCAGCGCCCGCAATGGGTCATCGACAGCTCTTCGCCACGGGCGGTGTCGCCATCAATCACCGTGTCGGTTTGCGTTGTTGTGACCTCGAAACGGGCAGAGAAAGGTGGGCCTTGTTCCGGGGTAAAGCTCTCAACCGTGTTCTTGCCGATATCGGACAGCAGCCAGTCGCGGAACCGTTCGTGTCTGGCGCCTTCTCCGACCCGCAGGTGATAAACAACCCCGTTGCGGGTAAAGACGGGATCGCCGGGCGGCGCGGTTTCCAGCACCAAAACGCCCGCATCATCCGCAATAACGCGTATCCCGGTCTTGAGAGAGAAGCGCGGAAGGATATGTTGCAACAGACCAGAGTCTGTAATCTCGGCTGGGGCCGCAAGGCCCAGCGTCTCCTGCGACCAAGTGGGGGTGGCAGAGAGCGTCAGGCTCAGGCACAAGAGGACAAAGCGCATGGCCCAACCTAACGACCCGGCCCCGATTGCGTCAAATGAACTGAATGAGACGGAGACACATGCAATGAAACGCAACCTCATGGTGGGGCAAGTCAAAGGGGTAATGGCATGAGTGTCCGTGACGCGGTTCTGGCGAACCTGAAGAAGATCACCGACCCTGTGTCCGGTCAGGATATCGTCAGTGCGGGTGTTGTGCGCGCGTTGAACGTCGAAGGCGACACGGTACGTTTTGTGCTGGAGATTGACCCCAAACACGCCGAACAGATGGAGCCGGTCCGCGAGACCGCCGAAAAAGCGGCGCAGATGGTGGACGGGGTGGCCAAGGTCTCGGCCATGTTGACCGCGCATTCCGACAAGGCGCCGCCGGATTTGAAGCCCAAGCCGAAGCCCTCGCAAACCGGGCCGCAGGCCGTTCCGGGCGTGGATCGGATCATTGCCGTGGCTTCCGGCAAGGGGGGGGTCGGTAAATCGACCGTTTCGGCGAACCTTGCCTGTGCCTTGGCGGCTGAAGGCCGTCGTGTGGGTCTGTTGGACGCCGATGTTTATGGCCCGTCGCAGCCCCGGATGCTGGGTGTCTCGGGCCGTCCGGCCAGCCCGGATGGCAAGACGATCCTGCCGCTGCGCAATCACGGCGTGACCATGATGTCGATGGGATTGATGACCAACGAAGGGCAGGCGGTTGTCTGGCGTGGCCCGATGCTGATGGGCGCACTGCAACAGATGATGAGCCAGGTGCAATGGGGCGCGCTGGACGTGCTGATCGTCGATCTGCCACCCGGAACTGGGGATGTGCAACTGACGTTAAGCCAGAAGTTTCAGGTGGACGGCGCCATTGTTGTTTCCACTCCGCAGGACGTAGCCCTGATTGATGCCCGCAAGGGGATCGACATGTTCAACCAGCTCAAGACGCCGATCGTCGGGATGATCGAGAACATGTCCACTCATATCTGTTCCAATTGCGGGCATGAGGAGCATGTGTTCGGCCATGGCGGTGTCGTGTCCGAGGCCGAGGCGCTGGGCGTTCCGGTGCTGGGTGAAATTCCGCTGCATCTGGATATCCGAGTGGCTGCGGATGGCGGTGCCCCCATCGTCGTCAGCAAGCCAGACAGTCCGCAAGCCGACGCGTTCCGCAAGATCGCCCGCGACATGATCGCCAAGGGCAACGCATGAACCAGCCGGTCTTTCCCCCCTTACTGTCGGGCCACCCGGTGCAGGGTGGGGAAGACCCGTTCGAGCGTGCGCAAGCTATGGCGGCCTTGGGTTGTGACGCCGGGTCGGTCGTCTACAACATTCAGGCCGATCGGCTGCGGGTGGCGATCATCTTCGCGCCCGAGGTTCCCTTGCAGGATGCCATGGCGATGTTGCCTCTGTGTGCCGTCGGGTTTCAAAATGCGCTGGGCGCGCTGGCCCCGCCAGAGGTCGCGGTGCATCTGGGTTGGGATGGGCTGATCTGCGTGAACGGTGCGAAATGCGGTGAGTTCCGCGTTGCGTCGTCGTCCGGTGACCCTGAGACCGAACCGGACTGGCTGGTGGTCGGTTGGGACTTGGCTCTGCTGCAAACCAGCGCGGCACCGGGAGAAACACCGGATGTCACGGCGCTGTATGACGAGGGCTGCGCAGAGGTTTCTTCGGTGCAACTGGTCGAAAGCTGGTCGCGGCACATGCTGACCTGGCTCAACCGCTGGCAGGAGGACGGCAATGCGCCCCTGCACGGCGAATGGATGGGATTGCTGCGCGGTGTTGGAGAACCCTGCGAGACCGGCGTATTTCTGGGCACGGATGAGCGGTTCGGAATGCTGACCCGCGATGGCGCCGAAACCCGCCTGCGCCCCCTGACCGAACTGTTGGAGAACGGATGATGAAACTGGCCCGCGCGATCCATTTCGACGAAAGCGACATCAATGTCTTTCATTCCCCGGCCCGGACCGGAGAGTGGTGCATCTCGGGTGGGTTTGAGTTTTCAAACTGGGGGCCGGCCGATCTGGAAGGCAAGGCGCGGCAGGCCTTTTCAAACGGCTGGCTGGGGGTCGAGACATTCGGACGGGTGACCTTTGTCGCCGTCACCCAGATCGAACCGTCGGAACTGGACCAAATCGCGCAAAACCTGGCTGAGCATTTCGTACAATTCTACGGCGCACCTTCGGTAGAGGCTGCGTCAGGTGTTGCGCAGACCGAGCTCGCCCATATGGCCGAGCTGTGCGAGGAACACGCGCCGAATACGTTGTTGACCGTTGCGCGCGAGTTGTCCGACAGCGGCGTGCATGAGGCGTTTCGCATCATCACACCGCAGGAAACGCAGCTTGAGGCGCTAGCCGTTCACGGCTCGTTGGATGATTAAAGCAGGTCCGCGAAGCCGCCGAATTGCCCGCGCTTGAAGATCAGGCCCTTGCCGGTGCGGTACATCACCTGTTCAACCTCACCAACCAGGATCAGGTGATCCCCGGCCTCGTGTTTGGCATGAAGCTGGCAGTCGAACCGCGCCAGACAATTGGCCAATTGAGGTCGGCCCTTGTGATCGGTTTCCCAAACGGCATGTGAGAAATCCAGCCCGTCGCGTGCAAAGCGCAACGCCTGATCCTGCTGTTCTTCGGCCATCACGTGAATCGAGTAGTGCTGGCAGGCCTTGAAGGAATCGAACCGGTGGGAATCCTTGGCCAGGCACCACAGTACCAGCGGCGGGTCCAGCGACACCGACGAAAACGAATTGACAGTGATCGCACGTGGCCCGTTGACCGATCCCGTCGTGACAACGGTGACTCCGGTTCCAAAACACCCCAGTGCTTCGCGAAACGCGGGGCTTTGATCCGGGGTGGGGGTGAAGGTCTTTTCCGTCATGACGCGCTCGTGCAGTGGTCGGGCATCAGGTGCCACGGCCAACCGGGATTGTCCATGAAAAGCTGAATTCTATCTGAATATTTTGCGTTTAGTTCAGATCTTCCAGCAGGCGGCCATGCTGCCGTGTGGCCTCGATGACGGCGCCAAAGGTCGTCATGCCGCGTGCCTGCAGCATCGGCAGCATCTTGACCAGTGCCTGTGCGGTAGCAACCGCATCCCCAAGCGCCGTGTGGCGCAGCTCGTGCGGGATGGTGATCTCCAACCGGTCGCACAGAGCATCCAGCGTGTGTTTGTCGCTGGCGCCGAACAGAACGGCGGACAACAGAACCGTGTCCAGAATGGGGTGATCCCATTCGACATCCATACGTTTGGCGTGGCGCCGCAGAAAGGCCATGTCGAAGGGCGCGTTATGCGCGACGATCACCGCATCCCGTGCGAACTGGTGAAAGGTGCGCCCGGCCTCGGCAATATCCGGCGCGCCTTCAACCATGCGGTCGCTGACCTTGTGAACCTTGGTCGAGGCCGGTGGGATCGGCATTCCGGGATTGACCAGCGTGTCCAGTTTCTCGCCCTCGACAATCCTGCCGTTCACCACCCGAACTGCGCCGATCTGGACGATTTCGTCCTTGTGCGGCAGCAAGCCGGTGGTTTCGGTGTCAAAGACGACAAAGCACAGATCCTGCAGGGCAAGAGTTTCGAATTGCCCTCCGGTCGCGCTGTTCAACAGGTCGAAATCATAGACCAGAGGCCGCGCGGCCTCGGGTTCGATATTGGCGGCGCTTTCGTCGAAAATCAGCAGGTAACCGGGCGCGTCGCCCAGCGGTTTCATCCGGGCGGAATAGGTTTGCGCGCCGTCGATGCTGGTCAGGGTGCAGGTGACTTCCAGCCCTGTTTTGCTCAGTTTTTCATAGGCGTCTTGCAGGGCTGTGGGCTGCAGATATTCGAAGAGCGAGGCATTCAGGCGGGGATGTGCGATCTGGGCCAGAACCCCGGCAGCCTGACCGTCGTAGAGAACGATCTTATGGGTCGGACTGGCCAGAACCATCGCCACCGGGATCTCGGTCAACAGTGCCGTCAGCCTTTGCTTTTCGGCGGCCAGATGCGCGGTTTCCGCCGCCACGGCCTCGGCAACGTCCATCGTCTTGCCTGACAATTGATCGGCCAACCCTGCTGCGGCCGGGGCCAGATCGCCCAGATAGCGTGCGGCCTGCATGTCGACATCGGTGCTGACACCGGCATGAGCGCGGGCGCGCAACTGGGCCGACAAACGTTCGATCGGTTTGGCGACATTATCGTCAAACAGAAGCCACACGCCAACGATCAAACCGACCATGCCGAAGGCCATGAGGATTTCGGCAAATATGAAGGCATTTGCCAGGGCCGGATCCGCCGCGCGCCTGTAGCTGATCCACAGCGCCAGAGAGCTGACCGCGACGCCGCCCAAGGCCAGCAGGCAGAAGAACAGGAAAATACGTATGCGCAGGCTTAGCCGGGTCAGCATGTTACACTCCGCAGGTTGCCTCGATTACTGGGTCGCCGTCATCGGCATTCACCCAATCGACGTTCAGCAAATGGCCGTCATCGCCGAACTCAACACCATCGGCCAGGCTGGCGCGGCTGTTCGCGTCGCAATCGACGGCCACGGGAAGCTTCGAAATTGGGGCCCAGCGACCAAAGAAATACAGGTCCACAAGACGTTGTTGGGGAACCTGTTCATTGGTGCGGACCGAGACCGTATCGATTGCCGCGAACCGGTCGACGAAAGGCACCGCATAGGTCCACGGGCGATAGAAAGCGCGGCTTTCGACCTCTTGCACGATTTCCATGCCCTCGGGCAGGGTTTCGACGGTGCGGTCATACCAGGAATACTCGCTGGCGATGGTCATGCCGATCATGCCCAGCCCGGCGGCGACCGGAGCCGCCCAGCGGGGCAGGCGGCCGCCTGACAGTTTGTTCAATACCATCACCACACCTGCAAAGGCGAAGCCTGCAAAGATGGTGCCGATCAGTTCCAGAAACATGTGTCTCTCCGAATTTCAGACGTTTGCGTCCGTTTAGTTTTTTTCTGGCTTAGCCCAGCATACCTTTGCCATGACCCACCGCCGATTGCATTGTTTTTACGACAACGAAGGCGTCGCGCAGGTGGCTTCGCTCAAAGTCCGACAAGGCGGATGGAGGAAGGTAATTGTCGGGCTTTTCGCCGGACTTAACCAGCCTCACCTGATGTTCCAGCCGGGTTTCGGCAATCAGGTCATAGGCGTCCAGAATGTCCCGCGCGCCTGCGGGGCTGAGCACTCCGGCGGCTTCGGCGGCTTTCAGGCGGGCGCGGGTGTTGGCCTCGGTCAACTGGCCCTGCAGGCTGTAGACGCGGGCCAGATCGACCACCGGCACCACGCCGTTGTGCTTCAGGTCCAATGTGTTGCGATGTTCACCCGAGCGGATGGTGGCAAAGCCCCGCAACAGGCCAAGCGGCGGTGTGTGTTTCAGCGAGTTCGAGATCATGTGCGCCACGAAGATCGAATTCGCATTGGCGGCGGCCAGCGTATCGGCCTGAAGATCGGTAAACAGCTCGAATGCGCCGCCGATCGGGCGCAGATCGAACATGACCGAGGCCAGCATCTGCGCCTCGGGGTTCGGTTTCGCGATCCAGCCCTTGAAATAGTCGCGCCAGACGCGCACCGGCTGACACCAACGGGGATTGGTCGCCATCATGTCGCCGGGGCAGTAGAAATATCCACAGGTATCCAGCCCGTCTGACACGAATTTCGCCAGCTTTGTGAAATAGCCCATATCCGCGTCGGTTACTTTGTCATCCAGCACCAGACAGTTGTCCTGATCCGACACGCCGGTCTGTTCCTGACGCCCTTGCGAGCCACAGGCCAGCCATAAATAGGGCACCGGCGGCGGGCCGAGTTTCTTTTCGGCCAGTATCAACAGCCGCCGGGTCGCGGTGTCGGCAATGTCGGTGATCAGGCGGGTGACGATTTCGTGCCGGTTGCCGGCCGCAACCAGTTGCACCAGCAATTGCGGGATTTCAGCGGTGACCTTTGCCATTTCAGCCGCCGAATTGGCGAGGGCGATCTGACGGACCAACTCGGCCGAGCTGACGGCCTGATAATGGGTCAGGTCGGTTTGTGTCACGATGCCGACAAGCTTGCCGCCTTCGGCGACCGGGATGTGGCCAATCCCGCGCTCCATCATCACATGCAGCACGTCCGAACCGATGTCAGACGGAGACAGAGTGATCGGATCAGCGGTCATGATTGCCGACACGGGCGTGGCCTCGGGCATGGCGTCCGCCACGTACTTGCCTGAGATATCGCGCAACGTGACAATACCCTGCAAGGTCTCGCCCTCGGCCACGCACAGGCACGAGATATGCCGGTCACGCATCAGCCGCGCGGCTTCCTGAACAGGCATCGCCGCGGGGCAGGTGGCCGGGTTGCGGGCCATCAGGACATCGATCGAACTGGTGGCCAGGCTTTGCGGGCCGGGACGCTCGCCGCGCGTGCGGTCAAAGAACTTGGCGACGAAGTGATGGCTGTCGATCAGTTTGCGCACCACAGCCGGAGGCAGAACAAACAGAACCGCCGGAGTACCGGCATGCGCATGCGTTGCGGCTATTCCATCTTTCAGCAGGCCGCGCTCGCCAAAAGAGTTTCTGAGCCCTAGATGAGAGACCACTGCGCCATTTTCATCGGTGATCTCGACCTGACCTTCGTAGATCAGGAAAACGCCGGGCAGGGTGTGGCCAAGCTCGTAAACGGCAGAACCCTCGTCCACCTCCCACACCTCGATCTGTTTGGCCAGATCGTCCAGCGCTTCGGGGGGCAGGGCGTCATAGGGATGTACGGATTTCAGAAACCGGGTGATTTGGTCATGTGAGAGCGGCATCATGAAATCCTGGTTCCTTGGTTGAAAAATCCCGCCCGGTGGTGTGCCGGGCGGGAGTAGTAGATCGAAAAACGCGGCACATGGAAGTTAACCATATGCCGCATCATGCTCATTTACTCTGAGCTGCGCCCGCACCACGGGGAATGCGTACGCTTTCGACCAGATCTTTGATCTCCTGCGGAGTCTCTTTGGTCATACCGGCGACAACAAATGCGACTGCAAAGTTGATCATCGCACCGATGGCGCCGAACGAGGTCGACTTGATCGGACCCAGAAGCGGATCAGCATCGGTGAACGAGTTGGTGCCCGGAATGAACAGCCAGCCCTTGTGCAGGAAGATGTAGATCAGCGTGACGGTCAGACCAGCCAGCATACCAGCAACCGCGCCGGTGTTGTTGATGCGGGTCGAGAAGATCCCCATCATCAGCGCCGGGAAGATCGAGGCAGCCGCCAGACCGAAGGCCAGAGCAACCGTCTGAGCCGCAAAGCCCGGTGGGTTCAGACCCAGATAGGTTGCAACAACGATGGCCACGGCCATCGCGACCCGTGCCGCCATCAGCTCTCCTTTTTCAGAGATCGACGGGTTGATCGCGCCTTTGACAAGGTCGTGGGACACAGCCGACGAAATCGCCAGCAACAGACCCGCAGCGGTTGACAGAGCAGCCGCAAGACCACCGGCCGCAACCAGACCGATCACCCAACCCGGCAGGTTGGCAATCTCGGGGTTGGCCAGAACCAGGATGTCGCGGTTGAACTTGGTCAACTCGTTGCCAACCCAGCCTTTTTCTTCCGCAATCACCTGCATGTCGGCGTTCTGGTCGTTGTAGTACTGGATCTTGCCGTCGCCGTTCTTGTCTTCCCAATCCAGAAGACCGGTTTTCTGCCAGGTTTGCATCCAGTCATAGCGCGGATCGGTGTCGATTTCCTCGACCGAGACTGCGCCACCTTCGATGCCACCGTTGGGCCACATCATGTCGGTGATGTTCAGACGCGCCATTGCGCCAACCGCAGGGGCGGTCAGGTACAGCAGAGCGATGAAGACCAGCGTCCAGCCAGCCGACCAACGTGCGTCAGACACTTTCGGCACGGTGAAGAAGCGCATGATCACGTGCGGCAGACCGGCGGTACCGATCATCAGCGACAGCGTGAACAGCACCATGTTCAGCGTGTTCGAGTGGTGCGCCGTATAGTCAGCAAAGCCCAGCTCGGTGACGATCGCGTCCAGCTTGGTCAGCAGGGGTTCACCGCTGGCGGTGTCACCAAACAGACCCAGGGCCGGGATCGGCGTGCCGGTCAGCTGCAGCGAGATGAAGATCGCCGGGATGGTGTAGGCTGTGATCAGCACGCAGTACTGAGCAACCTGGGTGTAGGTCACACCCTTCATCCCGCCGAACACCGCGTAGGCAAACACGACACAGGCACCGATCAGCAGACCGGATGTGTTCGAGACCTCGAGGAAGCGGCCAAAGGCCACGCCCACGCCGGTCATCTGACCGATAACGTAGGTCACCGACGCGACGATCAGACAGATCACCGCAACGATACGTGCGGTCTGGCTGTAGAAACGGTCGCCGATGAATTCCGAGACGGTGTATTTGCCGAACTTACGCAGGTAAGGCGCAAGCAGCAGAGCCAGCAGCACGTAGCCACCGGTCCAACCCATCAGGAAGGTCGAGTTGTCATAGCCAGTAAAGGCAATCAGGCCCGCCATCGAGATGAACGAGGCCGCGGACATCCAGTCCGCTGCTGTCGCCATACCGTTGGTGACCGGGTGAACGCCGCGACCGGCGGCGTAGAATTCCGATGTGGAACCCGCGCGGGCCCAGATCGCGATGCCGATGTATAGCGCGAAGGATGCGCCAACAAACAGCAGGTTGATGGTAAACTGATCCATTGTCCCCGCTCTCCCTTATTCTTCGTCCACGCCGTGTTCGGCGTCCAGCTTGTTCATGCGCCAGGCGTAGTTGAAGATCAGCACCAGAAAGACCAGAATCGATCCCTGCTGAGCGAACCAAAAGCCCAGATCGGTCCCGCCTACGGCGATACCCGACAGTAGCGGACGCAGCAGAATGCCGAATCCAAATGACACCAGCGCCCAGATCGCGAGGCTGATGTAGATGAGGCGCAGGTTGGCCTGCCAATAGCCCTTGTCGGCTTCGGCAGTCTGCGCGGAGTTTGTAGAATTATCCGCCATTGCGGGTTCCTCCTTGCTTCCTCGTTGGGCGGCCCGTCACCCAACTCCTCCAGTGCGTCAGGCCGCTTCTCGATTGTGCCGAACACCGGATTGGCGTCAGGCAAAACTCCACCGGTCCGCCAAGGCGGGTCCTTTGAAGTATTCCGTTGTAGGATCAAAGCCCTGGGGGGCTTATCTCCTCCCCTTAGTTCATGACCTCACGAACGAGCCCTTGCAGGTCGTTGGCGATGTCATCGATCTGGCCCATGGCGTCGATGCCTTTCAGCACACCCTGAGCCTGATAGTAGTCAATCAGCGGCGCCGTCTGCGCGTGATACGCGGCAAGGCGCGAGGCCACGGTTTCCGCATTGTCATCCGCGCGGCGCTTGAACTCGGTGTGACCACACTTGTCACACTTGCCGTCCTCGGCAGGCTGCTTGAACTGATCGTGATATCCTTCACCGCATCCGGCGCAGGTGTAACGGCCCGAGATGCGGATCACCATTTCGGTATCCTGAACCTCGAGACTGATCGCGGCGCTGATCTTTTGATCGGCAGAGGCCAGCAGACCGTCCAGCGCCTCGGCCTGAACCGTGGTGCGGGGGAAGCCGTCCAGAATGACGCCCTTGGCGCAATCCGGTTGGGCCATGCGGTCCCGCAGGATGGCGATGACGATCTCGTCACTGACCAGATCACCGGCCTCCATGACGGCCTTGGCGGCCAGACCAGCGTCGGTGCCTGCAGCGACGGCGTCGCGCAGCAGGTCACCAGTGCTGAGCTGAACCAGCCCGAACTGGTCTTCCAGCATACGCGCTTGTGTGCCCTTCCCAGCGCCCGGAGGGCCGAGAAGGATCAGAACGGCGGGAGTAGTGGTAGCGGTAGCGTCCATCACTTCCTCACTTGTTCGCGCGGTTTGCGATCAGGTCATCGACCACCGATGGATCGGCCAGGGTCGAGGTATCACCGAGCGAGCCAAAGTCGTTCTCGGCGATCTTGCGCAGGATACGGCGCATGATCTTGCCCGAGCGGGTCTTGGGCAGGCCCGGGGACCATTGGATCACATCCGGGGACGCAATCGGGCCAATCTCGGTCCGAACCCAAGTGCGCAGCTCTTTCAGCAGTTCATCGCTGGGCTCACGGTCATTCATCAGAGTGACATAGCAATAGATGCCTTGTCCTTTGATTTCATGGGGATAGCCCACCACGGCGGCCTCGGCCACGGCGGCGTGCGCCACAAGTGCGCTTTCCACCTCGGCGGTGCCCATGCGGTGGCCCGAGACGTTAATCACGTCATCGACGCGGCCAGTGATCCAGTAGTCACCGTCTTCGTCGCGACGGCAGCCGTCACCGGTGAAGTAGTAGCCTTTGTAGTCCGAGAAATAGGTCTTTTCGAACCGCTCATGATCGCCCCAGACGGTGCGCATCTGACCGGGCCAGCTGTCTTTGATGCACAGAACACCTTCGACGCCGTTGCCATTAATTTCGACGCCCGATTGCGGGTCCAGAACCACGGGCTGAACACCAAAGAAGGGTTTCTGGGCCGAACCCGGCTTGAGCGCATGGGCGCCGGGCAGGGGAGTCATCATGTGGCCACCGGTTTCGGTCTGCCACCATGTGTCGACGATGGGGCATTTGCCCTTGCCAACCACGTCATTGTACCAGTTCCAGGCTTCGGGGTTGATCGGCTCACCGACTGTACCCAGCAGGCGCAGATCACTCAGATCGTGCTTTTCGACCCATTCGTTGCCCTGACCCATCAGGGCGCGAATGGCGGTCGGAGCGGTGTAGAACTGGTTGACCTTGTGCTTGGCGCACACTTCCCAGAAACGGCCCGCATCCGGATAGGTCGGGACGCCTTCGAACATGACCGAAGTCGCACCATTGGCCAGCGGGCCATAGACGATATAGCTGTGTCCGGTGACCCAGCCCACATCCGCAGTACACCAGTAGACGTCACCTTCGTGGTAGTCGAACGTGATTTCGTGGGTCAGCGCGGCATAAACCAGATAACCGCCGGTGGAGTGAACAACACCTTTCGGCTGACCGGTCGAGCCCGAGGTGTAGAGGATGAACAGAGGGTCTTCGGCATTCATCTCAGCGGGTGCGCAATAGTCATCCGCTTCCAGCGCCATTTCGTTGTAGTCGTAGTCCCGGCCGGAAACCCAGGTGGTTTGACCGCCCGTCCGTTTGACGACCAGACATTTCACCGTGTCCTTGCAGTGCAGCAGAGCGGCGTCCGCATTGGATTTCAACGGCGTTTTGCGGCCACCACGCGGCGCTTCGTCGGCGGTGATGATAACTTTGGCGTCGCTTCCGTTTACACGTGCGGCCAGAGCATCAGGAGAGAAACCGGCGAACACGATCGAATGGATCGCACCAATGCGGGCACAGGCCAGCATCGCATAAGCGGCTTCGGGGATCATCGGCAGGTAGATGACGACACGGTCACCTTTGCGCACGCCCATTGATTCCAGAATGTTGGCCATCCGGCAGGTGCGGCGGTGCAGTTCGGCATAGGAGATGTACTGCGCTGCGTCAGACGGATCATCCGGTTCCCAGATGATGGCGGTCTGATCGCCGCGTGTTTTCAGATGCCGGTCCAGACAGTTGGCGGAAACGTTCAGCGTGCCGTCGGCGTACCAGTTGATATTGACCGACCCGAAGTCATAGTTGACATCTTTGACCTGGGAAAACGGCTTGATCCAGTCGACCCGCTTGCCTTGCTCACCCCAGAACGCGACGGGATCTTCGATCGAGGCCTTGTACATTTCGTTGTACTTGTCGGCATCGACATGTGCGCGCGCAACGGTTTCGGCGGACGGCGGATAAACGTTGGCATCTGCCTGGGCAGCGGTTGTCATACTGAGGCTCCTCCCTCTGGACTGAAATTTTTGGACCATTACTTGCTCGCGGTACGAGCACCGTTGATCCTCTTCCTCCCCAAGCCGGATAATACGGAGAACTGAAAACAATGAAATAAATTACCGAAATCTCAGCATTTGTTTGTAAATAAATTTCACCAACCGGAGTAAATTAGTAAAATATTTTGACAGCAAATGAGGAAAATGAAGATATAACAAGCATATAAATGTCACAGAATTTGCAGATACTACGGCAGGGTGGTTTTGCAATTCTCCGCACTTTCGATTCACCTTTCGGTTGTTAGCGCTGGCGGGCGGCGACGCGGCGGCCTGTCCGGGGTTGGCACATTTCGATGTTGGCGCTAGCTTGAATCCCAAGCGCTTGGACAAGAAGCGCAGCAAAGGGAGAACTCATCATGAAAAAGATATTGAGCGGCGCTGCTGTCGCCGCCTTGGGTGTTGCCTTCGTCTCAGAGGCCGCCGCAACCGAATGGAACGCGTCTGTCTGGGGCAAGCGGCGCGCCTTTACCGAACATGTGGAAAAGCTGGCTGAACTGGTCAGTGAGAAGACCGGTGGCGAGTTCACTATCAATGTCAGCTATGGCGGCCTGTCCAAGCCCAAGGAGAATCTGGACGGGATCGAGATCGGCGCATTTGAGATGGCCCAGTTCTGCGCCGGCTACCACCGCGACAAGAATCGCGCCATCACCGTGCTTGAGCTGCCGTTTCTGGGTGTGAACACTCTGGAAGAAGAGGTGGCCGTCAGCCACGCTGTCTATGATCACCCGGCAGTCAAGGATGAGATGGCGCAGTGGAACGCGCGCATCATCATGACTTCGCCCATGCCGCAGTACAATATCGTTGGAACCGGTGAACCGCGTGACGAACTGGCCGAGTTCGACGGTATGCGCGTCCGAGCCACGGGTGGGCTGGGGCAGGCGTTCGAAGCGGTCGGCGGGGTGCCTACTTCGGTTCCTGCGACCGAAGCCTTCAACGCGATGGAGTCCGGTGTTGTCGATACGGTCGCCTTTGCCCAGCACGCCCACCTGTCGTTTGGCACCATCAACGAGGCCGACTGGTGGACCGCCAACCTGAACCCCGGCACCGTAAACTGCCCGGTTGTGGTCAATATCGAAGCCTATGAGGCATTGCCCGCCGAACATCGCGAGGCGCTGAACAGCTCGATCAGCGAAGCGATTGACCACTACCTCGCCAATTACGGCGGGCTGCTTGAGAAATGGGACAGCGTTCTGGACGAAAAGGGTGTTCAGAAAGTTGAGATCGATGACGCCGTGATCGAAGAGTTCCGCACCAAGGCTGCCGATCCGATCCGCGAACAGTGGATTGCGGACATGTCTGCCCAGGGTCTTCCGGCTCAGGATCTCTATGATCTGGTCCAGATGACGCTGAAGCAGCAGCGCGGCGGCAACTGATTGCCCGATCCGGGTGCCTGACCGGGCACCCGGACACCAATCAATTCACAGGGGATCACCGGAATGGCAGCACAGGCCACGGTGCTTGAGGACGGCAGCCGTCTCAGTCGGCTGGACCGCCATCTATTGAAGTTAGAGCAGTTTCTGGCGCTAATCAGCGGTCTGGCAGTTTTCGGGCTGATGGTGCTGGCCGTGGTCTCGGTCAGCGGGCGCAACGCAATCAATGCGCCGCTGCCGGGTTATGTAGACTGGATCGAACAGGCCATGCCTTTGATCGCCTTTCTGGGCATTTCCTACGTGCAGCGAAGTGGTGGTCATATTCGCATGGACATTGTCATTTCGCGCCTGCACGGACGGGCGCTTTGGTTGTTCGAACTGATCTCGGTCGTCCTGGTCCTTGTGCTGATGCTGGCGCTGGTCTGGGGCAGTTGGTCCCATTTCGACCGCTCCTTCGATTTTGGTGCACCGCTATGGAGCCGCGACAGTTCGATTGACATCGGCATTCCACTCTGGCCCGCCAAGCTGCTGGCGCCGGTGGCGTTTTCGGTGCTGTGCTTACGGCTGGTGCTGCAGATCTGGGGCTATGGCCGCGCTTTCGTGTTGGGGCTGGAACGCCCGGTGGCGGTACCTCTGATTCAGGACGCTGCGGCTCAGGCCGCAGCCGAGGCCGAGCAATTCGAAGGGCAGGACTAGCGCATGGACACGATAGACATCGGCCTGTGGGTCACTGGTGGCCTGCTGCTTTTGGTTGTCACGGGAATGCGCGTGGCTTTCGCGGCGGGCCTTGCGGGGTTGGTGGGGCTGGTCTGGATATTCTGGGCCAAGTTCGGATACGACCCGGACCGCTTTGGCAAGGCGTTGACGGTTGCGGTCAAAACGGCGGGGCAGGTGCCGCATTCCAAAGTGGCCGCCCATACGCTCAGCCTGATCCCGACTTTTATCCTGATCGGTTATCTTGCCTATTATGCGGGCCTTACCCGCGCGCTGTTCGAAGCCGCCAAACGCTGGGTGGCCTGGGTGCCGGGGGGGCTGGCGGTCTCGACCGTGTTTGCAACCGCCGGGTTTGCCGCGGTGTCGGGCGCGTCGGTCGCCACCTCTGCCGTTTTCGCCCGCATCGCCATCCCCGAGATGCTGAGCGTCGGCTACAACAAGCAATTCGCTGCCGGGGTGGTCGCCGCCGGAGGCACGCTGGCTTCGCTGATCCCGCCATCGGCCATCCTTGTGATCTACGCCATCATTGTTGAACAGGACGTGGGCAAGTTGCTGTTGGCTGGTTTCATTCCGGGCGCATTCTCGGCGGTGATCTATGGTTTGCTGATCGTCGGCATCGCGGTGTTCTTCAAATCCGTCGGCCCTCCGGTCACGGGCTTTACATGGAAACAGCGCTTTGCGTCGCTGCCCGGAGCCTTCCCGATTGTCGCCGTGATCCTGATCATCATCTGCTTTGTCTATAACCCGTTCGGTGAAAAGGCTTGGGGCACGCCGACCGAAGGCGGCGCCATCGGAGCCTTCATCGTGTTCTGCTTTGCCCTGTTTCACGGAATGCGGTGGACCGAATTGAAATCCGCGCTGCTAGAAACCGCCAAGCTGACGGCCATGATCTTCACGATCATTTGGGGCGTGCTGATCTATGTCCGATTTCTGGGTTTTGCGGACTTGCCGGGGGCGTTTTCGGATTGGATCACCTCATTGGAAATGTCACCGATGCTGATCCTGATCTGCATCCTGCTGGCCTATGCCGTTTTGGGCATGTTCATGGACGCGATTGGTATGCTGTTGCTGACTTTGCCCGTGGTCTACCCGGCGGTGATGGCACTGAATGGTGGAGAGGCGGTCAGCGCCGCAGAGAGCACCTTTGGCATGTCCGGCCCGATGTGCGCGATCTGGTTCGGTATTTTGGTGGTCAAAATGGCCGAGTTCTGTCTGATCACACCACCCATCGGCCTGAACTGCTTTGTGGTCGCTGGCGTGCGCCCGGACCTGAGCGTTCAGGATGTGTTCAAGGGCGTGACCCCGTTCTTCATCGCGGACGGCGTCACCATTGCGCTGCTTGTGGCGTTCCCAGGCATCGTTCTCTACCTGCCGTCCCTGGCCGGATAGAAAAAGCCCCCGGGGTTAACCGGGGGCGAGGTACTGCTATTTGCGAGTTCTTTAGCTTGCCCGCATCAGCATCCCATACAGATCGCGCGGGTCATCCGGGTCTGCCAGCATGTCCAAAGGCTCAAAGAAGTCAGTGCCTTCGATGGCGGTCTTTATATAGCGCAGAGCCGAGAAGTCCTCGATCGCAAAGCCCACGCTGTCGAACAAGGTGATCTGCCGATCATCGCGGCGACCCTCGGCCTGTCCGGTCATGACCTGCCACATTTCGGTCACTGGGTGATCGTCTTCCAGCGCCTGAATCTCACCTTCGATCCGCGTTTGTTCGGGGTATTCGACGAAGATTTCCGAGCGCAGAAGGATATCGCGGTGCAGTTCCGTCTTGCCCGGGCAGTCGCCGCCGATGGCGTTGATGTGCACGCCGGGGCCGACCATGTTGTCTGTCAGGATCGTGGCGTATTTCTTATCGGCCGTGCAGGTTGTTATGATATGCGCGCCCTCGATGGCCTCTTCGGGGGTCGAGCAGGGCACGACGGTCAGGCCAGTTCCTTGCAGGTTGGCGGCACATTTCCTGGTGGCGTTGCTGTCGGTGTCATAGAGGCGCACGGTGGTGATCCCGCACATTGCCTTGAACGCCAGACATTGGAATTCAGACTGTGCGCCATTGCCGATCATGGCCATGACCGAGGACGATTTCGGTGCCAGATAACTGCCGACCAGCGCCGAGGTTGCTGCTGTTCGCAGTGCGGTCAGCATCGTCATCTCGGTCAGTAGAGTGGGGTAGCCGGTGTAGACATCCGCCAGCAGACCAAAGGCGGTCACCGTCTGTAATCCTTCGGAAGTGTTCTTGGGGTGGCCGTTGACGTATTTGAACCCGTAAGCCTCTCCGTCTGAGGTCGGCATCAGTTCGATCACGCCGTGCGGTGAGTGTGCAGGAATGCGCGGGGTCTTATCAAAGCTTTCCCAGCGTTTGAAATCGGATTCGATCTGGGCTGCGATCTGGGTGATCATCCGTTCGACCCCGACATGGTGCATCAGACGCATCATGTTGTCGACGGACACGAAGGGCACAAGCGCCTTGTCAGAAGGTTGCATCGGGGTCTCCTATCGGCGGGACAGGTGGATGCCTGCAATCATGCAGCGCACGGATCCACCGGCAGTTTCGATTGTCGGAACCGAGAGCGGCAGCGGCGTTGCGCTGGCCTCGATTGTGGCGATTTGTTCAGGGGTAAGCGCGGCGAGCGCCCGGCTGGACAGGGCCAGTACCAGACCGTCGCGACCGCTGAGTTCGATGGCGTTGCCGGCGAACTCGGCGATCTGCTCATGGCTCAGATCAATCACGGTACGACCGCTTTCCTCAAGCCGCGCCTTGACCGTCGCGCGCCGCTCCGGGTCGGTGATCATGTCCAGGCAAATCAGCGCGTAGTTGGTGCCGATGCCCATCAGGACGTTGGTGTGATAGACATCGCGCCCCTCTGCATCCTTTGCCTCGAACACGATGGGTTCATAGTTGAAGTGGGTGCAGAACCGCTCTAGCAGCACGGGATCGGCGCGGTTGGATTTTACCGTATAGGCCACGCGGCCGATGTGGTCCAAAACCATCGCGCCGGTGCCTTCCAGCGCCAGCTTGTCCTGTTCCAGGCCGGAATAGTCGATCACGTCCTGAACCCGGTATTCCTGTTTCAACAGTTCGATGACATCCGCCCGGCGCTCGCGTCTGCGCGATGGGACATACATTGGATAAATCGCGATATGCCCGCCGGGATGGGTCGAGAACCAGTTGTTCGGGAATACACTGTCGGGGGTGTCCAGCTCACCGTGATCGTCGAAGACGTGAACCCTTACTCCGGCATCGCGCAGCTGAGCGACCGCTGTGTCATGTTCCGCGCGCGCCGCGACCGACGGCGCCGCCGTGGGAGTGGCGAGTGTCTGAAATGCATTGTCACCATGCGTCTCGGGATTCGAGGAAAACGCATGAGGCCGGATCATCACAACGGCCGAGGGGGCTTGCAGAGACTGCATCAGAAACTCCGGGTTGGGCGGTCGAAGATGCGGCGGCCCAGCAATGAAGCGGCCAGATCGACCATGAGTTTTGCGGTGCGCCCGCGCTCGTCGAGGAACGGGTTCAACTCGACCAGATCCAGCGAACAGACCAAACCGCTTTCGTGCAGCAGTTCCATCACCAGATGCGCCTCGCGCTCGGTCGCGCCACCGGGGACGGTGGTGCCGACAGCGGGGGCGATGGAAGGGTCAAGGAAATCGACATCCAGCGAGACATGCAGAATGCCGTTGACCGCCCGAACCCGATCCAGAAATGCCATCAGCGGCGCTTTGATCCCGTGTTCGTCGATGCTGCGCATATCGGCCAGCATGGCGTCGTCCTGTTCCAGCCGCGCGCGTTCCGCCGGATCGACCGAGCGCAAGCCGATCATGCCAACGCGGTCGGTTGGTACTGGGGCGGGCACAGGTGGAAAGGCGTCGAATCCGGGTTGACCGGTGAAATAGGCGACAGGTGTGCCATGCAGGTTGCCGCTGCCGGTGCTATCCGGGGTGTGGAAATCGCTATGGGCATCCAGCCAGAGCACGAACAGGGGGCGCCCGATCTGCTCAGCATGGGCGGCCATTCCCGCGACAGTGCCCATAGAAAGGGCATGATCGCCGCCCATGAAGATCGGCAAACCTTGCGGCGCTGTGTCCTGTGCCGTGCGGCTCAGGGCGCTGGTCCAGCCGACCACCTCGGGCAGGGCGAACAGGTGTGTGTGTGCGGGTGTGTCCGTATCGTCCGGGCCGATATTACCAAGGTCGGATACCCGATACCCCAGATTCGCCAACGCCTGATCCAGACCTGCCACGCGGTATGCGTCAGGCCCCATCCGGCAGCCCTGACGCCGTTTGCCTGCGTCCATCGGAACGCCGACCAATATTACGTGTTTGTTGTCCATATGTCTGTTTAGGGCTGCGGGTCGGGTTGCGAGAAGAGGGCAAATTGTTCAAAATGAAACTTAGATACGCAAAGTGAGAAATCATCATGGACGATTTGGACAGCAGACTGTTGAATGCCTTGCACCGGGACGCGCGGGCCTCACTGTCCGAGCTGGCCGAAACGCTTGGGGTCACCCGCACGACGGTGCGGAGTCGGCTGCAGCGTCTGAAGCAATCGGGCGAGATCGTGGGCTTTACCGTCCTGACCCGGCTGGACGTGGCCGAAAGCCCGGTCCGCGGGTTGATGATGCTTGAGATCGAAGGACGTGGCACTGAACGCACGATGGCCCGCATCGCCGCCCTGCGTCAGGTACGCGCCGTGCACACGACCAATGGCAGCTGGGACCTGATCGCCGAAATCGGGACCGAGACCCTGGCCGAACTGGACGAGGTCCTGTTCCAGATCCGGCGGATGGAGGGGATCACCAAGTCCGAGACCAATCTGTTGTTGTCCACGCGCAAGGGCCGCGTCTGATCCGCCCATAGCGCTTTGAGGTTCAAGGAAAATGTGCAAGAGTTCCCCCGCGCGACCCGTGCGCGCGCGGGATCATTGCAGCACCTCAGAGCAGGGAAAAAACATGACCACGCAGGAGACAGGCGAAGAACTCTGGGCCGTACGCTGGGCCGGGCGGGTCACCGGTTTTCTCGAAAAGCCCTTGGTCAGGATTGCGGTGCCGATCCTGGTCACGCTGATCGCGCTGGTGGTGCTGCACGAGCTGTCTCATCACGTGAAATGGGGGGATGTGCAGACGGACGTGGCGAATACCTCGTGGACGTTGCTGTTCGTTGCCTTCTGCTGGACTTGCTTCAGCTTTTTGTCGCTGTCCATGTACGACGTGCTGGCCGTGCAAAGCGTGGCGGATGGAGAGGTGCCTTTGCCTGTCGCAGGCATGGCCGGGGCCAGCGGTTACGCCGTGTCCAACTGCCTTGGGTTTTCTTACATCACCGGCACGGCGATCCGGTATCGCATCTACGCCTCGCTTGGGCTGGACCTGAGCCGGGTCGCGGGCGTCATCGCGACCTCGTGGATCGCGTTCTGGTCAGGGCTGGTTCTGTTGCTGGGCATACTGCTGACCCTGCATCCCGACGGGATTTCAAACGTTCTGCCCATCAGTGACACCGCCGAAACCGTGATCGGTCTGTGCTTGTTGGCGGCGCTTGTGTTCCTGTTCCTCTGGCTTGCAAAAGGGGGGCGCAGGCTGGCCTATGGCGGGATCGGGTTCAATTTGCCCGGTGGCAAGCTGGCTGGCTTGCTGACCCTGGCCGCGATCGGAGACCTGTTTGGCGCCTCGATGGTGCTGTATACACTGATGCCCGATGACCTTGGGGTCGGTTACCCCTATTTCTTCACGATCTTTATCGGGGCGATTGCCGTTGGCATTGTCAGCCACGCACCGGGTGGGATCGGAGCGTTCGAGGCGACGCTGATCGCCGGGTTGGGCGCGTCGGGCCGGTCGGATGTGATCGCTGCCCTGCTGTTGTATCGGTTGGTCTACACCTTCTTGCCCTTCGTTATCGCCAGCCTGTCGATTGCGGTCGCCTCGGCGCTGACGCACCGCCACCATATCAGCGGCGCGGCGACTTGGGCCTATCGCGCGATCCGTCCGGTTGTGCCGATGGTGGCAGCGGGCGTGACCGCGGTTGCAGGGATCATCCTGCTGGTCTCAGGTGCGTTGCCGTCCAGCAGCCAGAACCTCGGCGTGTTGCGGGACTTCCTGCCGTTGTCGTTTGTCGAGGCCTCGCATTTGGCGGGCAGCGCGGTTGGCGTGCTGTTGATCCTTGTATCGCGCGGGCTGTTCCGCAAGCTCTATCGCGCGTGGATCGTGGCGATGTTGCTCATGGTGGCCGGGTTTGTCGCGTCGCTGACCAAGGGGCTGGACACACATGAGGCCATCGGCATGTTGGCCTCGATCGCCGTTCTGGCCACGTTCCGCGGGGCGTTCTACCGCGTCAGCGGGGCCTCGATCTTTCGCCTGAATATCCCGTGGTTGGTCAGCGTCATCGCCTTGCTGGCGGTCATCTTCTGGATTGGGCTGTTCGCCTATTCCCATGTCGAATACCAGAATGCGCTGTGGTGGGAGTTCGCGTGGAACGGCGACGCCTCGCGTTTTTTGCGGTCCAGCCTGGTGGTGGCGGTCATCCTTGGTGTTGTGGCAGTGAACTCGCTGTTCGGGCGGGAAATTCCTCAGTTGCAGCGCACTGAAATCCCTGCGGCCGTGGAACGCTTGGCGCTGGAAAGCGAAGATACCGAGGCGCAGATTTCACTGACCGGAGACAAGCAGTTCCTGATCGCACCGGATGAAAGCGCGTTTCTGGCCTATGCCGATACCGGCAACGCGCTGATCACCAAGGGCGAGCCGGTTGGCGATGAAAAAGCCGGTCAGCAACTGATCTGGCAACTGCGCGAAATGGCGGATCGCGAGGGTAAGCTGTGTGCGTTTTACAGCGTGTCCACCAAATACCTGCCGACCTTCCTGGACCTCGGCCTGTCGATCCTGAAAATCGGTGAGGTCGCGCGGGTGCCGCTGAAAGACTTCTCGCTGGATGGCAAGTCCCGCAAGCGGTTTCGGCAGGCCAAGAACCGGGCCGAGCGTGAAGGCTATGTGTTTGAGGTCATCCCCAAAGAGAAACTGGCCCCGGTCTTGCCCGAACTGCGCAAAATATCCGATGACTGGCTGGCGCAAAAGGCGGGCGAAGAGAAGGGCTTTGCCCTTGGCGGTTTTGATGAAAAATACCTGTCGTACTTTGATCACGCGGTATTGCGGGCAGGCGATACGGGCGAGATCGTCGCCTTCGCCAATCTGTTCCAGGGCGGAAACAAATCCGAACTGTCTCTGGACCTGATGCGGTATGAGCCGGACGGCTCGAATTTCATCATGGACGCTTTGTTTGCCGAGATGATGTCATGGGGTGCCGAGCAGGGGTTCCACTGGTTCTCGCTGGGGGCCGCGCCGTTTTCAGGGATCGAGAACCGCCAGTTGGCCTCATTCTGGAACCGCGTCGGCGGGTTCGTTTATGAGCATGGTGAACAGTTCTACCACTTCGAGGGGCTGCGGTCGTTCAAACAGAAATTCGATCCGGAATGGAGCCCGAACTATCTGGCCAGCCCCGGCGGTCTGGCTGCGCCGCGCGTCCTGTATGAAGTGAACATCCTGATATCCGGTGGGCTGCGCGGCCTGACAAAATAGCTTAGTTCAGGCTCGCCCGCGTCGGTGTTTCCTGCAGCAGATCGCCCCAATCGGTGCGATAGGCCATTTCGGCCAGAACGGTTTCGGGCAGGAATTCCTGATCCTGGCGGATCTGCCAGCCACCACCAAGGCCCTTGTAGACCGCCACGAGGTTGCTGGACACTTGCTGACGCGCCTCGATCAGATTGGCCTGAGACCGCAACAGCGCAGTTTGTGTGTTCAGGATACGGGAATAGTCGGCGATGCCGTCGCGATACTGGTCCACGGCGATCTCGGCAGCTTTGCGCGATGCGGTCACGCTGTTTTCATAGAACCCGACCTGCTTGCGCGACTGGGCATAGGCAACCATCGCGCTCTCGACCTCGGAATAGGCGGTCAAAACGGTGTTCTGGTAATTCGCGATCAGCGCCTGATAGGCCGCGTCCTGTGCACGGACGTTGTTTTTGATCCGGCCATAGTTCAGCACGTTCCAGACCACTCCGGTATTCGCCAGGCTGGTAGTGCTGGCCGAAGAAAACAAATCCCGCCCCCCCGAGGCTTGCAGGCCAATGGACCCCGACAGAATGAACTGCGGGTAAAGATCGGCCATCGCGATCCCCACCTGCGCCGATTGCGTGGCCGCTGCCAGCTCGGCCGCGCGCACGTCCGGGCGGCGGCGCAACAATTCGGCCGGAACACCAACGGCCACGTTGGAGCGGGCCGAGGGGATGCGACCGGAATTGCCCAGCAGGCTGGTCATCCGCGATGGGGTGGTGCCCAGCAACACGGCCAGCGCATTCTTGGCCTGCTGAATGTCGCTTTCGATCTCGGGCACCAGGGCCTTGGTGTTGTTCAGCAGGGCGGTGGATTCCTGCACGTCCAACTCGGTTGTTACACCGTTGTTGAACCGCAATTCTGTCAGCTCCGCAGAAGCTTGTTGCAGCTGAATGTTCTCACGCGCGACCCTCAAAGTTTCCTGCAGCGCGCGGATATTCACATACAGCGCCGCAACATCCCCGGTCAGTGTTACAAGTGCGTCGTCGTAATTAGCCACCTGAAGCGCCAGATTGGACCGCGCCGCCTGAACGCCGCGGCGCTGCTGGCCCCAAACATCCAACTCCCATTGCGCATCGAACCCGACCTGCGAGGTCGAAAACTCGGTATCCAGAGGGATGATCCGTTGGATATCGGAAACTGGCCGAAGATTATCGCTGATCTGCCGCCGCTCGATCGACCCGCCGATGGCCTGCGACTGCGGGTACAGCTCTCCGAACGCGATGCCCAACTGCGCGCGGGCTTGCAGAACGCGGGCACCGGCAACCTGCAGATCAAGGTTCTGGGCATAGGCTTCGGCGATCAGCTTGTTCAGGGTGGGGTCATTGAACGTCTCCCACCATTTTACCACGGGCGCGCTGCGCGAGGTCAGACCGCTGGGCCCGGCGTTGGGGCTGTTGACCTCGATCCATTCCTTCACGACTGGAGAATTCGGGCGCACGAAGTCCGGGCCAACTGGCGTACAGCCGACCAGCAGAGCCGCGCATAGGGCGGTGCCGATCAGTCTGCGGTGAAGCTTGGCCCGGGTCATGTCATGCGTCCTCAGATATCCAGTGGTCGGATGAAGTTGGCGAAGGAGTAAAGGCGGATATTGATGCGCCGCAGGAACTCAAAACTTTTGCCCTGACCGGTGTAGATCGCCACCGCCGCGTGGCCACCGGCAGGGAAGGTGTGACCGTCCGGAATATCGACCGAGATTTGCACAGCGATACGCCCCGGCAGTTTTGGCAGCTCGAACCCGGGCAGGCGACCCGAGGGCAGGTACTGGCCCTGACGTGTCGCCCACCAGATCGCCTCGACCTTGCCGGTGAGAATCTCACCGGGATAGAGGTCCAACGCGACCTCAACCGGTTGACCGACTTCGACGAATTTCAGGTTCTGCTGGCGATAGGTGGCCAGAATGTAGGGGTTATCCTTGGTGACAAAGCTGGCGATTGCCCCCAGACGGATATCCCCTACAACCAGACCCGGTCGGGCCTGTTGCGATACGATCATGCCGTCTTCGGGCGCGTAAATCGTCGTGTTATCAAGGAAGTACCGGGCTTTCTCCAGCTGCGCCTGCGCCTGCAGGATGCCCGTGTTCACGCCGTCAATCTGAGAATCCAGTGCCAGTTGCGCCTTTTCCAGATTGGCTTCGGCCTCTTTGATCTGCGCCTGATCCTCGGTGACCTGTTCGTTCCAGCGGTCCAACTCATCCTGACGTGCACCGCCTGCAGGCACCAGATTTTCATAGCGCGCCTGTTGCGTCAGCGCATAGGCCAGTTGCGCGTTTGCGCGTTCTACGTTTTCCGCGGCGACGATGACATCCTGCTCCAGGATTTTGGCGTTCTGCTCGGCTGCCACCAGTTGCGCGGTGGCCTCCTCGACCTCGAGCGAGAATACGGTGTCGTCAAAGCGGTAGAGCGGGTCGCCCTTTTTGACTTCGGTATTCGGCTCGACCAGCACCTCGGTCAGGATGGTCGGTTCGGTCAGACGCGGCACGATCTGAATGGTCGAGCGGACAACGTGGCTGTCGATTGAAAAGGGTTGAAAGAAGCGCAGTGCCACCAGAAACACCAGCAACAGGTGGGCGCCAATCCAAAAGGTGACGATCCCCCAGGTGATGTTGAATTTCAGCCATTGGACTTTGAAAAAAATGAACCAGACAAAAATGATGTAGAACAGCGTAATGCCGAGGGCGACGAACATAGTCTGAAAATTCCTTTGGCCTTAGCTCTTCTGGGTTCCGTCCGGGTCCAGCGGATCGCGGTATTCTTCGTTTACCGAACCACCCAACCGCTTGATTTCCTTGCGAATGGCGTCTTTTTCGTCATCAGGCGTACGGCGAATATCGACCGTGACGCCATCGTGGAACGCCCACATGAAGGCATGAACCCAAGGGACAACGGCCAGAAACCCCATCCAGCCCATGATCTTGACGGCTTCGGCATGGGGATGGTTGCGTTTGATCGCGATGCGCCCCGGCAGCCCCATGATGAACAGAAACAGCGCCATCACCGCCGCCAGCAGCAATATCAGTGCCACGAATGTCAGATAGTCGTAAAAGCCAAGCGGCTGTCCCAGTAGTCCCATGCTCGTGCCTCCTTTTGGGAAGGTTGTCCCATCCTCAGCCGTTGCCACCCACTTCGTCAATCAATTTGTAGCTGGTGGGAGGGTCCGCGCAAATGCCCGGTCCGCATTCCACTAAGGTCGAGACCGCATTCAGGGCGGCCAGACCAAACATGATGAAAAACGCGGTTTTCGCCAGTGCACTGCCGCCAAAGCGGGGCTGAGGCTCGCTGTCATACTGACGGTCAAACATCAGCATCAGTGCCGTGCCCAGCAGGATCAGGAAAAAGCAGATCGCCGCCCAGGTGTAATAGTGCAGCCCCAGCACGGGCGAGCCGTAATGTCCGGTGCCCGGAACGATGTGCAGCAAGATCTGCCGTACGGCGACGCTGCCGCCAAACAACGCGCCAAGCAGCATTACGCCGTAGTGCCGGGGGCGGGCTCCATATAGCAGGTTCAGCCCCAGACCCACGCCCACGGCAACAAAACCAACCCGCTGCAACAGGCACAAAGGGCAGGGCAGTTCGTAGAGTTTCAATTGATAGAAAAAGGCCAGCAACAGCACCAGACTTACCGCCAACATGCCAAGCGCGTTCAGGGTGCGTGAGAGTTCAGGTGTCATCCGGGCTCTCCTACAACTGGATCGTCAATTGGCTGGTGGCGTGAAATTTCAGCCAATACACACTCAACGCCAGCGTGAAAAAGAACAGCGCATTGGCGGCCGTGGTGCGATTGAAATAGTTCAGGCCCATCGTGGCTGTAAGTAACGCAAATAAAAGCGCTATCATGGCCCGGATCTCCCCTCCCGTGCGACGATTGCAATATGCGCGAGTGTGTCAGGCGACGGCCAATCTGGCAAGAACCCGTGTCAGGGATTCACCTTTAGTGCGAATTATTTAACGTCAACTGCAGAGCTTTATCTGCGTGGTCCATTCATTGCATTTGCGGGCCAGACCGTTGGGCAAGGCGTGATCGGTATAGAACACGTCCACCTCGGACAGTGAAGCAATCCGCGCCGGGGCGGTACGCTGAAACTTGGACTGGTCGGCAACAAGGCAGGTCTTGCGCGCTTGTGAGATGATGGTCTGGCTGACGCGCACTTCCTGAAAATCGAAGTCCAGCAGGTCTCCGTTTATGTCCAGCGCCGAGCAGCCGATGATCGCATAGTCAAACTTGAACTGCTCGATGGTCGAGATCGTCAGGTTGCCGATCAGCCCCCCATCCGAGCGACGCAGCACGCCGCCGGCCATGACGATTTGACAATCCGGGTTTTCGACCAGGATGTTTGCGACGTTCATGTTGTTGGTCACCACCATCAGGTCCTTGTGGCCCAGCAGCTGCCGGGCAACGGCCTCGGTCGAGGTGCCGATGTTCAGAAACACGGACGCTCCGTCCGGTATATCCTGCGCGCAGTGTTGCGCGATGCGCGCCTTTGTATCGGCGTTCAGGGCGCGGCGGTCCTCATACCCGATATTGGACACGCCCGAGCGCAGAACAGCGCCTCCGTGGACACGGTCGAGCTTGCCCATGTCGGCCAGTTCGGACAGGTCGCGGCGGATGGTTTGAACCGTGACCTCGAAGCGCGCGGCCAGGTCTTCGACCATCACGCGGCCGTCCTGTCTGGCGATGTTCAGGATGTCTGACTGGCGAAAGGATAGGGACACGGTTGGCTCCAAGTTGGGTGTGTTCGTTTTTGTTCTGTTTGCCTGAACATTCAACAGCGTGACATCTGAAGACGCAGTAATTGGTGTATTCTGTGACAAAACGAACATAAACGAAAACAAACATTGACGAAACGAGTGACCCCAATATTAATGAGCGCGCGTTTTCCACCAATGGGGAATCATCCGGATATGAAACAGGCACAGGATCAGGTCACCGATCTTTTCATCATCGGCGGCGGCATCAACGGCTGCGGCATTGCGCGTGACGCGGCGGGGCGCGGGCTGTCGGTGACATTGGCCGAGATGAACGATCTGGCTTCGGCGACGTCTTCGGCCTCGACAAAGCTGTTTCATGGTGGGTTGCGGTATCTGGAGTACTTTGAATTCCGCCTTGTGCGTGAGGCGCTGATCGAACGCGAAACCTTGCTGCGTGCCATGCCGCATATCAGTTGGCCGATGCGGTTTGTACTGCCGTATCACGAGGATATGCGGTTCGACTCGGAAACCCCAACCTCGCGTCTGCTCAGCACGGTGATGCCGTGGATGAAGGGGCGCCGCCCTGCGTGGCTGATCCGATTGGGGTTGTTCATGTATGACCATCTGGGCGGGCGTAAAATCCTGCCGGGTACGGATGCGCTGGACCTGAAAACCGCACCCGAGGGACGGCCGCTGCAGGATAAGTTCGAGACGGCCTATGAATACTCGGATTGCTGGATCGAGGATTCCCGTCTGGTTGTCCTAAACGCCCGCGATGCCGAGGCGCGCGGAGCGAATATTTTGGTGCGCACCGAGGTTCTTTCCGCGGAACGTGTGGATGATCTATGGCAAGTGACGCTCCGGGATCGTGACAGCGACGAGACACGTGTGGTTCGTGCCAGAATGCTGATCAACGCCGGCGGCCCGTGGGTCGGCGACATCATCCAGACCAAAATCCACGTGAACTCGCGCGAAGGCGTTCGGCTGGTGCGCGGCAGCCATATCGTGACCCGCAGGGTGTTCGATCACGACAAATGCTATTTCTTTCAGGGTGAGGATGGCCGCATCATTTTTGCCATTCCTTATGAGCGCGACTTCACCCTGATCGGCACCACGGATCAGGACCATTCGAACCCGTCCGAACCTCCGGTCTGTACTGAGGCTGAGCAGGATTATCTGTGTACCTTTGCGACGAAATACTTCAAGAAACCGGTAACTCGCGAGGATATCGTCTGGACCTACTCCGGCGTGCGGCCTCTGTACGATGACGGGGCCAGCAGCGCGACCGCTGCTACGCGGGACTACACGCTGAAGGTCGACGCACAGGGCGGAGCGCCCGTTCTGAATGTCTTTGGCGGCAAGATCACGACCTACAGGCGGCTGGCCGAGAGTGCGCTGGAAAAAGTGGCCGAGCATTTCGCCGACTTGCCCGGCCCTTGGACTGCGGGTGTTGCTTTGCCCGGTGGGGATTTCCCTGTCGATGGGGTGCAGGATCTTGTGGCCGGACTTGAAGCTGATTTCAATTTTCTGGACCGCGCCTGGGCTGAACGTCTTGTGCGCGCCTATGGTACCGAAGCCCGTGCTATTCTGGGGGATGCGAAATCCGCGGACGAATTGGGCGAGGATTTTGGCGCCACGCTGACCGCGCGAGAGCTGGAATGGCTGATGGACAAGGAATACGCCCGCAAAGCCGAGGACGTGATCTGGCGCCGCAACAAGCTGGGCCTGCGGCTGACTGCCGGTCAGATTGCCCGGATCGAAGACTGGATGTCGCAGCGCAGCGCGCAAGCTGCTGCCTAAGATAAAAGCCCCGCCGGTCTGGCGGGGCTTTTCTTTGATTTATGCCGCTTCCTCGGAAGGGCCGGGATCGTTCTTGGTACCCTTGATCCACTCCCTGAGGCTTTGCATCAGAGCATAGAGAACCGGTACCAGAATGACGCCGACCAGCGTGGCCGCCAGCATGCCTCCGAACACGGCGACGCCGATGGCTTTCTGGCTGGCCGCACCCGCACCGCTGGCCGCCAGCAACGGCACAACACCAAGCAGGAAGGACAGCGCGGTCATCATCACCGCGCGGAAACGCTGGTAAGCAGCCTCTGCTGCGGCGTCCTTGATCGACAGGCCATTGGCCCGCTGCTCCATCGCGAACTCAACGATCAGAATGCCGTTTTTCGAAGCCAGCCCCACAAGCATGATCATCCCGATCTGCGTATAGAGGTTGATGTCGCTGCCCACGATGGCCACGGCGGCCACCGCCCCGAACAGGGCGACGATCACCGATAGCAGGATCGAAACCGGCATCGTCCAGCTTTCATATTGACCGACAAGGAACAGATAACCGAACAGGATCGCCAGCCCCAGAATGACGATCACGAGGCTGCCAGAGGCCAGCTGCTGCTGCGCCGTCCCGGTCCATTCGAACGCATAGCCCGGGGGCAGGGCGGTGGCCGATTCCTCGGTCATGACGTTGATCGCATCGCCGGTGGACAGCCCCGGTGCAGGAACCGCCGTCACGGTTGCCGAGCGGAACAGGTTGTGGCGTTTCAGCAGGACCGGACCCAGCACATTTTCAACATCGACCAGCGTGCCCAGTGGAACCATTTCCCCCTTTGTCGAACGCACGTAAAGGTTCGAGATATCTTCGACGTTATCGCGATAGCTGCCGTCCGCCTGGATCATTACGCGATAGACCCGACCGAATAGGTTGAAGTCGTTCACGTAGTACGATCCCAACTGCGCCTGCATGGTCTGGAACACCTCGGCCACGGACACTTGCAGTGTCTTGGCTTTTTCGCGGTCCAGATCGACGAAGAGCTGCGGCACGTTTGCGCGGAAGGTGGTATAGGCCTGCCCGATCTCGGGCCGCTGGTTCGCCGCATAGACGAACGATCCGACGGCTGACGCCAGATCCTGAGGTGATCCGCCCCCGGTTTGCTGGACCTCCATCTCGACACCGGCAGACATGCCCAAGCCCTGAATGGGCGGTGGGTTGAAGGCCACGATCGAGGCTGCGGACTCGCCATAAGCGATGGCCAGGACCTTTTGCAGGATCGCGTCGGCGCTCAGGTCGTCTTCCTGACGCTCATCCCAGTTGTCGAGGTTCACAAAGATCGCAGCGCCGTTGGTCGTGGTGCCGTTCAGGATCGAGAAGCCATTGACCAGAACGGTACTGGCCACGCCGGGAATTTGCTGAATCTGCTCGTCGACCCGGGCCGAGACGACCTCGGTACGTTCGAGTGTCGCCGCGTCGGGCAGCTGAATATCGACAAACAGATAGCCGTTATCCTCCAGTGGCAGGAACCCGCTGGAGGTGTTGGACATGATGGTCCCGGTGCCCATCGCCAGCGCGGCGATGACCCCAAGGCCAATGACCGGCAGGATCAGCAGTTTGCGTACGATGGCCACATACCCGCCGCGGATGGTGCCGATGAAATTCTCAAACACCGCCAACAGCCCCTTTGGCGGACCCGAGCGGGCACGCAGAACCAGCCCGCACAAGGCCGGTGACAGGGTCAGCGCGTTGATCGACGAGATCACAACAGCGGTCGAGATTGTCACCGCGAATTGCGAATACAGACGCCCCGAGATGCCCGGCATGAAGGTCACCGGCACGAACACGGCCAGCAGAACCAGCGTGGTCGCAATGACGGGGCCGGTGATCTGACCCATGGCCTTGCGGGTGGCCTCGGCAGGGGGCAGCCCCTCGTCGGCAATGATCCGTTCGACGTTTTCAACCACGACAATGGCGTCATCCACCACGATCCCGATAGCCAGAACCAGCGCAAACAATGAGATCGTGTTCAGCGACATGCCGAAGAGCAGCAGGAATGCGAACGTTCCGATCAGAGAAACCGGGATCGCAACTGCTGGAATGATCGTTGCACGCCAACTGCCAAGGAAGATGAATACAACCGTTATCACCAGGGTGAAGGTCATGATCAGGGTCGTGACCACGTCATTCAGGGATTGTTCCACAAAGTCGGTGGTGTTGAAGGGGACGGCAAATTCCACATCCGTGGGGAAGCTGCGCGACAGGCGGTCAAGTTCCGCCTGGACCCGTTCTGACACAGCCAGCGCGTTGGCGCCGGGGGCCTGATAGATGCCGATGACAGTAGCCGGAACACTGTCAAAGAAACCGGAGGCCGCATAATACTCCGCACCCAGTTCCACCCGAGCGATATCCTTGACCCGTACGATTGAACCGGCCTCACCGGTCCGAATGACGATCTCACCGAATTCATCGGCCGAGGTCAGGCGACCCTTGGTTTTGATAGTGTACTGAAACGTCTGCCCCTCGGGTACCGGGGGCGCACCGATCGAGCCGGCTGATACTTCGACGTTCTGCTCGCGAATGGCGTTGATCACGTCGCCGGGGGTGATAGACAGGGCAGCCATCTGATCCGGGTCCATCCAGATCCGCATGGCGTATTCCAGATTGGTCAGAACGTCCGCGCGACCGACACCCTGAATCCGCGCCAGCGCGTCTTTCAGGTTGATCGAGGCATAGTTCGACAGAAACACACTGTCATAGGTGCCGTTTGGTGAGGTCAGCGTGACCAGCAACAGCATGTTGGTCGACGCCTTCTGCGTGACCACGCCCGAGGATGTCACCTCGGTCGGCAGCGAGGACATCGCCTGCGCCACGCGGTTCTGCACGTTGACCGAGGCGATATCGGGATCGGTGCCAACCTCGAACGTGATGTTCAGCGAGTAGGAACCGTTATCCGACGAGGTGGACGTCATATAGATCATGTCGTCCACACCGTTCACCTGCGCCTCGATCGGGGCGGCGACGGTGTTTTCCACGGTCTCGGCGTTGGCGCCGGTATATGTGGTGGTTACACTGACCACCGGTGGCGTGATGTCCGGGAACTGGGCGACCGGCAAGACCAGATACCCGATCCCGCCCATGATTGTCAGGACAAGCGAAATAACAAGCGCCAGCTTGGGCCGGCTGATGAACAGGGCAGAGAACATCTGTTACTCTCCCGGCTGCTCAGAGGCCACGACCGCATCCACGGCCACGCCCGGACGAACCCTTTGCAGGCCTTCTACGATGACGCTTTCGCCCTCGCGCAATCCTTCCTTGACGATGATCGCAGAGTCGACGGTGTCGCCGGTGGTGATATAACGCTGTTCGACCATCTGCTTGTCATTCACAACCAGCACAAATTCGCCTCTCTGGTCACGTTGCAAAGCTGCCTGAGGGATCAGGACCTCGAGCGTGGGTTCCAGCGCTTCGATACGCACGTTCAGAAAGGCTCCGTCGACGATCAGCCTGTTGGCGTTGTCGAATTCGGCCCGCATCGTGATGGCGCCGGTCAGAGGGTCGATCCGGTTGTCGACAAAGACGATCTTGCCGGTCTCACCCAGTTCCGTTCCGTTCGGCAGGGTCACGCGGACATTCGGGCTTTTTTCGCTTTCAGCCAGGGATGAAGCGTTTTCACCAACAGTTTGAAGAACCGTCGTAAACTGCTTTTCGTTCAGGGAAAAATTGACATAGATCGGGGCCTCGCTGACGATATTGACCAGCGGAGGATTGGTTGGCCCGACCACGTCGCCGACACTGATTGCAACCCGGCCGATGCGGCCCGAAAAAGGCGCGTGGATCTTGGTGTAGCTCAGGTCCAGCTGTGCTTGCTGGATGGCGGCCTTGGCGGCTTTGACCTCGGCCTCGGCAACCAGTTCGTTGGCGCGGGCGATGTCGCGTTCGGACTCGGGCGTGGCGTCGCGTTGGTATAGTTCTTCCTTCCGGGCCAGTTCGACCTTGGCGAGTTCCAGACTGGCTTCGGCCCGGTCCAGATCGGCATTGCGGGCTTCCAGCGTTGCCTCATAAAGGTCTGGCTCAATGGTGAACAGGATGTCACCTTGCTGGACCAGCGCACCGTCTTCGACGTCCTGGCTTTCCAGAAAGCCGCTGACGCGCGCCACGATGTCGGCTTTGTCCAGCGCTTCGGCCCGCCCGATGAATACGGCCTCATCGGTGATTTCCTGCGTATAGGCCGCAGCGATCGACACTTTGGGCGGTGGCGCGTCGCCTTGATCCTGTGCGAGGGCCGCATGCGCCATGCCCATATAGACCAAGGCCGCAACGGCTGGCCCGAAGAGGCGGGATGTAGAATTCTTCAATGCAAGGGACATGGCAGGCGCCTCGTTAAAATTGCGGATTTTGCGCCAAGGCAGACTAACCGCCCCGACGAGTCGACTGAATTCTTGGTCAGGATGGCGGTTTTGCGCGTATATCTCAAGCTTCTTGAATGCGAATTAACAGTTCTGCTCTGGAGAATTTTTCGCGCCATAAGGCGAACTTAGGCCGATTTTCTTAAGTTCGCTTCACCAGAATTTGGCCGCGGCAACGAAAACGGGGGCCGCGCTGGCCCCCGT
This sequence comes from Ruegeria sp. AB10, assembly GCF_056542745.1. Classification (NCBI taxonomy): domain Bacteria; kingdom Pseudomonadati; phylum Pseudomonadota; class Alphaproteobacteria; order Rhodobacterales; family Roseobacteraceae; genus Ruegeria; species Ruegeria sp. AB10. The sequence continues at coordinate 387,090 of NZ_JBQGAI010000001.1, read as the reverse complement.
TTCCTTGTTCCATTTTCAGCGTTCGATCAGTCGCGCGTTCCGGCAAATCGGGTCTGCCAGTCTTCGCGCTGCTCGTCAGTGATTTTCGCGAACAGGACATCCGGCACCGAGAATTCATGACCGGCGGGCAGGGCATTGAGTGCGGCCGCAACATCCTCGGGCCAGCTTGTATCCATCGTGTTCATCGCGCTCAGCATTTTGGCCGAGGTTTCGGGGATGAACGGGGCGCTGAGAACGGCATAGAGACGGATCAGGTTCAGGCCCAGACGCACCTGTGCCGCGGCTTGTTCCGGGTCGGTCTTGAAGGTCGACCACGGGGCCGCGGCCTGCAGGTATTCGTTGCCAGCCACCCAGATCGCCCGCAATTCCTGCGCGGATTTGCGGACCTCCATCGCCTCCATATGCCCTTCATAGGCGCGGACGCGTTTGGTGAGTTCTTCGATCAGCGCCTGTTCGCGTTCGCCATAGCTACCGCCTTCGGGTACGGCTTCGCCGAATTTCGAGCGGCAGAACTTGGTGATCCGGCTGACAAAGTTGCCCAGCACGTCGGCGAGGTCCTTGTTCACCGATTGTTGGAAGTTCTCCCACGTGAACTCGCTGTCGCTGCTTTCGGGCGCATGGCTCAGCAGCCACCAGCGCCAGAAGTCGGCGGGCAGGATGTCCAGCGCCTGATCCATGAACACGCCACGGCCCTGAGAGGTCGAAAACTGACCGCCGTCATAGTTCAGGTAGTTGAACGATTTCAGGTGATCGACCATCTTCCACGGCTCACCCGAGCCCAGAATGGTGGCCGGGAAGGACAGGGTGTGGAACGGCACGTTATCCTTGCCCATGAACTGGACATAGCGCACATCGTCGGCGCCCTTGTCGGTGCGCCACCAGCGTTCCCAATCTGCGTCGGTCTTGCCGTTTGCGTCGGCCCACTCCTTGGCGCAGGCAATGTATTCGATGGGTGCGTCAAACCAGACGTAGAAGACCTTGCCTTCCATGCCGGGCCAGTCCTGATCGCCTTTCTTGACCGGCACACCCCAATCCAGATCGCGGGTGATGCCACGGTCCTGCAAGCCGTCGCCGTCATGCAACCATTTCTTGGCGATTGAGGTGGTCAGGATCGGCCAGTCGGTCTTGCTGTCGATCCAGGCGTCCAGTTGATCCTTCATTGCGGATTGGCGCAGATACAGGTGCTTGGTCTCGCGCACCTCAAGATCGGTCGATCCGCTGATCGCGCTGCGGGGTTCGATCAGATCGGTCGGGTCCAATTGCTTGGTGCAATTCTCGCACTGGTCGCCACGCGCACGTTCGTAACCGCAGTTGGGGCAGGTGCCCTCGATATAGCGATCCGGCAGGAACCGGCCATCGGCATTGGAATAGACCTGTTTCTCGCTGACCTCGCGGATCAATCCGGCATCGTCCAGCTTGCCCGCAAAATGCTGGGTCAGTTTCTTGTTCTGTTCGCTGGACGACCGACCAAAGTGATCAAAGCTCAGCCCGAACCGGTTGGCGATGTCGGACTGAACGCCGTGCATCTCGGCACAATACTCGGCCACCGGTTTGTCAGCCTTGGCGGCAGCCAGTTCCGCAGGGGTGCCGTGTTCGTCGGTGGCACACAGGAACATGACCTCATTCCCCCGGCCACGCTGATAGCGCGCATACAGGTCGGCAGGCAATTGCGAGCCGATCAGGTTGCCGAGGTGCTTGATCCCGTTGATGTAAGGGATCGCCGAGGTGATGAGAATCCGAGCCATTTTGCGTTTCCACGTATCTATCTGCGCGCCCGTCTACCTTATGTCACCGGCCAGCAAAACCCCGCTTTCGCCGGTAAACGCCCGAAACGACGGATAAGTGTAGGGCCGACGTGATCTTCGCGTGATGGTCCCTGAGCGTGTATGATGGGAGTGCATATTTTTGAGGGGGGATAAAATGAAGCTATTCTTGGTTCATCGCCTGATGCAGGTGTCCGCAATTTTCTGTCTGACCATGGTCCTGACGCCGCGCCTTCAGGCAGATCAGGGCGACGCCATGGATGCGATTGGCAGCTTTGACAAAGCGATGCTTTCGATTTTTCACCGGGGGCAGGACGCACTGACTTTGCAAACACGCCCGGTCATGGTGATCGCTCGGGATGTGACGGTCCTGTCCGAGGATGGTCAGGTGTCGTTTCCAAGGGACGCGCCAAACTATCTGATTTTCAAATCCACATCCCATGTTCTTCTGGGGATCATCGGCGCCGTTACACCGTGGCCCCAAGAAGATGCTGATGGTGCAAGATGGAAAAAGGATTTTGCATCCATCGCACAGGAAATCGATACGCTTTTGCCGTGGTTAGAGAAGCTCGATCTGCCTAAAGAGCAGATTGCCCGGCAAAGACAGATGCTTGAGGCCGCGCGAAGCTTTACCAGTACGGCGGTGCAGCGCGGGACCCTTACGCGGCAGGACGTCTCAAACGCGATCAATGACATGCGCCCCATCTGGGCGGCCAACATGCGCCACGCGGCGCGGGCCGAGCTTGCCGCGTTACACAAGGCCGTATCTGGCGCGCGTGCAGCAGTCAGCGAAGAGGTGTGGGACGAAATGTATGTCGTTCACCACGGCGGGTCCAATGTGACCGGGGTCAATGTCGTCGAACTGTATCTGGAGCGCGTGATGCCGCAGAAAGTCGCGGCAGGTCAGGTCATGTTTGCCGAAAATGCGCATGGCAACAAGGCGATGGCCGATTTCGTCGGTTATGAGAGGATGCAACGTCTTGTTGGCGCTTGGGCGTTCGGAGATGCGGGGCGTATGGAAGTTGACCTTCTGGGTTATGAAGCGGGCGCACTCCTTGATGAAATGATCCCGTCCTCTCCGCCGCCAGAATAGTCTTTGGGTCTCTATTCCTCGCGCGATCGTTTCAGCAGCCGCCCAATGGTGAACGAGGTGCGTGGCGCATAGACGTAGTTGGTCCGCTCGTCCGGCGTTGGGCGCGAGCGCATTCGGGCCACACCGAATACGATCAGCCCCAGATGCCCGACGGCCACAAAGGCAAACAGGGCGCCCGGACCAAATTGCTGGATCAACGTAGAGGACACATAAGGCGAGGCGATTGCCCCCAGTGCGTACCAGAACATCAGTGCTGCCGACAGTTCGACGCGCTGTTCGGTGGTGGCAAAGTCATTTGCGTGCGCCGACGACAGGGAAAAGATCGGAAAGGTCGTCAGTCCAAAGAGCCCGGCAGCCAGCATCACGCCCAGCGTACCCGCACCGCTGGCGGCCATGGTCACACCACAGCTCAGCACTGCGGCTGCAGAAAGCCAGATCAGCACCCAGCGCCGGTCATATTTGTCGGCCAGCCACCCCAGCGGGTATTGCGCCAAGGCACCACCCAGAACAAATGATGCCAGGAAGAACGCGATCTGATCCACGCCCAGACCGACCTCTTGCCCGTAGACCGGCCCGACCATTCGAAAAGACGCGGAACTGAGCGCCGCGACAATCACCCCGGCCACGGCCAGGGGTGAACACTGCCATGCCAGCCGGGGGCGCAGCCTCGGCGCGTTTGGGGTTTTGGGTTGGCTGGCACGGGTCAGTGTCAGCGGCAATAACGAGGCGCAACATAGGATTGCCAACAGGTTGTAGGACACGTACGAGGCGGGCGGCAGCACTGCGATGATCAACTGCGCCCCCAGTGATGCCCCCATATCTACGAACCGATATGTCCCCATGGCCCGCCCGCGGTTTTCGTTGGTGACTTTGGCGTTCAGCCAGGCCTCGATCACGGTATAGCTGCCGGCAACGCATGTGCCCGACGCGATCCGCAAAAGGGCCCATAGATAGGGGTTGTCGGTCAGCGTGTGACCGATCAGCCCCATCGCCCCCAGGGCTGTACAGACGGCAAAGGCCCGCGAGTGGCCAACATTCCCCATCAACCGTGGGGCCCACCAGCAGCCGATGAAAAAGCCAAGGAAATGCGATGATCCCAACAGACCGATCTGCTCGGTCGTGAATTCCAGTGTAAAGCCTGAAATGGCATCCAGCGGTCCAACGCCGCCGGTGGAAAGCTGCAGTAGAATGACGGAAAGAAAAAGGGCGGCAAAGGAAATGATCGTGCGCATGATGGGCTTAGCTTTACCCAATATGCCGGTAATGCGCGCGCCTTATCGACGCCGTGGCGTCGTTTTTTGGCTATTCGGCCCGTTTGATTTCTGCTCGGATGTCCAGCCTGACGGTATCCTGCACCAGATCAGCAAATCCCGAGGCGCCGAAATCGTGACGGTTCAGCGCGCCGGTCAGGCGGATGGACAGCATGTCCAAATTGTCCGAGGCGCTGCCGGAGGGGCGGAAGAGGTCGGCTTGCAGAGCAATCGGTTTCGTGACGTCGCGCAGGGTCAGATCGCCGGTGATTTTCGCCCCGCGCGAGATCCGCCCGCCTTCACCCAGCTGCACCCCGGTCGATACGAAATGAATGGTTGGAAATCGCGCGACATCCAGAACACCAGCGCTCAGCATCGCGTTTCGGGCAAACGGCAATCTGGTGCGAGCTTCGGCGGCGTTCAGGGTGACGCTGACGCGGCTGTTGGTCAGATTGCTCAGATCGATCCGGATATCCGCGGACTGGATCGGCATAGTGCCGGATTGGGCAAGGCCCGACAGGTCGAAGGTAAAGTCAACGGATGTGCCCTTGGGTACCAGCACGTAAGGGCTTAGGTCCGCATGGGCCGGGCGGGTCAGGGGCAGGGCGGCCAACCCGGCCAGAAGCGTGCGCCGGGTCAGGTGTGTCATGCTGCGGCCTCCTGCCTGCGGGGGCGCGAACGGCTCAGCAACACCAGCAGGATGGCAATGTTCAGGCCGTTCCAGAGGATGCCGTTGATGAAGGCCAGTTGGTAATTGCCGGTCACATCGTAAATCCAGCCGGACATCCAGCCGCCCAAGGCCATACCCATGATGGTCATCATCATGACAAAGCCCACGCGGGCGCCGGCCTCTTGCGGGGGCATGTATTCGCGGACCACCAGCGCATAGCTGGGCACGATCCCGCCCTGTGCCAGTCCGAACAGCAGGCTGATGACATAAAGCGAGACCATCCCGTCATAGGGGAGGAACAGGAACAGGGCGATACATTGCAGGACCGAACCGATCAGCAGGGTCATCACCCCGCCCAGCTTGTCGGCCACAAGGCCCGAAATCACTCGGCTGACCACCCCGCCCAGCAGCATCAGCGACAACATCTCGGCGCCGACCGCCGGGCCGTATCCCAGACCAACGCAATAAGACACGATATGAACCTGCGGCATCGACATGGCCACGCAGCAGCCGATCCCGGCCAGGCCTAGAATGTATTGCAGGGCGCGCGGTGATATGCCGACGCTGCGGGCGTTGATCTGAGCACTGGCGGCGGCGGTGCTGTGCGCCTCGACCGGGACCTGACGGCGCAGAAGAAGGGACAGGGGAATGACGACCACCAAGGTTATCACGGCCAGCGTCAGATAGACCTGCTGCCACCCATCGCGGGCCAGAATGCCGGACAAGAGGGTGGGCCAGATCGCCCCGGACAGGTAATTCCCGCTGGCCACCAGCGCCACTGCAATCCCGCGCCGCCGCATGAACCAATGTGAGATATCGGCGATCAGCGGCCCGAACCCGATGGACGTCCCCAGCCCCAGCAACAGATGCGCCACCGACAGCAGCAGAATGTTTGGCGCCCATGTTGCCAGCAGGTAGCTGACCGCGCTCAGCATGGCGGCGCCGATCAGCGCTTTGGTTACGCCCAGCCGGTCGACCATCTGCCCCAGCCACATGTTCCCCAGCGCAAAGCCGATCATCGCCAGCACATAGGGCAGAGAAGCCTCGGCCCGTCCGGCCCCGAACTGAGCCTCAACCGCGGGCATTACTACGATCACCGCCCACATGCCCACATTCGCCACCGTAGCGATGGCGAGCGTGATCAGAAGGCGAAGCCAGGAATAGCGGCTGTCATGGATCGGGTGGCTCATTCGGAAACGCTAGGGCCGGGGCGGGGCTTTGGCCAGTCACATGTTTTGTGATCGGCGTGAGGTGTCACACCAAAACATCTTCCACCTCGGTCCGTTGCAGGTTCAGCCCGGCGCGCGGTTTGGTTTGGGTTGCCTGCCAACTGATCGGGGGCAGGGCGCGGGCGCGGCGGCGGGTCAGGGTCCAGCGGCGGACCTCTGCCTGATGGGTCGCGGCCATGTGCCAGCGGGTCTCAACCCCTTGCGCGCCGCCATCGCCGGGCGTCAGCAACAATCCCAGCGGAGCCCGCCCCAGCGCGCCGCCCTGTTCGGCGGCCAGATGCATCCGCCGCACCGGCGTCAGGCCGGGTGCGCCGGGCAGGTCGCCGATGATCAGTGGAATCGCGCCGCTACGCAGCGCCTCTTCCATGCACCACAGCAGATCCTCGGCGCGGGTGGGGCGGACGAACAGGAAGCGGGCCGGATCGGCAAAGGGCATCATCCCGTCGGGGTTCAACTGGCCGGGCTCCCACGCGGGCGAAATCCACAGCACCGGCCCTTGTGCCTGACCCGCCAGCCACATGGCAAAGCTGCGCCGGGCAGGGCCGCAGGCCTCGTGCAGGCGGCCCAGTTGCAGGGTGATCTGCGGATGCAGGGCCAGCCCCGGCACCTTACGTGCGGGTTTGCGGCCAAGAAGGTTTGTAGACATGCGGCCAGCCTAGCATGTTCTCACTTTGTTCTCAATGCGGGAATGCCGTTGCGAACCCTTTATCGAGACAGGATCAGGCGGCCGTCTGTAAACTGGATGCTCGAGAACCGGTGCAGGTAGTCCATGCCCAGCAAAGACTGACGCAAATCGCCTTCGTTGACCCAGGCTGCAACGCCGCGGTCGGTGATCGGGCCCAGCTCAAGAGTGTCCAGCCGGATAGGTGCGGTGCGGACCTCTCCGTTCGCGGTCGACGCGCGACCGAGGTAATTCAGCTGGTCGGGGTCGACCCCAATACGCCGGGCATCCTGTTCGCTGAACACAATCTGGCTGGCACCGGTATCGACGAGGAAGGTGATCGGCTCTCCGTTCACCAGAACGGACAGGTAGTAGTGGCCGTCATAGGCGCGGGGAACTTCGATGGTCTCGCCGGTGACGGTCATCTGCGGGACGGGACCCATGGTCGAGCGGATGTCTCCCCACAGGCCGACAGCCGCGATGGCGCCAATGAAGATGAACACCCAGGCCATGGCCTGTTGCAGAGTTTTGTTCAGGGATTGGCGGTTTTGCGAGATAAACCATGCAACAACAGCCGTGCCAAGCACGACCAGATAAACCATCCGTCCAATGTTGTCGCCGTCCATACCATTACCCTTACCGAATTCACTTTAAGGTATATGGGGATTTACGAAGCAAAGCCAAAGGCTTTGAGGCCATCCAAAATGAACTGAACGGAAAGCGCGGCCAGAAGCATACCCAATAGCCGCGTCAGCACGTTCAAGCCAGTCTTGCCCAGAATGCGCGCAATCAGGCCACCGGACAGGAAGAAGATCAGAACCACGGCCATCACCGCCAGCATCACAAAAATGGCCTCGGCAATGCCAAGAATGCCCGGGTGTTGACCGGCCAGCAGGATGATCGTCGCAATCGAACCCGGCCCGGCCACCAGCGGAATTGCCAGAGGGAACACAGACGGGTCCGGGTGTTCTTCTTCCTCTTCGACCCGGTCTTCGCGGCGTTTGGTGCGACGTTCGAACAGCATGTCGAGTGCGGTCAGAAACAGCAGCGCTCCGCCGGCGACTTTGAATGCCTCCATCGAGATACCGACAAAGCCGAGCACGGCCTCGCCAAAGGCCGCAAAGGCGATCAGGATTCCCGAAGCCACGGCGCAGGTGCGCAATGCCACCTTGCGGCGCGCGCGGGAATCCATGTCCTGCGTCAGCGCCACGAAGATCGGGGCGGTGCCGAACGGGTCGATCACCACGAACAAGGTGGTGAAGGCGGTAATGAAAAAGGCTAGATCCATCACGCTGCGTTCTCTGCGTTTTCAAGACGTTCGGCGGCGGCGACCCAAAGGGCCTCGGCTTTTTGCATGGCCTCGACGACCTCGGTGAATTTGCGGTTCCAGGTTTCCAGATCGCTGATCTTGTCGTCCTCGTAAAGCGCCGGGTCCGCCAGTTTGGCCGAGAGCTTGTCGTGCATGTCCGTCAGCTTTTCGATCCGGTCTTCGCATTTGCGCAGGTCGGCGCGCAGGGCCAGCATCGCCTCGCGCGAGGGGCGTTTTGGTTTGGATGCCTGCGGTTTCTCTTTGACCGGTTTTTCACGGGCCAGCAGCATGGCTCGATAGGCCTCGAGATCGCCGTCAAACGGTTTGACCGTGCTGTCCGAGACCAGCCACAGCCGGTCCGCGACCAATGACAGCAGGTGCATGTCGTGGCTGACCAGAACCACCGCGCCGGAATAGGCGGTCAGTGCCTCGACCAGTGCCTCGCGGCTTTCGATATCCAGGTGGTTGGTCGGCTCATCAAGGATCAGCATATGCGGTGCATCGATGGTGGCGATCAGCAGCGACAGGCGTGCTTTCTGGCCACCGGACAGGCGCCCGACCAGCGTTTCCGCCTGATCCGCGTTCAGCCCGAACCCGGCCAGACGCGAGCGCCACTTGCCCGGCGCCTCATCCGGGCGCAGGCGGCGCAGGTGGTCCAGGGGCGTCTCGTCCACATGCAGTTCATCCACCTGATGCTGCGCGAAATAGCCGATACGCAGCTTGTTGCTGCGGGTCATCTTGCCAGCCATCAGGGGCAGGCGGTCGGACAGCAGCTTTGACAGGGTCGATTTGCCCTGACCGTTCTTGCCCAGCAAAGCGATACGGTCGTCCTGATCAATGCGCAGGTTCAGTCGGCGCAAAACCTCGGTCTCACCATAACCCGTCACGCCTCCTTCGATCTGGATGATCGGAGGGGACAGTTCTTCGGGCTCGGGGAAAGAGAAGGCGCGGAGCGCGGCCTCTTGCGGGGTCGAAACCAACTGGATGCGTTCGATCATCTTCAGGCGTGATTGGGCCTGCACTGCCTTGGAGGCCTTGTAACGGAACCGGTCCACAAAACTCTGCAGGTGGGCAATGCGGGCCTTGGCCTTGGCATTTTCCGATTCCGCCTGTGCCAGTCGTTCCGCGCGGCGTTCGGCAAACTTGTCGTAGGGGACCGCGTAATAGGTCAGCTTGCGGTCTTCCAGATGCAGGATCGACCCTACCGCACGGTTCAGCAACCCGCGGTCGTGGCTGATGATGATGACTGTATGTGGATACTTGGCCAGATAGCTTTCCAACCACAGCGCGCCTTCGAGGTCCAGGTAGTTGGTCGGTTCGTCCAGCAGCAACAGGTCGGGCTGGGAAAACAGCACCGCCGCCAGCGCCACGCGCATCCGCCAACCGCCGGAGAAATCGGAACAGGGGCGCAGCTGGTCCTCGTCATCAAACCCAAGCCCCTTGAGGATCGAGGCTGCCCGCGCCTCAGCTGACCATGCGTCGATATCGGCAAGACGGGTCTGGATCTCGGCAATTCGGGTAGGGTCCTGGGTGCTATCGGCCTCGGCCATCAGGGCGCTGCGCTCGGTGTCGGCGGCCAGAACGGTGTCGATCAGTGAGACATCAGAGGAGGGCACCTCTTGCGCCACGCCCCCGATGCGCGCGCGTTTCGGCAACACGATATTGCCCGATTCCAGTGCCAGTTCACCCCGGATCAAACGGAACAGAGTGGTCTTGCCGGTGCCGTTGCGCCCTACAAGACCAACCTTGTGTCCGTCGGGAATGGTGGCGCTGGCGCCGTCAAACAGGGGGCGGCCCTCGACCGCATAGGTGATGTCTTCGATCCGTAGCATGGGCCGCTCATAACAGAGCATCCCAGACGCCGCCAGCGGGTTGGCATGTTCAATTTGCGGCCGGTGTGTTAGCGCTGGTTCGATTGGTTTTCGACGGCTTTCATCATGCGCGCGGCTTCTTCGCCCCCATCTCTGGTCACACTTGTGTTCGCCACGGCTTTGTCCGTGCTGACGCTGAACATGTTCCTGCCTTCGCTTGCCCGGATGGCGGACGATTTTCAGGTCGACTACGCGTTGGCGAACCTGTCTGTGGCGGGATACCTTGCAGTGTCTGCCGCACTGCAACTGATCATGGGGCCGCTGTCCGACCGGTTTGGCCGCAGACCTGTTCTTCTGATCTGTATGGCGATGTTCGTCGCCGCGTCGGTCGGCTGCGTACTGGCCGAGTCGATTTGGGTGTTTCTGGGCTTTCGCCTGCTGCAGGCCGCTGTGGTGGCCGGACCGGTTCTGTCCAGCGCCGCCATCCGAGACATGTATTCATCAAACGAGGCCGCCAGCAAGCTGGGTTACGTGGCGATGGCGATGGCGCTTGCCCCGATGTTGGGACCGATGCTGGGCGGTGCGCTCGACGGCCTGTTCGGCTGGCGCGCCGGGTTTGTTCTGTACTCCGTATTGGGGGCAGGGCTGTTGTTGTTGCTCTGGGCCGATATGGGGGAAACAAACACCAACCGGTCTTCAACCTTTGCCGCACAGTTGAGGGAGTACCCACACCTGCTCCGCGCACGGCGGTTTTGGGGTTATGCTCTGTGCGCGGCCTTTTCGATCGGAGGGTTCTTCAGCTTTATCACCGGCGCCCCCTTGGTGGCTGCGGCTTGGTTTGATCTGAGCCCCGCGATGCTGGGGCTTGGGATCGGCATCATCACGGGCGGCTTCATGGTCGGCAACTTCATCACCGGCCGGATCGCGGCGCGCACGCGGTTGACCACCATGATTCTGATCGGGCGCATCATTGCATCGACGGGGCCGCTGGGCGGTTTGCTTTTGTTTCTTGGTGATCTGGGGTCGGTCTGGGTGTTTTTCGGATCGGCCATCTTTGTTGGCTTTGGCAACGGCCTGACCAATGCCAACGCAACCGCAGGGTTGATGTCCGTCCGCCCCAAACTGGCGGGTAGTGCCGCCGGACTGTCCGGCGCGATGATCGTGGCCTTGGGCGCGGTTCTGACCTCGCTGACCGGGCTTTGGGTCAGCCCCGAAAATGGCCCGTATTTGGTATTGGGGATGATGTGGGCATGCAGTTTCGCCGGGCTGCTGGCGGTGCTGTATGTGCGCTGGGTTGATCAGCAAGACCCATTGCCGGAAACGATCTGAGCCCGCGCGCATCATAGTGCTTTTCATATGAGACAGACCGTGCTACGCGGCGCGCGATGGATTTCGGCGCGACACCGCGCCTTATGTTAAGGAGAGGCCGACATGGCACTGGAACGCACATTCTCGATCATCAAACCCGATGCAACCCGCCGCAACCTGACTGGTAAGATCAACGCCAAGTTCGAAGAAGCCGGCCTGCGCATCGTTGCGCAAAAGCGCATCCACATGACCAAAGCGCAGGCAGGCAAGTTCTACGAAGTGCACGCCGAGCGTCCGTTCTATGACGAACTGTGCGAATTCATGTCGTCGGCTCCGGTCGTTGTTCAGGTTCTGGAAGGCGAAGGCGCCATTGCAAAGAACCGCGAAGTGATGGGCGCAACCAACCCCGCAGACGCAGCACCCGGCACCATCCGCGCCGAGTTCGCTGAATCGGTTGGTGAAAACTCGGTCCACGGTTCGGACGCTCCGGAAACCGCAGCTGTCGAGATCGCCTACTTCTTCTCGGGCATCGAACTGGTCGGCTAATCCGCCACCAGATCGGATTTCAGGGCCGCTCCCGGAAACGGGTGCGGCCTATTTCATACCGGCTTGAGGTCGTCCGCCGACACCCGCACGCCGACCGCGTCCAGATCCGAGATCATCTGAGTTTCAGGCGCGGCGCCGACACTGGCCTTGATCGCGTCAAACCGCTGACGCAGGGCTTTTTTCTCATCGCCCTTACAGTCGTTCCACGGACGTCCCTGCAATCCCATCACCAGCACATAATAGCCGATGAAATGCGGCCGGGTCCCGGCACGCACCACGCGGGCATATGCCTCGTCCGGACCCAATTCACGCAACTGCTGTGCCGAGTGGATTCCGGCGCGGGCGCAGGCCTGTTCGAAAGCGGGGCCTAGGTTGCGGATCGATGAGACGGGATCGGACATGCTCAACTTCTAGCCCTGGGTTGCAGTGATGTCGACCTGATGCGGGGTTCGTGCAACATCGGGCTTGCCAGATGAGTTGCCCTGCGATTTCATGACGTCATGCCCGTCATGAGGTTGCCCATGTCCAAAAACAAGGAAACCGGGGAAAAGCCCGACTCGAGCGAAAAGAACACCTCGGAAAGGCTGGACGGCAAGACGTTGAAGGCCCTCTATATCCGGGCAATCGTAAAAGGAGCCAGCGTCAGGAATATCCTTATACCGCTGATGACGGACTGCCATGAAGCGCCGAAAAAGGGGCGTTCGTGATGGGGCAGGCAAGCGGGTTTTTCATCATTCCGGGCAGGTTGGATCGGGTTGAACTTTCTGGCGCGCTCAACGGACTGACGCCCGAGTTCGCGACGCTGACCGCCGCGCGGCCTTTCGACCTTTTGGACTGTTATGATCAGTCTCTTCGGGCAGAAGAACGGCTGCTGATTGAGGTCAATGGTGGGGTGCAGCTGCTTCAGGGCGATGGCGAAGCTTTGGCTCAGGCCTGCACCGGTAAAGGGAAATTTGTTCAGGATCTGCCGGCCGGCCCTGTGAAAGCCGCGGTGAAGGGGTTTCCCAAACTGCGCGCTTTGATGAGCGTCGGCTCGGGCCTGATCGAAACCGGCAGTTTTGCGATGCTGGATGACCTGCAAAAGACGCAGGTTCGGGGCAGTGTCGTGACGTTGTCCACCGATGAGGGGCAGGCGACCCTTCTGACCGTTCAGCCGATGCGTGGCTATGACCGCGCTTATCACGCCGTTTGCGCGGCGCTAGGCGGCATGGCGGCTTCTGGATTTGAGGCGGTGTTTTCCAACCTGTTTCCCGGTGCCACGCCCTATGACGCCAAGCCCGAGGTCATTCTGGGCAAGCAAGAACCCTCGATCGAAGTGGCGGCGGATATCATTCGCACCTATCTGGCCGTCGCGCGCCAGAACGAGGCAGGCGTGATCGCCGATATCGATACCGAGTTCCTGCACGACTACCGCGTCTCGTTGCGCAGGGTCCGATCAGTGCTGAGCCTGTTCAAAGGCGTGTTTTCCCCTGAACAGACCAAAGTGCTGAAACGCGAATTCTCGGACCTGATGGCCCCGACTGGGCGGGTGCGGGATCTGGATGTTTATCTTCTGGAAAAAGATATTTATTTCAGCTTGATACCGCGTAATCTTCATCAGGGTGCTGAGGCCATGTTCGCCCAATTCGCCAAGGAACGCACCCGCGCGCTGACCGCGTTGTCCCGGCGTTTTCACAGCGCGGCTTACGGCAAGAAGATGGATGACTTGGCGGCTTTGTTCGCTGATGCGAAAGGGTTGGAACCCGGTCCAAATGGGGATCGCGGCGCCTACGGCTATGCCTGCGCGCTGATCTGGAAACGGTACCGCAAAGTCTGTAAACTGGCGCGCGGCATCACCTCGGAAACGCCGGATCAGGTCGTGCATGACCTGCGGATCGACTGCAAGAAGCTGCGCTATCTGATGGAGTTTTTCGGCCCTCTGTTCGACAAGGGTGATTTCAAGACGCTCATCAAGCCATTGAAAAAGCTTCAGGATAGTCTGGGCTTGTTCAACGACTACTCGGTCCAGCAAGAGGCGCTGCTGGACTTTGTGGCGACCCAAAGCAACGCGCAAGGCCGGGCAAACGCCCAGCTTGCCATGTCTGTCGGCGGGCTGATCGCCGTGCTTGACCAGCGCCAAAAGGCCGAACGCGACCGCGTGATCGCCAGTTTCCAACATTTCGACAGCCCGGACATCCAGAACCTGTTCCGAACCCTGTTTCACCACAAGGAGGATTGAGGAGTGAAGATCATTGCCTGCTACAGCAACAAGGGCGGAGTGGGGAAAACCGCGACCTCGGTGAACCTGGCCTATGCCTATGCGCAAGCGGGGTACACGGTGTTGCTGTGCGATCTCGATCCGCAGGGGGCGTCGGGGTTCTATTTCCGGGTGAAACCGTCGAAAAAACTGACGGATGCTCGTTTCTTTGAAGACGTTGCGCGGTTCACCAAGTCGATCCGGGCCAGTGATTTTGACGGGCTGGACGTGCTGCCCGCTAACCTGACCTTTCGCGATTTCGACGTGTTCCTCTCGCGGATGCGGAACAAACGGTCGCGGTTGAAAAAGGCCTTGGCCACCGCAGGCAGTGATTATGACGTGATCATTCTGGATTGCCCGCCGAATTTCTCGACCCTGTCCGAGAATATTTTCAAGGCCGCCGACCAGATCCTGGTGCCTGTTATCCCGACGACCTTGTCGGAGCGGACGCTTGAGCAATTGGTGCGTTTTTTTGACGATCACAACTTACCCAAGAAAAAGCTCAAGGCGTTCTTTTCGATGGTGCAGCGGCGCAAAATCCTGCATCTGGAAACGATGGAGAAGATGCGCAAGGCGTATAAAAAGCGGTTCCTGCAGTCTGAGATTCCCTTTGCTGCGGATATCGAACGCATGGGCCAGAACCGCGCTCCGGTCAGCATCTTTGCCGGGCGCAGTGCCGCAACTGCTGCCTATCAGGCGCTGTTCGATGAACTGGAAAACGGAGTGATTTCAACAAAATGAGCACCGAGATTGAACGCAAGTTTCTGGTCGCGGACCTGCCGGACCTGAGCGGCACGGAAAAGGCAGTTGTGCGTCAGGGTTATCTGACGGCGCCTGACGACTCTACCGAATTGCGTCTGCGTCAGAAAAACGACAGGTACTTCCTGACCCTGAAAGGTAGCGGCGTCTTGGTGCGGGTTGAGCGCGAGGCTGAAATCTCGGCCGAACAATTCAACACCTTCTGGCCCGAGACGGACGGGCGCCGGGTGGAAAAGGAACGCTTTACCGGGCAGTTGCCGGATGGCCGGGTGTTCGAACTGGACGTGTTTCAGGGCGATCTGGCACCGTTGCGTCTGGTTGAGGTCGAGTTTCAGACCGAAGCCGAGGCCGAAGCCTATGCCCCGCCCGAATGGTTCGGCGCCGACGTGACAGCAGATAAACGCTATAAAAACAAGACGATGGCGACCAAAGGTATCCCGGCTTAGGGCTTGTGTGCCAGCTTGATCACCACCTCAAGCCCCGGATCGCAGTTATGCGCCTCAAACGCGCCGCCGTGCATTCGGGATATTGCGGCAACCAAGGCCAGCCCCAGCCCGGCGTTGCGCTCGGTCCGGGCTGGGTCGAGCGTGACAAACGGCATCTGCAGACGCGGCAGGTCCTCTTGTGGCACGCCGGGGCCTCGGTCGCGGACGCTGAGGCTGGTAAAGGGGCCATCCTCGGACAGGTTGACCGTGACTGTTGTATCTTGCGGGGCATACCGCATTGCGTTTTCCAGCAGGTTGGACAGCGCCTGCGACAACAACGGCCGGTGCCCGGGAATAGAGCCCGCGCTGCCGGTGACCTCAAGCCGGATGCCCTGATCGTCGGCGACGGGGTCGTATAGCTCAGCCACATCCGCCACCAGTTGCTGCAGGTCCACCGGTTCGAACTGTTCCCGGCCCACACCGGCCTCGGCACGTGAGATTTCGGTCAACTGCCCCAGCACGCGCAGCACGTGGTCGATCTCGGCGCTGGCCCGTGCAACGTCGATCTCACGCTCCTGATCTGTTTTGCCGGGATCAGACAGAGCCTCGACCCGCTGTTTCAGCCGCGACAGGGGGGAGCGCAGGTCATGCGCGATGGAATTCGAAGTGGTGCGCAGGTTGCTGACCAACTCTTCGATCCTGTCCAACATCGTGTTAAGCGTACCGGCCACCTGATCGAACTCATCGCCCGTGCCGCGCAGAGGCATTCGGCGGGACAAATCACCCGAGACGATGTTTTCGGCGGTGCTGGCGATGTCGGACAGGCGGGAAAAGACCAGACGGGTGAATAGCCAGCCAGTCAGCACGCTCAGCGCCAGTGCAATCGCCAGCGCGATGCCGACCGACCGCAGCAGCACCCGGTCGAACTGCTGCCGTGCCAACGCATCGCGGCCGACCAGCAGCCGTTCGCCACCGGGCAGGCGGATCGAGGCGGCTGAGATGGGCACCAATTGGTCATTGTCGGCGCGGCGCAGCTCAAGATCGACCCAGCCGCTGCCTGCGGTGATCCCTTCGGGCCATTGTTTGAGGTTGCCCGCCAGTTTGGCGCCGAACCGGTCCGTCAGCAGATACAGTGCATCCCGTTCCGAGGCCGTTGGAATACGCCGTTCAATTGCAGTCAGCAGCCCGATCAGGCCGCGGCGTTCATATTCGTCCGCCAGCCCGGTCAGTTCCGCCGACACGACCGAACGGGTCTCGCCCTCGATGCTGCGGTTGGCGGTGACATAGACCAAAGCCAACACGGTGGCCGTCAGCAAGGTGCTGAGAACCATGCTGGCCAATACAAGGCGTGTGCGCGAATTGTTGAAGGAAAGTCGCAGGTTATCCATCAGAGATCATGTAGCCCGCGCCCCGGACGGTTTCGATCATCGGCGGTTCACCACCTTCGTCCAATTGCCGCCGCAGCTTGGAAATATGGACATCGACCACATTGGTGTTCGGGTCGAAATGATAATCCCAAACCCCTTCCAGCAGCATGGTGCGCGACACCACGCGGTTCTTGCGGCGCAGGAAGAACTCAAGGATTTGGAACTCGCGCGGGGTTAGGGTGATCTCACGCCCGTTGCGGGTGACCTTGCGGGTCAGCAGGTCCATCTCAAGGTCACGGCAGGCCAGGGTCGGGCTTTCCTCGGCCTCTTGCGGGCGGCGCAGAAGGGCCTCGATCCGGGCGTGCAGTTCCTGGAACGAAAACGGTTTGACCAGATAGTCATCCGCTCCGGCACGCAGCCCTTTGACACGCTCGTCCACGGCGCTCATCGCGGTCAGCATCAGAACCGGCGTTTTCACACCCGCCGCGCGCATCGACTTGATCAAGGACAGCCCGTCCAGCCCCGGCAGCATCCGATCCAGAACCACGGCGTCAAACCCTCCGTCGGTGGCATGGTACAGGCCCTCGCGGCCGTCTTCGGTTGCTTCGACAACATACCCTTCCTCGCCAAATCCCTTGGCGATGAAGTCCCGGGTGTCTTCATCATCTTCGACGATCAGCAGGCGACGGCTCATGATCCGAGTTCCTTTCTACCAGGATTTAAACACAGTTTTCGGGCAAAGCACATGGTTTTGCTAAATAATCTGCCGGGTGCGGGGATACGCACCCGGCAGCCCCGGCGGTTTGCGGACAATTCAAACCCGCCAGGGAGGCGCCCGCCAGATTCCCCATCACGTGGCGCGCGCTGGTGTCAGATCAGGCGATTTCCACCGCCACGAAGATCTGGTTTCCGCCGCGATTGATCAGCACAAGCGCGGGATCGGTCTTTTCGCTGTCCAGCGCGGCTTTCAACGCGTCTGGAGTCGCAGTTTCCTGACCGCCCAGCTTCACGATCACATCACCGCGCTGCAGTCCGGCCTTGGCCGCCGGGCTGTCGGGCTTCAGGTCAGTGACGATCACGCCGTCGACATTTTCACCCACACCCATATCGGCGCGGTTGCTATCGGTCAGCGGGGCGACGGTCACGCCCAATGCGGTGCCCGAGACGGTTTCGTCCACAGATTTGTCGATCTCGGCCGAGGCGCTTTGATGCTGGCCGATGGTCAATTCGATCTGTTGTTCCGCGCCATCGCGCAGAACGGTCATAACGCTGTCCGTGCCCACCTTGGTAGTGCCGACAAGGATCGGCAGATCGCTGCTGGAGTCGACGGCCTCATCGTTGAAGGTCAGGATGACGTCACCCTGTTTCAGCACACCATCCGCAGGGCTGCCATCAACGACGTCCGCAACAAGTGCGCCGTGCGAGGCATCGATGCCCATGGCCGCGGCGATCTCGGGGCTGACATTCTGGATGGATACACCCAGCCAGCCGCGGCTGACCTGACCGTCATCGCGCAGGTCGGCGGCAATATGCTCCACGATGTTCGATGTCACCGCAAAGCCCAGACCCACAGAGCCGCCGGTGGGCGAATAGATGGCCGAGTTCACGCCAACCACTTCGCCTGCCATGTTGAACAGCGGACCGCCCGAGTTACCCTTGTTGATGGCTGCGTCGGTCTGAATGAATTCAGCGTAGGGCCCAGCCGAGATATTGCGGCCTTTGGCCGAGACGATCCCGGTGGTCACGGTGGAATGCAGCCCGAACGGGTTGCCGATGGCCACGACGTCTTCGCCCACGCGGATCACGTCGCTGTCGCCCAGGTTGACGGCCTGCAGCGCCTCGTCCGCTTCGATCTTAAGAACCGCGATATCGGTCAGAGGGTCGGTGCCGATGATTTCGGCGTCATAGCTACGGTCGTCGGACATGCGCACCGTGACGGACTCGGCATTGTCGACGACATGATGATTGGTGACGATGTATCCGGCCTCATCCAGAACAAACCCAGAGCCCAGCCCCTGTGCCGGCCCGCGCTGAGGGGCGTTGAACCCATCTGGCGTGCCGAAGCGTTTAAAGAATTCCCCAAACGGGTGCTGGTCAAAGTCGAGGTCCTGACCCTGCGCCGGAACGGGCGCTGCGCCTTGTTCCGCGATAATGGTGACGACCGAAGGCGAAACGTTTTCCACCAGATCGGCCAGTGCTTCGTCGGCCATCGAGGGCAGGGCAGTGGTTGTCAGCATGGCGGCGCTCAGTGCGCCAGCGCCAATCCAACTGGCTGTCCCGGGCAAAAGAAGAGAGGATTTGCGGATGCTCATTTTTGTCTCCTGTTTATGTCACGCGGTTGTGGCCGCGCGTTGAAACAGGAGATGCGCGTTCAGTCTGAGTGTTTCCTGAGCGAAATGTTAAGAAATCTTAATTTTGCCACAAACGGACGGTTCTATGCCGGCATGCCGATGGATGGAATCGGAGGATTTGCGCGAATCATCAGGGGCGAATCGGTGGATTGTTGCCGGTTCGGACGCCAAGTCGCAAAAAGGGTTGAATTGAATCAAATTTGTTAACAAAGCAGCCGACAAATTTTCTCGATTTTCAGCAATCTTCTCTGAGTTGTGGTCATGTTCGAACTTGGCTGAAGATAATGGAAGCAATTGATGGCAAAATCATCAGATACCTTATTAGGTTTGCGCTTAATACTGAATGACGCAACGTTAATCAAATGCGCGACTCTTCCTTAGGTTGATTATCGCCAAGGAAATGTTGCGTAAAAACCATTCTGAGAGACGCAAAATTAACCGTTCTTTCCAATTTTACGTTGTTTGATCGCACCGGATCGGTGACGATGAAAGAGCCCAAGCGAGGGGGAGCCGATGGCACTAGGGGGTGCCTCAGGCTTGTCACAGTCACTGGAAACGCTGAGCGGCATGTTAACGAGGGGGTCTTGTTTAGGTTCGGCGGCGGAATAGCCAGGATGTCATTAGGCATTGTTGGCCGCGTTTCCGGGATTGATGAAAAGTGGTAGTCCTGTTTTGGGTACCGGCCCGGTCGATATCGACCGGGCCGCGTTACTTTCAGGAGCCGCGTTTTGCGTGCCACTTCGCCCAATCCTGAGGCGTATCCAGATCCAGCAGAGCGTTTTGACCGGGTAGGCTGCGCAGATGCACTTTGTCTGCATTGGCGCGGACGACGGACTGTGCGCCTTCGTCGCCCGACAGTTGGCGGAGATGGTCAAACAATCTACGATCAAACACGACCGGGTGGCCCGGTTTGCCGTCAGCGGTTGCGCCACGCCAGATCAATTTGTCCGGGTGGGATTGAACCGAACCAAGCACAGCCGCCAGATCCTCGGAGGTGATCTCGGGCAAATCCGCCAGCAAGACCATTGCGGCGTGTGACTCGGCTGATACATGCGCGAGGGCCCCGCGCAGGCTGGCATTCATGCCTTCGTGCGCATCCCGGACATCGATCCGTTGCAGGTCCAACCCGTCCAGCACGTCATGCCGCGCGTGCGGGGCCGGGGGCAACGCAACGATCACGGGGGCCGCGCGCAGTGCAATCATTGCTGCGCGCCGCAGCAATGGCACGCCGTCCACGACCTGCAGCAGCTTATCCTTGCCGCCCATGCGGCTGGATTGCCCGGCGGCCAGCAATAGAATGGGTATGTCCGTCATGTCGCCACCATGCCGCCCTATCCCAGCGGTGTCATCCCCGCATACGCGCCCCGTCCGCGTCAAACAGAGGCTCCGAGATCACCTTGGCTTTGCGCAGTTGGCCCAGGATTTCGATCTCAACTTCCAAGCCGTCCGTTGCCTGGTCCATCGGCAGGAACCCGAGTGCTATGGACTTGTTGGCATAATGCGAATACCCGCCCGATGTGCAGAAGCCAACGACCCTGCCGTCCAGCCAGATCGGCTCATACGCGTTGACATCGGCGTCCTCCGCTTCGACCTCGAAGGCCACAAGTTTGCGTGTCGGTCCTTGGGCACGCTCCTGTTCGGCGGCAGACCGGCCAATGAAATCGGCGGGTTTCGAAAATGCAATAAACCGGTCCAGCCCGGTTTCGGCGGCGGTGTAATCGGGTGAAAATTCCCGCATCCACGAGCCAAAGAACTTGTCCAGACGCAGGCTCATCATCGCGCGCATCCCGAAGGGCACCATGCCGTGTGGCTGCCCGGCCCGCCACAGCGCCCACCAGAGCTGTCTCTGCGCCATCGGATCGCAGTAAATCTCATACCCCAGATCGCCGGTATAGCTGACGCGCTGCACGATGCAGTCGGTCATGCCAACCGTCATGCGCCGCACGTTGAGGAACCGCAGGTCCGAGAGGTCGTCGCGGGTACAAGCCGCCAGCACGTCAGCCGCCTTTGGCCCGGCGATCTGAAACCCGTTCAGCTGGTCGCTGACGTTTTCGACGGTCACGCCGTCTTGCTGATGTTGCAGGAACCAACGCATGTGGAACGCCTGCGCGCCGTAGGATGCCGTCAGTTGGAATTCGGTCTCACTCAGGCAGGAAACGGTGAAGTCTCCGATCAGCTTGCCCTTTGGCGACAGCATCGGTGTCAGGGAGAGACGCCCCGGTTGCGGGATGCATCCGGCCATGATCCGGTCCAGCCATGCACGGGCCGTGGGGCCGGTAATGCGGTATTTGCCGAAGTTGTGGACCTCGTTAATGCCGACACCGCCGCGAACCGCGCGCACCTCGCGGCCCGTCGCGTCGAACGCGTTCGAGCGGCGGAACGATGGTGTTTCGCAATCCGGCTCGCCGCCTTGCGCGAAATAGTTCGGTACTTCCAGCCCGTATTGTTGGCCCCAGACTGCACCCAGATCGCTGAAAATATCGTACATCGGGGTCGTGCGATTGGGTCGTGCGGCGGGCAGTTCCTCATTCGGGTAGGCGACGCTGAACCGTTTCTGATAGTTCTCGATCACCTTGGGGCGGGTGTAGCCGGGGCTGATCCAGTTACCGAACCGGGCCACGTCCATAGCAAAGACGTCGCGCTCGGGTTCGCCTTCGATCATCCATTGCGCCAGCGTCAGGCCGACCCCGCCACCTTGGCTGAACCCGGCCATCACACCGCAGGCCGACCAATAGTTACGCATCCCCGGCACCGGTCCGACCAGAGGGTTCCCGTCTGGCGCAAAGGTGAATGGCCCGTGGATCACCGATTTCACTCCGGCCTCGGCCAGAACGGGAAAGCGCTTATAGGCGAATTCGATGCTGTCGGTGATCTTGTCGTAATCGTCGGGCAGCAGCTCGTGACCGAACTCCCACGGGGTCCCATCCACCGCCCAAGGCTTGCAGGGCTGTTCGTAAAACCCGATACACAGACCGCGCCCTTCCTGCCGCAGATAGCTTTCTCCGGCAGGGTCCATCACATGCGGGTGCTCGCCACCGGCGTCGATGATTGCCTCGATCTGAGGGATCGAGTCCGTGACCAGATATTGATGCTCCATCGGGTGAAGCGGGAAATAGACGCCCGCCATGACACCGACCTCACGTGCCCAGAGCCCCCCCGCGTTAACCACATGTTCGGCGTGAACGGTGCCCTTGTCAGTGACCACGTCCCAGGTGCCATCGGGGCGCTGGTTTGTTTCGCGCACCATGCAATGGGTTTCGATGGTTGCCCCGCCCATCCGGGCCGCCCTAGCATAGGCGTGGGTGGTGCCCGACGGATCAAGGTGCCCATCCAGCGGATCATAGAGCGCGCCGATGATCCCATCGGTATTGGTGATCGGAGCGATCTTCTTTATCTCCTCCGGCCCGACAATCTCGGTCTCCAACCCCATGAACCGGTGCTTTGCGCGCTCGGCCAGCAGCATGTCGAACCGGTCCTGATTGTCAGCCAGAGTCACGCCGCCCACGTGATGCAGGCCACAGGACATGCCGGTGATCTCTTCCAGCTCTTTATAGAGGCGGATGGTATAGCCCTGCAGCGCAGCCATGTTGGTGTCGCCGTTCAGGGTGTGAAACCCTCCGGCTGCGTGCCAAGTGGACCCGCTGGTCAGTTCCGACCGTTCCAGCAGCATGACATCGGACCAACCCAGCTTGGTCAGGTGATAGAGTACCGAACACCCGACAACACCGCCCCCGATCACGGCTACCTGAGTTGTGGTCTTCATGTCGTGGCCTCCCATGCGTTTTGGTCAAAGACTGCAGGCGCGCGGCACGGCAGGCTGTTCCGTTCACGACATCGCTTGTCGCGGATCAGAGCGGGCGGATCTTCAGCTCGGTAATCCGGTTGCCTTCGCGTGCAGTGACTTCGAAACGGAACCCGTGGAACGAGAATACCTGACCGGTCACGGGGATCATCTGTGCCTCGTGTATGACCAACCCGGCGATTGTGTTGGCCTCGTCATCAGGCAGAGACCAGTCCATCGCCCGGTTGGCGTCTCGGATGGTCATCGCGCCCTCGACAAGGAATTGGCCATCGTCAGTTCGGGTCACGGGGACGTCCTCCTCGATGTCGAACTCGTCGGCGATTTCGCCAACGATTTCCTCAAGGATATCCTCCAGCGTGATCAGGCCGCGGAGAGAGCCATATTCGTCCACCACCAGCGCAAAGTGGCTGTGCATCCGCAGGAACTCTCGCATCTGATCGTCCAGCGTGGTGGTTTCGGGCACGAAATAAGGGTCGTTCGCCACCTTCGAGATGTCGAAGGATTTCAGCCGGTCGCTTTCCTCTTCGCTGGCGCCTGCATGGGCATACATGGCGCGGAACAGGTCCTTGGCGTGAACAACGCCCACGATGTTCTCGGGCTCATCCCGGAATACGGGCAGGCGAGTGTGCGGGCTTTTCAGACATTGCTGAAGAATGGCCTCGGGTGTGTCGTCGGCATCGATCATCTCAATGTTCGAGCGGTGCAGCATGATCTCTTCGACCGTGCGGTCGCCCAGATCAAGTGCACCCAGAATACGGTCGCGGTCTTCCTTTTCGACCACACCTTCCGAGTGACCCAGATGCAGCGCACCGGCGATTTCCTCGCGTACGGCAAGGATGTTGCTGTCGGGGTCGATCTGCACGCCGAACAGGCGCAGAACCCCGCGTACCAGCAGGCGCACTGCCGCAACCATGGGCGAGAACACGGTGACAACAACGCTGATGATCGGCGCCACAAGGGCGGCTGCTTTTTCCGCGTTGGTGATGGCGTAGGTTTTGGGCAGAACCTCGGCAAAGATCAGAACCAGCAGGGTCATCACCAGCGTCGCCAGCGCCACGCCGCTTTCGCCGAACAGACGGGTGAACAGCGCCGTCGCCAGCGAGGCGGCGAGGATGTTCACCAGGTTGTTGCCCAGCAGGACCGAGCCGATCAGCCGTTCATTGTCATCGGTGATATCCAGCGCCTTCTGCGCCCCGCGCGAGCCCTTGTCGGCCTGCGCCCGCAACTTGCCGCGCGACGAGGCAGTCAATGCCGTTTCAGAACCCGAGAAAAAGCCCGACAGGACAAGCAAAAGAAGAATAGCGCCTGTGGTAAACCAGAATGCGCCGTCGATCAGAGAAGAAGAGGGTTCCATCGGTCCTTGATTATTGGTGTTGCTGCATCCGTTATGGGGGCGCGACCCCCGCGGATCAAGGGGTTAGCCCTTGTCTTCCGGGTCTTTGGCCAGCGGGTGATGCTCCAGCACCAGCTCGGCCAGACGTTCGTCCAGAACATGAGTGTAGATTTCGGTGGTCGCCACATCGGCATGGCCCAGCAGTGTTTGGATTGACCGCAGGTCGGCCCCATTGGCCAGCAGGTGCGTGGCGAAAGCATGGCGCAGCGTGTGCGGTGTGACCTTTTCCGGCGAAACACCCCCCTGAACCGCCAGTTCCTTGACCAGCAGAAAGAACATGTGACGTGTCAGGTGTCCTGATTTCCCGCGCGACGGAAACAGGAACTTGGACCGTTGGCCGCCATCGGCGACCAGTTGATCCTCGGCCTCGTCCCGGACCATGAGCCACGCGGCCAGCGCCTCTCGGGCAGGGGAAGAGAGCGGCACCATCCGTTCCTTGCCGCCTTTGCCCAGAACCAGCAGCATTCGCGGATCGCCCCGCGCGGAAGAGACCGGCAGCGAAACCAGTTCGGTCACGCGCATACCGGTGGCATAAAGCACTTCCATCAGGCAGGTGTTGCGCACCCGGTCGCCCTTGGTGCGCCCGGTTTGGCGGGCGGCCTGCAACAGCCGATCAACCTCGGGCACGTCCAGCGTTTTGGGCAGGCGTTTTTGCCGTCCGGGGCCTTTGATCTGGATGGCGGGGTTGGTGTCGCGCCAGCCCTCCTCGAAAGCGAAACGATAGATTTGTTTGATCGCCGACAGCCGTCGCGCGCGGGTGGATTGCGCCAGCCCCTGGGCGTCACAGTCGATCAGATAGGCCTCGATCCGATCGCGTTCGGCTTCGGCGAACCCGATTTTCCGGCGCTGCAGCCAGGCGGCAAAGTCCTTCAGGTCACGGCCATAGGCCAGCAGAGTGTTGTTGGCCGCCCCAAGCTCGGCCGCTTGCGCCTGCAGGAAGGTGGAGATCCACAGATCCGAGGTTGCCGGGGCCACCATGCTCAGGTGTCCTGCAGGATCAGAAGGTTCAGGGCGGCGCGGCGTGCGGTGTCCTCAAGACCCACACGGCGCAAGGTTGCGACGGCGGCGGTCAGATCGACAAGATTGCCGCGTGCACCATGGGCGAAAACCTCCATCGTTTCCAAAATGGCCTCACCCAGCTGCCCGTTGGCCAACATGGCATCAATGTCCGATGGGATAGGCGCGGCCCAGGCAAACCCTTCAGCCACAGCATCGGCCCACGGGGAAGGCGATTTGGCCCGCCCCGGATCGCCCTGTGCCAGCGCGGCCAGAAACTGCGTCTCCACCGACTCGTCCGGAGGCGACAGGGCGGCGGTTTCATAAAGTTCGGACAAGAGCAGAATCCGCCACCGCAGGTTTTCCGCGGCCGGATCGGGCAGGGCCATCTGCGACAGTCGGCCTGCGAACAACTCGGCAAAGGGAACCTCCAGCCCGACGCTGCGCATTTGTTCCCAGACTTTGGGCAGTGTCTTGGCAACCGCGCCCGGCTTGCCTGTTTCCAACGCGCTTTCGAATTTTTGCACCGCCGCGACCCGGTCCCAGACCGCGCCAGAGGCTGCAGGCGACCGCTCGGTATACAGGCCCAGCAATTGGTTGGGGGTCAGTGCTCCGATCCGTGTCAGGCGCTCGGCGGCCTCGATCTGCGCCTTCCATCCGGCCACATCTCGCAGGTCGGCATTTGCGAATGCGCGCGGCAGCGGGGTTGAGGGCAAACGCTCACCAATAGCTTCGAACAGCCGAAAACTCAGCGGGTCGGGGTCGTCGGGTTGCGGCAGGTACTCGGCATCTTCGTAAAGCTCGGGGCTGAGGAACCGGTCCAGTACGTCCAGATCCTCGGGCGGCAGAACCTGCAGCGCATGTGCGGCCTCAAGCGTCAGCGCGGCGGACCCCCAGTCGCCCCGGCGGGCCTTGCAGAAGATTTGTGCCGCATAGTCCTGGGATAGATGCGGCTGCGCGATCAGTGCGGTGCAGCTGCGATCCTCATCCCCGGTCAACAGCGTCGCATCGAACCAGCGTTGGAACCGCTCGCGGTTGTCGGTAGGGCCGGCCAGTTGCACCAGCGATTGTACCGGATCAGCCGCACCCAATTGCATCAGACGGTCCAGCCGCGCCAGCAGCAGAGGTTCCTGCGCGTTCGGCCCCGCAGGCGCACGGGCTTCGGTCAGCAGCAGGGTGAACAGCAGGCGTTGCATCGCCGGGTTGTACTTGACCGGCACGCGGGCGATCAGCTGTGCCAGACGGGCAGGATCGCTGTTCTGCCACAGATCCACGGGCAGCCCGGTCACCGATGATGACACCAGCCCAAGCGGCGGTGACAGCGCCTCAAGCGGCGTGACCTCGACATCCGGCTGAACGCCGGTCTCGGTCACAGAAGGTTCCAGCAACACGGTCCCCGGCAGGTTTTCCGGCGGGTCGTTTAGCCATTCGATGACGGAAAGAGGTTCCTGCTGCGCCTGGGCCGATCCGGCCAATAACAGCGCAAACAGTGCGGCCTTATTCGACATTCAGGATTACCGGCTCTCGTATCTCATCCTTCGGCGCCGAAAAGTCGGCGCCGAAGAACGGACCCAGGTAGGCATATGCCACCAGCCCGATGAAACCCAGGCAAATCAGATATAACAGGAACTTGATCAGACGGCCCATTGCTCAACGCTGCCCCAATTTTCTCTTTTGTCATAGTTATAGCTAGCATTTTTCCTAAGATCACGTCATTCACGGTGAAATGAGCGAAATTAAGCATAACTCTTCGGGCGTGAACCCGGATACGGGCTTTGAACTGCACAAAACGGTGGTTCTTGTCGGCATGATGGGGGCGGGAAAGACGGCTGTGGGCCGTGCATTGGCCGCACGGCTGGGCGTTCCCTTCCTCGACAGCGATGCCGAGATCGAATCGGCAGCCAACATGACCATCCCCGAGATTTTTGCGCGCGACGGAGAGCCGTTTTTTCGTGCCAAGGAAAGCCAGGTCATCGGGCGTCTTCTGGATGAGGAAAAAGGCATCCTGTCCACCGGCGGCGGTGCCTTTCTGGCCGCACAGAACCGCACCATGATCACCGAGCGCGGTGTGTCCGTCTGGTTGCGGGCGGACCTTGAGGTTCTGTGGAACCGGGTCAAACACAAGGACACGCGCCCCTTGCTGCGCACCGCCGACCCGTATGCGACCTTGCGCGCCTTGTACGAGGACCGAGTGCCGGTTTACGCGCAGGCCGACCTGATCGCTGAATCGGACGGCCATACCTCGATCGAGAATATGGTGAACCGGGTGGTGGATGCGCTGGCCACACGCCCCGATGTTTTGGAACGGAAGTGATGCACCAAACCGTATATGTAGAGCTGGGCGAACGCTCGTATGATGTGGAAATTGGTCCGGACCTGCTCGCGCAGGCCGGCACGCGGATCGCCCCATTGCTGCCCCGGCCCAAGGTGACCGTTGTCACCGATGAGAACGTGGGCGCGCTGCATCTGGACGCTCTGCGGGATGGGTTGGCTTCTGCCGGGATCGAGATGACGTCCCTGACCTTGCCTGCAGGCGAAGCCACCAAAAGCTGGCCGCATTTCGAACGTACCGTGGAATGGCTGCTTGCGGAAAAGGTTGAACGTCGGGACGTGGTTATTGCCTTTGGTGGTGGTGTCATCGGCGATCTGGTCGGTTTTGCCGCTGCGGTCCTGCGGCGTGGTGTGCGGTTCGTGCAGATACCGACGTCGCTGCTGGCGCAGGTCGACAGTTCGGTGGGCGGCAAGACCGGGATCAACGCGCCGCAGGGCAAGAACCTGATCGGGGCGTTCCATCAGCCGTCACTGGTGCTGGCCGATACCTCGGTTCTGGGCACAATGACCCCGCGCGATTTCCTGTCGGGCTATGGCGAGGTGGTGAAATACGGCCTGCTGGGCGATGCGGCTTTTTTCGAATGGCTTGAGCAGAACGGAACGGATGTGTCCGGCGGTGACATGGCCGCGCGGGTGCGGGCGGTGACACGCTCGGTCCAAATGAAGGCCGACATCGTGGCGCGGGACGAGACCGAGCAGGGCGACCGCGCGCTGCTGAATCTTGGTCACACGTTCTGTCATGCGCTTGAAGCTGCGACCGGCTATTCCGACCGCCTGCTGCATGGCGAAGGCGTGGCCATCGGTTGTGCGCTGGCGTTCGAGTTGTCCTCGCGTCTGGGTCTGTGCTCGCAAGAAGATCCAAGTCGCGTTCGCGCCCATTTGCGGGCGATGGGGATGAAAACCGATCTGGCTGACATCCCCGGCGATCTGCCAAGCGCCGAAGCGTTGGTTGATCTGATGGCGCAGGACAAGAAGGTTATCGACGGTCAGCTTCGGTTCATTCTGGCGCGCGGAATCGGCGAGGCCTTTGTTACCTCGGACGTCCCGCCTGAGGCGGTGATTTCCGTGCTGGAAGATGCTCTGGCGACGGTCTGATCACCGCCCTTGGATCACCATCAACTCGCCGATATTTTCGCGGGTGATGTAGCCGACCATGATCCCGGCCTGCGTACAGACCGCGATGGCCGGGGCACCCTTGTGCAGCCCGTCCAGAACCGTTTCGAGCCCGCTGGTCAGTTGAACCTGCGGGATATCCGTCACCATGACCGAGGTTGCCGGGTCCGAACGTGGGGTGTCTCCGGTCAAGGCGGTGAACAGCCGATCTCGGGTGACGAACCCCAGCAGGGCACCCGCTGAATCCAGCACCGGGAATTCATGCTGGGTGGTGTGAATGACGGCCTGTGCCGCTGTGGCCAGCGTGTCGGTGGGGGACAGGGCGTGGAATTCGGTGATCATCGCATCACGTGCCAGAACCCGCCGCACGACTGAGCGCATGGCGACGTCGTGGCTTTCGGAATTGGCAGCGACAAAGACGAACACCGCGATCAGAACCAGGATCGGGTTGCCCACGCTCAGCCCCCAGAAACCAAACGCCACGGCGACGATCTGCCCGGCCAGGGCGGCGACTCTGGTGGCTTTGACCCGGTCCATTTTCAGGCACAGCAGGGCGCGGAATACGCGCCCGCCATCCATTGGAAAGGCCGGGATCATGTTGAACGCGGCCAGTAACAGATTCACATAGGCCAGCCGGTTCATCAGCCCGGGGCCAGTCGAGTCGATCTGCGCCATGGTCTCAAGCGGCATTCCGGCCCCCAGCGCGACGAGTATCACCCAGATCACGATGTTAACGGCGGGGCCTGCAAGGGCGACCCAGACCTCTTGCATCGGTTTTTCCGGCATCCGTTCCAGCCGGGCCAGCCCACCGATGGGCAGCAGAGTAATGTCGGGGGTCTTGATCCCGTACCGCCGCGCCATCAGCGCGTGGCCGAATTCATGCGCGACGACGCAGGCAAACAGCGCCAGCACGAAGATCAGATTTTCGATGGCGGCCGTAATCCCTCCGCTGGAGTAGGCGGCGAATCCGACCCAGGCCAGCAGCAGGAAAAAGGTGACATGGACCCTCAGTTCCGACCCCAATATCCGGCCGAGTGAGAAGGACCATGTCATGATATGTCTCCGTTTCGCTTAGAACGGGATCTCGTCGTCGTCGATGCCGCCGGATGCCGGGGCAGGGGCGCTGGATGGGCCGCCATAGGGGTCGCCATAGCCGCCACCGGCCTGACCGCCGCCGTAGCTGCCCGATTGGCCGCCATAGCCACCGCCGCCGCCTTCACCGCGGGCGTCCAGCATTGTCAGTTCGCTGCGATAGGGCCGCAGGACCACTTCGGTCGTGTATCTGTCTTGGCCGGATTGGTCCTGCCACTTACGGGTTTCCAGCTGCCCTTCGATATAGACCTTGCTGCCCTTGCGCAGATATTGCTCGGCGACCCGCACCAGAGGCTCCGAGAATATAGCGACCGAGTGCCATTGAGTCCGATCCTTGCGCTCTCCGGTATTGCGGTCTTTCCAGGTCTCGGATGTCGCGATGCGCAGGTTGCATACCTTTCCACCATTCTGAAACGACCGTACCTCAGGGTCCGCACCGAGATTGCCGATAAGAATGACCTTGTTGACTGAACCCGCCATGTATTTCCCCGTTCTGAATTGACGTTTGCGCGCCCGAATCTGGCGCAGAGTTTCCAAGCGACCCTATACGGCCTGCGTCGTGGTTGAAACACGGTTGATGCAGGTAACACTCCGCAAGAAAATACCAGGGCTCGGTTTACCAAGCTTTCATTATTAACTGAAATATTTATACTCCTCAGAGTTCCTGAACGAGCGAGATTGGCGTTAATGCGATTTCTGGTTAGTTGTTTTTTGGTTGCTTGCTTTGCTCTGGTCTCGGCCCCGGTGACCGCGCAGACGTTGTCGACAAAAAGCCGGAAGGATATTTTTCTCAAGCAATCCAAGGTGTTGGACTCGCGTGCGGCAACCCAGTACCGCGATTCCGAGCGGCTTAAGCCGAAAAGGGCAAAGCCCAGTGACAGTTTCAACAAACGCTACACGGGCAAGTACCGGGGGGAGTATATGACTCTGGCCCGGCAAGCCGCGCGCAAGCACAACGTCCCGGAAGAGCTGTTCTTGCGTCTGGTGCAGCAGGAAAGCGGCTGGAACCCGCATGCGAAATCGCACAAGGGTGCTTTGGGGCTGGCGCAGTTGATGCCCGGTACGGCGCGGCTTTTGGGCGTTAACCCGCATGACCCGAAACAGAACCTGGAAGGCGGGGCGCGGTATCTGTCCTGGCAATACCGCAAGTTCAAATCCTGGCGTCTGGCGCTTGCGGCCTATAACGCCGGGCCGCAGGCTGTTGAAAAACACGGCGGCGTTCCACCTTACAATGAAACCCAGAACTACGTGAAAGTGATCTGGGGCGGCTAAGCGGTCGTTTCGGTCATATGGCATCGACTTCGGCACGCTTGCAGAGTCCGGCCGTGATCGGCAGCATCGTCGCGCACAGAACATGAGCATGCTGGCCTCACGCACATAAAACATGGGCGCTGCTGCACGGTACATGCGCCGCCGAAAAGAACAGGCAAGCGGTCACCGCCAGCGACAATGCGCGGCATCTTTTGCCCATACAAAGCCGCCCAGATCGCGGTCACACCTAGCGCAAATATGAATTTCCGATCCGCATCCCATTATCCGGCGACAAAAAAGCGCCAGCACCGGATCCATTACTCAACCCAATGAGGTCATCGCCCGCAGGCTCGCGTTGAATGTGGGTATGCCAAACCCGTAACGCCCGGCGCTGATTCTGCCCAAGCTGGACATCGTCGATAAGGGGCACCGGTATGACTCCTGCGCCCTTGATCTTTTGTGGCCGGATTTATTCAGCCGCGACCTTGATGACCGGCTCCATGCGGGCCAGAATCTCTTCGGACAGGTGGCATTTGACCTGATGACCTTCGGCCAAAGTTTTCACCGGTGGCACGTCGCGTTCGCACATCCCGCCCGGCACTTCGGATTTCCAGCGGCACCGGGTCTGGAACGGACATCCCGGAGGTGGGTTCATCGCAGACGGGATATCCCCCTCCAAGACGATATGTTGCTTTTCGATTGACGTATCGGCAATTGGAACAGCGCTCAGCAACGCTTCGGTGTAGGGGTGATAGGGTGGGGCAAAGACTTGGTCCGTCGTGCCAAGTTCGACCACATGGCCCAGATACATCACCATCACCCGGTCGCTGAGATACCGCACGATGGACAGATCGTGGCTGATGAACAACAGCGTGGTTTTGTGCTCGCGCTGAATTTCCATCAGCAGATCGGTCACCGCCGCCTGCACGGACACGTCCAGCGCCGAGACCGGTTCGTCCGCGACCACGATCCGTGCATCCCCGGCAAAGGCGCGGGCGATGCCAACGCGCTGTTTCTGCCCGCCCGACAACTGCCGCGGCATCCGTTCCGCAAAGGCGCGGGGCAGTTTCACTAGGTCCAATAGCTCCAGCATCCGCTTCTTGCGCTCGGCTTCGGAGTTGCCTACGCCAAAGATCTCCAGCGCGCGGATGATCTGACGACCCACGGTCATCGATGGGTTCAGCGTGTCAAACGGGTTCTGGAACACCATCTGCACTTCGCCTACGGTCTTGGCGTCACGTTCCTCGATCGGGACGGCCTCGATGTTGCGATTGTCCAGCAGAATCTGGCCATCTGTGGCCGTCTCCAGCCCCATCAGGACCTTGGCGAAGGTCGATTTGCCGCAGCCGGATTCGCCGACGATGGCCAGCGTCTCGGATTCATGTGCTTCAAAGCTGAGCGTTTCGTTGGCTTTCACAACCTTGGTCTCGCCACCTCCGAACAGGGCATTCGCAGCCACCTCATAGTATTTCTTGAGGTTGTCCATCTTGAGGACGGTCCGGCCGATCTCGGCCTTTTCCTTCTGTTCGCCCACGGTGATCGGTGCGTTCCAGTCGATCTCTTTGAACTTCAGGCAGCGCGTGTGGTGGCGATCATTGCCCGGCACCGGCTCCATCAGAATGTTCTGCGCGTCACAGCGGCCTTCCTCGAAATAGTCGCAGCGCGGGCCAAAGTTACAGCCCGGCGGGCGTTCGTGGGGCAGGGGGAAGTTGCCCGGAATGGCGACCAGCGGGCGCGCATTCTTGTCGGCCCCCGGCAACGGGA
The DNA here is from genome assembly GCF_056542745.1 of Ruegeria sp. AB10. Taxonomy (NCBI): domain Bacteria; kingdom Pseudomonadati; phylum Pseudomonadota; class Alphaproteobacteria; order Rhodobacterales; family Roseobacteraceae; genus Ruegeria; species Ruegeria sp. AB10. Next base: position 354,570 of record NZ_JBQGAI010000001.1, on the reverse strand, counting down.
TCGAGCGGAACAGCGCCTGCGTATAGGGGTGCTGCATCTCGTCGAACACATCGTGGATCGAGCCGCGCTCGACCGCCTCGCCGGAATACATCACGCACAGGCGGTCGCAGGTTTCCAGAACCAGCCCGAGGTTGTGCGAGATAAACAGCATCGAGGTGCCGTATTTCTTACCCAGATCCCTGACCAGTTCCACCACGGCGGCTTCGACCGTCACATCCAGAGCGGTGGTTGGTTCGTCCAGGATCAACAGCGCCGGTTTCGACATTAGCGCCATCGCGATGACGATCCGCTGCTGCTGGCCACCTGACAACTGGTGCGGGAACGAATTCAGCATCCGCTCGGGGTCGGGCAGACGCACGTCGGTGACCACTTCCAGCGCACGTGCATAGGCCTCGTCCTTACTGACACCCTCGTGGATCATCGGCACTTCCATCAACTGTTTGCCAATCTTCATCGCTGGGTTCAACGAGGCCATCGGCTCCTGATAGATCATCGCGATTTCGTTGCCGCGAATGTCGCGCAACTCTTCGGTGGTCATCTCAGAAAGGTCGCGGCCCTTGAATTTGATCGAGCCACCAACGATCCGCCCGTTCTTGCCAAGGTCCTGCATGACGCCCAGTGCCACGGTGGACTTGCCGCAACCGGACTCGCCCACCAGACCAACGGCTTCGCCGGGTTGCACGCTGACCGAGAAATCCATCACCGCAGGAATTTCCCGCAGGCGGGTAAAGAAGGAAATCGACAGCTTGTCGATCTCCAGAATTGGACCGTCATAATCCGCCAGTTTGTTCATCTGTGTTCTCCTCGCCAAACGCGGGGGATCCCCTTCATCTGGCTAATAATATCTCGGGGGTCCGGGGGCAGAGCCCCCGGCCTCGATCACATCAGTCCTTCAGACTTTCTTCGCGCAGACCGTCCGCCAGCAGGTTCAAACCAAGAACCAGTGACAACAGCGCCAGCGCGGGCGGCAGGGCCGGGTGCAGATAGATCGACAGCAGCTTGCGCCCTTCGTTGATCGTAGACCCCCAATCCGGGCTTTCCGGCGGCAGTCCAAGGCCAAAGAAGCCCAAGGTTCCCAGAAGGATGGTGGTGTAGCCAATCCGCAGACAGAAATCGACGATCAGCGGACCTCGGGCGTTGGGCAGAATTTCCCACAGCATGATGTACCAAGGACCCTCGCCACGGGTCTGCGCCGCAGCCACGTAGTCCCGCGTTTTGATGTCCAGCGCCAGGCCCCGGACGATCCGGAACACGGTGGGTGAGTTCACGAAGACCACAGAGACGAACACCACAAGGATACCGCCGGGGATGTCGAACAGGTCCAGATAGGTCGGCAATCCCCAGATCCCGTAGCTGTCGGTGTTGATGATGTAACCATCAGTCGTGATCAGCGACAGGTAGAGCCACAGCGCGATGCCCAGCACTCCGATCAACAGCGGGGTGCGGAAGCTCGGCCTTGTGTAAAAGCGCGAGTTCAGCAGAACCGCAAGGAACAGGATCGGGAAAACGAACAGCACGGCCGCCATATAATTCGGCACCCCGGTCGCCACGATTTCCGGCGTGACCAGCAGATAGAACAGCAGGATCACCGGGAAGGCGAGGATCAGGTTGGCGAGGAACGACAGGAACGTGTCCAGACGACCGCCATAGAACCCCGCGGGCAGGCCCAGGGTAATCCCGACCATGAAGGCAAACATGGTCGCCAGCGGCGCGATCTGCACCACGATCCACGCGCCTTTGACCATGCGGCTGAAGACATCGCGGGCCAGGTTGTCGCCGCCCAGCAGATACCAGGCATACGCGCCTTCTTCCGTTGAGGGCAGGGGCGTGCCGGGGACCTTATTCTTCATACCCGACACCTGATCCAGCGGATCGTGGGTTATGATCAGGTCCATGGCGCCGAAGATGCCGGTGAACACCCAGAACATCACAAGGCCAAATCCAATCATGCCGATAGGGCTGTCGAACAGTTTGCCGTAGAGGCCCAGCTTGCGTTTGAATGCAATCGACATGGCAAACAGGATGACCAGCGATAGCCAAACCGGCAGGAACTGCTGTGAGATTGCGCCGACAATACCCGCGCTGGTGCCCATGAGGATGCCCAGAACGATATAGGCCAGTACTAGTGCAACACAGGCCGCAAAGCTGTATCGCAGTGCTTTCTGCGTCAACCCTCTCAGGCCCGAGCCTGAACTGATCGTACCATCGATATTCACGCTGACCGGGGTTTCCGGCAGCACGATACTGCCAAGGATCCAGACGACGATCGACACCAGAAGGGCTGCTATCGCGATCATCAGCAACGGGTTCAGGAGGGCGATAGAGCCGGTCCAGGTAAGTGGTTCCATGATCTATCCCTCCTTACGAAATACGGATGCGCGGGTTGAGGTAGACATAGCCGATATCCGAGATCAGCTGCGTCACCAGCACCACAAAGACCGACACGACCGAAATCGCCAGCAGCAGCTGAATGTCGTTGTTGCCCGCCGCCTGAACCAGTGCCCAGCCAAAGCCCTTGTAGTTGAACAGGGTCTCGACGATCACGACGCCGTTCAGCAACCACGGGAATTGCAGCATGATCACGGTAAAGGGCGCGATCAGCGCGTTGCGCAGCGCGTGTTTCATCACGATGTTCGAGAAGGACACGCCTTTCAGACGCGCGGTCCGGATGTACTGCGCCGTCATCACCTCGGTCATCGAGGCGCGGGTCATCCGGGCGATATAACCCATCCCGTAAAGTGCAATCGTCAGCACCGGTAAGAAGAAATTCTCGAAGGTTGGGTTCTCCATCGCCTGTGTTGCCGTGCCCTTGAACCATTTCAGGCCCACTGCGGATGAGGTGAAGATGGCGATGAAAATCACGCCCGACACGTATTCCGGTGTCGCCGTGGTGGTGATCGCGAAGGTTGACAGGGTCCGGTCGGTGGCAGATCCTTCTTTCATTCCGGCCAGAACGCCAAGGATCAGCGCCGAAGGGACCATCAGCAGCATAACCCAGAACATCAGCCTGCCGGTCAGGCCCAGACGGGTTCCGACAACGGTCGACACTTCCTCTTTGAAGACAGTGGAATAGCCCCAATATCCTTGCAGGATACCGCAGAACTTGGGGGCGTCCTCGGCGGATTCACCCGGCAGAATGCATCTGCCCTGAACCGAGCCGTCCTCATTCGTATGCCGATAGGACGGCAGAACACCCAGCCATTCGCCGTATTTGACCGGCGTCGGCTGAAGATATCCGTTCTTTTCAAGAAAGCTTGCAACCTGTTCATCCGACATCCGGAAATTGCCCTGCGTTTTCGCGAGCTTTTCGAGGTTGGGATAAAGGTTGGTGAGGAAAAAGACCAAGAATGTCAGGCATAATGCTGTCATGAGCATGATGCCGACACGCTTTAGAATGAAAAGTCCCATATTGGCCCCTGTTGGTAGGCTAGCGTGAAGATTATCTGGTTTCACGCATTGCTGTTTTTTGTGTCGCCGCTGTCAGGACGAAAAGGCCGCGCCTTTGCGGCGCGGCCCGTTTGGTTTCAGCTTAACCAATCAAGCCGAATTTATAGAGCTGGGGCAGGTCAGCGATGTGCTTTTCGACACCGACCATATTGTCGCGGTGGTGACGCATTGCCGTCCGCCAGTAGGGTTGGATGACAACGCCTTCGTCGATCATGATCGCCTGAAGCTTGGCCATCACTTCGCGACGCATGTCCACATCCGCAATCGAGTTTGCCTCGGCCAGAAGTTTGTCGAACTCTTCGTTGGCAAATCCGGATTCGTTCCACGCAACGCCCGACTTGTAGGCCAGCGCCAGAACCTGTGTGCCCAGCGGGCGGTGGTTCCAGTTGGTCGATGAATACGGGTACTTGGTCCAGTCGTTCCAGAAGGTCGAACCCGGCAGAACCGTGTGCTTAGCCTTGATGCCCGCGTCGTTGAGCTGAGCAACAACCGCCGCAGTGGTGTTGCGGCGCCAGTCATCGTCGATGGACTGCACTTCGTGCTCAAAATCGCCCATGCCCGCTTCGTCCATCAGCGCTTTGGCTGCGGCCGGGTCATACGGAATACGCGTCACTTCCGAGTCATATTCAGGGTGCATCGGGCCAACATGGCTGTTTTCGGCGACAATGCCGTAGCCGGACATACCAAGTTCCAGGCACACAGCGTTGTCGACGGCCATCGCCAGGGCCTGACGCACACGTTTGTCACCGTAGATTTTGTTACCGTTTGCATCTTCCGCCAACTGGTTGGGACGGATGACGATGGTGAAGCCCGACGGGATTTCCGAACGAACCAGGCCGATGCCGTCAAAGATGTCGACGAATTCGCCAACCGACTCCCAGTTCATGTCGATCTCTTCGGCTTCGTAGGCAGCCAGGAAAGCAGCTGGGTCGGTGCCGTAGTCGATAAACTCGATCCGGTCGATATAACCGCCTTTTCCGGCTTCGTATCCCCACCAGTCAAAGCCTTCGTTGCGAACCAGAACGCCTTTGACGCCAACTTCGTGGCTTTCCGGGATCATGAAGCCAGTGCCGATCGGGTTTTCCAGCATATTGTTGGCGTCATGACTGCTGTGCACGATCGCGCCCGGATAGTCGGCCATACCAGGAATAATCGTGATATCAGGCGCGTTACACTTCAGCTTGACGGTGTGGCTGTCTACAACAGTGATAGCGCCCTCTGCGGCCTGCTGGGTGTTCTCGTCGATCAGCGACGCCATACGGGACGCCATCGAGTTACCCTCGAGCGTGGTGTCGCACCAGCCGGTGATGTTGCGCGCAACGTCTTCGGCGGTGAAATCATCACCGTTGTTCCACTTCACGCCTTTACGGACGTTCAAGGTATACTCGGTCGCGTCATCGTTCGTTTCCCAGCTTTCCAGCAGCATGGGCTTGAACGAGCCGTCATTGTTGTACTCGACCAGATATTCCAGCCAGCCGGCCGTGAAAGTGGCAATCTGGGTCCAGTCATAAGTCCGCGGGTCTTTCAGCGCGCGCACTTCCATCTGATAGCGGATGGTGCCGCCGCGCTGGGGCTCTTGCGCCGCAGCAGGTGATTGCAGGCCGATCATCCCGTAGGCCGCTGGCACGGCAACACCCAGCGCAGTGGCGCGGGCCATGAATTCTCGCCGGGTCAGTTTACCGTCCCGGTATTCCTGAGCGTGCATTTCTGCGGCCCAGTGAATCGGTGCTCCGGTGATGGTTTGGTTTCTCATTGATGTCTCTCCCTGATGAGATGTCTTGTTTTTGAAGAAGATTGGAACCGCTCGAACCGGTCAGTTTCCGGCAGCTGGTTCACGGATTGTTTGAGTTCTGATTGTCCCCATGGGCCCATTCGGCCCCAGAATCCGGATCAGGTCAATGTTCGAAATCGTCATTCATGATACAAAAGCGACATGGTCAGAGATTGTTAGATCATGCCCCACGCCCGGAAACGGGTGAATCCGTCATGTATACTGTGGTGAACCGGCGGATTCTCTCTTTGCAGGGAATCGCTTAGAAGGTTCTCTCAAGAAATCGACGTATCATTTTGAGAAGTCTATCCGATTCCATTTCTTCATTCGTGCCCTGAACCAGGTGCGCTGACGCTTGGCAAACTGACGGGTAGCGATCGTCGCACGCTCGCGGGCGGCATCCAGGGTCATCTTGCCGTCCAGATACGCGATCAGCTCGGGCACGCCGATGGCCTTGAAGGCGGGCAGGGACGGATCATAGAGGTCGCGCATCGTCTCGACCTCTTGCAGCGCGCCCGTATCCAGCATCTGATCGAACCGCCGGGTGATGCGTTCCAGCAGCCATTCCTTGTCCACGTCAAAGACGATCGGCACCGTGTCAGACAGGTCCAGAACCGGAGGGGGCGTATCGGTCTGCCAGTCGCTCAGGCTGCGCCCGGTGGCTTGCTGAACCTCCCAGGCGCGCTGAACGCGGGCGCGGTTCCGGGTGTCGATCCGGTTCAGCGTATCCGCATCGACGCCAGCAATCAGTGAGGGCAGATTCATCTGGTCGGCCTCAGCCCGCACCTCGATCGGCGTGGGGGGGATGTCGGCCATACCTTCGGTCAGGGCCGAGAAATACAGGCCGGTGCCACCAACAATGATCGGGCGCTGGCCCCTGGACAGAAGCGGCGTCACCTCGCGCAGCCAGTGGCCGGTGGAATAGTCCTGATCATAGGCGATGTGACCATACAGCAGATGCGGCGCGCGGGCCTCCTCTTCTGCTGACGGACGCGCCGAAATCACCCGCCAGCAATCGTAAACCTGACTGGCATCCGCATTCACGATCACGCCGCCAAAGGTTTCGGCGATCTGCAAGGCCAGCGCAGATTTCCCCGAGGCCGTCGGCCCCGCGATAAGCACGGGCTTGCCGTCGTCAATCGGGGGCAGGCGGTCCCAAATCTGCGATCTGACGTTGTTGGCCATCCGGGTGTGCCCCAATCCTCACCATCCGCATTGAACCTGCGGAGTTTTTGCTTCATTTTGCGCCGGAAATTAACCCCGTGCCAGCCCGGAGCGCAACATGAGCCATTCCCAATCAGTCGAAACCGCCGAGAACACCAAAACAAAGTACAGCCGCGTAATGCTGAAGATATCCGGCGAGGCGCTGATGGGGGATCAGGGGTTCGGTCTGCACCCGCCGACAGTTCAACGCATCGCGCAGGAGGTCAAGTCGGTGCACGATCTGGGTGTCGAGATCTGCATGGTGATTGGCGGCGGCAACATTTTCCGCGGTCTCAGCGGCTCGGCGCAGGGGATGGAGCGTACAACGGCCGATTACATGGGTATGCTGGCAACGGTCATGAACGCGCTGGGGATGCAGTCGGCACTGGAAGAGATCGGCGTCTTCACCCGTGTCATCTCGGCCATTCGCATGGATGAGGTCTGCGAGCCCTACATCCGCCGCCGCGCTGTCCGGCACCTGGAAAAGAAACGGGTCTGCATCTTTGCCGCCGGAACGGGCAACCCGTATTTCACCACAGATACCGCTGCGACCCTGCGCGCCAACGAAATGGCGTGCGAGGCGATCTTCATGGGCAAGAACGGCGTTGATGGTGTCTATGACAAGGACCCGAAGGTTCACGCCGACGCGGTTCGCTATGACACGGTCACCTATGATGACGTTCTGGCCAAGCGGCTGCGTGTCATGGATGCCTCGGCCATTGCGCTGGCGCGGGACAACAACTTGCCGCTGATTGTCTTTGGCCTTGACGAGCCCGGCGGCTTCCGCGGCATTTTGGCGGGTGAGGGCACCTATACCAAAGTTCAGGGCTAACTTGAACAAACCGAATCCACGGGCCGGGGTCACACCCCGGCCTTTTTTGTCCGGGGATACGATTTCCACCGGCGCGCAACCTGCTCATTACTCATGTCGTTTTTTGCAGGTTATGTCGTTTTCTTGTTATATGTGGTCTTCTCAGCCAAGCCTTTTCGGTGCGGGATATTGAAAGTTCTGGGCACCGAATAAGGGAAGGAAGAGAATCTATGTCCGAAAATACGGATACCGACTATGAAGTCGGTCAGGACAACGTCCAGATCTTGGGGCTGGACGTTCACAATCCGGTTTTTGCCGTTTCGGGGCTCACCATTATTGCATTCGTGTTTTTCTCGCTCGTGTTTCGCGAGCAGGCGGCCGAATTCTTTGGTTGGCTTCGTCCGGCACTGACCAGCCAGTTCGACTGGGTGTTCATGATCGCGGCCAACATCTTTGTGGTGTTTTCGCTGCTGCTGATCGTCACGCCCTATGGTTCGATCCGGTTGGGTGGAGATGACGCCAAACCGGATTACAGCTATGCTGGTTGGTTCGCGATGCTGTTTGCCGCAGGCATGGGCATCGGTCTGGTGTTCTGGGGCGTGGCCGAGCCGATTTCGCACTATGGATCGTCGCTGGGCGGCGTTGCCGTCGGAGAAGACGGTATCCGCACCGACTGGGCGCCGCTGGGCGCAGGGCTGGAAGACCCGGAAGCTTCAAAAAAGCTGGCGATGGCGGCGACCATTTTCCATTGGGGTATGCACCCTTGGGCCGTCTATGCGGTCGTGGCACTGGCACTGGCCTTTTTCAGCTTTAACCGGGGTCTGCCGCTGACCATGCGGTCGGTATTCTATCCGCTGTTTGGCGAGGCGACATGGGGCCCTCTGGGGCACATCATCGACGTTCTGGCCGTGTTTGCCACCATCTTTGGTCTGGCGACATCGCTGGGTCTGGGCGCGACGCAGGCGCTGGCCGGTCTGAACTACCTGTTCGATGTTCCGATCACGGATGGCATGAAAGTGCTGCTGATCGGTTTGATCACGGTGTTTGCGTTGATCTCAGTTGTTGCCGGCCTCGACAAAGGGGTAAAGCGTCTGTCCGAGGCCAATATGATCCTGGCTGCGGCTCTGCTGTTGCTGGTGCTGATCGTTGGTCCGACCGCCGCTATTCTGACCGGCTTTTTCGACAGCATGATCGAGTACTTCATTGCGCTGCCCGCGCTGTCCAACTGGGTTGGTCGTGAAGACACCAACTTCATGCAGGGTTGGACCGCCTTTTACTGGGCCTGGTGGATTTCCTGGTCACCCTTCGTCGGCATGTTCATCGCCCGCATTTCGCGTGGTCGCACCGTGCGTGAATTCGTGACCTGCGTGATCCTGATCCCGACGGTTGTCGGCGCGCTGTGGATGAGCGTTTTCGGTGGCGCGGCGCTGGATCAGGTCATGTCCGGTTCGGGGCAGGCCCTGTCGGACGCAGCGCTTGAGCTGAAGATGTTCAAGATGTTCGAAGCCTTCCCGATGACCGGCCTGCTGTCCTTTGTCGGCATCGTCCTGGTTGTCGTGTTCTTCGTGACCAGCTCGGACTCGGGCTCGCTGGTGATCGATACGATCACGGCGGGCGGCAAAACCGATGCCCCCACGGCGCAGCGCGTATTCTGGTGCGTTCTGGAAGGTGCGATTGCTGTCGTGCTGTTGCTGGGTGGCGGGCTTGGCGCCTTGCAGGCCGCCGCGATTGCAACCGGCTTTCCGTTTGCGATCGTGCTTGTACTGATGTGCGTATCGGTCTTCATCGGTCTGGCGAACGAAAAACGCCGCCGCTGAGTTCGGCCTTATCAAGAAAAGCCCCGGCCATGCGTCGGGGCTTTTTTCTTTTGGGTCGGGTTGACCGATGTCCTCGCCCTTGTCTAAGTATCCGCGTCCTTCGGGTGGCATGTTCCGCCCGGAAAGACTGCCCATGCCTCTATCTAAAAGGGGCTGTGGTTGGGCTGGAAGACCTGCCGTGATTTCCGAGTTGTCCGAAATCATGCGCGGGCATCGTATCGGAACAAGCTGCATGAATGAGGAGAGGCGTGCCATGAGCACTCTGGATATCAATTTCGTTCGGGCTCAGTTCCCGGCTTTTTCCGAGCCCAGCCTGCAAGGACAGGCGTTCTTTGAAAACGCGGGCGGGTCATACACCTGTAAACCGGTGCTGGACCGGCTGACGCGTTATTACACGCAACGCAAGGTGCAGCCCTATGGCCCCTATGACGCCAGCCGTCTGGCGGGCGAAGAGATGGACGAGGCCCGCGCACGCATGGCCGCGATACTGGGCGTGGACACCGACGAACTCAGCTTTGGGCCATCGACCACGCAAAACACCTATGTCCTTGCGCAGGCGTTTCGCCAATGGATGAAACCGGGCGAGGCCATCGTGGTGACCAATCAGGATCACGAGGCCAATTCGGGCCCGTGGCGGCGCCTGGCCGAGGATGGCATCGAAATCCGCGAATGGCAGATCGATCCGGAAACCGGGTCGCTGAACCCGCAGGATCTGGAAAACTTGCTGGACGAAAAGGTCCGTCTGGTGTGCTTTCCCCACTGCTCCAACGTGATCGGCGAGATCAACCCGGTGACCGAAATCACCTCTATCGCTCATGCGGCCGGTGCGTTCGTCTGTGTTGACGGTGTTTCATACGCGCCGCACGGGTTTCCGAATGTTGGCCATCTGGGCCCGGATATCTATCTGTTCTCGGCCTATAAAACCTATGGCCCTCATCAGGGCTGCATGGTGATCCGGCGCGCGTTGGGAGAGTTGCTGCCCAATCAGGCGCATTTTTTCAACGGCGACGTGTTGCACAAGCGTTTTACACCCGCCGGGCCCGATCATGCGCAGATCGCGGCCAGTGCGGGCATGGCGGATTATGTCGACCTGCTGTGCGACCACCACAATGGCCCCGAAGGGGATGCGACCCAACGCGGAGCCTTCGTGCATGACCTGATGCGCCGGCAAGAGGTGGCTTTGTTGCAGCCGGTGCTGGATGCGGTCAAGGATCGCAATGCCGTGCGCCTGATCGGCACATCTGATGCGACGCGCCGCGCGCCGACTGTTGCGCTGGCCCTGAACCGAAACGCCGAGGCTGTCGCCGCCGATCTTGCAAATCACGGAATCATGGCGGGCGGCGGTGATTTCTACGCCGTGCGACCGTTACAGGCGATGGGTGTGGATATGGCGCAGGGCGTGCTGCGGGTCAGCTTTACGCACTACACCTCGCAACAGGAAATTGATCAGTTATTGAACGCACTTGACGTCGTTTTGTGATCCGGTTTCCGTTCGGCTTCGTAATGCGAAGAAAACAACCGGGCGGACATGGAAAACTCTCAATCTCCGATCATCTTGTGGTTCCGGCGGGACTTGCGCCTGTCGGACCATCCCGCGCTAAGCGCGGCGGCCCGGTCCGGGCGGCCCATCATCCCGGTCTTTATTCTGGACGACCTTGGCCAGGCGTTGGGGGCGGCACCAAAATGGCGACTTGGTCTTGGGCTGAAGGTCTTTGCGCAGTCCCTTGAAAAGCTCGGTAGCCGTTTGATCCTGCGGCGCGGGGACGCCTTAACTGTTTTGCAGAAGCTGATCGCAGAAACCGGTGCCACCGCGGTCTATTGGTCTCGCGCCTATGATCCGAACGCAATTGCAAGAGACACCCGTATCAAGTCAGCGCTGACCGGGCAGGGGGTCGAGGCCATCTCTTTCGAAGGGCACTTATTGTTCGAGCCGTGGACCGTGACCACAAAGGCCGGTCAGCCGTTCCGCGTTTTCACTCCGATGTGGCGCGCCGTTCAGGGGCGGGATGTTCCTGCGCCCGAGGCCGCGCCTTTGGCGATTCCAGCGCCCCGGAATTGGCCGGGCGCCGATGATTTGGCGGCGTGGAAACTGGGCCGGGCAATGAACCGCGGGGCGGCAATTGTTGCGCCATATGTGCGGCCCGGTGAAAGCGCGGCATTCGAGGCTCTGCACGGGTTTTTCGACCGAATCTCAGACTATTCGACGGATCGGGATCGTCTGGATCGGGATGGCACATCGAATTTGGCCGAATACCTATCGTTGGGCGAGATCGGGCCGCGCACCGTCTGGCACGCGGTCCAGCGCGCCGCATTGACGGGCGCGCAGGGCACCGAGGCGTATTTGCGCCAACTGGTCTGGCGCGAGTTTGCATATCACCTGATGTTTCATACGCCGCACTTGCTGACCAAAAACTGGAAGCCGGAATGGGATGCGTTCCCGTGGAACACCGATGCCAGCCATCCCGACGTTGTCGCGTGGCAGCAGGGCCGCACCGGTATTCCGGCAGTGGATGCCGGTTTGCGTCAGATGTACGTAACCGGCCGCATGCACAACCGGGCCCGCATGATCGTGGCCAGCTATCTGACCAAGCATCTGATGACACACTGGAAAATCGGCATGGATTGGTTTGCCGAGTGCCTGACCGATTGGGACCCGGCGGCAAATGCGATGGGCTGGCAATGGGTTGCAGGCTCGGGGCCGGATGCCGCACCGTTCTTCAGGATATTTAACCCGCAGACACAGCAGCAAAAATTCGACCCTCAAGGGACCTACCTGAAACAGTGGATCGCCGAAGGGCAGGCCGCACCTTCGGCCAGCGCGCTGTCGTACTTTGATGCGGTGCCGCGCTCGTGGGCGTTGGATTCTGCTTCTGCCTATCCGAAGCCGGTGGTCGATCTTGCCTCTGGTCGGACGCGGGCCTTGGCGGCTTATGAAGACCGAAAAACCGGGTAAGGAACTGAAAACTTGCCACAAACACAAACTCGGCCTAGCTTTTACTTAAGGCCGCAAAGGGGAGAGCGGATGATCTTAACGACAACAGAAGGGCAGAAAGAACTGCCCAGATATTTTGTTCAAGTCTTCAAGATGCTGAACCGGATGGAGTCTGGCCGGATGGACATCGCCTTGCCCGATGGTCGGATTTTTCGGTCCGAAGGGGGCAAGCCCGGACCGGTCGCTCGGGTTGATATCCATGACCCGGACGTCTTTGCGCGACTGATCCGCGAGGGCGAGCTGGGCTTTTCCGACGCCTATCTGGAGGGCGATTGGAGCACGCCCGACCTGCGGTCCTTTATGGATCTTGTGCATCTGGGTACCGAGACTGTTTATGACGATTTCACCGGCATGTTCCTGGTGCAGGCCTATGAACGCTTGCGGTTTTGGTTGCACCGGAACCATCGGCGGCAGGCCAAGAAGAACATCTCGTACCACTACGACCTAGGGAATGATTTCTATGGTTTGTGGCTAGACGATACGATGACTTATTCCAGCGCGCTGTTCGAGACGGGGCAGGAAAGTCTGGAAAACGCACAAACCGCGAAATACGCGAGTCTGGTCGATGAAATGGGCGCTAAGCCCGGAGACCACATCCTGGAGATCGGCTGCGGCTGGGGTGGTTTCGCAGAATATGCCGCGAAAGAGCGTGGCCTAAGGGTCACAGGTTTGACGATCAGTCAGGAGCAGTTGAGCTTTGCGCGTCAACGAATTGAAAAAGCAGGACTTTCAAGCTTGGTTGAGTTCAAGTTACAGGATTACCGCGACGAACAGGGCCAGTATGACGGGATCGCCTCGATCGAGATGTTCGAAGCCGTCGGACAGAAATACTGGCCGGTCTACTTCGAGACCGTGCGCGAGCGCCTGAAACCCGGTGCGCAGGCGACGTTGCAGATCATCACCGTCGCGGATCACCGGTGGGACATTTACAAGAACGGCGTTGATTTCATTCAGAAATATATTTTTCCGGGCGGAATGCTTCCGACGCCTACGATCCTGAAAGAACAGGTTTCCGAGGCGGGGTTGGACGTGGTGAAATCCCGGGAATTCGGCAAAAGCTATGACCTGACCCTGCGCCGCTGGTACGACACGTTCAACGAGAAATGGGACGAAATTGCCGAAATGGGGTTTGATGAGCGTTTCCGCCGCATGTGGAACTATTATTTGACCGCATGTGGCGCAGCCTTTGACACTGGCAACTGCGATGTGACACAGATCACTATAGCAAAACCCAGTTAACAAACGGAAATACCGAATGCCCAGTGCTCCGCGTCTCGTTGCTGCAATCTGTCTGTTGATGGTGGCCTTCGTCGTTTCAGGTATGATCATCGACAACGGCGAAGACGGTAAGGATTACGGCGCGTTCACGACGGTCAACATGATCATTGGATTGGTGTGTGGCTGGATGATCATGGGCAAGAGGGTTGGCCGGGGCTGGACCGGAGCGGTCAACAACGGGTTGACAGGTATTGCCGCGCTTGTGTTCTGGGGTCTTTTTGTTCAGGGCTGCAATCAAATGATCCAACTGGCCATGCGCCATCGGTATGATGGGCCGTTCGAGGCGCTAATCTCTATTTTCAAGATCGGTGTCGATTACAGCAGACTTCTGCTGGCACCGGAAATTCTGTGGACTTTGGTGATCGGAGCACTTATCGCCGGTCTTGCAACCGAAGAAGCCAGCCGCCGCTGGCGGTAACCCTCTGGAATTCAGCGCGAGTTTCTCTTTAGTGTCCGATTTGTTCTTTTACGGCACGCTCAGGCACCAGCCTCTGCTTGAGCTTGTGCTGGGCCGCCCCTTGTCGAAACTGAGAGTTTCGCAGGCCAGCCTGCCGGATCACGCGGTTTATGGTGTTGCCGGGCAGGCCTTTCCGATGATCGTGCCGGAAAAAGGCAGTAAGGCCGAAGGTTTGCTGGTACAGGGCTTTGGGCCCGAGGAACTCAGGCGTCTGATCTACTATGAAGGTGGGTTTGAATACGACCTCAGCCCTCGCTATGTGGAACTGGCTGATGGGGCAGAAGCGGAAGCCAGCGTATTCTACCCTGAGCCTGACCTTTGGTTCCCCGATCAGCCGTGGTCGCTGCAGGAATGGGTTGATGAGTGGGCCGAAGTGACCTTGCTGGCCGCACAGGAAGAGCTTGCCTACTATGGCAGGGTCGATGCGACCACGATTGCCCGCAACTTCGCGCCGATCCGCACCCGTGCCTGGGCCCGTCTGGCCGCGCGCAAGCGCCGGACCGGCGATCCGCGCGACACGGCCAAAGACGTCATCGTCCAAAGCCACAAGCGTGCCTATGTAAACTATTTCGGCGTGGAAGAACTGGAGGTGCAGCACCGGCAGCATGACGGGACGATGGGGCCTGTTTTGCAGCGCAGCGGGCTGATGCAGGGGGCCGCCGTGGTCGTTCTGCCCTATGACCCGGTCCGCGACACGGTTCTGCTGGTCGAACAGTTCCGCGCGCCGGTGTTTCTGATCGACGATCCCGAGCCGTGGATTTGGGAGCCGGTCGCCGGCATGATCGACCCCGGAGAAACTCCGGAACAGTCCGCTTATCGTGAAGCACAGGAAGAGGCTCAGGTGACGCTGGACGCATTGGAATATGCGGGCGGGGCCTATTCCTCGAGCGGGTCGTCAACCGAGTTTGTTTACCTCTATGTCGGGCTGGGTGATCTGACCCGGACGATCGACAATGGCGGGCTGGCCTCGGAAGGTGAGGATATCCGCACGCAAATCCTGCCCTATGACACCTTTATGCAAAAGGTGGACAATAACGAATTCAAGGATTTGCCCCTGTTGTCGCTGGCCAACTGGTTGGCCCGGCATCGTGACCGTCTGCGAGGGTGAGGATCGCCGCTTGTGGTTGTCGCACGGCATCTGTAAATCTTCGTTGATACGTAATGATATGAGGGCGCCATGCGCATTGCACGAGACCTTGCCGACGCAGTCGGGAAAACACCGCTGATCCGGCTGAAGCGCATCAGTGAAGAGACCGGGTGCGAAATTCTGGGCAAGGCCGAGTTCATGAATCCGGGTCAATCGGTCAAGGATCGCGCGGCGCTTTACATCATCCGCGATGCCGTTGCGCGGGGCGAACTGAAGCCAGGCGGAACAATTGTCGAGGGCACGGCGGGCAATACCGGCATCGGTCTGGCGCTGGTTGGTGCGTCGATGGGGTTCAAGACGGTGATCGTGATTCCGGAAACCCAGTCGGAAGAAAAGAAGGACATGCTGCGTCTGGCGGGCGCGCAATTGGTGCAGGTTCCGGCCGCACCATACCGCAATCCGAACAACTTTGTGCATTACTCGCGCCGTCTGGCCGAGGAACTGGCGCAGACCGAACCCAACGGCGCGATCTGGGCGAACCAGTTCGACAACGTGGCCAATCGTCAGGCCCATGTCGAAACCACCGGCCCGGAAATCTGGGAGCAAACCGGCGGCAAGGTCGATGGCTTTGTCAGCGCAGTGGGCTCGGGTGGGACGCTGGCCGGTGTGGCCGATGCGCTGCAGCCCAAAGGGGTCAAGATCGCTCTGGTCGATCCGATGGGGGCTGGGCTTTATTCGTACTACACCACCGGTGAGATCGCGATGGAGGGCAGCTCGATCGCCGAAGGTATCGGGCAGGTGCGCATCACCAAGAACCTCGAAGGGTTCAAGCCGGACTACGCGTATCAGATGACCGACAACGAAGCGCTGCCTTACATCTTTGACCTGCTGCGCGACGAAGGCCTGGTCATGGGCGGTTCAACCGCGATCAACATGGCCGGTGCCGTGCGTCTGGCCAAGGATTTGGGGCCGGGCCATACCATCGTGACGATCCTGTGCGACTATGGCACGCGCTATCAATCCAAGCTGTTCAATCCCGAATTCCTGCGTGAAAAGGAACTGCCGGTGCCGGATTGGATGACCGAAGCCCCGCGCAGCATTCCCGGCGTGTTCGAGGACGTATGATGCTGCGGCAGGTCCGCCTGTTTCTTGCGCTCTTTCTGGTTTGCTTTGCCATGCTGGGCGGCCCCCTTGCCGCCGAGCTATCCGATCAGCAAAGCGAGTACTACCAGAAGTGGCTTGCAACGGCGGACCGCGCCGAGACCGAAATCGAAGCCGACCGGACTTCGAACGCGGCGCTCGAGAATTTGCGGTCCGAAATCCACACCTACCGTGAAGATTTCAACCGCGCGCGCAGCGCCAACACAGATCGCATCCAGACTCTAGATGCTCAGATCAAGGCCCTTGGACCGGCGCCCGAAGGTGACGCGACCGAGCCCGAGGAAATTGCCCGATTGCGGACTCATCTGGAGGACCAACTGACCAGCCTGCAGGTTCCGCGGATCATCTCGGAGGAAGCTTTCAGTCGCGCCAATGGCCTGATCAGCGAGATCGATCAGTTGCTTCGCGACAGGCAGAAGAAAGAGCTGCTGGAACGCGGGCCATCCCCGATGAACCCGACATATTGGGGCCCGGCCTGGACCGACCTTGTCGACTCCGTGCGCGGCCTGATCGGTGAATCTGCGCAAAACCTGCAGGCCAATATAGTTCAGGACCGTCTGAGAGATCGCGGCCTTGGCATCCTGTTCCTGACCCTCGCCGCGGGTGTATTGCTGTATTACGGGCGCTATTGGTCCGAGGCTGCGGGCGAATACCTGCGCAGCCTTGGCGGGCGCGGCATTGGTGTCTGGTCGTTTCTGGTATCGCTGCTGCGCATCCTGCTGCCCTGGCTGGGGGTCTGGCTGATGGTGCAGGCGGTCATCATGACCGGTCTTCTGGGGCTGCGTGGCACATTGCTGATCCAGAACGTACCGTATTGGGCCGCCCTTATCTTTTACTACGACTGGATCGGACGTCAGCTGTATCTGACGCAGGCGGCACAGGGCTTCAATCGCCTGTCCCGTAAGAATGTTACCGAGTTGCGGGTGTATCTGGACATTCTGGCGATCTTTCTGATCGCGTATGAATTCGGGCTGCTGTTCGATCAGATCGAGAATATCTCGGACGCGACCCGGGCAGTCATCAGCTTTCCGGTGGTTTTTGGCACCGCTATGATCCTGCTGCGTATCCGCCGCATCCGGGCCAGCAAGCCGGTGGTGGATGACGTCGAGGCAAGTGAAACGCCCCGCAGTGCCGGCCTAACGCAGATCGTGGAATTCCTGCGCCGGGCTCTGTTCCTGCTGGGGATTGCCAGCCCGATCCTGGCGCTCGTCGGCTATACCAATGCAGCCGAAGCGATTGTCTTCCCCGCAGTGAAAACGCTGGTTCTGTTTGCGGCTTTGGCGATCTTCCATCGCTTCCTGACCTCGGTCTACGGCTGGCTGAGCGGGCAGGGCGAGTCTGCGCGGGATTCGCTGTTTTCCGTACTGGCCGGTTTTGTCCTTGCCATCCTGACCCTGCCAGTTCTGGCGCTGTACTGGGGCGCGCGGCAAACCGACCTGCTTGAGGTCTGGTCGCGGCTGCTGCTGGGGTTCGATATCGGTGGCGTCACGATTTCGCCCAGCAATTTCTTTACCTTCCTGGTTGTGTTCGCAATCGGCTATGGCCTTACACGCTTGCTGCAAAGCGGGCTGCGCAATTCGTTGCTGCCGAAAACCAGCATCGATCCGGGTGGGCAGAACGCGATTGCGGCCGGCACCGGATATGTCGGGATATTTCTGGCGGCGCTTATTGCCATCATGGTGGCCGGGTTCGACCTGTCGTCGCTGGCTATCGTCGCGGGTGCGCTGTCGGTTGGTATCGGTTTCGGCCTGCAGACCATCGTGTCGAACTTCGTCTCGGGCATCATCTTGCTGGTCGAACGCCCGATCTCGAAAGGGGACTGGATCGATGTGAACGGGATGATGGGCTATGTGCGTGACATCTCGGTGCGGTCCACGCGGATTGAGACGTTTGACCGGACTGATGTGATCGTTCCGAACTCGGACCTGATCAGCGGTGTGGTCACGAATTATACCCGCGGCAACACTATCGGGCGGGTCATCGTGCCTGTGGGTGTGGCCTATGGCACTGACACCCGCGTGGTCGAGAAAATCTTGGGCGAAGTGGCGAACTCGCACCCGATGGTGCTAGCGCATCCGGCCCCCAGCGTGGTGTTTCAGGGCTTTGGCGCGGATTCTCTGGATTTCGAGATTCGCGCCATTCTGCGCGATGTGAACTGGGTGCTGTCGGTGAAATCCGACATGAACCACGAGATCAACCGCCGTTTTGTCGAGGAAGGTATCGAGATTCCCTTCGCACAGCGTGATGTCTGGCTGCGCAACCCCGAGGCGTTGCAGGGGCAGCCCTCAGCGCCGCAGCAGAAACCTGAGGTCGAGACCACAAAACCGGCGTCAAATCCGCCGTCCTCTGCTCCTGTTGACATGACCGAGGCTGATCTGGGTGACGGGGGCGGCGACGAGATTTAACCGCGTCTGCAGCGGAACTGCGGAAGGTTGAATTTTCGCTTTAATCGCCCCTTGCAAATCCCCCGGCGATGGTCCAAATATCGCGCCCACGGAGAGGTGGCCGAGTGGTCGAAGGCGCACGCCTGGAAAGTGTGTAGGCGGGAAACCGTCTCCAGGGTTCGAATCCCTGTCTCTCCGCCATACCCCACATTTTTTTGCAGCAGCACGACCGATATCAGACCGAGCGTGTGATGCCCCCGTCGACGCGGATGTTCTGGCCGGTGATGTATGCGCCACCGTCCGAGGCAAGAAAGGCCACGGTGGCGGCGATCTCGTCATAGGCCTTGCCATAGCGTTCCATCGGAATGCGCGCTTTCCATTCCGGGTTTTCCGGCAGGCTGTCGATGAACCCCGGCAGCACATTGTTCATGCGCACATTGTCGGGGGCGTATTTGTCGGCGAACAGCTTGCTATAGGCTGCAAGCCCGGCCCGCATGACGCCCGAAGTTGGAAACACCGGGTCCGGCTCGAACGCGGCAAAGGTCGAGATGTTGATGATCGCGCCGGATTTCTGTTCGATCATGATGGGTGCAAAAATCCGCGTGGCGCGTACGGCGTTCAGGAAATAGACCTCC
Source organism: Ruegeria sp. AB10 (assembly GCF_056542745.1). Lineage (NCBI taxonomy): Bacteria > Pseudomonadati > Pseudomonadota > Alphaproteobacteria > Rhodobacterales > Roseobacteraceae > Ruegeria > Ruegeria sp. AB10. The sequence continues at coordinate 335,527 of NZ_JBQGAI010000001.1, read as the reverse complement.
ATCCCTTCGTGCCAGTCTGCGTCGCTGATCTCCAGAACCGGCGCGCGCGGGCCGTGGCCGGCCGAATTCACCAGCACATCCACGCGCCCCCATTTGTCCATGACTGCATCCATCAGATGCTGCATATCCGCGCTGGACCGGTTTGTGCCGGTCATACCAATACCGCCAAGCTCGGCCGCCAGAGCTTCGCCCTTGCCCGAAGACGACAGAATGGCGACGTTGAACCCATCGGCGGCCAGTCGGCGCGCGCTTTCTGCGCCCATGCCGCTGCCACCGCCCATGATGATCGCAACTTTCTTATCAGCCATGTTTGCCCCCATTCAGTTGGTGTCCCTAATCTGTCGTCAAAATGGGGCAGGACGCGGCGTTTGACCAATCAGTAATTCTGCCTTAACCCTGTAGAATAACTATTGAGTAGGGCGCGTGAACTATGCGCAAACTGCCGCCTTTGAACGCGCTCAAGGCTTTTGAGGCCTCGGGGCGCCATCTGAATTTCAGCCGGGCCGCCGAGGAGCTTGGCGTGACGCAGGGTGCCGTCGCTCAACATGTGAGATCGCTTGAAGAGTTGTTGAATATCAAACTATTCGACCGAAAACACAGAGGCTTGTCCTTGACAGATGAGGGTCGGAAATACCTTACTCCGATCCGCCGTGCCTTTGACATGATGGCTGAGGCAACGGCCAACCTGTCGCCGCAGGACGTCGTTGCTACAATCAGTACGACACCGTCTTTTGCTACACGCTGGCTGGTGCCAAGGTTGGGGGCATTCGCGCGGGATCATCCGGAAATCCGGCTGCGTTTGGACGCGTCGAACGCGCTGGCGAACTTTCAGACGGATGGGGTGGATATCGCGGTGCGGCAAGGGAAGCCGCCATTTGGGCCGGGGCTGATCGCCGAGCCATTGTTTGCCGCCGACCTGATCGCGGTGTGTCATCCCGATTTGGCTTTGGAGGGCAGGATCCGGTCACCCGCAGATTTGCTTGGCCATACCCTGCTGGAAGACACACATGGGCAGTGGCCCCTGTTTCTTGAGGCGGCATTGGGAAAGGCACCGCCAGCCGGATTGAAGACGATGGCGTTCAGCCAGACTTCTCTGGCCATCGATGCCGCGATTGCCGGGCAGGGCGTGGCGCTGGCCAACCGTGAATTTGTCGAGGACGATCTTCGGGCAAAGCGTCTGTGCCAGCCGGTCTTGTTTTCGACCGCAGTGCAGGAGGGGTATCATGTCGTCGCCCCACGCGCGCCCAGAAATCCCCGGATCGTTGCCGACGTACGTGCGTGGCTGCTTGCGCAGGTCTGAGAAAACCGGCGCCACGATGGGCGAGCAACCCGATCAATGCCGCAGGAAGGGCGTATTGCTGCCATATCCCGGGTGCAAAATTGCGGCAGAATTAAGCGCGGCCATCCTCATCGCGGGTTTTCGGGTCGGGTTATGTGTCGCAACGGTAACGACCCCCCGAAATTTCGCGTCGGCCAATTAGCGAAAGCCGATTGTTGAGATATCAAGAGCCGCAACCATAAGTGAAACAAAAAAGCACGAGCAGCCAGTTCCGAAAACCGCGACCTGATCGCGGGGGTCGGACACAAATCTCGGTCGGAGGTTCAATGTTATTGTCCGTTGTCGTTCCCTGCATGAACGAGGAGGCCTCGATCCCCATGCTGGTCGAGCGCTTGATCGCTGCAACCGACGCTTGGAAGGGCGACTCCGAGATTGTGCTGGTCGATGACGGTTCGACCGATGACACATGGAACGCGATTTGCGCGCAGTGCCGGGAGCATTCCGCGATCCGTGGTCTGAAACTGTCAATGAACCGCGGGCATCAGGTGGCCCTGACGGCCGGGCTGATGGCGGCCAAGGGCGAGCGGATTTTCATGCTCGACGCCGATTTGCAGGACCCGCCCGAGTTGTTGTCGGACATGATGGCAATGATGGATCGCGGCTATGACGTGGTTTACGGGCGCCGCAGCGAGCGCAAGGGGGAAAGCTGGTTCAAGAAGGTCACCGCGCACGGGTTCTATCGCGTGCTAAACCGGCTGTCCGATGTGCCGATTCCCAACGATACCGGCGATTTTCGTCTGGTGACCCGGCGAGCGCTGGACGCGGTGCTGCAAATGCCCGAACGCGCGCGGTTCATCCGTGGGATGTTCGCCTGGGCCGGGTTCCGGCAGATCGGTATCGAATATATCCGCGATCCGCGTGTGGCGGGCGAAACCAAGTACCCGCTGTCCAAGATGATCCGGTTTGCCTTTGATGCGCTGGCCAGTTTCTCGATCAAGCCGCTGCAGATCGCGACGCGGATGGCCTTTCTGACCCTGATCGTTGCCGCCTTGATGGGCGTCTACGTGTTCGGGTCGCTGATCCTTTACAACACGGTCGCAGGTTGGGCCTCGACCGTTCTGATCATCAGCTTTTTCTCGGGTATTCAGTTGCTGACGCTTGGCATCATGGGGGAATATCTGGGCCGTCTTTACGTAGAGGCCAAGGGCCGGCCGCTGTTCTTCGTGGACGAGCAGGCCGGGGACGCGGTTGAGCCCGTCGTTGAGCATATTGCCAGACAGCAATGACCGAACGCCGCCGCATATTCCGTTTTGCGGTCGTCGGGACCGGGGTGGCCGCCTATTACATGGCGACGTATCTGGGCCTGCTGCACCTGCTGGGTTCGCCCTGGATTGCCAACCTGCTGGCCTTTGGCTCGGCAATCCTGATCCAGTATGTCGGCCAGACCGCATGGACTTTTGGCAAACCTCTGGCGGCCCCGGCGCAGTTCGGGCGCTTTCTTTGCATGATCGGGGTCGGGCTGGTTGTGTCTTCGGCCCTTACCGGGATCGTCGGGCCGCGCCTTGGGCTGCCCGAGACCGTCTCGGCCGCTTCGGTCGTCGTGGTCCTGCCGATCCTCAACTTTGTGATCCTTCGTCTTTGGGTCTATCGCGAGCGAAATTCAATCTAGAGATCAGTCATGTCGCACATCTATTCCAATGAGTTCTTTGACTATATCGACCAGGGCGCGCGGCGTTCGGCCAACAGCCTGATCCGGTGTCTGCAGTCGTGGATCAAACCGGAAAGCGTGGTCGATTTCGGATGCGGCCGGGGGGTCTGGCTGTCGGAATGGTCGGCGGCTGGCAGTACGGATATCGCAGGCGTAGACGGCGATTATGTAGACCGCGAACGGCTGGCCATCCCGGCGGATGCGTTTTACGGAAAGGACCTTGTCCAGCCGATTGATCTGGGCCGGCGCTTCGATCTGGCCCAATCGCTGGAAGTCGGAGAGCACCTGCCGCATGAGGCCTCGGTTAGCCTAGTCCAAAGCCTTACGACCCATGCGGATCTGGTCCTGTTTTCGGCGGCGGTGCCGGGGCAGGGTGGCGAATTCCACATCAACGAACAGCCGCTTTCGTTCTGGCAAAATCTGTTCGCCGAACGCGGTTACTCCGCCTATGACTGCCTGCGTCCCGAGTTGTTCGACGACACCAGCATCGAGCCCTGGTATCGCTACAACTCGGTTCTCTACGCCAATGACGCAGGCGCCGCGAAACTGCCGCCCGAAGTGCTGAAGACCAAAGTTACCGGTGCGCTGAAAGAGGTGGGCTCTTTCGGCTGGAACCTGCGGAAGATGGTCGTGCGCCGTTTGCCGCGCACAACCGTCACGGCGATCGCGCAGGCGCGGGCATCGATCATTGCGCGTTCATACGGGGGGAAGGAATGAGTACCCGACCGCTGGGGCACGAGTTTGCACGTCTGTTCGTGCTGTGCTTTTCGGTGATGATCCTGGCGTATCTGCCGTTGATCGAAGACCCGTTTGTCCGGCACGACGATTTTCCGGCGCTGCTGGGCACGCGTACGGCGGCCTTGCTGAAGACGCTGGATGAGGGGCGCTGGCTGAACTACTGGTGGCAGTTCCGGCCGTTTTTCCTGCCATCACCGGTGCATCTAGTCCTCTACCTGACAGGATGGTCGCTTTTCTCAGCTGCTACGGCGTTGAGCCTTTTGGATCGCGACGTTGATGGCTGGTACAAGGGGTTTCTTGCCATTTTCGTGGCCCTCTCGATCCCCGCGTATCTGATGTCCTTCTGGTTCAATACCCTGCTGCCGGGTGTCTGGGTGGTCGCGCTATTTGCCGTGGCGGTCGTGTTTCTGCGGCATCGCACGGTGCTTGCTCTTTTGGTCGTGGCGGTGCCGTTGTCCTTTATGGCCTATACGACCTATCCGTTTCTGCTGCTTACGCTGGTTCTGTTGTCCCGCAAGGCGCCCAAAACCTACAAAAGCATGGCGATCACTCTGGGTTTATTCGTTGTCAGCCTCGCTCTGGGTGTGCTGGCGGTCTACTCGCTGAACTACATCTATCACGGGGTTTTCGGCATTCCGGTTGCCCAATGGCGCAACCCGACCGAGGTGCATTCCTTTGCCGATCTGATGGCGAATATCGAAAAGCAGAAGGTTTTCCTGCACAAGTCCCTCGACCAGATGGGTGGGGGTGTTGCCAAGCACGGTGTCGTCATTCCGCTTATGTTCCTGGCAGCCTGGGTGGCCTTGTTCGTTTGGAACAGGTTTGTTGCCGTCGCCGTTCTTGCGGCCGCTCTGGCCGGGCTGGCACCGCTTGCGGGCAAGGCCCTGATGTCCGGTGTTCAGGTGCCGCTTCGGACTCTGGGTTGGGTTTGGATCTTGTTTGGATTCTGCATTGTCTCGGTTGCCGTCCACTTGTCGAAGTCCAGCGACAGATGGATGAGTCTTTCCCGCATCGCGATCGTGTGCGTGTTGTTGTTCAACATCCTGGCAATCGCCAAAACCTCGTACCTGGCCTTCCCGCCGTGGCAGGACACGACCCGAGAGATGGCCGGTTCTGTGCCGGAAGGGACTGAAACCATTTATGTCTACGGCGACTATATGGCGGTTCACGGCGCGCAGAAGGCGGCGATTCAGCAAACCCGGGGTTTGCGTCTCAGGCTGGCCTATCTGACAGGGGCCACGGTGTTTATCTGCGATGACAAGCCAAAGGGTTGCATGGATGTAGAACCGCCTTTCGACTTGAAAGGTCAAGAAGATGATCCGGTCGTCAAACCTGTGGGGCAAGATGTTTTCATTCTGCTGCCCGCACCCGACGCCGTTTCCTGAGACGGTTTGACGCCTGCCCCTTCCGACAATGCGGGGCGGGCAAAAGGTCAATTGTAACGGAAATAAGAACGTTTTATGAAGGGGGCTGATTTCAGAACCATCGCCCTGACAGGCGTGTGTTTTTCGTGAACAGGACCCGGTAAGTATGATTGACCTGAGTGGCCTCACGCCCTTGCGGGAAAGCCGCAATTACAAGATTTTCCAGCACCCAGAACTTGAGGGTGAGCTTTTGAAGGTCCGCATTGATGAGCCGGAACGCAAGCACGTGCTGCCGCGCTATTCGGAATGGCGCTATGGCAACCTTCGGCAGTGGAATCGCGAGGCGAACGAATACCTTGCCGCGCTGAATCGCGGATGTCCGGAAATCGAACGTCTGGCGCGGTTCGCAGGCTATGCTCCGACCTCATTGGGGCCGGCGATCGTGGTGGAAAAGCTGACCGGCCCGGACGGCGGGCTGGCGCCGACTATGCAATCTGAACTGGTGGCGTTTAAAAACGACCAGTCAGCGCGGAAGCGGCTGCACCAAGAGTTCATGGAACTGCTGGACGATCTGGAGCGGGGCCAGATCATTGTCGGTGACATGGGGTTCGAAAACATCGTTCGCGCGCATGAACGAGGAGGAAAGCTGGTCATCATCGACGGTCTGGGCGAAAGGGTGATGTTCCCGCTGGCCCTGTTCAGCAAATGGGCTTTCCACAAATCGATCCAACGTCGCCGAGAGCGGATGACAAAGGGGTTCAGGCTGGACGTCCCCTGACAAAGCGCCGGGCTCAGCCTGCGATGCGCAGGGGTACGGCGTTTTCGACCTCTTTGCGGATTTCTTCGATCAATGCCATCGCCGCAGGGTTCCGGCGTTTCAGGTGCGTTCGCGCGACATAGGCAATGCCGGGCGGGTCGGGGAACAGATCGGCGATGATCTCCATATCCGGGGTGACATGCAGGCCGTTCAGCAGGGCCACACCCAGCCCCGAACGCACCGCCGACTGGATACCGGCGGCACTTGGGCATTCCAGAACACTGTCGATCCGATGCGGCCCGTGGCGCAAGCCCCATTGCCGAAAAAAACACTGGCTGTCGAAGGCCAGGAACGGCACCGGGGCGGTGAGGTCGATGCGATACTCCGGCGATTTGACCCAATGCAGATCATCCTCGAACAGGATCAGGTCGTCGGGTGACACGTCCTGGCGAAAGATCTGCATGACCGCAACGTCCAGTTCTCCGGCCTTGAGCCAGGCCTGAACGTTCAGGCTTTGGCTGGTGCGAGTCCGAACCTTAACGTCGGGGTAGAGTCGCGTGAACCGTCCCAGTATTCGGGCGATGCCGCTGGTGGTGGTGTCTTCGGTCATGCCCAGCCGGATGGTGCCGGACAGGGGTTTCTTGCCCAGGGCCGCCAGGGCCTCGTCATGCAATTCAGTGATCCTGCGGGCGTATTCGCACAGCCGCTGACCGGCATCGGTGAAAAGTGGGCCTCCGGCGCGGCGGGCCAGAAGATCGCAGTCCAGCGCCTGCTCCAACCGCCGGATCTTGTGGCTGACCGCCGATTGCGACAGCGCCAGATGTTCCGCCGCCCGCGTCACGCCGCCATGGGCCGCGATGGCAAGCAAGGCCCGAAGGGCATCAATCTCCAGACGTTCGTTCATTGGTGCCTATGACAAAATAAGATGGTGGAATGAAAATCATTCATTTGAGTCACATTCTAGCGGCGGTTTAGTCATGTGAAAAGACAAATCACCGGAGACCAACCATGTCACATCTCGTCACCGACCATGCCCTGATCAACAATTCCCGCATCGCTTATGGCGTTCATGGCGCAGGCGAGCCCGTCGTGCTGATCCACGGCACGCCGTCCTCGTCCCATATCTGGCGCAACGTGCTGCCGGAACTGGTCGAGGCCGGCTACAAGGTTCATGTCTATGACCTGTTGGGCTTTGGCCTGTCCGAGCGTCCATGGGACCCGTCAGTTGATACATCGGTCACCGCACAGGTTCCGATCCTTGAGGGGTTGCTGGACTTTTGGGGGCTGAATGACCTGCACGTGATCTCGCACGACATCGGCGGCGCGATAGCCCCGCGGTTCGCGGTTCAGTCGCCTGACCGGGTGCGGTCACTGACCATGATCGACGTCGTCAGCTTTGACAGCTGGCCCTCGAAGCGGACCAAAGAGCAGATGCAATTGGGCTTGCAGCCTTTGATCGACGCACCGCACACCCAGCACCGAGAGCATTTTCGCGAGTGGTTATTCTCGGCCGTGGCAAACAAACAGCGCTTGGCCGATACCGCGCTGGAAACATATCTGGATTTTATCAGCGGACCCATCGGGCAAGGCAGCTTGTTCCAGCACCAGGTCCGTCACTACGACCCCAAGCACACCAACTGCATCGAATATGCCAAACTCGGCGCATTGCCGGTTCAACTGATCTGGGGGGCGGATGACGCGTGGCAGGTGGTCGATTGGGCGCATAAGCTGCACGACACCATTTCGGGGTCGGAGTTGCACATTCTGAAAGACTGCGGTCACTTCGCGATGGAGGACCAGCCGGAACAGATTTCGGCCCTGCTGGTCGACTTTCTCAAGCGGAAAGGGTGAGGCATGGCACAGATCGATACCTCTCGCCGCGGCCTGACGAATGTGTTTGAGGTCACCGGATCGGTGCTGGCCATGGCTTACGCTCTGCTGATCGCGTCGAATACCGGGGCGGAGCTGCTGGGCTTTGCACTGCTGCTGTTGTCCGCAGGTCTGTTCGCCGCTTGGGCGCTGATTGACCGGCGCTGGACCTTTCTGTTGCTGCAGGGGTTCTATGCGACCTCGGCCGTTATTGGGCTGATCCGCTGGGCGTAAACTTCGCATAGGGCTGGTGCAGATTTCCTGCTAGGACAGCCCTATGCGCATGGATGACAGAATCGAGATCGGCTTTCTGCTGTTTGACGGCTTTCCCATGGCCTGTCTGACTTCGGTGATCGAGCCATTGCGGGCGGCCAACGAAATCGCCGGGCAACAGGCGTTCTGCTGGTCGCTGATCTCGGAGCACGGTCAAAAGGTTCAATCCAGCGCCGGTGTCGGGTTCGAGGCTGAACGGTCGCTGGCCGACTGCAAGAACATCGATGTTCTGTTTCTGCTCAGCAGTCCGACCTCGGTCTTTGACAATCCGACGGCCGGGAATGGAGTGCTGCGCAGTCTTGGGCGGCACGGCACTGTACTTGGTGGGATCAGCGCCGGGGTTTTTCCCTTGGTGAGGTCCGGGGTGATGCAGGGTCATCCGGTTTCAGTCCATTGGTGCTATGAGGCCGCGTTCGAGGCCGAATTCCCCGGCATGGATGCCCGCAGCGAAGTGATCGTCCGGAACGCCAACCGATACACCGTGTCCGGGGCTGCGGCAGGTTTCGATCTGGCGCTGCATCTGATTCAGGACCGGTTGGGTGGCGACGTGGCGCATGAGGTCGCCTGTTGGTTCCAGCATCCGATGATGCGCGGGGCAGGGGTTCGACAGCAGGTGCCCAGCGCCAATGCGCCGGGTACTGGCGACAGCCTGCCGCCACTGGTGTCGCGTTGCGTCGCGCTGTTCGCGGCGCATTTGAGCCAGACGATTTCGATCGCGGACGTGGCGCAGCGGACGGGTGTCACGCCTCGCCAGATCGAGCGCGCCTTCAAGCAGGCAACGGGCCAAAGCCCCAGCCACTATTACCGCGCCATGCGCATGAAGGCGGCACGGCAGATGGTGGTCTATACCAAGGACCCGATCCCCGAGATTGCCGAGGCCGTCGGATACAGCTCGGTCTCACCTCTGGTTACCCATTACCGCGCGGCCTTCGGGCTTAGCCCCAGCGAGGATAGACGCCGCATCAACCGTTTTCGGGTCGAGGACAACGCGCCCTTACCGTCGGTCTGAGGGCTGTTTTACAGCGCCGCGCGCATTGCCGTGACGATGGCGTGGTGCAGCGACCCTGCCGAGGATCGCGGGCCGTATATGCTGACCATCTCGGGCGTTCGGCACAGCACGAAACAGCCCAGATGATGGATCGCACACCGCGCGGCGCTGCCCTCATCAAACTTGCGCAGATCAAGTTGGCACAGCAGTTCCAACACCGCTTTGATGTCTTCACCGCTCAGATCGAACCGCGCCCACGCGTCCGTCTGTTCCGTCACCGAAGCCGCATCCCCGACAACCGCCTTGACCTGATCCGCGAGGTCTTGGTGGCTATCATAGGGGGCTTCGATCATCCATTGATCCGGCCCGGACCAAAACGCGTTGACCGCCGCGCCAGCCCAACGGCCAGCTTCCGGCGGGCGCGCGTCAATCAGCTGGGCCAGCGCCTCGGCAGCTTTGGTTTCCAGCCCTGCGCGCGCAGCGACCGACGCTAGCGCAACTTGGGGGACTTCGGTGCATGTGACGCCCCCAACAGAGTCCACACGCGGCTCAGACCCACCCAGGGCGGTTATCGCAACAAGATCATGCACGCAGACGCTCTCCTTCAGGGTCGACGAAATGGGCCGAGACGAGTTCCACCTCAACCGTCAGATTGGTCAGGGGAGAGACCAGCCGCATTTTCTCACCCAGCCTTGCCGCCCCGTTTTTGACCAGACCCAGCCCGATATTGCTGTTCAGTATGGGCGAATAAACGGCCGAGGTGACATAGCCCTGATCATGAACCGCATCGACAGGGCCATCGGCATTCATCAGATGTCCACCCGCGGTGATCTTGTCCTCGGCCTGCAGAGGTTTGATCCCCACAAGCCGCAGCCCATCCGGTTCGACCAGTGCTTCACGTTCCGAGAGGACCGAGCCGATGCTGTCTTTTTTCTTCGACACCATCTTACCCAGCCCAAGGTTCAGCGCCGTGGTGGTGCCGTTCAACTCGTTGCCTGCCGCGTGGCCTTTTTCGACCCGCATCACGCCCAGTGCCTCGGTGCCGTAGGGGACAACGTCAAACTCCTCGCCCTCATCCATCAGACGCCGCATCAACGCATCGCCATAGCGCGAGGGGACGGCGATCTCATAAGCCAGCTCGCCCGAGAACGAGATCCGGAACAGCCGCGCCCGCAACCCGCCGCAGACGGTGATGTTGCCACAGGCCATGAAGGGGAATGCCTCGTTCGAGATGTCGAACTCGGGGTCGACGATCTTTTGCAGCAGCTTGCGCGCGTTCGGTCCGGCCACGGCGTATTGCGCCCAGGCCTCGGTGGTCGAGATCAGCTGAACGTCCATGTCCGGGCACAGGCATTGGCGCACGAATTCCATGTGGCGATAGACACTCACGGCATTGGCTGTGGTCGTGGTGACGACGAAATGATCCTCGGCCAGCCGCGCCGCGGTACCGTCATCCATGACCATTCCGTCTTCGCGCAGCATCAGGCCATATCGGGTTTTACCCACGGCCAGTTTTGCAAAGCCGTTGGCATAGATGCGGTTCAGGAACTCGGCTGCATCTGTGCCCTGCACGTCGATTTTGCCCAGCGTGGTGCAGTCACACACCCCGACAGAGGCGCGGGTCTGGCGCACCTCACGGTCCACCGATTGCCGCCAATGCGTCTCACCGGGTTGGGGAAACCACTGCGCGCGCAGCCAGTTGCCAACCTCGACAAACACCGCGCCGCGCTCTTTGGCCCAATAGTGCGAAGGCGTCAGGCGGGTCGGGTGGAAGTCCTGCCCCTTCATACGACCCGCGAAGGTGGCGATTGGAACCGGAGTGTAAGGCGGGCGGAAAATCGTGGTGCCGACCTCGGGGATCGACTTACCGGCCACTTCCGCCATGATCGCCAGCCCGGTGATATTCGAAGTTTTGCCCTGATCGGTCGCCATGCCCAGCGTGGTGTAGCGCTTCAGGTGCTCGACCGAACGGAAACCCTCCTGATAGCTCAGCTTGACGTCCTTAACGGTCACGTCATTCTGCTGATCCACCCAGGCGCGTTTGCAGCCCTGCACGTACCAGAAAGGTGTTTGCGTGACCGGAGCGTCCTCGGCCTCGGGCAAATCGGGCAGGGCGCCTATCAAGCCCAGTGCCTGGGCCGCCCCTTCGGCACCGGATTGCAGGGCACCGTGGGTTGACATGATCCCGTTCGCGGCGCCTGCGACGGACATGCCCACGGGCAGGTCGGAGCCGGGGACAAAGGCGGCCAGAGCTTCGTTCCAAACCGGGCGTCCGCGTTGGTGGCAGGTCAGGTGGACGTTCGGGTTCCAGCCGCCGGACACGCCCAGTGCGCCGCAGTCCAGCGTGCGGGTTGATCCGTCCGGCATCGCAACTTCGACAAAGGCCAGCCCAAGGCGCCCTTTGGTGTCGACGACTTGCGCGCCTTTCAGAACTTCATAGTCATAGCTGGTAGGAGCGTCCTCTCGTACATCCACAACGGCGGCGATCTTGACGCCCTTGGAGTGCAGATCGGCGGCGGTGTGGTGGCCGTCGTCGTTGTTGGTAAAGATCGCCACGCGGTGCGACGCCGTGGCTGCGAACCGGTTGGCATAGGTCCGCAAGGCGCTTGCCATCATGATGCCAGGCCGGTCGTTGTTTTCGAAAGCGATCGGGCGCTCGGTGGCCCCGGCGCAAAGCAGCGCCCTTTGCGTATAGATACGCCACAGGATCTGGCGCGGCTTGCCTGCGGGCAGGGTGGGCAGGTGGTCCCCGGTCCGTTCCACCGCGCCGTAGATACCGTGGTCGAATGCGCCGATCACGGTTGTGCGCGGCATCAGGCGGACGTTGGGCATCGAAGACAGTTCCGCCACCGCCTGCGCGGCCCAGTCAGAGGCGCTGCGGTCGCCGACCGCAAAGGTCTCGCTGTTCAAACGCCCACCAAGAGCGAAGTCCTCATCGGCCAGGATGACATCGGCGCCAGCACGACCCGCGGTCAAGGCCGCCATCAGGCCGGCTGGCCCGGCCCCGATGATCAGTAAATCGCAGTGACGGAAGCCCTTGTCGTACTCGTCCGGGTCGGCCTCCATCGACAGAGAACCCAAGCCAGCAGCGCGACGGATTATTGGCTCGTAGAGCTTTTCCCAAAACGCCGCAGGCCACATGAAGGTCTTGTAGTAGAACCCTGCCGACAGGAAGTTTGAGAACATATCGTTCACCGCCAGCGTATCGAATTTGAGGCTGGGCCAGCGGTTCTGTGAATAGGCCTCCAGCCCGTCGAACATCTCAATCGTCGTGGCACGCGTGTTGGGTTCCTTGCGGGCACCGGTGCGTAACTCGACCATGCCGTTGGGTTCCTCTGACCCTGCGGTCAACAACCCACGCGGACGGTGATATTTGAACGACCGCCCGATCAGACGCACATCGTTGGCCAGCAGGGCCGAAGCCAGAGTGTCACCGGGGTGGGCGGTTAAGTTGCGCCCGTCAAAACGGAAGGTCAGTGAAGTGCTACGGTCGATCTGGCCGCCATCAAGCCTGTTGCTCTGCGTCATTTGGATCGCCCCCGCGCGCGGGCCACATCACGGGCCAGTTCCACCTTTGAAATCTCGTGCGTCAGCGTGTTGCGCGTAACGACCAGCCACGAACGGTCTCCGGCCTCGTGATACCACAGCTCTTGATGCTCACCGGCGGGGTTGTCGCGCAGATAGCCGTATTCATAGAACGCATCGGCCGCGTTTTCGGCCTGCCAATCAGGGCGGTCGATCATGGATGCGTCGCCCAGATAGGTGAATTCCGAGGCGTCGCGCGGGCCTAGAAGGGGATGGTTGATAATCATGGAACAGTCCCCTCAGTGCAGGTTGGGCTGGTTGCCCACACCTTTTTCGTCGATCATCCGGCCCGTCTTGAACCGGTCGAGGCGATAGGCGGTGGCGACCGGGTGCGGTTCGTCCTTCGCCAGAAGATGTGCAAAGCAATGGCCCGAGGCCGGGGTCGCCTTGAACCCGCCGTAACACCAGCCGCCGTTGAAATAGAGCCCCTCGACCGGGGTGCGGTCGATGATGGGCGAACCGTCCATCGACATGTCCATAACGCCGCCCCACATCCGCAGCAGGCGGGCACGACCGATCATCGGCATCAGGGCCATGCCGCCTTCGCAAACATCCTCGACCACCGGCAGATTGCCGCGTTGGGCATACGTGTTGTAGCCGTCGATATCGCCGCCAAAGACCAGCCCGCCCTTGTCAGACTGGCTGACATAGAAGTGGCCCGCGCCAAAGGTGATGACGCTGGGCAGGACCGGTTTCAGGCCCTCGGATACAAAGGCCTGCAGGACGTGGCTTTCGATGGGCAGGCGCATCCCAGCCATTCCCATCACACGGCTGGAACTGCCGGCAACCGCGCAACCCACTTTGGTCGCGCCGATGAAGCCCTTGGTGGTCTCGACGCCCAGGCATTTACCGTTCTCGATCCGTAGACCGGTCACCTCGCAGTTCTGGATGATATCCACGCCGTGCATATCTGCCGACCGGGCAAAGCCCCAGGCCACCGCGTCGTGGCGGGCCGTACCTGCACGTCGCTGCACTAGGCCACCCTTGATCGGAAAGCGGGCGTCGTCGAAGTTCAGATAGGGGTGTTCCTTGCGCACCTGCTCGGCATCCAAAAGCTCGGCATCCGCGCCGTTCAGGATCATCGCGTTGCCGCGCCTTGTATAGGCGTCGCGCTGGCCGTCGGTGTGGAACAGGTTGATGATCCCGCGCTGGCTCATCATGGCGTTGTAGTTCAGGTCTTGCTCAAGCCCTTCCCACAGTTTCATCGAGAACTCGTAGAACGGTTCGTTCCCGTCCAGCATGTAATTCGAGCGGACAATGGTAGTGTTCCGCCCGACATTGCCGCCACCGATCCAGCCCTTTTCGACCACGGCCACATTGCGCTGACCGTAAACCTTGGACAGGTAATGCGCCGTGGCCAGCCCATGACCACCGCCACCGATGACGACGATGTCGTAATGCGCCTTGGGCTCGGGCTCGCGCCAGACCGGTTTCCACCCTTTGTGGCCGGTAAGCGCCTCTTTGATGACTCGAAAGCCGGAGTATCGCATGAATCGGACCTTTTTTGCCAGAATTCACTATTATGAGCGGTTTGAACATCCTCAGATGCGACATCAGTTTGATTGAATCAGACTTGGTGATGCGTCTCTTTGCGTTGAATATCGGCAAACCACTGCACAAAGGCATCGACCTCGGGCGAGCGGCGCTGCACCGCCAGAAAATACCCTTCGCTGGCCGGGGCAGAGGCATCTGATGCAAGTACGACCTGACCGGTCTGCAGGGCGTGATCGGCGATCAGAGCGTTGACCAACGCGACGCCGTTGCCTGTCGTGGCAAGGTGCAGAGCAAGGCCGTAGGAATCGACATAGAACGCAGGGGCGCCGACCGGCAGATCGGTCGCTTCGGCCCACGACCCCCAATTGTCCGACGTACCAACGGTTCCGATAAGGGGAAGGTCTGGCAGGCCACCCGAAAGGTGCGGTGCTTTCACCGCGATCAGGTGATTTGGTTGCAATGCCGTTGCATCCCGCCCAACCTGCTTTTCCGAACCGAACCGTATTTCGACATCTGCGCGTGAGGCCGCGAACTCATCCGGCCAGATTGTACTGACGAACCGTACGGACGTATCAGGGTTCTGTTGTTGAAACCGGGGCAAGGCCGGGGAAATCACCCATTCCAGCACACTGACCGAGGCCGCAACGGTAATATGCCGCGCCCGTTCCTCGGCCAGATAGGGCGAGGCGGCAGAGTGCAGCATCTCAAGCGCGGCTTCGACCTGCGGCAGCAGCTTGCGGCCTTCGTCGGTCAGGGACAGCCCGCGCGCATGGCGGTGAAACAGAACCACCCCCAACCGCGTTTCCAGCGATCTGATCTGCTGGCTGACGGCGGATTGCGTCAGCCCGATCTCCTCGGCGGCGGCGGTCGAACTGAGCCGTCGGGCCGCTGCTTCGAACGATCTGAACCACGTCAGCGGGGGCAGGGATTTCGACATTGGTAACCTACATATTAGAGTCACTAATACCTAAGACCGAAGTTCTTTCGTTTGTCAAAGCGACCCCTGGGCGAGGATAGTTTGTCAACGACAGAAAAGGGGGCGCTCGTGGAGCCAAGTATTCGGAAAATCGTGACCTATGACGAAGAGGTTCTGGTCGAAGGATTTCGCAAGGCCGAGCGCCCGTGGCGGATGTTTGCGGTTGCGGCTGTGGTTTCGAACCCCTGGGCGGGTCGCTATGTCGAAGATCTGCGGCCCGAAATTCTGAGCTTTGCGCCGATTCTGGGCGAAGAGCTGACCAGCCGGATGATCGCGTTGGCGGGCAGCGGCGACGCCATCGAAGCGTATGGCAAGGCCGCGGTGGTGGGGCTGGACGGCGAAGTCGAGCACGCCTCGGGCCTGATCCACACGCTACATTTTGGCAATCATTTCCGGCAGGCGGTGGCGGCGAAATCCTATCTGTCTTTCACCAACACGCGTGGCCCTGCAAACGCGCCGATCATGGTCCCGTTGATGGACAAGAACGATGCGGGTCGCCGGTCTCACTACCTGACGCTGCAGTTCGCCATTCCCGATGCACCGCGCGCGGATGAGGTGGTGATCGTGCTGGGTGGCGCAACCTCGGGTCGGCCCCACCATCGCATTGGGGACCGGTATCAGGATTTGAAGGATCTGGGTCATGACGTGGACAACCCGGCCTCGGTCTGAATACGGCGAACTGGCCGCGATTGACGCGGGTACAGGGCCGCTGGTCGTTCTGCTGCATGGCGTTGGCTTACGGGCCGAGGCGTGGGGCGCACAGATCGAGCCGTTGGTGTCCGCCGGGTTTCGCGTGCTGTGTCCGGATATGCCCGGGCATGGCGACACACCGTTCTCTGCAGTCGATGGGCTAGACAGTTATGCCGCGCCGGTTGCTGCGTTGATACAGGAACCCGCGGTACTGATCGGGCATTCGATGGGGGCTCTGATTGCGACCTACATTGGGGCCTCGGGAAACCTCAACATCAAAGGCGTTGCAGCCCTAAATGCGGTTTTTCAGCGGCCGGAAGCAGCCCGAAAAGCGGTCCTGTCGCGCGCGCATGCGCTGGACGAGAAACATCCAAACGATCCGACGGTCACTCTGCAACGGTGGTTTGCCGAGGATGCATCGGCGGAACGCGAAACCTGCGCGCGTTGGCTGCAAGAGGTCGATCCGCGCGCCTACAAGGCGGCCTACACGGTGTTCGCCGAAAGCGATGGTCCGACCAAGGCGCAATTGGCCGCAATAAAATGCCCGGCCTTGTTTCTGACTGGCGCGGATGAGCCGAATTCAACCCCTCGAATGTCGCGCGACATGGCCGGGCTGGCACCCAAGGGACGGGCCGAGATCATCCCGAACGCCGCGCATATGATGCCGATGACCCATGCGGATGCGGTCAACGCCAGCCTGTTGCGCTTTCTGCAGGAGTGCTTGCCATGACGACGCTTGACCCACGCGCCCTGCGCGATGCCTTCGGCAGCTTTATGACCGGTGTAACGGTGGTGACAACACGCGATGCGACCGGTGCTCCGGTCGGGTTCACGGCCAATTCCTTTTCCTCCGTGTCCCTTGATCCGCCGCTGTTGCTGGTCTGTCCGGGCAAGTTCCTGTCCAGCTACGAAGTCTTCACCGGTTGTCGGCACTTCGCCGTCAACATTCTGGCTGAGGGTCAGCAGGAGGTGTCGAACACCTTTGCCGGATACAAGGGGGATCGGTTCGCGAAAGTGGCCCACCGAAACGGAGTGCACGGCCTGCCACTGATCGACGGAGCACTGGCGCAGTTCAGTTGCGAAACCCATCAGGCCATCGCGGCGGGCGACCACACTATTCTGATGGGGCAGGTGCTTGAGTTCACGCACGCCGCGGGTGACGGCCTTGGTTATGTAAGCGGCTCGTATTTCAGCCTGGGTCTGGAACGCGAGATGGACTCGAAAGTGCCGACGCTTTGCGGGGCCATCATCACGTCCGGTGACAAGGTTCTGCTGGAACAACATGACGGTCGCTTCCGCCCGGTTCAGGTCGCCGGTGCAGAACCCGGTGGCCAGCGAAACAGGCTGGCACAAGGACTGGCCGAGCGTGGTATCCCTGTGCGGATCGATCAGGTTTACTCCGCGTTCAACGATGCCGACACCAAGCTGCACTACACGTTCTTTCTGGCCTCGGCCGAACAGGCCGCGCCGACCGAAAATACCCGTTGGGTCGCGGTCGAGGACCTGCCCAACCTGACCTATGCCACCCCCGGCATTCACCACATGATGACCCGCTTTGCGCGCGAGGCTCAGACCGGCGATTTCGCCCTGTATCTGGGTGACGCCGAACGGGGCGACATTCACAGTTTTCGCTAAAGGAGCCGGATGATGGAGTTTTCTCTGTTTGCCCATATGGAGCGTCTGACGCCCGACCAGCCGCATGACGTTCTCTATGATGAATTCGTCGGTCTGGCGAAAATGGCCGACGACGGCGGGATGCGCGCGGTCTGGACGGGTGAGCATCACGGGATGGAGTTCACCATTGCACCCAACCCGTTCCTGCCTCTGGTCGATCTCGCGCATCACACCAAGAATGTCCGTTTGGGCACGGGGACGGTGATCGCGCCATTCTGGCATCCGATCAAACTGGCGGGCGAGGCCGCAGCGGCGGACCAGATCACAAAGGGCCGCATCGAATTGGGGGTCGCACGCGGCGCCTATTCTTTTGAATACGAGCGTTTGGCACCCGGCATGGATGCGTGGGAGGCCGGGCAAAAAATGCGCGAATCCACCCCTTTGCTGCCGAAGATCTGGGAAGGCGATTGCGCGCATGAGGGCGAGTTCTATTCCTTCCCGGCGACGACTTCTGCCCCGAAACCGCTGCAGGATGGTGGACCTCCGATCTGGATCGCGGCGCGTGATCCCAACAGCCACGAATTCGGCGTCCATAACGGGTTCAACATTCAGGTCACACCGCTGTGGCAGGGAATGGAAGAGATCGAAACGCTGATGGGCCGTTTCAACGATGCCTGCGCCAGCTATGCCGGGCCGCGCCCCAAGATCATGCTGCTGCACCACACCTATGTCGGCAAGGATGATGCTGATGTAGCGCAGGGGATCGAGGATTTGCGGCGTTATTACAATTATTTCGGCGCGTGGTTCCTGAACAAACGACCCATTCAGCAGGGGCTGATCGAACCGATCTCACCCGAGGAAATGGACGCGAACCCGATGTACACAACCGAGAAACTGGGCCGTGACCTGACCGTCGGCACCGCGCAGCAAGTGATCGACCGGATCAAACGTTACGAGGATCTGGGCTATGATGAGTTTTCGTTCTGGGTCGACAGCGGCATGACCAACGACCGCAAACGCGCCTCGCTGGCGCGGTTCATCGACGACGTCATGCCAGCTTTTCAGTGAGGAAAACCATGGAAAACCTTCCGCATTTTCAGCTGTTCATTGATGGCGAATGGACCGAGGGGGCAGACGCTCAGGTCATGACCTCGGAAAACCCGGCGACCGGGCAGGGGTGGGCGACATTTGCCTGCGCCTCGACCGGTGATGTTGATCGCGCTATTGCTGCGGCCAAACGGGTTCTGGACGATCCGGCGTGGCGGGACATGACGCAAACTGCGCGGGGAAAGCTGCTGTATCGCCTGGCTGATCTGGTAGCCGAAAACGCCAAACGTCTCGGAGAGTTGGAGACCACCGACAGCGGCAAACTGCTGGCGGAAACCTCGGCGCAAACGGGATATGTGGCGGACTATTACCGCTATTTCGCGGGGCTTGCGGATAAGGTCGAGGGCACGGTGCTGCCCATCGACAAGCCCGACATGCATGTCTTCACAACGCGAGAACCGATTGGCGTTGTGGCGGCCATCGTGCCGTGGAACGCGCAGATGTTCCTGACAGCCACCAAGCTGGGCCCGGCCTTGGCTGCGGGGTGTTCGGTGGTGCTGAAAGCCTCAGAAATCGCGCCAGCGCCGATGCTGGAGTTTGCGCGTCTGATCGAACAGGCCGGGTTCCCGCCCGGGGTCGTCTCGGTCATCACCGGCGACGCCGAGAATTGCGCCATTCCGCTGACCCGTCATCCCGATGTCGACCGGATTGCCTTTACTGGTGGGCCGGAAACCGCGCGGCATGTGGTGCGCAACTCGGCAGAAAACTTTGCGGTGACCTCGCTGGAACTGGGTGGCAAGTCCCCAATTCTCGTGTTTGACGACGCCGATCTGGACGGTGCTGCGAATGGGCTGATCGCGGGGAATTTTGGTGCGTCCGGTCAAAGCTGTGTGGCAGGGACGCGCGGTCTGGTGCATCGGTCCATTCTGGAGCCGTTGATCGAACGGATCAAACAGAAGGCCAGCGCCATTCGCTTGGGCGATCCGCTGCACTCTGATACTCATGTTGGCCCGCTCTGCACCGCCGCTCAGGTGCGCAAGATCGAGGCGACATTGGCCTCGGCGCAAGGGCAGGGCGCGGTGATCCGATTTGGCGGTGCGCCTGCGGATCGTCCGGGCAACTACATGACGCCAACGCTGGTTCAATGCACCTCACCCGAGACCGAAACGCTGAAGGTTGAGATGTTCGGGCCTGTCATGTCTCTGCTTCCTTTCGACACCGAAGACGAGGCCATCGCGCTGGCGAACAGCACGCCCTACGGGCTGGGTTCGGGGGTTTTCACAAAGAACCTGGCGCGGGCGCATCGGGTATCTAAACGGATCAGGGCGGGGATTTGCTGGGTGAATACCTACCGCGCGATCTCACCGATTGCGCCGTTTGGCGGGTTCAATCAGTCAGGCTATGGGCGCGAGGCCGGGGTCGAGGCGATCCTCGACTATACCCGGACCAAGACAACCTGGATCAGCACCGCGCAAGAGCCGATGGCGAACCCGTTTGTAATGCGCTAAGCCTGTGGAAACGCACGGGAGGGCGCTTATGAAACTGGAGAAACCGAATTTCGCGGCACCAGCGGACGCGAATGAGCGCAAGGCCATTCCTCCGGTCATCTGCTACCCCCCTGAGACGCTGGAGCAGCCGGATTTGGCTGCGCTAACCACGCTGCGGGCAGGGGCCAGCAAAACGGCCGAGGCCACCGCCGCGCCTCGGGATGCCACCTGCATCGACGTGCCTGCTGGCGCGTTTGTTCGGGTGTTGTCGGTCGATGGCCCTCAGGTCGGTGACTTGAATATGTGGAACAAGCACGACCTGACTGAGAGGTTCTATTCCGGCAAGACCCGCGCGTTGCACGGCACCCACCTGTCGACCGGAGACCGTATGTGGTCGAGCTTTCCCAATATGCGCCCGATGGCGACCATCGTGGATGATACGCTGGACTGGTATGGGTTTGACGCCTTTGGTGGCTCGGTTCATGACGTGATTGGCACCCGCTGTGATCCCTATACCGGACGGTTGCTGTCGGGCGATGACTATCACTATTGCTGCCATTCCAACCTGACCCGCGCGCTGGCCAGCCATTGCGATCTGCCGCTGCACGAGGCCGAGATGCTGGTCCATGATGTGCTCAATGTCTTCATGTGCACCGGCTTCACACGCGACACCGGCCAGTACTTCATGAAGGCCAGTCCGGTGCGTCCGGGGGACTATCTGGAATTCTACGCCGAGATTGATCTAATCGTCGGTCTTTCGGCCTGTCCCGGCGGCGACTGTTCGTCCGAGCATTCTTCGGACGCAGCGGCCTGTTTCCCCTTGGTGATGGAGGTCTATGATCCTGGCGAAGACGCACGCGCGGCGCATGTTCAGCCGCCGCGATCCGCCTATGACCGGACCCATGGGACCGGTTAAGAAGTCAGGCGGCGCCCCAAACGAGTCAGCATCCGGCAGCACAGATCAAGTTGTTCAATCTCGACATACTCATCCGCCTTGTGCGCCTGTGTGATCGAACCGGGCCCGCAGACAATTGCGTGCACGCCGAGTTGCTGGAACAGCCCGGCTTCGGTGGCGAAGGCGACGACGCCGGTGCCGTTCGCGCCGGTCAGTTCGGCGACCAGTTCGCGGGCGGCGTTTTCGTCCATGGGTTCAAGTCCCTGAACCTCGGCGATGGCCTCCTGCGTGATGCTGGCCTCGGGGTGAACCGCCTGCATGTCGGGCAGCAGAGTGTGTTGCACATAGTCCGACAGGGTTTTGCGCACCAGTTCCGCATCGCTGGACTGCACGGGGCGCATTTCCCACGCGACTTCGGCCTTGCTGGCGATGACGTTATGGGCAACGCCGCCCGAGATGCGCCCGACATTGACCGTGGTCCAAGGCGGTTCGAACGGGCTGCCCTTCGGGGCGCGAGATTTCAGGATGTAGCGTAATTCCAGCAGCTTGCCGATATAGCGCGCCGCGTATTCTGCGGCATTCACACCGTCATCTGGGGCCGAGCTGTGGCCTTCTAGTCCGACAAAGCTGGTGGTGTATTCGAAGCAACCCTTGTGCCCC
The DNA here is from genome assembly GCF_056542745.1 of Ruegeria sp. AB10. Classification (NCBI taxonomy): domain Bacteria; kingdom Pseudomonadati; phylum Pseudomonadota; class Alphaproteobacteria; order Rhodobacterales; family Roseobacteraceae; genus Ruegeria; species Ruegeria sp. AB10. Next base: position 314,103 of record NZ_JBQGAI010000001.1, on the reverse strand, counting down.
TCGATCACTCGCATCTCGGTGGGTTCACCGATGATGGCGATGTCCGGAACGATGCCACGTTTGGACAGGTCGTCCACAAGGTTCTGCGCGCCCAGACAGCCGGTTTCCTCGTCGTAGGTAAAGGCAAAATGAAGCGGTTGGGTCAGTTTGCTGGTGTCCACTGTCTCAGCAAAAGCAAGGGCAGCGGCAATGAACGCCTTCATGTCGCAGGTGCCGCGACCATAAAGTCGACCGTCCTTCTCGGTCATCTGAAACGGGTCGGTGGTCCAGTCCTGATCCGCCACCGGAACCACATCCGTGTGGCCGGAAAGCAGGATACCTCCGGGCATGTCCGGCCCCAGCGTGGCAAAGACATTGGCCTTGGCACCGGTCGCATCGCGCGTTTCGATGCAGCGCGCGCCCAGTGCCTCAAGCCGTTCGGTCAGGTAGCGGATGATCTCAAGATTGCTGTCGGCAGAGACCGTTTCAAAGGCAATCAGGTCAGCCAGGATTTCGGTGGTTCTGAGCAGGGTCATGGTTTCACAAACATCTTGCGGGGCCGATCGCAGAAACACTCGGCAGGTCCGGTTTCGGTGATCAGGATCGACTCGGTGATCTCAAGGCCCCAATCGTCCATCCAGAGGCCGGGCATGAAGTGGAAGGTCATGCCGGGTTCCAGAACGGTCTCATCTTCGGGGCGCAGGGAGATGGTGCGTTCACCCCAATCGGGCGGATAGCTGAGACCCACCGGATAGCCGCAGCGTGCACCGCGCTCGATCCCGGCGCGTTCTAAGGGGGCGGCCAGCGCCAGTGCAATATCACGCGCTTGGTTGCCCGCACGGGCGGCGTCCAATCCGGCCTCTAGCCCTTCGACCAGTGCTGCCTCGGCTCGCAACAGGTGGTCGGGTGGCTGGCCCAGAAAGACGGACCGGCAGAAGGGTGTGTGATAACGGCGGTAACAGCCGGACAGCTCGAAGAACGTGCACTCGCCGGATTTGAAGGTCGCGCCGTCCCATGTCAGATGAGGCGCCGCGGCATCCGGACCCGAAGGCAGCAGGGGAACGATGGCGGCGTAGTCCCCCCAATCGTTGCCCACGCCCGAGATCGCATCATGGTAAATCTGCGCGACCAACTCGTTCTTGCGTAGTCCCGGTTCAACCCGCTCCAGCACGCCGTCGATCACGTGTTCCGAAATCCGGGCAGCCTTGCGCATCAAGGCAATTTCTTCACCGGACTTCACCGCGCGCTGCCAGTTCACCAGCGCGTTCGCGTCGATCAGTTCGGCCTGTGACAGCTCTGACAGCAAGGTCAGATGCGCCTTGGCCGAGTAGTAATAGTTGTCCAACTCGACCCCAATCCGGCCCGCAGTCAGCCCGCAGTCGCGGATCAGCGCTGCAAGGTCCTGCATCGGGTGTCGGAGCGTCGATTGCACGTAGTGGTCCGCATAGCCGTATATCCGGTTATCCGGCATCCAGACTGTGCGCCGTGCGCCGTTGGCATCCTGATTGCGGCCCCACCAGATCGGATCGCGGTCATGCAGGACCAGAACGCCCTGATGCACGTAGAAGGACCAACCCTCATACCCCGTCAGCCACGCCATGTTCGATGGATCCTCGACAAACAGCGCGTCCAGTCCTGCGGCTGCCATGGCCGCGCGCGTCTTTTTCAGCCGACGATCATATTCAGCCTGGCTGAAAGCCGGATCGGCATGGGCCATGAGATGCTCCGTGCGGTGTCTGAGTTTTGTTGACAGAACTAGACGAATCCGATCACGTCAATGGGCAACACAGGGAAGACGTTCAGTTGAAAATCACATCCAACCCGTATCGCGCCGGTCAGAAACTGATCGAGGGCGCACCGTTTCCGTCTACGAATGTGGCCCGCGCCTCGGAATTGATCGCGCGTTGCCTGTCCGCTGACGAGACCCCATTGACCGAAGTTCCGGGGCTGGCGGATGTCGCGCACCTCTGGGTCAAGGATGAACGTGGACGGATGGGGCTGGGGTCGTTCAAGGCCTTGGGCGCGGCCTATGTTATCGCGCGCCATGCGGCAGAGATTGCCGAAACGCCGGACAACACAACGCTGTCCGGCCGCACTTATGTCACGGCGAGTGCGGGTAATCACGGCCTAAGCGTGGCGTCGGGTGCGCGCAGGTTCGGGGCCGACGCGGTGGTCTATATCGCCGAGACCGTACCCGAGAGTTTTGCCGAACGCTTGCGTGAACAAGGCGCGAAAGTTGTGCGCGAGGGCGCGGATTACGCGGCCAGTATGGACGCCGCCAGCAATGCGGCGCGGGAAAACAACTGGATTCTGCTGTCGGACAGTTCGTGGGAGGGATACTACGACCTGCCGCATACCCTGATGGAAGGGTACTTGCAGATGGCGGCCGAGGCCGCCCGGCAATGCCCGCAAGTGCCGACTCATATCATGTTGCAGGCCGGTGTCGGTGGAATGGCGGGTGCGGTTGCGGCCTATGCGCGAACCGTCTGGGGGGACGCACCGCAGATCATCGTGGTCGAACCTGATGCGGCCCCGGCGTTGCAGGCCAGTATCGAGGCCGGCGCCTGCGTTTTCGCCGATGGCCCCGACAGCGTGATGGGGCGGCTTGATTGCAAGGAACCGTCACTGATCGCTCTGAACGGGTTGGCCCGCGATGCAGACAGGTTCCTGACCCTTTCCGATGCGCAAGTGACCGGGCATCTTCCGGCAATGGCCGCAGCGGGCATCGCCACCACTGCGTCAGGCGGGGCAGGGGTTGCGGCCGTCATGAATTCCGAAGTGCGCGAGGCTTTGGGCATCGGATCTGATGCCCGTGTCTTGTGCTTCCTGTCCGAGATCGCTGAATGAGGGGCTTTGAGGCGTCCGAATTCCACGCGCGAACGGACCGCGCACAGCGCATGATGAAGCAGGCGGGCCTGTCGGCGCTGTTGCTGACGACCGAGCCAGAGATACGCTATTTCACCGGCTACCTCACCCGCTTTTGGGAAAGTCCGACGCGCCCTTGGTTTCTGGTCCTTCCCGCAGCGGGCAAACCGATTGCCGTGATCCCGTCGATCGGGGAGGCGCTGATGGCGCAGTCATGGGTGGATGATATCCGCACCTGGAGCGCCCCGGACCTGAGCGACGACGGTGTCAGCCTGCTGGCCGATACTCTGTGCGAGGTATGTCCGGCGGATGCAGCCATCGGCCTGCCGGACGGGCACGAGACCCATGTTCGTATGCCGCGCGCCGACCTGAACCGGTTGCAGCAGGCGCTTGGTGCACGCCGTTTGGACAGTGATGGGGGAATTCTCCGCGCTCTTCGGATGGTTAAAACCCCAGCCGAGATTGCCAAGATCGAAACCGCTTGCGCCATTGCCGGTCGGGCCTTCCAGCGCGTGCCCGAGATTGCCGGTGAGGGCGCTGCACTGGACGAGGTCTTCCGCCGATTTCAGATGCTGTGTCTGGATGAGGGCGCAGATTGGGTGCCGTACCTTGCTGGCGGGGCCGAGCAGGGCGGGTATACGGATGTGATCTCACCGGCCCGCGCCACGGCGCTGCAACCCGGTGACGTATTGATGCTGGATACTGGGTTGGTCTGGGACGGGTATTTCTGCGACTTCGACCGCAACTGGTCGGTCGGAGCAGCTAGCACTCAGGTACGCGATGCCTATGCAACGCTGATCGAAGCCTCTGACGCCGCATTCGACGCTGCGCGCCCAGGTGCAACAGCGTCAGATCTGTTTCACGTCATGAACAAGGTGCTGTCCCGCACCTCGGGTGAGACTGGCGCGGGGCGGCTGGGGCATGGGTTGGGGATGTCGCTGACGGAATGGCCCTCTCTGATCCCCACCGATCATACGGTTCTTGAACCGGGCATGGTTCTGACGCTGGAACCCGGCATTGCGGTCGGCGACAAAATCCTCGTGCACGAGGAGAACATAGTTATCACCGAAGGGGCACCGCGGTTCATCAGCCCCAGAATCGGCCCGGAGTTGCCCGAGATATGAGTTATCTGCCCTACACGCTGGACAAGGACGATCCAGACGCCACGCCGATGGGGTTGATCGTCTTGCAAACCGACGAGACGATCGAGCCCGAGTTCAACGCCTATTTCGCCGACCAGCGTGCGCCGGTGTATGTGTCGCGCATTCCCAGCGGGGCAGAGGTGACGAAAGACACTCTGGCGGAAATGGAGAAAGCCCTGCCTGCCGCCGCGGACCTGTTGCCCAAGATTCGCCCCTACAAGGTGGTCGGATACGGGTGCACATCGGCCAGTTCGGTTATCGGGTCCGACCAGATCGAACGGATGGTTCGGAAAACCTGCAATACGGCTGTGGTCACGAACCCTCTGCGCGCGGCATCCGCCTGTGCGGCGCATTTGGGTGTTTCGAAATTCGCACTGCTGTCACCCTATATCGAAGAAGTGAACGAACCGCTGCGCCGGGCGTTTGCTGAAAATGGGGTTGTTATGGATGTGTTCGGCTCGTTCGGAGAGGCGGAAGAATCGAAAGTTGTGCGCATTTCGCAGCGCTCCGTGGTGGATGCTGCGCTGAAACTCGGGGCTGATGCATCGGTTGAAGCAGTCTTCATAAGCTGTACGAATTTAAGAACTTTTGATGCAATCCCGGAAGTCGAAAGCCGCCTGAAAAAGCCGGTTTTGTCCAGCAATCAAAGCCTTGCATGGCACATGCGGGACCTGAATTCAGTCTAGTGGTGATGCAGGCGCAACCGAAAATGTCTGACCTTTGTCACATTTTGGTTGCGCGCTGCGTCTCGCATGTCCTTTAATGAGGCCAATAGGTCTTTGAGATCCGGATAAACCGGGCAAACAACAGACCGCACAGGGAGCCAAGTCGGTATATGTCCAATGACGCAGCGTTCGTCGAGTTTCAGCGTGTCCAGAAGTCTTATGATGGTGAAGTACTCGTTGTAAAAGATCTAAACCTCTCAATGCCAAAAGGTGAGTTTCTGACAATGTTGGGCCCGTCGGGGTCCGGCAAGACAACTTGCCTGATGATGCTGGCCGGGTTTGAAACCGCCACGCATGGCGAAATCATGTTGGACGGGAAGCCGATCAATAACATCCCGCCGCATAAGCGTGGCATCGGGATGGTGTTCCAGAACTATGCCCTGTTTCCGCATATGACCGTGGCCGAAAACCTCTCGTTCCCGCTGGAAGTGCGGAAGATGGGCAAGGATCAGCGCGAGGAAAAGGTAAAGCGGGCACTGGACATGGTGCAGATGGGGGCCTTTGGCAGCCGCCGCCCGGCACAACTCTCCGGTGGTCAGCAGCAGCGGATCGCCCTGGCGCGTGCGCTGGTGTTCGAACCAGAGCTGGTTCTGATGGACGAACCGCTGGGCGCGCTGGACAAACAACTGCGCGAGCATATGCAGTTCGAAATCACCCGTCTGGCACACGAACTGGGGATCACCACCGTTTATGTGACCCACGACCAAACCGAAGCGCTGACGATGTCGGACCGTGTCGCCGTGTTCGATGACGGCCGTATTCAGCAGCTTGCTCCGCCGGACCTGTTGTATGAAGAGCCCGAGAACAGCTTTGTTGCGCAATTCATTGGCGAAAACAACACTTTGGAAGGTGTTGTTAAGTCAATCGACGGCGATTCGTGCGTGGTTGTCCTGGATGACGGGTCCGAAATTGATGCCAAGCCGGTGAACGTCCACAACGCTGGCGAACGCACCAAGGTTTCAATCCGCCCCGAACGCGTCGAGTTCAACAAGGACCGTTTGCACGCCGATGCGCATACGCTGAAGGCCACGGTGAAAGAGTTCATCTACATGGGCGACGTGTTCCGCTTCCGTCTGTCCGTGGCTGGCAATGATGACTTCATCATCAAAACTCGGAACGCGCCGGATGCGGTCAGATTGCGCCCCGGCCAGGAGGTCGAGATCGGCTGGCTGGCTCAGGATTGCCGGGCGCTGGACGCCTGATACTGGAATTCCCCGTGTGATCCGCCCGGGTGCGCGGGACATCAGATGATCGGGTTGCCCCGTGATCCGATCTTCAAAGCTAAAATTAACGGGTATAACAGGGAGTTAACAATGAAAGTTACCAAAACCACTCTGATGGCGAGTGCACTTGCCGCAGTTGCCGGTGGCGCGATGGCCGAAGAGATGACGATCGTTTCGTGGGGTGGCGCATACTCCAAATCGCAGCTGAAAGCTTATCACGAGCCCTATTCGGAAAAGACCGGCGTCACCATCCTGAATGATGACAGCTCGAACGAAGCGGTCGCCAAGCTGCGTGCGATGAACGAAGCGGGCAACATCACCTGGGATGTGGTTGACGTTGTGGCCTCGGACGCGATCCGCCTGTGCGACGAAGGCCTGGCGATGGAAATCGATCACGACGCGATGCTGGAGCCAGCGCCCGATGGTTCGCCGGCTTCCGAGGACTTCGGTGAACTGATTGTCAGCGATTGCTACATCCCCAGCATCGTGTACTCGACCACCTTCGGCTACCGCACCGATCTGGTCGGCGACACCCCGCCCACCGAAATCTGCGCTGTATTTGATCTGGAGACCTATCCGGGCAAACGCTCGCTGGAGAAACGTCCAATCAACAACATGGAATGGGCGCTGCTGTGTGACGGCGTTGCCAAGGACGACGTCTATGACGTGCTGGCAACCCCGGAAGGGCAGGACCAGGCGCTGGCCAAGCTGGACACCATCAAGGACAGCGTCGTCTGGTGGTCTGCGGGTGCCGACACACCGCAGCTGCTGGCCGATGGCGAGGTTGTTATGGGCTCGACCTACAACGGTCGTCTGTTCAGCGTGATCGAAGAGCAGAACCAGCCGGTTGCGATGCTGTGGGATGCGCAGGTGTTTGACATTGACGGTTGGATCATTCCCGCCGGTCTGGATGAAGAGCGCAAGCAGCGCGCGCTGGATTACCTGCGCTTCGCGACCGACACGCAGCGTCTGGCGGATCAGGCCAAGTACATCTCGTACGGTCCGGCCCGTGCTTCGTCGGCACCGCTGGTTGGTCAGCACGCTGAACTGGGCATCGACATGGCACCGCACATGCCGACCGATCCGGAAAACGCCAAGAACACGTTCCTGTACAACTACGAGTTCTGGGCTGACTACCGCGACGATATCGACGCGAAATTCCAGGCATGGCTGGCACAATAAGCCTGTCTTGATACGCAAGGCCGGGGCCGCCAATGGCCCCGACCCACCAAAGACCAAGGGACGCAGATGACTGACGCTACTCAATCCGGTCCGATGCTGGCCGCAGATGGCACGCCACTGAAGAAATCGCTGGCGCGATCCCTGCGCCGCCGCAAACTTCGGGCGCTGGCCCTTGTTGCGCCCTTGTTGCTGTTTGTAATGCTCTCGTTCGTGATCCCGATCGTGTCGATGTTGTTACGGTCGGTTGAAAACGGCATCGTTGCAGAAACGCTCCCACTGACTGTGGTCGAGCTGAAGAATTGGGATGCCGAGAGCGGTGAGCTGCCCGACGAAGCCCTTTACGCTGCCTTTACTAAGGACATGGTCGCAGCTGTTGAGGCGAAGACGCATACGAGACTCGGAACGCGTCTGAACTATGAACAGACCGGCATGTCTTCGATGTTTCGTAAATCAGGTCGCAGTATCAAGCGCCTGGATCCCGAAGCTGATGCGCCTTTCAAGGAAAAGCTGATCGAGATTCACGACGGCTGGGGCGATGTCGAGACCTGGCGCACGATCAAGACCCATGCGGTCCCGATCACCAATGGCTATTTCCTGAACGCTGTTGACATGCGTCGTACGCCCGAAGGCGCGCAGGCGCAGCCCGAGGACAAACAGATTCTGATCAAACTGTTCGGCCGCACGCTGATGATGTCGCTGATCATCACCGCATCCTGCATCTTGCTGGCGTATCCGGTCTCGTATCTGCTGGCGACGTTGCCGATGCGGGTTTCCAACCTGCTGATGATCCTTGTGTTGCTTCCGTTCTGGACGTCGCTGCTGGTGCGAACATCTGCATGGAAGGTCATGTTGCAACAGCAGGGCGTGATCAACGAAACCCTGGTCTGGCTGGGATTGGTCGCGGACGATGCGCGGCTTGTGATCATCAACAACCAGTTCGGCACGATTATCGCGATGACCCACATTCTGCTGCCGTTCATGATCCTGCCGATGTATTCGGTAATGCAGACGATCCCGCCATCCTACACCCGCGCGGCCAAGTCGATGGGCGCGACCAACTGGACGACCTTTTGGCGGATCTATTTCCCGCAATCCATTCCGGGCATCGGAGCGGGGTCCATCCTCGTATTCATTCTGGCCATCGGTTACTACATCACCCCCGAGATCGTGGGCGGCACCAAAGGTGTCTTCATCTCGAACCGGATTGCCTACCACATCTCGTCCTCGCTGAACTGGGGTCTGGCGGCGGCGTTGGGGACGATCCTGCTGGCGGTCGTTCTGTTGCTCTACTGGTGCTACGACAAGATCGTGGGCATCGATAACGTGAAACTGGGATAAAGATCATGGCTGCACTTACACCTATATCCCGCAAACCGTTGTCGGTCGTCCTGCCGGCGGTCGCCATCGCCGGAGGTTTCCTCGGTATGTTCGTCGGAGCCGGGCAGGGCAATGTCCTGTTGGGTATCCTGATCGGTGCCGCACTGATGGCAGGGCTTGCCTGGATCTATATCACCGTGCTCGACAATGAACGTGTCGCGCGCTGGATTACCGTTCTAGGGCTTGCCGCGATCGGTTTTTTCTTTGCCGGAATTACCGGCCTGATCGTCGGGCTGCTGGCTGGGTGGTTCTTTGCTTTCTTCATCTTCTGGCTGTACGAGGGGCGCTATCGGCAGAAGCTGTTGCCCTATCTGACGGGTCGGCAGGTGTTCGAGCATTACCTGTTCCGCGTGATTTGCGGGGCCATCTTTGTCTTCCTGATCACGCCGATCCTTGTGGTGCTGCCGCTTTCGTTCAATGCACAGGACTTTTTCACCTTCACGCCTGAAATGCTGCGTCTGGACCCCGAGGGGTATTCGCTGAAGCATTACCGCGATTTCTTCACCAACAATGAATGGCAGCGCAGCTTCAAGAACTCGCTGATCATTGCGCCGATTGCGACGTTCATCTCGGTGTCGCTGGGGACGCTGGCGGCCATCGGCCTCAGTCAATCGCATGTTCCTGGGCGCCGGGCCATCATGGGTATCCTGATTTCGCCCATGATCGTTCCGCTGATCATCTCGGCGACGGGGATGTTCTTTTTCTACAGTGACATCGGGCGATTCCTTGAGGGCACGCTGGGCATGGACAAGAACTTTGTGGGCTATGTGAAGGTCATTCTGGCGCACGCCGTTCTGGGCATTCCTTTCGTGATCATCACGGTGACCGCGACATTGGTCGGGTTCGATCAATCGCTGACGCGGGCTGCGGCGAATATGGGGGCAGGGCCGGTGCGGACCTTCTTCAAGATCCAGATGCCGCTGATCCTACCGGGCGTGATCTCGGGCGGGTTGTTCGCCTTCATCACCTCGTTCGACGAGGTTGTGGTGGTGCTGTTCGTCGGTTCGGCCAGTCAGAAAACGCTGCCATGGCAGATGTTTACCGGTCTTCGCGAGCAGATCAGCCCGACCATTCTGGCGGTGGCGACGATCCTTGTGGTCATCTCGATTGCGCTGCTGACCACGGTTGAACTGCTGCGGCGGCGGTCCGAACGTCTGCGGGGCCTCAGCCCGGCTTGACGCGACTCGAAAGCTGATTTAGCGATTTCACCATGCACTCCGGTCACGATGGCGTCGTGACGTTAGGCGGGGTGCATGGCTCTCGGTTCCCGAGGCCGCTTGTCCTGAACGCCGGGGCTTGTGGCCGGGCTGTGCCTGTCCGGCATTGAGGAGAGACCAAATGACTGATCTGCAAAATCGCCCCGAGTTCTTCACCTGCCACAATGGCGATAAGGCTCCGCTGCCTTTCAGCAAGGCAGAGTACGCCCGGCGTCTGGCGAGCCTGCGCGCGACGATGGCGGCGCGCGATATCCCGGCGGTGCTGCTGACGTCAATGCACAACATCGCCTATTACTCGGGCTTTCTGTATTGCGCGTTCGGCCGTCCTTATGGCTGCGTGGTGACTCAAGACGCATGCACGACCGTGTCGGCGAATATCGACGCGGGCCAGCCGTGGCGGCGCTCGGTCGAGGAAAACGTGATCTACACCGATTGGAAGCGGAACAACTACTGGCGCGCTGTGGCCAACCTGATCGGCTCGGTAGGGCGGATTGGTATCGAAGGCGATCACATGACGCTGGCCATGCGCGACACCGCGTTGGACATGCTGGGTGGGCCGGAACTGGTGGATATCGCCCCCGATACGATGGCCGCACGCATGGTGAAATCCGCCGAAGAGATCGAACTGATCAAGGGCGGTGCCTGCACCGCTGATGTAGGTGGCGCGGCCATCCATGCCGCGATCCGTGAAGGTGCGACCGAGATCGAAATTGCAATGGCCGGACGTGACGCGATGGAGGCAGAGATCGCGCGTGCCTATCCAGATGCCGAATACCGTGACACATGGGTTTGGTTCCAGTCTGGCCTGAATACCGATGGCGCCCATAACCCGGTTACCAAACGGGCGCTGCAAAAGGGCGATATCCTGTCGCTGAACACGTTCCCGATGATCTCGGGTTACTACACCGCTTTGGAGCGCACCCTGTTCCTTGGCGAACCCGATGCCGAAAGCCTGCGTATCTGGAAGGCCAACGTTGCCGCACATGAGCTTGGTCTGAGCCTGATCAAACCCGGCGCGACGTGCTCGGGTATCACGGCCGAGATCAACCGCTTTTTTGCAGATGAAGGGCTGCTGCAATACCGGTCCTTTGGTTATGGCCACTCCTTCGGCATTCTCAGCCACTACTATGGCCGTGAGGCCGGGTTGGAACTGCGTGAGGATATCGACACGGTGCTGGAGCCGGGCATGGTTGTGTCGATCGAACCGATGCTGTGGATACCCGAGGGCCAGAAGGGCGCAGGCGGGTACCGTGAGCATGACATTCTGGTCGTTGAAGAAACCGGCGCCGAGAATATCACCGGCTTCCCTTATGGACCGGAACATAACACGATCAGCGCCTGATAGCGTTGCAGGGAAGGGTCGCCGACCCTTCCCGACATCCAACCCGAGGGCGGGGTTGATTGTCCGGTTCAGCGGTGTGTATCTGACGATACTGCTGGAAAGGATATGCCGTGGGACAATTCGAACTGCCATCGGGAACGGGTGTGTGCTTTATCAACCTCGATCGGGTGCCCGAGAGGGCCTCTTTCATGGAAGCTCAGTTCGCTCACACAGGTCTGGTCGGCGCGCAACGATTCAGTGCGGTTGACGGGCAACTCCCCGGAGCGCTTGCAGGTAATGGCTATGCCCCCGGAACCGGCAGCCGCTGGGGCCTGAAGCAAAGCGAAATCGCCTGTTTCGAAAGTCACCGGGCCGTTTGGCAGGCCGCTGTGGATCAGGGCATGAAGGCGGTTGCCGTCTTTGAAGATGACGTTGAAATGTCTGCCCAAGCCGGGAAGGTCATTACTGCGCTGCTGGATGGCGGAGACGGGTTTGACCTCATCAAGCTGGACTACTCTCCGCGTTCCATGCGGTTTGGTCCGTTGCAGAAGGTCGCGGATGTCCCGGTCAGACCGATGCTGGAAATGGCCCCCAGCGCGGCCGCCTATGTCGTCACCCAGGCGGCCTGTCGAAAACTGTTGTCTTGGTCCGAGAGGTATTCGGACCACCTTGATGATTTCATTTCGATTCCGCGCCCTGATTGGCGCATGTATCAGTGCTTTCCGGCCGTCGGGGTCCAGATGATCTGGTCCAAGCAACAGGATCAGACCGCAGAAACCGTCAAGGTCAGTGAGCGGTCGCAGGACCACAAAACCAACAGTGGTCTGGACAAGGGGCCTTTGTGGTTCCGCGCCCGGCGCGAGCTGCAAGCCGCTGGGCGCAAACTGTATTGGCGCGCGGGCGCTCAGCGGCGTTTGCTGGCGGATGGCGGGTACGTGGGGTTCATTCCCTGCGCCGATGACCTGAGCGTTTGACCACAAATTAGGCCCGGATATCCCTTGGTATCAGCGCCACAACGTATTAGCGTTAACAAAACTGTCAATTTGATATAACCTTGCAGTGTTGTTTGTGGTTAACGTTTGGGTGTTTGGTGTGGGGCAGACAATTTACGAAAGATACGGCGGGTTCAAAACCATCAGTCGGATCGTGATGACATTCTACGAAATGGCCTTGGAATCAGATCAGATCGGCGGCCATTTCGAAGACATTGATATGCCGCGCCTGATCGACCACCAAACCAAGTTCGTGTCTTCCTTGGTGGGCGGGCCTGCATCCTTCAGTGATGATCGGATCGAAGCGGTTCACCGGCACCTCAATATCTCTCATGCGGACTTTGACGAGATGGCTGAGCTTTTCGGCGAGGCGCTGGCCATGCATGGTATGGAGGAAAACCATATCAAGATCGCCCTGAGTGCCATCGAGGCCAAACGCGCGATCATTGTGGCGCGCGACGCCGCATGAGTATTCTGGCCATCAACGAACAGCTGCTTCGGGCGATCGGAGTTGGTGTTGCGGTCGTGCGCGCCTCGGATCTGAGTTTTGTGTTCCACAACGGGCCATTTGCGGAATGGTTTGGGAAGCCAGAGGACGGGCAGACGCTGCTGGATTTGATTCCGTCGCTTGATCCGCGCGAGTTGGAGGACGTAAAGCAATCCGGCCTGCGGTATTCGGTTGAACTTCAGATCAAGCCAAAGCGCAGAACGCTTATTTTCGCGACGACCGTTTCGCTGGCAAATGGCCTGTCTGAACAGGTTCTGGTTGTCGAATGCCAGAACATCACCCGCATCCGCGAATTGGAAAGCATGATTGACAGCTACTCGACCATGGTCGAGCGCAACACGCGCGAGCTGGAGCGCGAAAAAGAGCGGGTGGAACGGCTGCTGCTGAACCTGATGCCACGCGCGGTGTACGAAGAGTTCAAGACGTTTGGCGTGGTCACGCCGCAGCTATACGATCAGGTGTCGGTGGTGATGCTGGACTTCGTGGGCTTCACGGATTTCGCGGCCAAGACCGACCCGACCGTGACCCTAAGCGAGTTGAACGATATTTTCACCGCCTTCGACCGCATCGTCGAACAGTTCGGGTGTGAGCGGATCAAGACCATCGGTGATGCCTATCTTGCGGTGTCGGGTATGCCCGATGCGACGCCGGATCATGCGACCGCCGTGGCGCATTGCGCGGTGCGGTTCCTGCGATATCTCGAGCGACGCAATGAAAGCCATCCGCATAAATGGCAGGCCCGGATTGGTTTGGGCATGGGGGCCGCTGTGGGCTCGGTCGTGGGAATACAGAAATACGTCTATGACGTGTTCGGCCCGGCGGTGAATATTGCCGCGCGCCTGCAAGTCTTTGCAAACCCAATGAATATCGTTGCTCCGGAAGAGATGAAATACGCGCTGATCGACGAGTTTCAGGTCTCGGACATTGGGCGCGTGGACATCAAGGGTATGGGCGAGATGGACCTGATCAACGTGACCTCGGGCCTTAGCGTGCCGCAACCGTTGTCGCGTTTCTGACCCTTAATCGTCCTGCGGAACCAGCCCCAGACCGCGCAGATAGATGCCGATTCCGGACTCCAGCAAATCCTCGGGCGGGAAGGGAGAGCTTGCGCCGGTATTGCGGGCGAACAGTTCGACAACGCCGTGGCTCATGGCCCAGATATGGGCGCTGAACATCGATGCGGGCGGGCGTTTTTCAGGCGGGATGTGTTGTGACAGATCCGAGGCCGCCTTCTCCAGCACTGCTTTCGCCCGGTTCGCCGCCAGCGCCAGTTCGGGCGTGCGGTTAATTGAGATGCCACTTTCAAACATGGCGATGTAATGACCCGGATGCTTGCGCGCAAAGGCCAGATAGGCGCGGCCCGTCGCCTCGAACGCGGCCAGCGCCGAGGGCTGGCCCTTGTCATAGGCGTATTGCATCAGATCCGCGAACATCTCAAACCCCTGACGGGCGGCTTCCGCGATCAGGTCCTCGCGCCCGTGGAAATGCCGATACACCGCAGCCGGGGTGACACCGGCGGTTTTGGCAGCCTCGGACAGGGTAAAGCCCGTCGGGCCTTTTTCCTCGATCAAAGACAGCGCAGCCTCGATCAGAGCTTGTTTCAGGTTCCCGTGGTGATACCCGCGTTTCGTCATCCCTGTTTCAGGTGCCTTTGCTGTTTAAGCTGTCGGAATACATGACATAATCCGCGTTGTGGTCTTCGTCCACTCTTGGTCACGCATCCCAGATTTCCGGCCCGCCGCAGATATTGGGATCATTAGGCCCGATGGCGTCCTCGTCCTTTTCATCATAGTCCAGCGCGTGCAGCACCGTGCGAATGGCCGCCAGCCGCGCGCGTTTCTTGTCGTCGGACCGAACGATGGTCCACGGGCAATGCTCGGAATGGCTGCGGGTCAGGGTTTCCGAGATCGACTGGCTGTATTCGTCCCATTTGTTCAGACCGGCCACGTCGATCGGGCTGAGTTTCCACTGCTTCAGCGGGTCCGTTTCGCGTGCCAGAAACCGGTTCAGCTGCTCGGCGCGGCCGACGTTCAGCCAGAATTTGAACAGGGTGATCCCATCATTCACCAACCCGGTTTCCAGCGGCAGGACCTGCCGGAAAAACCGTTCACGCTGTTCTGCGGTACAGAAACCAAACACGTTTTCTACAACACCGCGGTTGTACCAGCTGCGGTCAAAAAACACGATTTCACCGGCCGACGGCAGATGCTGAATGTACCGCTGGAAGTACCATTGGCTTTGCTCGGTGTCCGAAGGTTTGCTGAGCGCAACGTTGCGCGCGCCGCGCGGGTTGAGGTTTTCGCGGAACCGCTTGATCGTGCCGCCTTTGCCAGCCGCGTCCCGGCCCTCGAATATGAGGGCAATCCGTTGATCGGTTTCCTTGACCCATGACTGCATCTTGACCAGTTCAATCTGCAGCTTTTCCATCTCTTTTTCGTACTCCTTACGCTTCATGCGTTCGTCGTAAGGGTAGGTCGGGTTCAGAATATCGTCCTTTTCGGACTTTTCGATGGCTGAACGCACCTCTTTCGGGGCGTCCTTTTCGAAGTACTTTTCAATGGAACCTTTCTCGGAACGGGCCATGTGCTACCTCGCCATAAAATCCATATCCTACTATGGATTAGCCGTGAGCTTAACGCAAACCCGCACGTTGCGCGGCGCGGTCGATAGCGGCGGCAACCTCGGGCGCTGCCACGACCTGCGGCATATGCCCGATGCCTTGAAGTTCAATCAGTTCGGCACCGGGGATTTCGTCGATCAAGCGGTGTGAATGCCATTCAAGACCAACGGTGTCATCGGCGGTGCCGTGAACGATTTCGGTGGGGACGTTAATCTCGCCATACCGGGGTTGCAGAGCCGTCACCTCTTCCAACAAGTTGGCGCGCTGCTTGGCATTGGCGTGCATCGAGGCGCGGCGCATGGTCAGGCCGGGGCCGAAGTGATCGGCATAACCCTCGGGAGCTGTCTGCGGCGCGAACACCCGGTCCAGCGCCTGTTCGACATACCAATCGGGTGCAAAAGCGGTGATCAGCGGCAGGGTTGCCGCGCTGCCGACTGAGGTGGAAGCCAGTCGGTTGAAACCGTCCAAGGGCGTCTCCCACGGGATCGCCGCAGGTGCGATCAAGACCAGCGCGGAAATGTTGTCAGGCCGCGTTACCGCCCAGGCAAGCGATACCGATCCGCCATAGCTTTGACCTGCAACAATAGGTTTTTCGGCCCCAAGTTGAGCCGCGGCCTTCTGCAGTATTTTCGCTTGCTCTTCAATGGTTTCTCCGTCCGGGTTGAAGCTGTTGCTGTAGCCCAATCCGGGGCGGTCGAACACGATGACGCGGTAGTTTTCGGCCAATATTGGGGCCAGCGCAAAGGTCATGTCGCGTGTATTGCCACTGGAGCCGTGGAGCAGCACCACGTCCGGCCCTTCGCCCATCACAACGGCATGGACGGGAATGCCATCGACCTCGACAATCTGGCCTTCGGGGGGAAAGGCCGCCTCGGCGCGGGCCTCGTTCCGGACCGCGCGCCAGGTTGCGACGACCCACAGCATGACCATCACGGCCAGAACTATGATGCCGACGCGTAGCATTGGCTCAGGCCCTCAGATCAGTTTGATCGACGCCAATCCGGTTGATGTCGTAGGGGGTTGTGCCGTAAATCTCGCTGATCCAGTTGCCATAAAGCAAATGTGCGTGGCTGCGCCATCTGTTCTGCGGTGTCTGGGTCGGGTCGTCATCCGGGTAATAGTTCATCGGCACGTTGATCGGCGTTCCATTTGCAACGTCGCGGTCATATTCCTGCTTGAGCGTATCGCTGTCATATTCGAAGTGGTTGAAGATATAGAGCGCCCGGTGCGCCCGATCCTCGACTAGACACGGCCCTACATCATCACTGCCCAGCAAGGTCACCAACCCGCTTGCGGCATCGATCTCATTCTGCTTCATCTCGGTCCAGCGGCTGACCGGGATCACGCAATCATCCGAGAACCCGCGCAGGAACGGCGAGGCCGGGTTGAGGTTCGAATGGCGGAAACAGCCGAAAGCCTTGGCGTCCAACATATGTTTCTGCACGCCGTGGAAATGGTTGATCATTGCCATCCCGCCCCAGCAGACGCCAAAGGTTGAATGCACGTTGGTCTGCGTCCACTCGAACACCTCGCGCATCTCGTTCCAATAGGTGACGTCGGTGAAGTCCAGATGCTCGATCGGAGCGCCAGTGATGATCAGGCCATCAAACTTCTCGTCCTTGACGTCCCGAAAGGGGCGGTAGAACTCGGCCATATGCTCGGCCGCGGTGTTTCTGGTGCGATGCTCGGTCATGCGGATCAATGATAGGTCGATCTGCAGCGGAGTCGCCCCGATCAGGCGCGCGAACTGGTTTTCGGTCTGGATTTTCTTGGGCATCAGGTTCAGCAACCCGATCCGAAGGGGGCGGATGTCCTGACGCATCGCCTGATCCTCGGCCATGACCGAGACGCCCTCTTTTGTGAGGACGTCAAAAGCAGGAAGGTCGGCGGGAATCTTGATCGGCATCAGGTGCAAGCCTTTGGAGTTAAACTGTAGAAGCGGAAAT
Source organism: Ruegeria sp. AB10 (assembly GCF_056542745.1). Classification (NCBI taxonomy): domain Bacteria; kingdom Pseudomonadati; phylum Pseudomonadota; class Alphaproteobacteria; order Rhodobacterales; family Roseobacteraceae; genus Ruegeria; species Ruegeria sp. AB10. Next base: position 297,006 of record NZ_JBQGAI010000001.1, on the reverse strand, counting down.
TAAGCGCGGTTCGCGCGGGTCTCAAGGGTGCGTTCGATCAACTCATCGAAATCAGCGGCGTCGCGCACCTTGTGCATGTCGTCGGCGGTAACGGCGACCCCCCAATTCTCGGCCATAGCCTGATAGCGCGGCTGACGATGCGCCAGCGCCTTCGCATAGGTCCAGCGGATAAAGGCGTCGGGATCCACGTCCTCGGCCTGGCAATCGTTCAGGGTTAGGTAGTCGCCCCAGACGCGGGTCAGAAATTCGGGCTGATAGGACATCGGCTTGGGCGCTTTATCAAAGCGGCGGATCAGTTCGGCGGTGTGGTCCTCATCGCCTTGTATCCAGATCATCAGGGTCTGACGGGACAAATCTGACAGAACATGGTCGGCCGGATCATTGGGGTCCACCCATTCACAAATCGATCCACCCGTGTCGCAGATGAAGTTCGGGTATTGATACAGACGCCGCGCACGGTCGATGAAATATTCAGTGTCCAGCAGGGCATGGATTTCAGCCAGACGGAATTGTTCCTGCCGGCGGCGGTATTCGTGCAGCTCCATCCCGCCGAGATCGGGATTGCCGGGCTTGCCCAGATAGGCGGCCACCGGAGTCAGGTTCTCGAATGTTATATTCGATCCGATATAGATCGAATCCGACAGCAGGAGATCGCGCAGGAACGGGACCTTCATCGCCTCTGCCTTGGCGTTGTCGGCGATGTATTCACCCATGTAACGCGTGCCGATGCGGTAATCGATCGAGTAATGGAACCAGTCGCCTGAATCGCGCAGGACGTTGGACACATAGGTCTTGCCCAGCCCCGACATGCCGAAAAACAGCACCTTTTTCCGCGCCGCGCCGCGCCAGTCCTCTGCCGAGCTGTAGATCATCGTCTGCTGTCCCTTTTTGACCTAGCTAAAACGGGCAGCGGGCGGCGTCAATCGCGCGCGCCTGCGCGATTGAGGATCAGCAACCCCAGCGCAAGGATCGCGAAGCCCAGAAAGGCTTGTGGGGGCAGCGCCTCATCCCGCAGAACGGCACCCAGCACGATCGCGACCGGAGGGATGACAAGTGTGACCAGCAACAGGTTGCCCGCACCCGCCATGGCCAGAACGCGATAGTACAGCAGATAGGCTCCGGCGGTGGCAATCAGGGCGTAATAGCCAACCGCTGCCCATGTGATCAGGGGTAAGTCCAGGTTTGGTACGCCGTCGACGACCAGCGTGATCGGCAGGATCAGCAAGGTCGATCCGGTCAGCATACCGGCCGCGGCGACGACGGGCGGCAGGTCGGACAAGGTGACCCGCGCCCAGGCACCGGCCAGCGCGTAGGATACCGTGCCTGCGATTATGGCCAGTTGCGCCATGCTCTGCAGATCGAAACTGGCAAAGTTGCGTATCCCGATGGCAATCGTGACCCCAAGAAACCCAAGCCCAACTCCAACCGCGCGTCCCCGGGTGAGGCGTTCGTCCTTGAAAAACAGTGCCGCGACGATGACCCCGAAAATGGCCGTCATTGCGTTCAGAATCGAGGTCAGGCCGGTCTCGATATAGAGCTGCCCCCAGGCCATCAGGGAAAACGGAATTGCGTTATTCAGTAGCCCCATGACCAGAAATGCCAGCCAAACGCGGGGGCTGCGGGGAACGGCCAGCCGCCGAAATCTCACCACAAGCCAAAGCACCAGCATGGCCCAGAAAACCCGATGAAACACCGAGGTCATCACCGGAATCGTGTCCAGCGCGATGCGGATTGATAGGAACGATGCGCCCCAGATCAGGCCCAGCAACAGAAGCTCGGCCCATGCTTTCGGTGTGAGGTGTTTTTGTGCAGCCATGCGATCTTTTCGCATCCCCTGCGCAACCGTTCGACCCGAAACTTGCGCAAAGAAAAACCCCGCCGGAAAAGCGGGGTTTGTCTGTTCTTGGTGCGTTGGATCAGCCCAGCGAGTAGGTGATCTGGAAACCGACACTCCACGCGCTGTTGCCGCTGAAGTCGGCTGTCTGGCCAAATCCGCCATCCGCAGTCGCATCACCGATGTCGGTGTAGCGAACACCACCGGAGATCTGCGCGTTTTCAAGCGTATATGTGCCGCCCAGACCGATGCTCCAGAACCCGTCCGTGGGCCCGAGGTTGGACACCGGTTCGCCCTCGTCGGTTTCGTACCCCAGCGTCACAGCGCCGGCGAATTGATCGGTGAACTGGTAGCCGAGGCCGAGCGAGTAGGTGAATGTCGCGTCGTCGTAGTCAACCAGCGGTCTGCCGACGATACCAATATACGCTGGCGGAGAGTAGTTCAGCTGCGGCCAGTCCACCCAGCGGATCGAACCAAACAGCAGGGTCTTGGGTGCAACGCCGGTCTGGAAGTCCAGGTTGATGGACTGGGGCGTTTCGATTTCGCTGGATGTGTCAACCGACGCAACGGTTCCCGGCGGGACCGGCGGGATCGGGAGCGGGTTGAACGACTCGTTCTGCGACAGGTCGTGTGAGATTTTCGAGTTGTAGGTGAGTGCCACACGGGCCGCGATCTCGGGCTTTTCCCATGCCACGCCGACAACGTAGCCGAAAGCGATGTCCCGATCCGAAGACACCTCGTACCCCGCAGCAGCAGGGACCGTGACCGAGGCTTTTACGCGCTGCGCCCGCACGCCGCCGATTGCACTGAACCCGTTGTCGAACTTATAGCGCAGCAGGGCGGTAATCGCTTCGGTGTCCGCCTTGGCTTTCAGAGTATTACCGGTGCGGCCGAACGGAACGGGGTTGATGGACAGCGGATAGTCATCCGCGTATTCGATGTCAGCCCCAAACGGTTCGTCATACATGATTGCGAAATCAAGTTGTTCCGTGAGTGCGGTCTTGTAACCGAGATGCGGGGTGAAGAAATCATTCGCCACGCTGCCCGAGTCCACAACTTGTCCATTTGTCGGGCTGCCGGGGTTTGCATCAAGTAAGCTGCCGCTAACGCTTGGGTTGGTGTATCCAAGCCGGAACTGAGCGACCGATCCTTCTTCGAAGATCAGGTTGATGCCCTGGCCGCTGCGATCCAGGCCGCCTGCATAGGCCGCAGTCGCCCCAACGCTGAGTGCGCACGCCTGTAATAGCGCTTTTTTCATCATGTCCTCCCTTAAGGTCTCCTGTAGGTCAGGCACGGGTTATTGAGTGGTTACGATCGACCTGACTTGTGGTGCTCGATACTTTCTTAAGGCCTATTGAACCGTCAACTGGTGACGGTGCGTTATTACTGCTGATTGTGGTGTGAATCTGTTGCTAAACTGTTACGATTCTCAGCCTGAACGTTCATAAAGATGCCGGAAAAGATCACGGCGGCCCCTAGCAGGGTCCAGTGATCCAATGGCTCGTGATACAGAATCATGCCGATTACCGCGATTGTCGGCAGGCGGGCAAAGTCGAATGGCACCACCACGGTTGCAGGGGCGATGGCCAGCGCGTTGGTGATGCAGTAATGCGCCAAAAGGCCGGCCAGGCCCACGAGTAATAAAAAAGGCGCGGTGGCGGGCGTGGGCAGGGCAATCTGCCCGTCGATCCCCGCCGCGATCAGACCCAAAACCGCCTGCATGACGGTCAGCCAGAACATGATGCAGCCGATGCTGGCAAACCGCGTCAGGGTCTTGGTGGAAATGGTTGTCAGGGCGAAGAAAACCGCTGACAGAGCGGCCGTCAGTACGCCTGCGCTCAGGGGGACGGCGCCGGGGCGGGCGACGATCAGGATGCCGGCAAAACCAATCAGGGCGGACATCACCCGAACCGGCGTCAGCCGTTCTTTCAACAGCAGCGGCGACAGCAGGATGACCCAGATGGGCTGGGTGAACTCCAACGCAAAGACCTGTGCCAGAGGGATGACCGTCACCGCATAGAACCACAGGTTCTGGCCGGTGAAGTGCATCAGGTTCCGGATACCGTGCAGACCCAGTCTGTATGCCGAGACCTGATGCCATTTGCCGGTCAGCGACAGAATCAGTGTCACGACGCAGATGCCGACCAGGCTGCGGTAGAACATGATCTCAAAAGTGTCATGGGTGACGCTCAGCTCTCGACCGGCAACGGCCATGGACGAGAACGAGGCAATTGCCCCGGTCATCCAAAGCGCGGCCTTGCCGATCTGCGGTTTGCTGCTGTCCATTCACCTGCCTGCGGGAATCGCTGGTTTCTGACTGAACTTAAACAAAAAAGCCGGGACGATGCCCGGCTTTTCGTTATTCCCACTCGATCGTTCCCGGAGGTTTCGAGGTGATGTCATAGGTGCATCGGTTGATGCCCTTGACCTCGTTGATGATCCGCGTGGCGGTCTCGCCAAGGAATTCGTGGGTGAACGGGTAATAGTCAGCAGTCATGCCATCGACCGAGGTCACCGCCCGCATGGTGCAGGCATAGTCATAGGTTCGCCCGTCGCCCATCACGCCTACCGTTCGGACGGGGAGGATGGCCACGAAGGCCTGCCAGATTTCGTCATAGAGCCCATGCTTGCGAATTTGGTCGATATAGACCGCATCCGCCTCGCGCAGGATTTCCAGTTTCTCTCGGGTGATCTCGCCGGGACAGCGGATTGCCAGACCCGGTCCGGGGAAGGGGTGACGGCCGATAAAGCTGGCCGGCAGGCCGAGTTCACGACCCAGGGCGCGGACCTCGTCCTTGAACAGCTCGCGCAGGGGCTCAACAAGTTTCAGGCCCATCTTCTCCGGCAGGCCGCCGACGTTGTGGTGCGATTTGATGGTGACCGACGGTCCGCCCGAGAACGAGACCGATTCGATGACGTCAGGGTACAGCGTACCTTGCGCGAGGAACTCGGCGCCTTCGATGGTGTCGGCATGTTTCTGGAAAACGTCGATGAACAGCTTACCGATGATCTTGCGCTTGGTCTCGGGGTCGGACTGGCCGTCCAACTCGCCCAGAAACAGATCGCTTTCATCCGCGTGGATCAGTTGGATGTTGTAGTTATCGCGGAACATGCCGACGACTTCTTCGGCTTCGTTCTTGCGCAGCAACCCGTGGTCAACAAACACACAGGTCAGCTGATCGCCAATCGCCTCATGGATCAGGATCGCCGCGACCGAGCTGTCGACGCCGCCGGACAGGCCGCAAATGACCTTTTTGTCGCCGACCTGTTCGCGGATCTTGCGGATCATTTCATCGCGATAGGCGCCCATGGTCCAGTCGCCATCGAACCCGGCCAGCTTGACGAAATTCTCATACAGCTTCGCGCCCTTCGGGGTGTGGTGCACCTCGGGGTGGAACTGAACGGCATAGAAGTGGCGGTTGGTGTCGGCGGTGATCGCAAAAGGCGCGTTGGGCGAGGTGCCAAAAACCTCAAACCCCGGGGCGATTTCGCTGACGTGGTCGCCGTGGCTCATCCAGACTTGTTCGTCACCGTCAGCGAACCAGCCACCCAGAATGTCCAGCTGACTTTTCGGGGTGACGAAGGCACGTCCAAACTCGGCGGTGCCGTGGCCGCTTTCGACCTTGCCGCCAAGTTGGTGCATCATCACCTGCTGGCCATAGCAGATGCCAAGGATCGGCACGCCATAGTCAAAAATCTCTTGCGGGGCGCGGGGCGAACCCTCGCGCGTCACGCTGTCGGGCCCACCCGAGAAGATCACGGCCTTTGGCGCCATTTCGCGCACAAAGTCCATCGTGACATTCTGGTAGGGGTGGATTTCACAATAGACATTCAACTCGCGCAGGCGGCGTGCGATCAGCTGCGTCACCTGGCTGCCGAAGTCGATGATCAGAAGGCGGTCATGGGATGTCTGGCTCATGACTGGCTCTTAGGTCGCGCGGCGTCTATGTGCAAGCGTTATGAAGGCGTTTCCAGCCAGATACAGTGGGAGACCGGATCAATGACCGCAATTCGTTTCGAGAACGCGACACAGGAAGACGCCGGGGCGATCATTGACTGCATCGCGGCGGCTTATTCGAAAGCGCGCGAGATCATTGCCGATTTACCGGATGTGACTGCGGGTATTGAGCGGGATATCTCGGATCATCGGGTGGTGTTGGCCCTGATGGATGAAGAGTTGGCCGGAGTGATCATCTTCGCGCGACAAGGTGACGAGATGAAGGTTTTTAACTTGGCCGTTTCGCCAAAGGCCCAGGGGCAGGGCGTCGCCGGAAGACTGCTTGCGCTGGCTGAGGCCGAAGCGTGCGAGGCGGATTGTTCGCGTATGGTATTGCGTACTCACCGTCTTATGCGGGATACGCGCGCGGTTTATGCGCATCTGGGTTGGGTGGAAACCGAAGTCACCGGCAATTCCGTCGCCCTGAATAAAGCAATCTGAACAGATCAGCCCATTGATTCCGACTTTTCACTACCGCGGTGGGAGGCGCGGCTGACATCCGCCCGGTAGCTCCAGATCGCGATGACGGACCAGCACAATATGTAGAATATGCCCGTAATGATGAGCGCCTCGCCGGGAATGGGGCCGACGTCGGCACGGTCGATGGCCTGCGAAAAATTCTCGACCGGGCTGGGGTGGACCGAGATCTTCACGCAGAAGGCCAGGCTCTGGATCAATAGAATCCACAGGTAGTTCCTGCGAATTCGCCGCCCGATCGCGACCATCAGGCTGACGTGGTAGCGCGGGTGCAGATAGTCCTGCGCCAAAACCTTTTGCCAGTTCTCCTCCATGTGCAGATCGCCGTCATACAGCAGCGGCGCGTAGAAATGGGTCTCAAGCCATCTGGCGCGGGCGCGCCACACGTTGAAATACCGGTAGCGCCGCGCTTCGAGCATCAGGAACAGGATGATCAGAACGCCCACAAGAACCAGCGGCAGCGGAGAGGCCTCGGGCGAGGAAAAGGAGATCGACAGCGCAACACCCAGCGTGACGACCGCCCAGTTCGTCGTCGTATCCAATCTCGTGCGCCAGATGGTGCTGCGGTAAACTTCGCCCCGATACAGGTGTGCAACGGCGCCAATTTCAGCCGCATCAAGGGATTTTCGTTCAGCTTCAGGAGAGGGGGTTTTTTGCGTTTCCGATTCCATGTCCCTATCATGAACATCAGGGGAAATGGGTCAAAACAAAATAGAAGTGGCCCACATGTCGCTTTTACCCCTATTGCGCCGCAATCCACTTCTGGTGTGATTGGCGGTTCCGGTAACACGATTTGCAACGTGAACATACTAACGGGATTATCTCATGGCAGAGGCAAACACCCGACGCAGAGCCAGAGGCGGTGGCGGAGCCGCCCGCCGGGCCGAGCGCACCGCGGTTCGTATCGAAACGGCGAAGTACATCGAACGGAATATTCCGAATTTCGAGGTTCTCAACGAAGAGGCGTTGGAGATCATCGAAGCCAACGCGGAAACCATTCTGGCCGAGGTTGGCGTCAACTTTGTTGACAATCCGGCCGCGCTGCAGCGTTGGAAAGACGCTGGCGCCGATGTTGACGGTGAGCGCGTACGCATTCCGCGCGGTTTGGCGCGTGAACTGATCAAGACAGCGCCCAGCCAGTTTACCCAGCACGCCCGCAATCCCGAGAAATCGGTTGTCATCGGCGGTCGCAATCTGGTTCTGGCGCCGGTCTATGGACCTCCGTTCGTGCGCGACAGTCACGGCGGTCGTCGCTATGCGACCATGGACGATTTCAATAAGTTCGTGAAACTGGCCTATATGTCCAAGTGGCTGCACCACTCGGGCGGGACCGTGTGTGAACCGACCGACGTTCCGGTGAACAAGCGTCACCTGGACATGCTGATGGCGCACATGACCCTGTCGGACAAGCCGTTCATGGGCTCGGTCACCGATCCCAGCCGCGCGCAGGATTCGATTGATATGTGTGGAATCCTGTTCGGCAAAGAGTTCGTGCAGGAAAACACTGTCATGACCTCGTTGACCAACATCAACTCGCCGATGACTTTCGACGATGTGATGATGGGCTCGCTTGAGGTCTATGCGAAGAACAATCAGGCCTGCATCATCTCGCCCTTTATCGTGGGTGGGGCGATGGCACCGGTTTCGGTTGCCGGTACGCTGACGCAGGTTCTGGCCGAGGTCATGGCCGGCGTGGCGTACAGCCAGATCATCCGCCCGGGTGCTCCTGCGATCTTTGGTGCCTTTGTGTCGTCGATCGACATGAACTCGGGCGCGCCGACCTTTGGGACGCCCGAGGCGTCTATGGTCACCTATGGCGCGGGTCAGCTGGCGCGGCGTCTGAACCTGCCGTTCCGCTCGGCCGGATCGTTCTGCGGCTCGAAACTGCCGGATGCGCAGGCTGCGTATGAAACCGCGAACTCGCTGAACATGGGTCTGATGGCCGGTGTGAACTTCATGCTGCACTCGTGTGGCTGGCTGGAAGGCGGCTTGGTTGCGGACTTTGAGAAGTTCGTCATGGATGCCGATCAGTTGGGCGTTCTGCACGGTCTGGCCAAAGGCGTTGCCTATGACGAGAACGCGCAGGCCATGGAAGCAATTCGCGAAGTTGGCCCCGGTGGCCACTATCTGGGTTGCGCCCATACTCAGGCCAACTTCAAAGATGCGTTCTGGAAAAGCGAATTGCTGGACTACAAGCCCTTCGAGACCTGGGAAGACGAAGGCGCGCGCGACACGCGGACATTGGCCGCCACGCGGGTCGAGCATCTGCTGGCGAACTACCAGCAGCCGCAACTCGACCCGGAAATCAACGCCGCGCTGAACGAATACGTGGCGGAAAAGAAAGCATCCATGCCGGATGCCTTCACCTGATCACTGATATTGCGAGGCGCGGCTGGCTTGATACAGCTGCGCCTCGCCCAGCAATGCGATCAGCAAGTCCAGATGACGCACCAGCGAATAGGCTGCGTCTTCTTCCAAGCGCTGCGCGTTAACCTCTCGCTCCATTTCCATCAGCCGAACCAGTGCCGCACCGGTGCCGGGCAGCGCGCCGTATCCCAGAATACGTTGCAGATGACGTTCCCGGTCATAGTCCTGCGCCCCGAATTTCGCGGCCCGTGCCAACAGGCGAGGGCGGCGGAGGGTGGTAATCATGGTCATCAGGTCCTGCATCTCGGGGGTTCCTTGTTCGAGTAGAAGTTGCCCTGTTTGTCACACAACCTAAGCGGGTGTTGCCTTGATTGGGTTCGCGCCGAACTCTGACTTCATGAGTGTTTATGTTTTTGAATCAAATCTGGTTCTTGTCCCCGCGGGTTAACGAACGAGTAACGAAAGCAACTCTAGTTAGAATTGGTTAACGAACTCATCGGGGGCGATTGAGAACAGACTGGTGTTTCGACGAGGGCAAGGAACTATGGAAAACAACATGGCTTTCACCATTCCGGCTTGGGTACCTGAGGGGGCGCAGAGATATCTTGCCCACACAGAGACCGGCCAGTCGATCCGCGATATCGCGCGATCTGCGGGGTGCCATGCTTCGACCATTCTCAGACAGATCAGACGGATCGAAATGCGGCGAGACGATCCTTTGGTGGATGCTGTGCTGCAATCGCTGGCCGAGACGCATTTTGCCGATCCGGAAACCGGCGCAGGCGACACGTTTGCAGCGACACAAGAGGACACCGCAGCCGCCAGGGACGAGGAATTCAACCGTGAAGCCCTGCGGATTCTACGTCGGTTGTGTGAAACGGGGTCGGTTCTGGCGGTGGCCGAGGAAATGGACAAGGCCGTTGTGGTCCGCGACACCGGCGACACCGGGGCCACCAGAACCGCCGTGGTTGAGTGCAGGATCGCGCAGGCACTGGCCCTGAAGGACTGGATTTCCTGTGACAATCCGGGCCGGATTTCGCGCTATCGCATTTCGTCGGCGGGCCGAACCGCGCTGAGCCGTCTGATTGCCGAGGCCGAAAACAAGGCGCGTGAACGCAATGAATTTGGCATGGCCGAAGCACCCGCTTCTTTCCAGGCGCAAATGGTTCCGGGGCAGGGCGCGGCTGCGAAACCCGACCGACCAAGGCGCATTCGGTACAGCGCGGCGGAAAGTCCTTTGATTGCATTGGCACGCAGGCGGGACCGGGATGGCAAACCATTTCTGGATGAAACGCTGGTCGCTGCGGGCGAGCGTCTGCGTGAGGATTTCGAACTGGCGCAAATCGGCCCGCAGGTCGCGCAGAACTGGGATCATTTTCTCACCGCCGGAGGGCGCGGCAGTTTCAAAAGCGAGGCCCATGGCGGGCGGGGTTCGTCCGACGCGCGGGATCGTGTGGAACATGCCTTGTCGGATCTCGGGCCGGGGCTGAGTGACGTGGCGCTGCGCTGCTGCTGCTATCTTGAGGGGCTGGAGCTGGCTGAAAAACGCATGGGCTGGTCGGCGCGGTCGGGCAAGATCGTGCTGCGGATCGCGCTGCAGCGACTCAAGCGGCATTACGAATGCCAGTCAGAGCGCAATCGTATGATCGGGTGATATGTTTTGGTTGCGCTTGTGCGGTCAAGTGATAGTCACAGGTTATGAATTTCACTCTCAGACAATTGCAGTATTTCAGCGCCGTCGCCGAACAGCGAAATTTCGGTCGGGCGGCGCAGACCTGCCATGTGTCTCAGCCCGCCTTGTCGGTGCAGATCAAGGCGCTGGAGGAAAGTCTGGGCGGGCCGCTATTCGAACGCCAGGCCCGCGACATCCTGCTGACTCCGTTGGGGCGCGACGTGCTGGACCATGCGCGTCAGGTTCTGGGGGCCGCCGACAGGCTGGATCAATTCGCCAGGGACCGGTCTGGCGGGCATAGGTCGCTGGCGATTGGGATCATTCCCACAATAGCGCCGTATCTGCTGCCCGGCGTATTGGCCGGATTGCGTGCCTCGGACGTGTCGCTGCGCGTGCAGGTACGTGAGGCCAGAACCGAGCGCCTGCTGACCATGCTGCGCGCCGGGGAAATCGACGCCGGCGTCGTGGCCCTGCCAGTTGGGGGAAATGAACTGTTCGAACTGCCCCTGTTTCAGGATCGGTTCCTTCTGGCCGGAAGCACGGCGCGTCTGCAGGGGATGGCAACAAATCCCGAGGCCCTGCGACCGCTGGACCTGCAAACCGCACAATTGATGTTGTTGGACGATGGCCACTGCCTGACGGATCAGGCGCTTGATGTCTGCGGGCAAGACCGCAGCAGCGGGCTGATCAATATGGGTGCGTCCTCACTGGCAACCCTGTCGCGACTGGTTGCCGAAGGCTTTGGTCTGACCCTGATGCCCGAGCTTGCCGCGCGGTCGGAATCCGAGGCTGTGCCCGGGTTGAAACTGATGCGCTTCAGCACGCCTCAACCGGCGCGGACCGTTGGCTTGGTGCGGCGTGCGTCGACAGGAGGAGAGGACTGGTTCGACGGACTGGCCCAGGTCATCCAACGGGTCGGCGAAGACATCGTGACCGCGACCCGCACCTGAAAACGAAAAGACCCGCCGATGGCGGGTCTTTTGTATTGGATCGCTGAAAAGCTTAGGCCAGAGCCGGTTCTTTGGCTTCGTCCAGGTGCTTTTTTAGGTTTTCCGGCGAGGACACGCCATAGGGATCTTCGGGGCAGTTGTCCATCAGGCCGGGCTCTTCGAACCATGCCTCGACCACGCCGTTGTTGACGATGGCAGCATAGCGCCACGAGCGCATGCCAAAGCCCAGATTGTCCTTGTCGACCAGCATACCCATTTTGCGGGTGAACTCGCCCGAGCCATCCGGGATGACCTTGACGTTTTTCAGGCCTTGATCCTGCGCCCATTTGTTCATGACAAAGCTGTCATTCACCGACATGCAGTAAATCTCGTCGATGCCTTTTTCCTTGAATTCGGCATAGCCGTTTTCAAAACCGGGCAGCTGGTAGGTCGAACAGGTGGGGGTGAACGCACCGGGCAGCGAGAACAGGATCACCCGTTTGCCAGCAAAGTAATCTGCGGTGGTCTTGTCTTCCCAACGAAACGGGTTGGGGCCTTCGACGGCCTCGTCACGGACGCGGGTGTGAAAGGTTACGTCAGGCAGGTTGGTACCGGATTTCATGCTCAATTTCCTGTGATTCATCTGTGAACTGCCGAAGATTTAAAACAGTTCTAAATTGGCTTCAACGTGATTGTTGACGCGAACGCGAATTCTGGCGAAAACCGCAAAGCGTGCTGTTTTTAATAGAATTTTGCCGGGATTTCCCCGGTGTTTTTCTGCAAGCGCATAGTGCGCTGTTATGGCAGCTATGCACGGGTGGCGTAGCTAAGCGCTGCAGTTTATATTATGTCGAAGCAAAGTGACCCAAAGTCAGGAAAGCCGACCGTGCGTGATCTGAAGATCCCCGAACAACGTCATCCCGAAAAGGCGCATCGCCAGGACAATGCGCAGCCGAAAAAACCCAAGTGGATTCGGGTGAGGGCCCCAGGTGGGAAAGGGTATGCCGATACCCACAAGATCATGCGCGAGAACAACCTCGTGACGGTCTGCGAAGAGGCCGGGTGCCCGAATGTCGGCGAGTGTTGGAGCCAGGGCCACGCCACCATGATGATCATGGGCGAGATTTGTACCCGTGGCTGCACATTCTGCAACATCGCGACCGGTCGCCCTGACGATCTGGATGCGTTCGAACCCGGTCGGGTGGCTCATGCGGTGCAAAAACTGGGGCTGAACCACGTCGTCATCACCTCGGTGGACCGGGATGACCTGACAGATGGCGGGGCAGAACATTTTGCGCAGACCATCCGTGCGGTGCGTCACCGCTCGCCGAAGACGACGATCGAAATTCTGACGCCGGACTTTCTGAAATGTGACCCGTCTGTTCTGGAAGTTTTGGTCGAGGCGAAGCCGGATGTGTTCAACCACAATCTTGAAACCGTCCCCGGCCTGTATCCCGAAGTGCGCCCCGGTGCGCGCTATTTCCATTCGCTGCGGCTGTTGCAGCGGGTAAAGGAGATGGACCCGTCGATCTTTACCAAATCCGGCATCATGGTCGGCTTGGGAGAGGACGAGCAACGGGTCCGACAGGTCATGGACGATATGCGTGCGGCCGATATCGATTTCCTGACCATCGGCCAGTATCTGCAGCCGACACCCAAGCACCACGGCGTTGATCGTTTTGTCACGCCCGAGGAATTCGCGTCGTACGAGAAGGCCGCTTTTGGCAAGGGATTCCTGATGGTATCTGCGACGCCTCTGACCCGGTCGTCCTATCACGCCGGGGATGACTTTGCCCGCCTGCGCGATGCCCGTCAGAAAAAGCTGGAGCAAGGGTGACACCCGATACATTTGCTTGGCTGACCTGGCTGCGCCACGAACTGCATCAATACCCCGAGATTTCCGGGCAGGAGGAACAAACCGCTGCCCGGATTGCGGATGAACTGCGCGCCCGAGGTGCTGATCAGGTGCTGACAGGTATCGGCGGACATGGTGTGGCGGGCGTTTTCGACAGCGGTCAAGCCGGGACAACCGTTGCCATTCGGTGCGAGTTGGACGGGTTGCCGATTCAGGAAATCTCTGACGCGGATTATATCTCGCGTGTTCCGGGCAAGGGGCATCTGTGCGGGCATGATGGCCATATGACGATGGTTCTGGGCGTGGCCGAGCATCTGGCCCAAACCCGCCCGCAAACGGGCCGCGTGGTTTTGATTTTCCAACCGGCCGAGGAAACCGGGCAGGGTGCCATCGCCTTTCGGGCCGACCCAACGTTTGCCGAAATCGCGCCCGACTTTGTGTTTGCACTGCATAACCTGCCGGGCGTGGCGCAGGGGGATGTGTTGCTGTGCGAAGGGCCTGCCAATTGTGCTTCGCGTGGTATGAAAGTTGTTCTGACCGGCAAGACCTCACACGCAGCGGCGCCGCAGGATGGGATTTCACCGGCTGAGGCGCTGGCCACTCTGATGCCGCAACTGGCGGAGATGGGGAAGGGTGGGCCTCTGGATGCCGAGTTTGCCCTGACGACCGTGACCCATGCCAGCCTGGGCGAACCGACCTTTGGCGTTGCTCCTGGGCAAGCCGAGCTGTGGGTGACCCTGCGCACTGTCGCTGACGCACGGATGCAGGACCTGATGAACGAGGCCGAGGCGTTGGTGGCGCGGGTTGCCTCGGATCAAGGGCTGGGGTGCAAAATCGTTTATGAAGACGTGTTCGAGGCCTGCGTAAACGCGCCCGAGGCCGTTGATGTTCTCAGCCGATCTTGCAACGAAATGGGGGTGCCCTGCACCTTGACACCCAGCCCGCAAAAGTTCTCGGAAGATTTCGGACAGTTCGGCAAGGGCGCCAAATCTGCGATGTTCTGGCTTGGCTCAGGCGTGGATCACCCGCAACTGCACAACCCCGATTACGATTTCCCGGATGCGCTGATTCCGGTGGGAACCGGGGTTTTCCTTGCTGCGATTCAACAGGTTCTGGGGCCGCTTAGCCCTCGGTAAAGCGAACCTTGCCGATGAATGGCAGGTTGCGATTGCGCTGCGCGTAGTCGATTCCGTAACCCACGACGAACTCGTCCGGTATTTCGAATCCAATCCAATCGGACCGGAAATCAACCTCGCGCCGGCTGGGTTTGTCCAGCAGGGCGATGGATCTCAGCCGCGCGGGTTTGCGACTGCGCAGCAGGTTGGTCACGTGGTTCAGCGTGTGACCGGTATCGACGATATCCTCGACGACCAGAACGTCGCGGCCTTCAATTGCGCCGCGCAAGTCCTTGAGAATGCGAACTTCCCGGCTGCTTTCCATCGAATCGCCATAAGAAGAGGCTTCAAGAAAATCCACCTCGATCGGCAAGTCCAGTTCCCGCACCAGATCAGCAATGAAGACGAAACTGCCGCGCAGCAGGCCAACAACAACCAGCTTGTCAGTATTGCCGAACTCGGCGGTGATCTCGCGGCACAGCTCCTCGATCCGGGCGGCGATGGCCTTGGCCGAGATCATCTCATCTATCACATATGCGCGGTCGCTCATCGCTGCCCCCTTGATCTTTGGCGCGCAACATACGAAATCACGCGGCATTGTCACCAGTTAATACCGGACGCCATGCCTACCCATTCGGAAACCCGCCACCTGCCGTATACGGCGCAACAGATGTACGATCTGATTGCGGATGTGGCGAAATACCCCGAGTTTTTGCCCTGGTGTGCCGCCGCCCGCATCCGACGGACCTATGCCGCAGGTGAGGCGCAGGTGATGGAGGCGGATCTGGTCATCTCGTTCAAGGTGTTCCGTGAAAGGTTCGGCAGCCGGGTGACGCTGTTCCCCGACCAGATGAAGATCGACACTGAATACCTGGACGGCCCCTTCAAATACATGAAGTCCGACTGGCAGTTCGCGGACGCGCCCGAGGGTGGGTGCAACGTGTCCTTCCACGTGGATTTCGAATTCAAGAACGCCATCCTGCAGGGCATCATTGGCGTCGTATTCAACGAAGCCATGCACCGGATCGTTCAGGCGTTCGAGACCCGCGCCGCGGATTTGTACCACTAGGTCTTTACCCGCAAACGGCGCACGCTAGACTGCGCCCATGAGCGATTTTTCCACTTCTCTGGCTGCGTTCGCGGCAGGTCCTGTCGAGACGACTTTGCAGACACGGGTCGTTACCTCTCTGTCCGTTCTGGACTGGGTTGCCGTGGGGCGCGCCGGGGCTGCTGAGACGGTCTCAAAGTCTGTGCGTGATCTGGTGCTGGGCGAAGAGGGCGCGGCGCAAGCGCATCTGTTCGGCGGCGGCGCGGCTCCGATGCGCGGGGCGGCCTTGGTCAATGGCACCGCGTCGCACGCGCTGGACTATGACGACACGCATTTTGCCCATATCGGGCACCCTTCTGTTGCAGTTTTACCCGCCGCTTTGGTGCTGACCGAATGGGATGACCGCATTCTTGTCGACTTCCTCGAGGCCGCGCTGGTGGGGATGGAAGTTTCGATCCGCATGGGTCTGTGGTTGGGCCGCGACCATTATCAGGCAGGATTCCATCAGACTGCGACAGCAGGCGCGTTTGGTGCAGCCGTTGCAGCGGGCCGCATCCTGGGCTTTGAGGTTGCACAAATGCGCAAAGTGCTGGGTCTGACGGCGACCCGCGCCGCTGGCCTCAAGGCGCAGTTTGGTACGATGGGAAAACCTTATAACGCTGGTCTCGCGGCCTCGGCCGGTGTTGAAGCCGCCTTGCTGGTCGCAAAAGGCTTTGAACCCAACACGGATGCGTTGGAGGGGCAGTATGGTTTTGGCGCGACGCATAGCGGTGAGGGGGATGCCCCAACCGCTTTGGACGGGTTGGGCGAGGAATGGTTGTTCGAGAGCATCAGCCACAAGTTCCACGCTTGCTGTCACGGCCTGCACGCCGCACTTGAGGCCGCGCGCGATCTGGACATTGCTGAACCCGAAGTGGCCAAGATCAAGGTCAAGACCCATCCGCGCTGGATGAGCGTTTGCAACCAGATATCTCCGACCACGGGTCTGGGGGCCAAGTTTTCGTACCGGACGGTGATCGCCATGCAGGCGCTTGGCTATGACACGGCGTTGCCCGCCAGCTATACGGACAAGGTCTGCGCGGACCCACGCCTGAAGTCCCTGCGGGATCGGGTGTCGGTCGAAGCGGATGAAACGCTGTCAGAAACGCAGGCGCATCTGACCTTGTTGCGCCGCGACGGTGCACGGCTTGAGGCAACCCATGATTTGTTGGCGCCGATGAGCTTATCGGACCGCGAAGACCGGGTGCGCGGCAAGGCCGCCAAGCTGATCGGAAGCGAAGAGGCGGACGCGATCTGGTCGATGCTGCGCACCGGTGGCCGCGCCCGCGATCTGGCAAAAAGACTGGCGGATTAGATCACGCGCCAATGCAGCGGAAAGCCCGGATCAAAGACGGTTACCGGACCCTCGCCGGATTCGATCTTGTCCGGGTAAACGACGGGCTCCCCTTTGGTCACGGTGATGGTGCCCTCGTTCACCGGCAGGCCGTAGAACGAAGGCCCGTTCAGCGAAACAAACCCTTCAAGCTTGTCCAAAGCGTTTTCGCGTTCGAACATCTCGGCCACCAGAGACATGGTGTTCGTCGCCGTGAAGCACCCGGCGCACCCACAGGCCATTTCCTTGTTCGCATCCGTATGCGGCGCGCTGTCAGTACCCAGGAAAAACCGCGCATCGCCCGAGGTCGCAGCGGCCAGCAACGCCAGCCGGTGCTCTTCCCGCTTGGCGACGGGCAGGCAGTAGTAGTGGGGCTTGATGCCACCCACCAGAATGTGGTTGCGGTTGATGATCAGGTGGTGCGCGGTGATGGTCGCGCCCAGATCGGTCTCGTTGGCCTTAACGTAGTCCACGCCGTTGGCGGTGGTGATATGCTCCATCACCACGCGCAGGCCCGGGGTGGCCTTGCGGATCGGGTCCAGAACACGGTCGATGAACACGGCCTCACGGTCAAAGATGTCGATTTCTGCATCGGTAACTTCACCGTGGACGCACATGGGCAGACCGATCTCAGCCATCTTCTCCAGCACCGGTCGCACCTTGTCGAAATCCCGCACGCCCGAGGCCGAGTTTGTCGTGGCCCCCGCCGGATACAGCTTCACCGCCTTGACCAGCCCGCTGGCATGGGCCGCGGCCACATCGTCCGCATCGGTGTCCTCGGTCAGGTACAAGGTCATCAGCGGCTCGAACGTCATGCCTTCGGGCAGGGCGGCCATGATGCGGTCGCGATAAGCGGCGGCCTGATCGCCGCGCACGACCGGCGGCACAAGATTGGGCATGATGATCGCGCGGGCAAAATGGCGCGCGGTTTCGGGCAGGACGGCCTGCAACATCGCGCCATCGCGCAGGTGCAGATGCCAGTCGTCGGGGCGGCGGATCGTGATGCTATCGGTCATGGCGCCTCCGCTATCACACAGGCCGCGCGCGGGAAAGGCCTTGTCAACGCACCCGATCGCCGTAAGTCCCGGAATGACCACGGCCTTGACGCGCGCGCGCCGCCGTGACCTGTTGTGCCGAGGGAGAGACATGACATGATGCAACCAAATTCCATCGACGCCGTTCAGAACATGCTGGGCGCGCAGGGCTATGTCTGCGGCCGGGCACTGGCCACGGTTGTGTTCCTGTCGCTGAAGCTGGGCCGTCCGCTGTTTCTGGAAGGCGAGGCCGGGGTGGGCAAGACCGAGATCGCCAAAGCGCTGGCGGCAGGCCTGAACCGGCGCCTGATCCGGTTGCAATGCTACGAGGGGTTGGATGCTTCGTCCGCCGTCTACGAATGGAACTTCCCGGCGCAGATGGTGGCAATCCGAACCGCCGAGGCATCGGGCGGTGCGGATCGTGGCGCGTTGCAAGATGAGCTGTTTTCAGACGAGTACTTGATCGAACGCCCTCTGCTGCAGGCGATGCGCCCGGATGAAAATGGCGCCCCGGTCCTGCTGATCGACGAACTGGACCGCACCGACGAACCTTTCGAGGCCTTCCTGCTGGAGGCGCTCAGCGATTTTCAGGTCACCATCCCTGAACTGGGCACCGTGAAAGCCCCGGAACCGCCCATCGTCATCCTCACCTCGAACCGCACGCGCGAGGTGCATGACGCGCTGAAGCGCCGCTGTCTTTATCACTGGGTCGATTACCCCGATTTCGACCGCGAAATCGAAATCCTGCACGCCCGCGCCCCCGAGGCCGCCGAGGCGCTCAGCCGTGAAGTAGTCGCCTTTGTCCAGCATCTGCGCACCGAGGATCTGTTCAAGAAACCCGGCGTGGCCGAGACCATCGACTGGGCCAAATGCCTGCTGGCTTTGGACGTGATCAACCTCAGCCCCGAGGTGATCGGCGACACGCTGGGCGCGATCCTGAAGTACCAGGACGACATCCAGAAACTGCAGGGGTCCGAGGCGAAACGGATTCTGGACGAGGCCAAAGCCACGTTGGAACCGACCTGATGCTTCATCTTTTCCCAAATACTCCGGGGGTATGGGGGCAGCGCCCCCATGACGCCTGATGGCAGAACAACTCCTCCTCGATATTCCCGACAACCCGAAACTGGCGCAGAACATCACCCATTTCGCGCGGGCCTTGCGCAAGGCTGGATTGCCGATTGGAACGGGGCGGGTGGTCGACGCGATCCGCGCCGTGCAGGCGGCCGGGTTCACGGCAAAGCAGGATTTCTACTGGACTCTGCACGCCTGTTTCGTCAGTCGACCTGAGCATCGGACGGTGTTCGCACAGGTTTTTCGCCTGTACTGGCGCGACCCGCGTTACATGGAACACATGATGGCCATGATGCTGCCCGCCATCCGTGGCGTGCAAGAGGAACGCAAAGCCGATCCGGCCGAAAAACGCGCGGCCGAAGCGCTGCTGGACGGCGTTGAACGCGACTTGTCCGAGGCGGTCGAGCAGGAAGAAGAGACCGAGCTGGAGATTGACGCCTCGCAAACCGCGTCCTCCGAGGAACGGCTGCGCAGTCTGGATTTCGAACAGATGAGCACGAGCGAGATCGCACAGGCCAAACGTATGCTGGCGCGGTTGACGTTGCCGGTGAAACCCATCGACTCCCGGCGGGGTCAGGCCAGCCATACCGGCCATCGCATCGACCGCGCCCGCACCTTGCGCGCAGCGATGCGTCAGGGCGGAGAGCTGCGCAATATCGCGCGCCTGAAGCCCAAACCGCGCTGGCCGAACCTTGTAGTGTTGTGTGATATCTCGGGATCAATGAGTCAGTACAGCCGGATCATCCTGCATTTCCTGCACTCGGTTTCGAACGCCAAAGGCGCCGGTTGGGCCAGGGTCCATGCCTTCACTTTTGGCACACGGCTGACCAATATCACTCGCCACCTGCAGCAGCGCGACGTGGATGCCGCGTTGGCCGCTGCCGGGGCCGAGGCGCAGGACTGGGAAGGCGGTACGCGGATCGGAGAATGCCTGCACGCGTTCAACCGTGACTGGTCGCGCCGGGTCATGGGGCAGGGGGCGGTGGTGTTGCTGATCTCGGACGGGTTGGACCGTGGTAACCCCGAGGCATTGGGAAAGGAAATGGATCGGCTGCATTTGTCTGCACGCCGTCTGATCTGGCTGAATCCGCTGCTACGCTGGGATGGGTTCGCCCCCAAGGCGCAGGGCGTTGCTGCGATGCTGCCGCATGTGGACAGCTTCCGCGCGGGGCATTCGATTGTGTCGCTGGAAGACCTTGCCGCCGTCATCTCACAACCCGACGACGTCGGTGAGAAAGCGCGGCTGATGACCGCGCTTTCGGGGTGATTAGCCGCCCACCTGTTCTTCGTTGCACTTCCGCGCCATTTCCATGGCCTTGTAAGTGCCGGTCAGATCGACGGTGAAGGCAAATTCTTTCTCGGGAAACACGACCATAACCTTCTGCTTGGCAATGTCTTCCGCGAACTGAGGGTCATCGGACAGGACATATCCGCCGGAATACCCTTTGGTGATATTGCCCTTTATGCCGGTGGCTTCACCCAGATAGATGCTGTCACCCAGAAGGATGGCCACGGCTTCTTTCTCGCCGCGCTTGATGTCGGTCTTGGCCTTGGTAAACACACCCACATAACCGACGCTGCGGTCTTCGGTCAGCCCCATCTGAACCACGTTTTCCGAGTCATCTACAGCTTCGATCAGGCAGGACTTCTTGTCCTGATCGATGAAGATTTTCCATCCCTCGACTTCACCATAACGCAGGAAAGTATCCGCGCTGACCGCAGTCGACGCCAGCAGACCGATTGCCATTCCGAGTGTAAAAATGCGTTTCAACTCTCTGTCTCCTTTGTGAAAAATTAATATGCGCATACTGGAATGCACCAGCCGCGCGTGTAGGCTAGAATCAGGCCTGCTGACAATCAATCCTTTGCGTAAACCGAGGGTTCCTGGGCTTTATCGTGCCGAAGGTCCGATAAATTGGAACCCAGCAACACCCCGCGGGGCATGGGTTCCTTTTCATCGCGTCAAACCTGCCTATGTTGGGGCTGAACACTCCGGGAGGGTGCAATGGACAGATTCGACAATAGCCCTGAAACGGCCCTGTGCTGGTACAGCGACGGAAGACCTGTTGCATTGGCCACGGTGGTCGAGACCTGGGGCAGTGCGCCGCGGCGCGTGGGCGCTCAGCTGGTCATCGGCGGGGACGGTCGTATCGAAGGATCGGTCTCGGGCGGCTGTGTCGAAGGCGCGGTTGTGGTCGAGGCGCTTGAGGCGATCGACGAGGGCGAGGCGCGGCTGTTGGAATTCGGCGTCAGCGACGAGGATGCCTTTGCCGTCGGGTTGGCCTGTGGCGGAACCATCCGTGTGTTGGTCGAACCGGTGGGCAAGGTGCTGCCCGAACCGATGCTGCGCGAACTGGTCGACGCCCGCGCCCGGCGTGAACCCCTGGCCTATGAGGTGAATATCGAAACCGG
Source organism: Ruegeria sp. AB10 (assembly GCF_056542745.1). NCBI lineage: Bacteria > Pseudomonadati > Pseudomonadota > Alphaproteobacteria > Rhodobacterales > Roseobacteraceae > Ruegeria > Ruegeria sp. AB10. Next base: position 275,820 of record NZ_JBQGAI010000001.1, on the reverse strand, counting down.
TCATCGCGCTCTGCGGCGCAACGCCTATGCGAACCGGCTGCGCATGGATCGGTCGGGGTTCGAGGAAGACGGCCAGACCTTTGTGGCGGTGCATAACCCGCCACTGCGGCTGATCATCGTTGGCGCGGTGCATATCGCGCAGGCATTGGTGCCGATGGCGCGGATCGCCGGTTACGATCCGGTCATTATCGACCCGCGTGATGCCTTTGCATCCAGCGCGCGCTTTCCCGGTGAGACGATCCTGACCGACTGGCCGGACGAGGCGGTTGCCAAGCTGGGGATGGATGCGCGGACGGCCGTGGTGCTGCTGACCCATGACCCCAAGCTGGATGATCCGGCGCTGCAATCTGCGCTTCGGGCAGGGGTGTTCTATATTGGCGCTCTGGGCTCGACCCGGACCCATGCCAAACGGGTGGCGCGGATGAAAGAGGCCGGTTTCACCGACGCACAGATCGCGGGCATCCACGGCCCGATTGGTCTTGACATCGGTGCTGCGGACCCGTCGGAAATCGCGGTGTCCATACTGGCGCAAATGACAGCCGTCTTGCGGGGCAAAGCGTGAAGTTCGGCCCCGTTCCCGTCGATCAGGCTGCCGGAGCAATCCTGGCTCATTCCGTTAAGGTCGGTGATACAAAACTGCGCAAGGGCCTTCTGTTGACCACCGAGCACCAGACGGCATTGGCCGCAGCCGGACATAGTTCAGTCACGGTCGCCCAACTGGATCCCGGAGACTGTCACGAAGACAAAGCGGCCGGGAGGCTGGCCGACGCACTGGTCCCCGATCCCAGCGCTGCAGCGTTGCGGGTGACACAACCATTCACCGGCCGGGTGAACCTGTTGGCAGATGGGCCGGGGGTTGCGGTTCTGGATGTCGCGGCGCTCGAGGCGTTCAATCAGGTCAACCCGATGATCACCGTGGCCACTGTACCGCAATACCAGCAGATGAGCGCGGGCGGCATGGTTGCGACGATCAAGGTGATTTCCTACGCCGTTCCGGGCGGAGACGTTCTAGAGGTGTCGCGACTGGCGAAGGGTGCGATCCGTCTTGCCACGCCGGTCTACCGAAACGCCGGGCTGGTGGTAACCGACATTCCCGGCGGGCCACCGAACGAGAAAGGCATTGCTGCGATTCAGGGGCGGGTGGAGGCCCTTGGGTTGGAACTGGCCGATATCCGTATTGTCCCGCACCAGACAGAGGCGCTGTCGAGGGCCATCATGGAAACGCAGGGCGATGTTGTGATGATCCTGACCGGCTCGGCCACCTCGGATGTGTCCGACGTGGCGCCTCAGGCACTTCGTGCTGCGGGCGGGCAGGTGGACCGTTTCGGAATGCCGGTCGATCCGGGGAACCTGTTGTTTCTGGGGGGGCTCGGCGAACGCCCGGTGATCGGGTTGCCGGGATGTGCGCGGTCTCCGGCGTTGAACGGGGCGGATTGGGTCCTGTCGCGGGTCGCCTGCGGGATCGCGACGACCGGCGCGGATATTGCGGCGATGGGCGTTGGCGGGCTGCTCAAGGAAATCCCGACACGACCGCAGCCGCGTGCGTCGCGGCGATAATTTGCCTTCTCAAGACCGCGCTTTACCTGTGATGACTGGCCAAGTGGCTGACCAAAACAGTCGCTAAATATTTTTGTTCTCAAACAAAAATTCCCGTGTTTAACTCGGCGCAGGGAGAGTTTCATTTTGGGAGGAACATATGACACAGGTCTCAATGACCGTGAACGGTAAATCCGTGAGCGGTGATGTCGAGGGCCGGACGCTGCTGTCCAGCTTTCTGCGTGATCACCTGTCGCTGACCGGGACCCATGTGGGCTGCGATACTGCGCAATGCGGCGCCTGTGTGGTCCACGTGAACGGTGAGGCAGTCAAATCCTGCAATATGCTGGCGCTCGAGGCAGATGGGGCCGATGTCGGCACGATCGAGGGACAAGCGAACGCGGATGGCTCGCTGAATGTCATCCAGCAGGCGTTTCAGGATCACCACGGGCTTCAATGCGGGTTCTGCACGCCGGGCATGGTGATGAGCGCTGCGGCGCTGTTGAAAGACAACCCGCGCCCGTCTGAGGCTGAGATACGGAAGTATCTGGAAGGCAACCTGTGTCGTTGCACCGGCTATCACAACATCGTCAAGGCGATCATGGCCGCATCCGGTCAGGACGTCAGCAAAATCGCTGCCGAATGATGCCGCTGCGGGCGTCGGGGGAGACGCCCGTGGGATGAGACAGGGTGCACCAGCATCCGTTTATGGGAGGAGAACAAGCAATGCCCAAAGACAGTGGCATCGGAGCCAGTTCCAAGCGGCGCGAGGACGTGCGCTTTCTGACCGGAGCAGGCAATTACACCGACGACATCAACGTGGCCGGACAGGCCTACGTGCATTTTCTGCGGTCCGACATCGCGCATGGTCGGATCAAATTCGTGGACATTTCGGCCGCCGAGGGTATGCCGGGCGTGGTCAAGGTGTTCACCGGCAAGGACTTCGAAGGCGTGGGCGGGATGCCCTGCGGCTGGGAGGTGACCGACAAGCACGGCGCGCCGATGCAGGAACCGCCGCACCCGATCCTGGCCCAAGGCAAGGTGCGCCATGTGGGCGACCCCATCGCAGCCGTTGTGGCCGATAGCCTCGAGCAGGCCCGCGATGCGGCCGAGGCGATTGACGTCGACATCGAAGAACTGCCCGCAGTGATCGATATGAAGGCTGCCGCGCAAGAGGGCGCGACGCTGGTCCATGACGATCTGAAGAACAACATCTGCTATGACTGGCAGCTGGGTGAGGCCGATGACGCCAAGGTCAATGAAGTCTTCGCCAATGCGGCCCATGTGACCACGCTGGATCTGGTGAACAACCGCCTGGTCGCCAACCCGATGGAGCCGCGCGTGGCCGTGGGCGAATACAAGCGTGGGACGGATGAGTACACGCTTTATACCACCTCGCAGAACCCGCATGTGATCCGCTTGCTGATGTGCGCCTTTGTGCTGGGTCTGCCCGAACACAAGGTCCGTGTGGTGGCCCCGGATGTGGGCGGCGGCTTTGGCACCAAGATTTTCCACTATGCGGAAGAGGCGTTCTGTACCTTCGCCGCCAAGGCCTGCAACCGGCCTGTGAAGTGGACCTCGAGCCGATCCGAGGCGTTCATGTCGGACGCCCATGGCCGCGACCATGTCAGCACGATTGAGCTGGCGTTGGATGCGGACAACAACTTTGTCGGTCTGCGCACCAATACCTTCGCCAATCTGGGAGCGTATCTGTCGACCTTCTCCAGTTCCGTGCCAACATGGCTGCACGGCACGCTGATGGCCGGCAATTACAAGACGCCGGTCATTCAGGTGAACGTGAAGGCGATGTTCACCAACACGGTGCCGGTGGATGCCTATCGCGGCGCGGGCCGGCCCGAGGCGACGTTCCAGTTGGAACGCGTGGTGGACAAGGCTGCGCGCGAGCTGGGAGTCGATCCGATTGCCCTGCGCCGTCAGAACTTTATCACCCAGTTCCCCTATGACACGCCGGTGGCGCTGACCTATGACACCGGGGATTATAACGGGACGATGGACAAGCTGGAGGCCGCTGCTGATCTGGCAGGCTTTGCCGCCCGCCGGGCGCAGAGCGAGGCCAATGGCAAACTGCGGGGCTTAGGCATCAACTGCTATATCGAGGCGTGTGGCATTGCGCCCTCGAACATCGTTGGCATGCTGGGCGCGCGGGCGGGTCTTTATGATGCGGCGACCGTGCGGGTGAATGCCACTGGTTCGATCAGCGTCATGGTAGGTGCGCATAGCCACGGGCAGGGGCATGAGACCGCCTTCCCGCAGGTTGTGGCCGACATGATCGGCATCGACGAGTCGATGGTCGAGATCGTGCATGGCGATACCTCGAAGATCCCGTTTGGCATGGGGACATATGGCTCGCGCTCGCTAGCGGTCTGCGGTTCGGCCATGGTCAAGGCCACTGAGAAGGTGATCGAGAAGGCCAAGAAGATTGCCGCCCACCTGCTGGAAGCGTCCGAGGCGGATATCGAGCTGAAGGACGGCCAGTTCAGCGTTGCGGGTACCGACAAATCGGTGGCTTGGGGCGATGTGACCCTCACCGCCTATGTGCCGCACAACTATCCGCTTGAGGTTGAGCCGGGGCTGGAGGAGACCGCGTTTTACGACCCGGCCAACTTTACCTTCCCCGCTGGCGCCTATGCCTGTGAGGTCGAGGTCGACCCCGAGACCGGTCAGGTCAGCATCGAGGCCTTCACGGCCGCCGATGACTTTGGCAATATCGTCAATCCGATGATCGTGGATGGTCAGGTGCATGGCGGTATCGGTCAGGGCATTGGGCAGGCGCTGCTTGAGAACTGTGCCTATGACGAAAACGGACAGCTACTGAGCGCCTCTTACATGGATTACGCCATGCCGCGTGCCGATGATGTGCCGTTTTATGGCGTCGATCATTCCAGCCAGACGCCCTGTACCCACAATCCTTTGGGTGTGAAGGGCTGTGGTGAGGCCGGGGCCATTGGCTCGCCGCCAGCGGTGGTCAATGCCGTGTTGGATGCGCTGCATTCGGGTGGCAAGGCGGTCGATCATATCGACATGCCGGTCAGCCCGTCGCGCGTCTGGGCGGCGATGAACAGCTGAGAGGTTGGGGTGCGAGGGGCCAGCCCCTCGCGCTCCCCGGAGTATTTCCAAAAAGATGAAGGGCAGCGGAGTGCCTTTCGGAAAGGAAGACGAAATGTACAATTTCGAGTTTGAGAAACCCTCGACCATTGCTGATGCGGTCGCTGCATTGGGTGCTGAGGAGGCGCAGGCGTTGGGGGGTGGGCAGACCCTGATCCCGACGCTGAAACAGCGGCTGGCGGCACCATCCAAGCTGGTGTCGGTCAACGGAATCGCCGAGATGAAGGGTGTTTGCGTTGAAGATGACGGATCGGTGGCTGTTGGCGGGGCGACTACCCATGCCACGGTCGCGTCCGAGGCCGTGGGCAGCTATCCGGCCCTTGCTGCGTTGGCGGGCCAGATCGGTGATCCGGCAGTGCGCAATCGTGGTACCATTGGCGGATCGATTGCGAATAACGATCCGGCGGCCTGTTATCCCGCTGCTGTTTTGGGATCGGGCGCGACAATCGTCACCAATGCGCGGCAAATCGCGGCGGATGACTTCTTTGAAGGAATGTTCACCACCGCGCTGGACGAGGGTGAGATTGTCACCTCGATCCGGTTCCCGGTGCCGCAGGCGGCGAGTTACCAGAAGTTCCTGCAACCGGCCTCGCGGTTTGCTCTGGTGGGTGTTTACGTCGCGCGGTTTGCCGATGGCGTACGTGTCGCTGTAACGGGTGCAAGCGAAGACGGTGTGTTCCGTTGGTCCGAGGCCGAGGAGGCACTGAACAAAGAGTTCCGTGCGGATGCGTTGACGGATTTGCGTATCAACCCGGCCAACATGATCGCCGATTTGCATGGCAGCAAGGAATATCGTGCGCATCTGGTCGGCGTCATGACCAAACGGGCTGTCGAAGCCTGCATGTAAGACGCAGTGAATGAGCAAAGCCCCGGCGAAAGGCCGGGGCTTTTTATGTGCGGCGCAGTCTTGGTGGTTTGGCAGGTTGCCAATAGGCCCCGGTATCTTCGCGTGCCTTTTGATAGGCGTCTATGCGCTGCCGGGCCGCGTCGCCTCCGGCATCGAAGAGGTGGCCCAACAGGCATTCCAGCACCGCCATTGCTCCGGTGAAACAGGAAAACGGGTACAGGGCGCGGGTGCTGACTGTGAAGGCGATGTCGGGCTCGACCCCGGGGGCGATCACGTCGCTGTCCGAGATCAGGATCAGGCGCAGCCCCCGTTGTTTTGCGAACCGCATCGATTGGATGGTGTCTGCGGAATAGGGGTGGACGGTGACGGCGACTAGGCAATCGTTTTGGTCGGCATCCAGCAGGTCATCGGCGGCGGACCCGATATGGCGCGGCACCAGTTGGATTCCCGGATGCGCCATTCGGCCCGTATAGGAAAAGTAATAGGCCAGCGCGTAGCTTGCGCGCGTCGCCGTGACGAAACACCTGCGGGATGCCTTGATGTGCCGGACCGCCTCGCGCGTCTTTTCGGGTTTCATCAGGCGTAGGGATCGGGCGACGACATTCTGTTCGTTCTGCGCCAGTTTGGCCTGCGTGTTGCTGAAGGCGTCTTGGGTTTGCAGGGTGGTTAACCAATCCTGCCCCAATTCGCCTTCGCGGTCCGTGACCAAGGCGTTGCGGAAAGGGGCGCGGAAGGCTTCGAAACTGTCAAATCCCATGCGTTGCGCCAGCCGGACCAAAACATTCGAGCTGACGCCGATCTTGGTCGCCGTAGTCCGGATCGGGTCCAGCCCGAAATCTCCGGGATGGTCGATGACGTACTTAGCGGCGGCTTGCAGGGCCGAGGGCATTTGCCCGATATCATGACGCAAGCGGTCGGTGATCTGGTTTGGCGTGTTTTCCATCAGGGAAGAAAAACAAATGTTATGAAAATAACAAGTAAAAAACGCCACGCACTGGATTAGATGGCAAATGCTACCCGAGGTATGAGCATGTCAGACACGCAAATAAAAACTGAAACTGCCCGTCGTCCCTATGTGCTCGTCGCTCCGAATGGTGCGCGGCGGGGGCATTCGGATCATCCGGAATTGCCCGTTTCCATTGATCAGATTGTTGAGACCGCGCGTACTTGTTTTGGAGCTGGCGCGCATGGGCTGCATTTGCACATTCGGGACATGCGGGGGCAGCACTCTCTGGACGCCGGTCATTATCTGGAAACGATGGCTGAACTGCGCCGGGTTGTTCCGGAGATGGACGTTCAGATCACGACCGAGGCTGCGGGCTTGTTCGATGTGCCTACCCAGTTGGCCTGTCTGGAGCGGGTGCGGCCCGGTTGGGCCTCGGTGTCCGTGCGGGAAATTGCGCGGGCGCCCGAACTGGCCCCGCGTGTCTATGGGCTGTGCGCCGAGCAGGGAACGCGGGTGCAGCATATTCTCTACGATGCCGAAGACGCCGCGCTGCTGGTGCAGTGGCTCGAAGCCGGGGTTGTGCGGGACGGTCAGGTGGACCGTCTTTTGGTTCTGGGGCGGTATACGTCCGGTCAGCAATCCTCGCCGCAGGATCTGGACCAGTTTCCCCAAGCCGCGTCGCCCTGGATGGTTTGCGCTTTTGGCGCGCAGGAACATGCGTGTCTGGCGCACGCGGCCCGGCACGGCGGAGACGTTCGGGTGGGCTTTGAAAACAGCCTGACCGATCAGGACGGAAACCTTTGGAAAGACAATGCCGCGTCGGTGACGGCGCTTGTTGCCATGTTGGAAAGGGCAGTCGAATGAGTCACGTATTTCCACGCCACACGAAATCGGACCTGCCGGTCGCTGCGGGCGGAGACGGGTGCTATCTGATCGACGCACAGGGTCGCCGGTATCTGGATTGCGGTGACGCTGCCGTGTCCTGTCTGGGCCATTCCGATCCGGCGGTGATCCGGGCCGTGCAGGAGCAGGTGGAAAAGATCGCCTTTGCACACACTGGTTTTATGACCTCGGAACCGGCCGAGGCGCTGGCGGATTTGCTGGTTGAAAAGGCGCCGGGCGATCTGGATCGTGTGTATTTCGTTTCGGGCGGGTCCGAGGCGACCGAGGCGGCGATCAAATTGGCGCGGCAGTATTATCTGGAGATCGGCCAGCCCGAGCGGCGGCATGTGATTGCCCGGCGGCAAAGTTATCATGGCAATACTCTGGGTGCTTTGTCGGCCGGAGGGAACGCGTGGCGACGTGCGCAATTTGCGCCGATGCTGATCGACATGACTCATATCGCGCCGTGCTATGAATACGTGGAAAAGCCAGACAATGAGAGCAGCCATGACTACGGTCAGCGGGTGGCCAATGAATTGGAGGCTGAAATCCTGCGGCTGGGTCCCGAGACCGTGATGGCCTTTATGGCGGAACCGGTCGTCGGAGCGACTTTGGGTGCCGTGCCTGCGGTCGAGGGGTATTTCAAGCGCATCCGTGAAATCTGCGAGCAGTACGGCGTGCTGCTGATTCTGGATGAGGTGATGTGCGGCATGGGCCGGACGGGGCATCTGTTTGCCTGCGATCATGACGAGGTGGCGCCGGACATCCTGTGCATCGCCAAAGGGTTGGGGGCCGGATATCAGCCGATCGGGGCGATGATGTGTACCGGCAGGATTTACGATGCGATCCGCGATGGGTCCGGATTTTTTCAGCACGGTCACACTTATATTGGCCACCCGGTCGCGACTGCGGCGGCACTGGCCGTTGTCCGCGAACTGACCGGGCGTGATTTGCCTGCGAGGGCGGGCGTCATGGGCGACACGCTGCAATCGGCGCTTGAGGCTGCATTGGGACAACATCCCAATGTCGGGAACATTCGGGGCCGTGGTTTGTTTCGGGGGATTGAACTGGTCGCTGATCGCGACACCAAAACGCCGCTCGACCCTGCGCTCGGAGTGGCGGGTAAGATCAAAAAGGCGGCTTTGGCCGAAGGTCTGATTTGTTATCCGATGTCCGGCACTCGCGACGGGCGGATGGGCGATCACATCCTTCTGGCGCCACCGTTCATCATCGAAGAGGCGCAGATTGACGAGTTGGTCGGAAAGCTGAGCAAAGCGATATCAGAGGTGATCTGACGGTCCGGAAAAGAAAAGCCCCCTCGCATGAGGGGGCTTTGAAACGTGGGTCGGATTACGACTTTATTTCTGCGGCAGAGGCCCAATCATCATGATCATCTGACGGCCTTCCATCTTGGGCATGTTCTCGATCTTACCCAGATCCTTGACGTCTTCGGCTACACGTTCCAGCAGCTCGCGGCCCAGATTTTGGTGCGCCATCTCACGACCACGGAAGCGCAGGGTCACTTTGACCTTGTCACCGTTTTCCAAAAACTTGAACACGTTCCGCATTTTGACGTCATAGTCATGGGTGTCGGTGTTGGGCCGGAACTTGACCTCTTTCACCTCGATGACTTTTTGCTTTTTGCGGGCTTCGCTTTCGCGTTTCTGCTGTTCATATTTGAACTTGCCGAAGTCCATGATCTTGCAGACCGGCGGGTTCGCGTTGGGCGAAATCTCAACCAGATCAAGGCCGGCATCGGCCGCAAGTTGCATGGCTTTGGCGGGATGAACCACCCCGACATTGTCACCATCAGCGCCAATCAGGCGAATTTCGGGGGCACGGATCTTTTCATTGACGCGCGGGCCAGTGTCTCGTTGCGGCGGCGCGTTGTGAGGTCTGCGGGCTATGGGTTCATTCCTTTGATGATTGCAGAATTTCGAGCCCGGAATTTAGACTGCTGCGCGTCTTGATTCAAGCGCCAACCTTGCCGAATGGGCTGAATAAATCAGGTTTAACAGCAGGTTTATGCGCGGGCCACGACCATTCCAGCGGCCCGCGTGAGTGGATCAGCCGACAAAGGCCTTTTCGATCACGAATTCCTTGGGCTCGGAATTGGCACCTTCGCGCAGGCCGAACTCTTCAAGGATGGCCTTGATGTCCAGGTTGAAGGCCAGCGAACCGCAAACCATGGCGCGGTCGGTTTCCGGCTGGATGCCGCCCTCAATGCCCAGATCGGCAAATACGGTGCCGTCTTTCAGCAGGTTGGTGATACGGCCCATCTTGGGGCTCTCTTCCCGCGTGGTGGTCGGGTAGTAGCGGATCTTGTCCGCAAAACCTTCGCCAATCAGCTCGGCCAGCATTTCGTCCTGACGGATGCTTTCGATCAACTGACGGCCATATTCCAACTCTGCTACTTCGCGGCAGGTATGGGTGATGATAACCTCGTCATAGTCCTCATAGGTTTGCGGCTCGCGCAGCAGCGAGGCGAAGGGCGCAAAGCCGGTGCCGGTGGCAAAGAACCACAGGCGTTTGCCGGGCAGCAGAGCGTCGTGGACCAGCGTGCCAACGGGTTTGGGTCGCAGGATGATCTGGTCACCCGCCTTGATGTGCTGCAGTTTCGAGGTCAGCGGACCGTCCTGCACCTTGATCGAGTAGAACTCCAGCTCTTCGTCCCACGACGGCGAGGCGATCGAATAGGCGCGCAGCAGGGGTTTGCCGTTGTCGCCCAACAGGCCGATCATCACGAACTCGCCCGAGCGGAACCGCAGCGAGGCAGGGCGCGACACCTTGAACGAGAACAGACTGTCGGTCCAGTGTTTCACTTCTTTAACGGTCTGCGCGTCCGGCAGAACGGGGGCTTTCACGGCGGTTGCTTCGGTCACGGGCTTCATCTCTGTCATCGTTTCACTGTCGGTGAGGTAAACCGACATCTCCGTTTAATCTTTGATCCAAGTCAGGAAAAGGGGGCAGTTGCCCCCACGTCCTTTCTCAAGCTGGCGATGGCGGGCTTAGCCGCGCAGGCGGGCCTGATAGCTGTGATCTTTCCAGTTGGCGCGGGCCAGCCACTGATCCTCGGGTTGACGGGCGGCCAGCGCGTCGTCGATCTCGACCTCGTCAAAGCCGCTGCGGCGGGCCATGGCGTACTGGTCAGCCAGCACGTGCCCTTTGGCGCGCAGGCGGCCGGTAAAGCCCTTCAGGCGCAGAACGCGGGCGATGGTAAAGCCGCGACCGTCCGCCGAAGACGGAAAGTCCACGCGAACCATCTGCGCGCTGCCCAGACGGTCAATCAGCTCATCCGGGTCGGTGTCCGAGGCCACATCCAGCGCGACCACATCATTGGCCGCGTCTTCCAGCGTGACAAAGCCGTCGGTCCAGTCATCGGGGGCGAACCCCGTATCCGATACGATTACGTTCATGTTTTCTCTCCGGCGCGCACCATCTTGCCATCGACAAAATGGATGCCGCATTCTTCCTTGTTCTGGTCGCGCCAGCGTCCGGCGCGGGGGTCTTCGCCCTCTTTGACCGGCGAGGTGCAGGGCGCACAGCCGATCGAGGGGTATCCTTTGGCCACCAGCGGATGCCGGGGCAGGTTGTTTTCATCCATATAGGCACGCACATCCTCGGGCGCCCAATGGGCCAGCGGGTTGACCTTGATCCGGCCGGTCCCGTCCTCGACCTCAAAGAAATCAAGCGCGGCGCGGGTGCCCGACTGGAACCGTTTGCGTCCGGTGATCCAGCCGTCATAGCCCGCCAAGGCCTGCTGCAGCGGGAAAGTCTTGCGCAGGTTGCAGCACGCATCCGTATCCCGCAGGCGCAGCGCGCCATAGGGGTCTTCGCGCTGCACATCCTCGTCCTGAGCGCGGATGACATGGACGTTTTTCAGGCCCAGACGTTCGCTCACCTCCTGCTGGTATTCCAGCGTTTCGGTGAACAGCATCTGGGTGTCCACGAACAGCACCGGGGTCATCTTGTCGACCACGGCGGCCATATGCAGCAATACCACCGATTCCGCGCCAAAGCTTGAGACCAGAGCAAGCTCGTCGATCTCTTCAATGGCGCCGTGCATCACGTCATGCGCACTGTGGTGGCGGAACTGGGCGTTCAGCGCATTGACCGTTTCGGTCAGTTCAGCGCGATCCTTACCCAGTTCCGTCTGGATCAGGTCAAGCGGCATTGGCCTGCGCCTCGGGGTAGAGGGCCGCTTTGAACGGCGCCATGCCTACCCGACGATAGGTCTGCAGGAATGTTTCCTCGCTGCTTTCGCGTTGTTCCAGATACGTGTCGACGATACGCTCAACGGCGGGCACGATCTCGTCATAGGCAAAGCCCGGACCGGTGCGGTCGCCAATGGCAGCGTTCTCGGTGCCGTCACCGCCCAGAGTGATCTGGTAGTTTTCGACGCCTGCACGATCCAGACCCAGGATACCGATATGGCCCACGTGGTGGTGACCGCACGCGTTGATGCAGCCCGAGATCTTGATCTTCAGGTGACCGATATCATGCTCCAGCTTCAGGTCTTCGAAGCGCGTCGCGATTTCCTGCGCAACCGGGATCGAGCGGGCCGTCGCCAGCGCGCAATAGTCCATGCCGGGGCAGGCGATGATGTCGCTGATCAGGCCGATATTGGCGGTCGCCAGCTCGTATTCCTTCAGCTTGGCGTGGATCGCGGGCAGGTCCGACTTGTGGACATGAGGCAGGATCACGTTCTGCTCATGGCTGATGCGCAGCTCGTCATAGGCAAACTCTTCGGCCAGATCGGCCATTACGCGCATCTGTTCAGCCGTCGCATCACCCGGTGTCGCGCCGTGCTTTTTGATCGAGATCGTGATGATCGCGTGGTCCGCATTCTTGTGCGGTGCGATGTTGGTGTCGACCCACGAGCGGAAGACCGGATCGTTGGTGTAAGCGCTTTCGAACGACGCAACCGAGCCTTCGCGGAAGGCCGGGGCCGCAAAGTGGCCTTTGATCTCGTCCAGCAGGGCCATGTCGGCCCCTTTGAACTGCGGGCGGACCTGCAGAAAACGCTCGTTGACCTTGGCGCGGATGGTGTCGATGCCGTTTTCGTGCACGGTGATCTTGATGCGCGCTTTGTACTTGTTGTCGCGGCGGCCGATCTGGTTCCACACGGAAACGGTGGCTTCCAGGTAGGCCAGCAGGTCGTCAAAGGCGACGAATTCGGACAGTTCCTTGCCGATCATGGGCGTACGGCCCAGACCGCCACCGACGATGACGCGGGCGCCCAGAACGCCGTCACGCTCGACCAGTTGCAGGCCGATGTCATGCGCCTTGATCACGGCGCGGTCGTTTTCCGAGCCGGTGATGGCGATCTTGAACTTACGCGGCATGAACTGGAATTCCGGGTGGTCGGTCGACCACTGGCGCAGCAATTCAGCATAGGGGCGCGGATCGGCGACCTCATCGGCGGCGGCACCGGCGAAGTGGTCGGCGGTCACGTTACGGATGGTGTTGCCCGAGGTCTGGATGGCGTGCATGCCAACCTCGGCCAGCGCGTCCAGCATATCCGGCACGTCGTTCAGTTTCGGCCAGTTGTACTGGATATTCTGGCGGGTGGTGAAATGGCCATAGCCCTTGTCCCACTTTTCAGCCAGCAGGGCCAGTTGGCGCATCTGCGCGCTGTTTAGCGTGCCATAGGGGATGGCGACCCGCAGCATGTAGGCGTGCAGCTGCAGATACAGGCCGTTCATCAGGCGCAGGGGTTTGAATTCGTCTTCGGTCAGCGAGCCGTCAATGCGGCGCTCGACCTGCGCGCGGAATTGCGCGTTACGTTCTGCCAAAAATGCTGTGTCGAACTCGGAGTAGCGATACATGATTAGCTGTCCTTGGTTGCAGCCCCGAACCTTGGGGCCTTGAAGGGGAGAGAGAGGGCCGAGGGTCAGGCCCGGGGCTGCGTTGCTGTTTCCTGCTTGCCGTGGGCATAGTTCGAGGGTCCGGTGCGGCGGAATTCCTCGCGGAAATGAGTGGGTTCGGGGCCGTTGTCGCCTGCGACGGCGTCGGCCAGATAGGCGCCAACGATCTTGTTGGCCTGACGGGTGGCGTCCAGCAGACGGACCTGCGCGTGGGCTTCGTCCGTGATCAACTCGGCATCGGACAACTCACGCGACCACCGGTCGTCTTCGGTCAAGTAGATAACGTCGCCTTCCAACAGGTCGTTGGCGGTGATGACTTTGGGGGTAAAAGCGCGGGCCATCAGGCGTGCTCCTTCTTGAATTCGGTCAGGGCCTTGGCCGCTTGGCGCGGGGCGAGGCCGTAAAAGGTCAGGGTGGGGCCGTCCATTTCGGCGGCGTTCAGATCGGTGGGCAGCTGGTCCAGCGTGGTGGCCAGAACGCGTTGATCGGGGCGTGAGGCGTTTTCGACCAGAGTCACGGGCGTGTCGCGGTCGGCGCCGTGCATGATCAGGCGGCCCTGAATGAAGCGGGCGGATTTCTTGCCCATATAGATTGCCGCCACCGAACCGGGACGCGCTAGTGCGGTCCAGTCGTGATCGGCGAACCCTTTCATGTCGTGCCCGGTCAGGAACCGTACCGAGGAGTTGCGGCCCCGGCGCGTCAGGCTTTGACCGATCCCCGCGACCGCAGCCGATGCTGCGGTGATGCCGGGAACAATCTGCCAAGAGATACTGGCAGCCTCGACCGCTTCGATCTCTTCATCCAGACGGCCGAACACGGTGGGGTCCCCGGATTTCAGACGCACCACGCGCTGACCTTTCACGGCGTAATCGACCAGCAGCGCGTCGATGTCTTCCTGTTTCCACGAGGGGCCAAAACCCGCTTTGCCAACGTCAACGAGAACAGCGGACTTGCCCGCTAGTTTCAGAACTTCGGCGCTGATCAGGCGGTCATGCAGAACGACGTCAGCGCGCTCAAAGGCATTCAGCGCCTTGAGCGTCAGCAATTCCGGATCGCCCGGACCCGCGCCGACAAAGTCGACGTGCCCTGTGCCATCATATGAATGCGTAAGCTGCATGTGTGGTTCCGCTTGGTTTGACTTGACCTGCAATATAGGAAATATTCCCGGTATTGCGCTATATGGGCGCTTAAATAAGAACAAACGTTCCGTCAATGCCTCGATCTGGGACGTGAGTTTTGAAACGAAGGGGAAATTGGAATGTCGGTGCGGATTGATGACACGGATCGGAAAATTCTGGTCGAGCTACAGCGCGACGCCAGCCAATCGCTGGACGAAATAGCAGCCCGTGTCGGCAGTTCCAAGACCCCGGTTTGGAATCGCATTCGCAAGCTGAAAGGGGCCGGTGTCATCGGCCAGCAGACCGTTCTGCTGGACGCCGAAGCGCTGGGTTTCGAGGCGACTTTTTTTGTTCTGATCCGAACCTCGGAACATGAGGCCGACTGGCAGCGCAAGTTCCTCAAAGCCCTGCGGGATCGCCCCGAAGTGCAAGAGGCGCACCGGTTGGCGGGCGACATCGACTATATCCTCAAGGTTCGGGTCAAGAACGCACGGGCCTATGACGAATTCTATCAGACCCTGATTTCCGAGGTGCGCGTCCACAACGTGACCGCGCTGCTGTCGATGGAGGAGATCAAATCCACCACCATGCTGCCGCTGAACGCGCTGATCGAAAGCTAAGGATAATCAGGCCCGAACCATCAGCCGGGTCAGGCCGTGGAAGTGGTAGGTGTTGGAATACTCCGGATCGGCGCACAGGCGCAGGTTTGGGCAGTGGTCGAACAGGGTTGTCAGGGCAATCCGCATCTCCAGCCGCGCCAGCGGGGCGCCGACGCAAAAATGCAACCCGCCGCCGAAGCTGCTATTGGTCACGATCGATCGGGTGGGGTCGAAACGGTGCGGATCGGCCCAGACCGACGGGTCCCGGTTTGCGGCCCCCAGCAATAGCGCAACCTCATCGCCACGGTTGAAGGTATGGCCAAATAGCTCGGCCTCTTCATAGGCATATCGGGTGAACATGTGCAGTGGCGGGTCGTAGCGTAGAATTTCTTCGACCAATCCGTCTATCGCATGGGCGCGTGGATCGATTCCCAGTTGCAGCAGAGTTTTCACGCCATTTCCCAGCGAATGAACCGTTGCTTCATGCCCGGCGTTCAGCAGCAGGATGCAGGTGGCGATAAGCTCGTCATGTGAGAGCTTCTCGCCGTCTTCCTCGGCGGCGATAAGGCGGGTGATCAGGTCGTCGCGCGGGTCAGTGCGGCGTTGTTCGATGTAGTCGCTTAGGAAAACGGTGAAATCCCGGGCGGCCTTCTCTGCAGAGTCTTCGGTCTGACGCGTGCGACCGGCCTGATACATTGCCACCATGGCATGAGACCAGCGCAACAGGCTGGGCGACATGTCTTCGGGTACGCCCAGAAGGCGACAAATCGTGATCACCGGAACCTGTGTGCAGTAGGCGTCAAGCAGATCAAAAGGCGCATCGGGAAATCGATCCATCAGCCTGTGGCTGAGATCTTGAATCAACGGCTCCAGAGCTATTATCGCCCGCGACGTGAAGGCCCGCGTGACCAGAGACCGGATGCGCGTGTGCCGGGGCGGTTCGACTTCCAGCAGAGAGTTTTCTTCTGTGACCCACCACGCCGCAAGGTGAGAAGGAGCGGGAGATTTCAACTCGGCAGGCGCTTCACGGCCAAAACGACGGTCCTTCAGCAAAGTCTGAACCGACCTGTGTGAAACCGCTGCAACTTTGTCATATTCGCCCCAGAAGAAAAAATCGCCCTCGGCTCGGGCTCTATCGTAAAACGGATAGGGATTTTGCACGAAATCCGGATCAAGTGGGGACTGGGACAATGTCTTCATGCGGCGCAGACTTGCCATGCGGCGCGCTGAATGCAAGACCCTATACCATGCAAAGGCTTTGGGTGATCCTTGGATTTCTGTGTGCCGTCGGGCTGTTGTCCGCCGGAGTGTGGTCTTACGGCTATCGGCAGGCGCTGTTGCAGCTGAGCGAAAAGGCCGAGGCCGATCTTGAACTGGCCGCCGACCGGCTAAGCACGCAGATGCAGGTCTATCAGGAACTGGCCGTGCTGATGGCAAATCATCCCGCCCTGCGAACGCTTGAAACACCAGCGCAGCAACAGGTTGCCCGATCGATATTGCTGGATGTCGCCGACAAGACTGCGGCCGTGAACATGATGTATCTGGACCGGAACGGTCAGGTTCTGGTCTCGGCGCAGCCCGTCCAGCAAGGCAACATGGCCGGGCACTCTGCCTTTCAGCGCGCGCTGCAGGGGGCGTTGGGCAGCGCACATGGTGTACTGCCGATCGGCGGCGACCGGATCTATTCCTATGCGGCCCCCGCCTTTGATGCCTCGGGCCGGGTAGAAGGCGCGTTGATGGTCGTGGCGGACGTGCAGGATGTGGAACAGACTTGGCGGGGCAGTACCGAGGCGGTGTTCTTTACCGATGGCGACGGAGTGGTCTTTATCTCGAACCGGTCCGATCTGTTGTTCTGGCATCGTGCCGACGGGCAGCAGGGGCTGACGCCGCCAGACGGCGGAGAAGTTGCTTTCGCTTCGACCTGGGTCGGGCCGCATGAACTGTGGAGGCTCAACTGGGGTCGTTACCTGCCAAACCGCGCGTTGCATCTGATGCTTGATCTGCCGGTGATAGACATGACGGCAGAGGTGCTGGTCGATGTTGCCCCCGCCCGCCGTCTGGCCGGGTTGCAGGCGGCGACTGTTGCGGCGATCTGTCTGGCCTTCGGCGCGTTGCTGTTTCTGGCGACGGAACGCAGGCGAACTCTGGCCGAAGCCAACGCGGTTCTGGAAAGCCGCGTTGCGCAGCGTACCCGCGCCTTGACCGCAGCCAACACAGCTTTGCGGCGTGAGGTGCACGAGCGGCAGGAAGCGGAAACAGCGCTGAAACACGCGCAGGAAGAGCTTATTCAGGCCGGGAAGCTCAGCGCCCTTGGGCAGATGTCGGCGGGTATCAGTCATGAGCTGAACCAACCTCTGATGGCGATCCGGCAGTTCGCCGACAACGGGACGGCTTTCCTGACGCGGGGGCGCGAGGAAAAGGCTGCCGAGAATCTGACGCGCATTTCCGACATGGCTGCTCGGATGGCCCGGATCATCAAGAACCTGCGCGCTTTTGCCCGCAACGAAAGCGAACCGATGGGCAAGGTCGATCTGGTGCAGGTGATCGACACGGCTGTGGAACTGACCGAGGCGCGGTTGCGCGCCGAAGGGGTGACGATGGACTGGCAGCCGCCCGACGGGCCGGTTCATGCGTGGGGCGGCGAGGTGCGGTTGGTGCAGGTGTTTGTCAACCTGATCAACAACGCCGCGGATGCGATGAGCCAGCAGGACGAGCGCCTTATCCGTATCGCGATCGAGGCCGGAGACAGGCTGACTGTTACGGTGCGCGATATCGGTCCGGGCATTGAAAACACCGAGAAACTCTTCGAACCCTTCTACTCGACCAAGGCGGTTGGGTCGTCCGAGGGGATGGGGCTGGGCCTTTCGATCTCGTATGGTCTGGTCCAGAGTTTCGGGGGGAATATTCGCGGTTCGAACGCGCGGACCGGCGCGGTGTTCACCGTTGAGCTTGAGTATTACCGGGAAGACGAGGTGGCATGACCCGCAAGGTTTTATTGGTCGATGACGACCCGGCCGTGCGCGAAGCGCTGGCGCAGACGCTGGAACTGGCCGATTACGCCCCGATCACGGCGGGGTCATTTGTGGCCGCCAAGGATCACATCCGTGCCGATTTTCCCGGTGTGATCGTGTCGGACATCCGGATGCCGGGCCGGGACGGGTTTCATCTGCTGACCTATGCACACGATGTTGATCCGGATCTGCCGGTTATCCTGTTGACCGGTGAGGGGGATATTCCGATGGCGGTGCGCGCCATGGGGCAGGGGGCGTATGATTTTCTGGAAAAACCCTGTGCTGCGGCGGATCTTCTTGAAGTTTTGGGTAAGGCTTTTGCCTCGCGTGCGGAGGTTCTGGAACAGCGCGCGCTGAAACACGAGCTGGAACGCGGCGACCCCGCTGCGCGCCTGTTGTTTGGCCTGTCCGCGCAGGCCGAAGCGTTGAGAGAGCGCGTACGGACCGTCGCACCCACCGGCGCCGAGGTTCTGGTCACCGGTCCTGCGGGCAGTGGGATTTCCAAAGTGGCCGAGGTCGTGCATCTGATGTCGCCGCAGGGGCAAGGGCCGTTTGTAAAGCGACCGTCGTCCGGCCTGACTCCCGATGCGTTGGTTCAGGTCTGCGAGGATGCGGCCGGAGGGTCGCTGTTCCTGGATGAAATCTCGGCAATGCCCGAGGCGACGCAATACGCTGCGCTGGAAGCGGTCGAGCAGGGGGTCGGCGCGCGTATTTTGGCTGGCACGACGGCGGATCTGGCTGCCTTGTCGGCAGAGGGGCGATTTCATGCGGACCTGTTCTATCGGCTGGATGTGATGAGGGTGCGTATCCCTTCCTTGGCCGAGCGGCCCGAGGACATTCCGGTGATCTTTCGCCACTATGTAGCGCAGGCGGCCGAGCAGGCAGGCATTGCGGAGCCTGAGATTTCTTCGGAACATCTGGCCTCATTGATGGCCAGCGACTGGCCGGGGAACGCGCGTTCTCTGATGTCGGCGGCCATGCGGTTTGTGCTGGGGATGCCGGAAGAGGTTGCTCAGGCCAATGATCTGGGGTTGAGCGAGCAGATGGCGCGCGTGGAGCGTTCATTGCTGATCGCGGCATTGGGTCGGCACAATGGCAAGGCCTCGGATGCGGCAAAGGCGCTGCAGCTGCCGCGCAAGACGTTCTATGACAAGCTGGCCCGGTACCAGATTCGCCCAGAAGATTACCGCAGGTAATCAGAATGTCTCCCGCCCCCTTTGACCGCATTAACATGCGGTTAAAGGCGTTGGGCCGAGCAGCCCGCTGGCGCGGGCTGCTCGTGGTGTTGTCTGTCAACGGTATGATTCTGCGGAACTGATTCGATAAGAGTGCGGATTTCCGCACAAGAGGTGTGGGGTTTGTGCGAAAATTCGCACAATGGATGATGGGGTTTAAAAGGGAAGTCTGATTTGTTCCTTTTAGTGCGCTGTTTTAATAAGATAAATTCTGCAATTGCGCGACGGAAAACAAAACGTTGAGCCATAACCTCCGATTCGGTTCACTTCGCTTCATACGGCACCAAGCAGGTGCCAATGGGACGAATGAGGAAGTCTGGGAGGAAAAGACTGATGAAATTCCTGACAACGGCTGCAACGGCAATTGCACTGACCGTAACTGCAACAGCAGGCATGGCGGCCTGCGAGGACGGCGAGATTGTCGTGAAGTTCGCGCATGTGACGAACTCGGACAAGCACCCCAAGGGCATCGCGGCATCGCTGCTGGAACAGCGCGTGAATGACGAGATGAACGGCGTGATGTGTATTGAGGTCTATCCGAACTCGACGCTGTATAACGACGACAAGGTGCTGGAGGCGATGCTGCAGGGCGACGTGCAACTGGCCGCGCCCTCGCTGTCGAAATTCGAGAAGTTCACCAAGCAGTTCCGTCTGTTCGACCTGCCGTTTATGTTCAAGAACATCGAAGCCGTGGATGCGTTCCAGGCCTCGGCCGACGGTCAGGCGATGAAGGACAGCATGCAGCGCCGCGGCCTGCAAGGGCTGGCCTTCTGGCACAACGGTATGAAGCAGATGTCCGCGAACAAACCTCTGGAGGCCCCGTCCGATGCTGAGGGCCTGAAGTTCCGCGTGCAGTCCTCGGACGTGCTGGTTGCGCAGATGGAAGCCATTGGTGGCAGTCCGCAGAAGATGGCCTTCTCGGAAGTGTACGGCGCACTGCAGCAGGGCGTGGTGGACGGGCAGGAGAACACCTGGTCGAACATCTACGGCAAGAAGTTCTTTGAAGTGCAGGACGGCATCACCGAGACCAACCACGGTATCATCGACTATCTGGTCGTGACCTCGGTCGACTGGCTGGACAGCCTGGATCCGGAAGTCCGTGACCAGTTCCTGACCATTCTGGCCGAAGTGACCGAAACCCGGAACAAAGAAGCTTTTGCAGTGAACGAAGCGGCCAAAGCCTCGATCACCGATGCGGGCGGTATCATTCGTGAGCTGAACCCCGAACAGCGTCAGGCCTGGGTCGATGCGATGAAACCGGTTTGGGACAAGTTCGCCGACGACGTGGGTCAGGACAAGATCGACGCCGCTCAGGCAATCAACGCCGGGTTCTGATCCCGGTTCAGGCCACGCGTCAGGGACTGGGGAGTTATTGACGCGCAGGCTGGGCGGGCCATGAAAGGCCCGCCCCAAACACTCTCATCACAAAAAATGCGGGGACAGAAAGATGTCTGGTGCGAAACCCGGCCAAGGCGGGCTGGTCGACCATATCGAAGAAACCCTGATCGCGTTGCTGCTGGGCCTGATGACGGCCGTGACCTTTGCCAACGTGATCGCGCGGTTCGTATTTAATTCCAACATCCTGTGGGCGCTTGAGCTGACGGTATTCACCTTTGGCTGGCTGGTGCTGCTGGGCGCGTCTTATGCGGTGAAAAAGCACGCGCATTTGGGTGTGGATGCCATTCTGAACATGCTGGCCCCGGCGCCGCGCCGGATTCTGGCACTGATCGCGGTTGGTTGCTGCCTGGTGTTCTCGCTGCTGATGCTGAAGGGCGCCTATGACTATTGGGCGGTGTTCGCCGACCTGCCGCCCACCTCGGGCCGCTGGTTCCCGACGGGGTTCAATTTCGATGCCCGCAGTCAGAGTTTCTACGAGGTTGACGACATCCCCATGGTCGCCCCTCTGCGGTTTCTGGAAGACATGATCAACTACGGCGATTCGTACGAGAAACTGCCCAAGGTTGTTCCTTATTTCATCCTGCCACTGTCGATGCTGCTGCTGGTGATCCGCTTTGCGCAGGTCGCCGTGCAGATCTGGCGTGGCGAGACCGACCGCATTGTCGCCAGCCACGAAGTCGAGGACGAGATCGAAGAAGTCCGCGCCCTGCAAGGAGAACATGACTGATGGACGTCGTACTTCTTTTCTCGATGGTCATCGGCCTGCTGCTGATCGGTGTGCCGATCGCGGTGGCTCTGGGCCTCAGCTCGACCCTGTTCCTGCTGATCTATTCGGACAGTTCACTGGCCTCGGTCGCGGGTACGCTGTTTGAAGCGTTCGAAGGGCACTTTACCCTGCTGGCGATCCCGTTCTTCATTCTGGCCTCGTCCTTCATGACGACAGGTGGCGTGGCACGGAGGATCATCCGGTTCTCGATTGCGTGCGTGGGGCATCTGCCGGGCGGTCTGGCGATTGCGGGTGTATTTGCCTGTATGCTGTTTGCCGCGCTTTCGGGCTCATCTCCGGCAACCGTGGTGGCTATCGGTTCGATCGTCATCGCCGGGATGCGTCAGGTTGGATACTCCAAGGAATTCGCCGCCGGTGTGATCTGTAACGCGGGTACGCTGGGTATCCTGATCCCTCCGTCGATCGTGATGGTTGTGTATGCCGCCGCGGTCGAGGTCTCAGTCGGCCGCATGTTTCTGGCGGGTGTCATTCCGGGCCTGATGGCGGGTCTGATGCTGATGATCACCATCTACGTTATGGCCAAGGTCAAGAACCTGCCCAAGGGCGACTGGAAAGGCTGGGGAGAGATCTTCACCTCGGCCCGCGAGGCCGGATGGGGCCTGTTCCTGATCGTGATCATTCTGGGCGGTATCTACGGCGGTATCTTCACCCCAACCGAGGCCGCAGCGGTGGCCGCTGTCTATGCCTTCCTGATCGCCTGCTTTGTCTACAAGGACATGGGCCCGCTCAGCACGGAAGAGGGCACGCCGAACCTGCCGCTGATGAAGAAACCCTATGCGCTGGTGACGGCCTTCTTCCACCCCGATACCAAGCACACGC
The DNA here is from genome assembly GCF_056542745.1 of Ruegeria sp. AB10. Taxonomy (NCBI): domain Bacteria; kingdom Pseudomonadati; phylum Pseudomonadota; class Alphaproteobacteria; order Rhodobacterales; family Roseobacteraceae; genus Ruegeria; species Ruegeria sp. AB10. The sequence continues at coordinate 253,649 of NZ_JBQGAI010000001.1, read as the reverse complement.
TGTTTGAGGCCGGCAAGCTGACCGTCACTCTGCTGTTCGTGATCGCCAACGCGCTGATCCTCAAGCACGTGCTGACGGACGAACAGGTACCGCAGCACATCGCCAGCGCCATGCTGTCGGCGGGTCTGGGGCCGGTGACCTTCCTGATCGTTGTCAACGTGATCCTGCTGATCGGTGGTCAGTTCATGGAACCCTCGGGCCTGCTGGTGATCGTGGCACCGCTGGTGTTCCCGATTGCGATCGAACTGGGTATCGACCCGATCCATCTGGGTATCATCATGGTGGTCAATATGGAGATCGGGATGATTACGCCTCCGGTTGGTCTGAACCTGTTCGTGACATCTGGCGTGGCCGGGATGCCGATGATGAAAGTCGTAAAGGCGGCGTTGCCGTTCCTGGCGGTGCTGTTCGTCTTCCTGATTATGGTGACGTATATCCCGTGGATATCGACCTTCCTGCCCAACACCTTCATGGGGCCGGAAATCGTGACCAACTGACGGGTTCTGACAAACAAGAGTTAAGCCGGGTCCGCGCAAGGACCCGGCTTTATTCGTTCAGGTGCTGTATTTGGGCAGGTATTGCTGACCCCAAACGCGCAGCGACGGAATGGGCGCACATAACCGGAGCATTACGGTTTTGTAATTGTTTTGGTTCAACAGACCTTGCGCCCTTGAACACCGGGCGCGACGTCTTACCTGAGGGTCAGAGGACGACCTCCCCGCATTGGGTGATCATTCGGGACGACCCGAACCGGATTGAGGTATCCTGATGTCCTGGATTTTTCTGCTCTTCGCTGGTCTGCTTGAAATCGTGTGGGCCGTGGCCATGAAGCAATCGGCCGGTTTCACCCGGTTGTGGCCAACGGCCGTCATGGGCGTGTCCATGATCGGCTCTTTCGGGTTGCTGGCCCTTGCCATGCGTACGCTGCCGCTTGGAACGGCTTACGTCATCTGGACCGGTATCGGCGCGGTGGGTGCGTTTCTGGTCGGCGCGACGTTTCTGGGTGAGGCCCTGACCCCTTTGCGCATCGGCGCCGCGGTCCTGATCGTATCCGGCCTGATCGCCATGAAATTCGCGTAAGAGGCCCGGATCTTCGGTCAACCAGATTGTTATTCGCGCCTCCGGAACAAACGGGATAGTCCACGCTTTTTCCTGGGTTTGATCCCGTCTGTTCGTGTCACTTCAGATGGCTTGGTGCATTCCGGGGGAGACGGCTCTTTGGGTGCCGGATTGTAGTTGTGCCATTTATCGATGGAAAACCCACCTTTGAGGATGTCTACATAGTCAGCAGGCGCGTATTTTGGGTTGATGAACACAAGGTCTACTTGAACCAGATAGCCGCTATAGTAGCACAGGTCGATTATCTCCAAGAGCTCAAAACCGGCGGCCATCGCCAGTTGCATTCGCTCGAACAATCTTTCCCGCGGAGATTCAAGGATCAGGACTGAACACTGCTTCAGCGCTTCTTGAGCACCTTCCAGAATCATTTCTTCGGCCCCGTCGACATCGATTTTCAACAGGAAAGGGGCAGCCGGCGCCTGTTCCACGACAAAGGTATCGAGCTTTAGCGTCGGCACCGTGCGTAGTGTTTCGGTCGGTGCTTCGCCCTGTGCGAACCTTGCATGAGTGACGTCTTGCCCCTGCATGACCGTGGAGACCGTCAGTTGCGCAGTCCCGTCAGCATTGGATACCGCGACTTTGTTGAGCTCGTAGTCTATTTTTGCGTCGCTGTAGACTTTTTCGATGGAGTCGAAATGCTCCTCAATAGGCTCAAACAGATAGTGCTTCTTTTCGGGAAATGCGGCCATCAATTCATATGTGCCAAAGTGGATGCCGACATCCATCACGCATTCGATGGGAAATTCGGCGTCGCGAAGCTGTTGAAGAAGCGAAATCTTGCTGGGGTGGCGCTGACTGCTTTTCATAATGTTCCTTAAATCGGCGAGAGTGCTCGGTATCTGGTTGGTGTGCCGGGAAGCAAAACTGCTGCAGATCAAATTTGATTCTGGTCCGGGTCATGTTCCTCATGCGGGAGTTTGGCGATGAGGCGAGCGAATTCAACTAGTTCTTTTCCCGCAGGATAAAATCGATGAGTCGCGCTCAGGCTTTCTCCAATGCCTCGACAATTGCGGAAAAGTCCGTGGCCTTCAGGCTGGCACCGCCGACCAGCGCTCCATCCACGTTTGACACGTCAAAGATCTCGGTCGCGTTGGATGGTTTGACCGAGCCGCCGTAAAGCAGACGCACCGAGCGGCCGACGCCTTCACCGAAACGCCGTTCTAGGCGGGCACGAATAAAGTCGTGAACCTCTCCGATTTCGTCCAGCGTGGGGACCTTGCCGGTGCCAATGGCCCAGATCGGTTCATAGGCGACGATCAGGTTTTCACCCGTCGATTGGTCAGGGATCGAGCCCGACATCTGGCCTCCGATGATGTCCAGCGTATTGGCGGCCTCGCGCTGCTCCAGGCTTTCGCCGACGCAGATGATCGCCTTCAGCCCGGCATCCATGGCGGCGCGGGCCTTGGCGCGCACGTCTTCGTTCTGCTCGTCGTGATCCTCACGGCGCTCGGAATGGCCCAGAATGACCGCGCTCGCCCCGGCATCCCCCAGCATGTCCGCGCTGATATCGCCGGTATGCGCGCCGGACGTCGCCGCATGGCAGTCCTGTCCGCCGACGGTGATTCCCGTTTCCTGCACAGTCTGGGCCGCGCGGTGCAGCAAGGTGGCGGGTGGGCAGATCAATACGTCCACGGTCGGAGAAGGGAAGGCACGGGCCAGAGCCCCCAATTCGCTCAGCGCTGCCGTGGTTCCGTTCATTTTCCAATTGCCAGCCGCCAGCTTACGCCGCATGTCCCAATCTCCCTTAAGTATCGGTGTTCTGCAAACCGGATAGCACCGCCAGTCCGGACTGACAATTCCGGTTGCAGAGCGAACCGCAAAACGGCAGTGTCCGCGCGCAGAATGGAGCGGGCCAATGATCGACAACCTTGATCTGAGAAAACTGGACCAACGCGACCTTGCCGAGCTTGGCAAGCTGCTGCGTGCCGTGGGTGAGGTGGGGTTCTTAACTGTCTCGAATACCGGGCTGGACGGCGACCGAGTGCGTCAGGTTCTGGGCGCGTATCGTGCATTCTTTCACCTGCCAGAGGCCGAGAAGAAACGGGTCGATATGGCGCTGACCGGGTCCAATCGGGGCTGGGGCGCATCGCGGTCCGAGCAGGTTGACCCGGAGGCGAACCCCGATTTCAAAGAAGTGTTCGATTGCGGCTATGAACTGCCTGCGAACAGCCCATATGCCAACGCGAAGCTTGGCGTGTATGCGCCCAACCAATGGCCAGATCATCCGCCCGCGTTCAAGCAAACGATCCAGACCTACTACACGGATGCCTGCTCGGTTGCGATGCGCGTTCTGCGGGCGATCGCCGTGGCGTTGGGGCGCGCGGAAAACAGTTTTGACACTGCGTTTGATACGCCGATGGCGTTGCTGCGCGGCAATTACTATCCTCAACGCCCGAACTGGGCCGGAGATCGCGACTTTGGCATCGGCGCGCATACGGATTACGGGTGCCTGACCCTATTGGCGACCGACGGCACCTCGGGGCTTGAGGTGCGGATGCCCGACCAAAGCTGGGCAAAGGTCGAGGCCGCGCCAGGGACCTTCATCATCAATTTCGGTGAGATGTTGGAGTTCTGGACGGCGGGGCAGGTCAGGGCAACGCTGCATCGTGTGGTCGGCGGTGCGCAGGAGCGGCTGTCGGTGCCGCTGTTTTTCAACCCGTCCTATGACACCAACGTGGCACCGCCAAACTCAGGCCAGATCATTCGCGCCGGCGAGCACCTGACACGCCGGTTCAATGAAACCTACGTCCACCTTCAGGCGTCTTAGGATTGGGGCGTCAGCCCTTCGTCGAACTTGATCGACTCGCCACACCCGCAGGCATCGACGACGTTCGGGTTGCGAAACTTGAAACCGGCCTCCAGCAGCGAGACCTCATAGTCGATCTCGGTCCCGAACAGGAACATCTGCGCCATCGGAGCAATCATGACCCGCGCGCCGCCCTGTTCCACGACCTCATCATTCGCGTCAGCCTGATCGACATAGTCCATGGTGTATTCCATGCCGGCGCAACCGCCTTTCTTGACGCCAATACGCAGACCAGCATGACCACCTGATTTCATCAGGCGGACAATCTGCTCTGCCGCTTTGGGCGTCATGGTCACGGCCTGTTTGCCGGGAATGCCGAACATTGTGATCTCCGTTGTCGCGCGTAGACTCCAATCTAGTGCTGAGAGGGCAACGGCTCAAGACATAGCAGCGCTGCTTACCTAACTTTTCTACCGCCCCAGGAATGGTGCTTGCCTTTTCAGATCAGGTGACCTTAGCTGAGCGTAAGCGTTTTGAGATAAGGTGAGATGGGATGGCTGACTGTAAAATTATTTGCAAAAACATGGCGTTGGTATCAATTTTTGCGGTGACCGCAGGTGTTGCCGTGGCCGAGACCGCGCAAGAAACACATCCGGTCAATTGCGCCACCGCCGAGGGCGATTTGCGCGCGATTGCGGCCGAGAAGAAGCACGCACAGGACCAGCAACTTGAAAGTGTGGCCGCTCTTACGCCAGCCGGTGCATTGCTGGGGCTGGTGACCGGCACAGAGAACAAAAGACTGTCCATGTTATCTGGAGATTACGTCAAGGCATTGGATGAAAGAGCCGCCGAGATCAAAACCAAGTGCGGTGTTCAGTAGCCCGTTAAGTTGCCTGAGAAAAAGACCGCTCTCGGGCAAGAGCGGTCTCTTATTCAGGTCGTCCGGCCGGGTAAAGCGGGGGACGATTGCTTCTCCCGGCTGAAGTTGTGCTCTCAACGGGATGCGAGCATCAGCACACCGGGACTATTCTTGGCCTCGGTAACAGTTTTTTGACGGATCGGTGACAGAAAAATAAATCTTTTTTGACAAAGACTTATTTTGTCCGGCTTACATGAAGCCAAGTTCCAGCCGCGCCTCGTCCGACATCATCTCCATGCCCCAGGGCGGTTCCCATGTCAGTTCCACGTCAACTTCCTTGACGCCTGCGACCGGTTCGATCGCTTCAACGATCCAGCCGGGCATGTCTCCGGCGACCGGACAGCCGGGTGCGGTCAGTGTCATAATGACTTTCACCGCGTTTTCCTGAGTGATGTCGATCGTGTAGATCAAACCCAGATCGTAAATATTCACCGGGATTTCCGGGTCAAAGACCGTACGGCAGGCTTCTACCACTGCGTCGTACAGGGGGTGCTCGATGGATGAAGGCGCAATCAGGGGCGTGCCTTCCAACTGTTCACTCGGATGAGTCATTCGTGCCTCGGGTCTGGTTCCTGACCAATTATATAGGGAAAGCCTGTGGCAGCGTCCAGAGGTGCAATGACGCCCCCTGAGGGGCGCCCGCAGATCTTAGTCGTTGATGTCATGCCGGAAGGTCTTCACCTGACCATGGGGCAGGGAGTAGACACGCCGCAGCACCAGCCACGCGCCCAGGGACAATGCCGCGAAGATCAGCAGCAAAACCGGCAGCGAGGGAGCCATTCCGGGGATAACCAGCATCAACCCGGTGATTGCTGCCCCGATCGCAAAGCCCAGAAAGATAAATCCGGGCAGCACGATCTCGAGGATTCCAAGCGCCAGCGCTGCGGCCAGCCAGATCCACCAGGTCAGCCAGAAGGGATCAGCCATTATTTTCCTCCTCTCAGCATCTTGAAGGCATCGCCAAAGGCCTCAAGCGCGTTGGCGGGCACAACGATGGTTTGCGAGCCGCTACCATTGCCTAGGGCGTTCAACGCCTCGACCTGTTTCAGGGCAACCTGATACTGCGCGGCCTCAATGCCGTTGTCCTGAATGGCCTTGGCAACCACGCCGGTTGCGTAAGCCTCGGCCTCGGCCTGAATCCGGCGGGCCTTTGCCGTTTGTTCGGCGGCGTATAGCTCGGCATCGGCGCTCAGTTCGACTGCGCGCTTCTGGCCTTCGGCCTCGGTCACTTGTGCGCGGCGGGCGCGCTCGGCGTTCAACTGTTGCAGCATCGCGTCGCGGGTTGCCTGATCCAGATTCACGTCCAGAATTTCGGCACGGGTCACTTCGATGCCCCAGTCGTCAACAGCGGTTTCGACGCTTTCTTGTATACGCTCGATCAGTTGCGCACGGTTCGATTGGACCTCATCCAGGTCCATTTTGCCGATTTCCGCCCGCACGATACCGGCGACGGTTGTTGCAATCGCGCCGTCGACGTCCCGAATACGATATACCGTCTTTTCCGGTTCGAGAATGCGGTAAAACACCGAGGTGTCGATCTGCACCAGCACGTTGTCCTTGGTGATCGCGTCCTGCGTTGCGTTTGGCAGCTGGCGTTCAAGAATGGATATCTTGTGGCGGGCAACATCCAGAAAAGGAACAATAAAGTTGATGCCGGGGCCAAGCACCGAATGCAAGCGCCCGAACCGTTCGACCACATATTTCTCAGATTGCGGAACGATTTTGATGCCTTTGAAAATGACAACGACGATCAGCACCGCCGCCAACACGTAAATGATGTTCGACGTCAACAATCCAACGATCTGGTCTTCGTTCATGCCTATCATTTCTGTCCTCTTTTATTGTGTACTATAGTATACATGTGGGGATTGAGTCGCCCGATTTCAACTCTGGTATGGGGTGAACAGGCGTGGATGCAAATCAATGAAGTTGTGGATGCGGGGTGGAAAATTCGGATTGTGACCGCTTTGCATCCCAAGGTGTTTGCGGTATCGGGCAGGGATGAAACTAATCATCGACACAGACCCCGGCATCGACGATGCCATGGCAATCGCCTATGCCGCAGCCGCGCCCGAAATCGACCTGATCGGGCTGACCACGGTGTTCGGCAACACGCATGTGCACCAATCCAGCCGCAACGCGCGGTTTTTGCTGGATAAACTGGGTCTGGCCGCACCGGTTGCCGAGGGGGCCTCATACGGGCTGGGGCAGAGCCATCATACCCCGTCCGAGCACGTGCATGGCCCGGAAGGCTTTGGCGACATTACTGAAATCTCTGATATCGGCACAAACCACGATTTGTCGGCGGCCGAGTTCCTTGTCGATACGGCGCGTCGTCACAAGGGCGAACTGGTCGTCTGTGCGGTTGGCCCGCTGACCAATATCGCCTTGGCGATGCAGTTGGACCCCGAGTTCTCGCACAATATCAGCCGTTTGGTCGTGATGGGTGGTGCGGTGTATTGCCCCGGCAATGTGAACCTCCATGCCGAAGCCAACATCTATCACGACGCCCGGGCCGCGGATATCGTCTTTGCCGCGCCGCCGGAAACCGTTCTGGTGGGGTTGGATGTGACGCTGAAAACCCTCTACGAAACCGCCGATTTCGCAGCGTTGGCCGAGCGATCCAGGGATATGGGTGGGTTTCTGCGCGATATCTCCAAGTTTTATCTGAAGTTCTACAAAGAGGTTGGCGGGCTCGAAGGGTGCGGCCTGCACGATTCAACTGCGGTGATTGCCTGCACGCACGAGCCGATGTTCGACATGGTCGAAACCGGGCTGAGCGTGGTGACCGAAGGGCCGGAGATCGGCGCTACCCGTCCTGATCCTTCACGGCCTGCGGTTCGCGTGTGTCGCGATGTTGACGGGGCAGGGGTTGTGCGCCTGTTTACCGAGCGCGTCGCCTTACTGCCCTGACGGGTTGCAATGGCCCGGCAGATCGGGCACATCCCACCCGGTTCAGCGACCCCGAGGCAACCCCATGACCGAGCGTTTTTCTTTTGACCTGAAAGCCACCGATGGCAAGGCCAGAACCGGCGTGATCAACACGCCGCGCGGCGAGGTGCGGACGCCTGCCTTCATGCCCGTCGGCACGGCGGCAACAGTCAAGGCGATGATGCCTGAAAGCGTGCGCGCAACCGGAGCAGATATCCTGCTGGGCAACACCTATCACCTGATGCTGCGCCCCACGGCTGAACGTATCGACCGGTTAGGTGGCTTGCACAAGTTTATGAATTGGGAGCGTCCGATCCTCACGGACTCGGGCGGGTTTCAGGTCATGTCGCTGGCCGGACTGCGTAAGCTGACCGAAAAGGGCGTGACGTTCAAATCCCATGTCGACGGGTCCAAGCATGAGTTGACACCGGAACGGTCGATGGAGATCCAGCGGCTGCTGGGCTCTGACATTGTCATGTGTTTCGACGAATGCCCGGCCTTGCCTGCGGACCGGGATCGCATCGCCGAGTCGATGCGCCTGTCGATGCGGTGGGCCGAGCGGTCGCGCGAGGCGTTCGGAGATCGTCCGGGTCACGCGCTGTTCGGCATTATGCAGGGCGGTTTGGAGAAGGACCTGCGCGAAGAAAGCGCCGAGGCGCTCAAACAGATCGGATTCGAAGGTTATGCTGTTGGCGGTCTGGCCGTGGGCGAGGGGCAGGAGGCCATGTTCGACTGTCTCGACTATGCCCCCGATTTCCTTCCGACCGACAGGCCGCGCTACCTGATGGGGGTTGGAAAACCGGACGACATTGTTGGCGCCGTTGCACGCGGTATCGACATGATGGACTGTGTGTTGCCCTCACGTTCGGGCCGCACCGGGCAGGTGTTTACCCGGCATGGTGTCGTGAACATCAAGAACGCCCGCCACGCCGACGACCCGCGCCCGCTGGACGAGCAGTGCACATGCCCGGCCTGTTCGAATTACTCTCGCGCCTATCTGCACCATGTGTTCCGCTCGAACGAGATGATCTCGGGCATGCTGCTGACCTGGCACAACCTGCATTATTTCCAGGAAATCATGCAGGGTATGCGCGACGCCATCGCGGCGGGCACGTTCGAGGCATGGCAGGCCGAGTTCCACGCGCAACGGGCGCAGGGCGACATCGAGCCGCTCTAATCACGCTGCGATAGCGCCATTTTGCAAAAATGGTGGATATGTCGGCGCGATACCTTGCAGTCCGGAAAACCTCGGGTCATTCTGAATCGTGATACACGACGGTAAGGTTGAAAAAGGGCGATGAGGCCCCACCTTTATCGTCCAAGACAGGAGATGGCCGAGCGTTGCCTTATTCAGGGACCGGAGCCATCTTGCCAACGATAAGGATTGAGCATGCAAGAGCCTCTGAATTCCTCGTACCCCGTACTTCCGCTGCGCGATATTGTGGTGTTCCCGCACATGATCGTGCCGCTGTTCGTGGGTCGGGAAAAATCCGTCCGCGCTTTGGAAGAAGTGATGCAGGACGACAAGCAGATTCTGTTGTCCAGTCAGATTGATCCGGGTGATGACGATCCGACTGTGGACGGCATCTATCGGTCGGGCGTCCTGGCAAATGTATTGCAATTGCTGAAACTTCCGGACGGCACCGTCAAAGTGCTGGTCGAAGGGCAGGCACGTGTGCAGATCACGGATTTCCTTGAAAACGAAGAGTTTTTCGAAGCCCGCGCCGAGTATCTGACCGAGATTCCGGGCGATGTCACCACGACCGAAGCGCTGTTGCGCACCGTCGCGGATGAGTTCGAGCGCTATGCCAAAGTGCGCAAGAACATCCCCGAGGAAGCCCTGACCGCCGTCGGTGAGACCACCGAACCTGCCAAGCTGGCCGATCTCGTGTCGGGCCATCTGGGCATCGAGGTTGAACAAAAGCAGGAACTGCTTGAGACGCTCAGTGTCAGCGAGCGGCTTGAGAAAGTCTATGGCCTGATGCAGGGCGAAATGTCGGTTCTGCAGGTCGAGAAAAAGATCAAGACCCGCGTCAAAACCCAGATGGAGAAGACGCAGCGCGAGTACTATCTGAATGAGCAAATGAAGGCCATTCAGAAGGAGCTTGGCGATGGCGAGGACGGCAGCAATGAAGTTGCCGAATTGGAAGCCAAGATCGAAGAGACCAAGCTGTCGAAAGAAGCGCGCGAAAAGGCCGAGGGCGAGCTGAAAAAGCTGCGCAATATGAGCCCGATGTCGGCTGAGGCCACCGTCGTGCGCAACTATCTGGACTGGATTCTGGCGCTGCCGTGGGGCACCAAATCCCGCGTCAAAAAGGATCTGGGCCGGGCGCAGGATATTTTGGACGCCGATCACTATGGCCTTGAGAAGGTCAAGGAACGGATCGTCGAGTATCTGGCGGTGCAGCAGCGTTCGAAAAAGCTAAAAGGTCCGATCCTGTGCCTCGTTGGCCCTCCGGGTGTAGGTAAGACCTCGCTGGGTAAATCCGTTGCTAAAGCCACGGGACGCGAATTCATTCGCATCTCACTGGGTGGTGTACGCGACGAATCCGAAATTCGCGGTCACCGTCGGACGTATATCGGTTCGATGCCCGGTAAGATCATTCAGGCGCTGAAAAAGGCGAAAACCACGAACCCGCTTATCCTGCTCGACGAAATCGACAAGATGGGACAGGACTTCCGTGGTGATCCGGCTTCGGCAATGCTCGAGGTGTTGGACCCGGAGCAGAACAGCACGTTCATGGACCACTATCTTGAGGTCGAATATGACCTGTCCAACGTGATGTTCCTGACCACGTCGAACAGCTACAACATGCCTGGGCCTTTGCTGGACCGGATGGAGATCATCCCGCTGGCCGGTTACACCGAGGAAGAAAAGAGCGAGATCGCCAAGCAGCACCTGATCAGCAAGCAGGTCAAGAACCATGGCCTGAAGGCCAAGGAGTTTGAACTGACGGACGAGGCGCTGCAAAAGATCATCCGCACCTACACCCGCGAAGCGGGCGTGCGGAACCTCGAACGTGAAATCGCCAAAGTGGCGCGGAAATCGCTGACCAAGATCATCAAGAAAGAGGCGGAAGAGGTCACCGTGACGCCCGACAATCTGGATGATTTCCTCGGCGTGCCCAAGTTCCGCTATGGTCTGGCCGAACAGGACGATCAGGTCGGTGTTGTCACCGGTCTGGCATGGACGTCCGTAGGTGGCGACTTGCTGCATATCGAAGCGCTGAAGCTGCCCGGTAAGGGGCGGATGAAGACCACCGGTAAGCTGGGCGATGTGATGAAGGAATCCATCGATGCGGCCTCGTCCTATGTACGGTCAATCTCGCCTCAGATCGGGGTGAAGCCGCCGAAGTTCGACACGCTGGATATCCACGTCCACGTGCCGGATGGGGCGACGCCCAAAGACGGCCCAAGTGCCGGTCTGGCGATGGTGACCTCGATCGTGTCGGTGCTGACCGGCATTCCGGTGCGCAAGGATATCGCGATGACTGGTGAGGTTTCGCTGCGTGGCAACGCGATGCCGATTGGTGGTTTGAAAGAAAAACTGCTGGCGGCCCTGCGGGGCGGCATCAAGACCGTTCTGATCCCGGAAGAGAACGAAAAGGATCTGGCCGAGATTCCGGACAACGTGAAAGAAGGGCTGGAGATCATCCCGGTCACGCATGTCTCAGAAGTGCTGAAACACGCGCTGATCAGCGAGCCGGAGCCGGTTGAATGGGATGAGGCGGCGGAAGAGGCCGCAGCAGCGGCGGCCAAGGCGGCCGAAGATGCCGGGCGATCCGCAACAGCACATTAAACAGATCAAAGGCGGGGGCACCCCCGCCTTTTTTACAACCCGACAATGGGTTTTTTTGGGTCCAGAATCTCTTCCTCGGCGATGTATTCCCGAAACTTTTCTGCGGGCAGAGCCGAGCGTACCGCGAGCCCAAAGATCACAGCGGAAAACAGCACGCAAAGCGCGATGTCCCACCCAAACGGGATTTGCTTCAGCGCGCCGTCTCCGAACTGGCCAAGATAGGAAATCAACCCGATCCCGATCAGGTACGGCAACAGCCACAGGGCTTCGGTCACGTCCATCTCATCCAGCCGGTTGCGGAACCGTGCCAGCAGCAGGGTCATTCCGATGATCAGCGCGATGCCAAGGCGCCAGACAGTGTCCCAACCGCTCCAATAGACGACGAGCGTTGCGATGGCGAAGGCCGACACCGCGACAAGTTTCACCGCCGGGATGCGGATCGATCTTGGGTGATCCGGCATCAGATGGCGCAGGCACACGACGGCAATCGGGCCAACCGCAAAGGACAACACAATTGCGGCACCGTTGAGCGCGATGACAGTGGTGAACGGAACCGTCAGCAGAAACAGCACCCCGATCAGAAAGTTCAGTGCCAGCGCCCACAAAGGCACACCGAATGAAGAAAGCGTCATCAATCGTTCCGGCAGAAATCCGTTTTTCGACAAGGCCATTGCGATCCGGGCATTTGATCCCGTTGCAACCAGCCCGTTGCCAAATGGCCCGATCACCGACCCGATGTTCAAAACGCTCAGAAACCAGACAAACCCGACCGAGATGATAACCCCGTCCAGCGGACCTTGGCCGCCGAAACTCAGGTCGGCCCAGCCGTTTTTCAGCATGTTGGCATCCAGTGCCCCGACAAAGGCGATTTGCAGCCCCAGGTAAATGGCAGCGCACAGTACAATGGACAGGACCAGTGCGGCGGGGATGGCGAATTTGGGGTTTCGAACCTCTCCGGCCATGTCGACCACATGGCGGAACCCGATAAAGGAAAAAATGACCCCTCCGGTTGAAACGGCAGCCATGATGCCTTGCAACCCGTAGGGCGCGAAGCCGTCTGGCTGGGTGAAGTTCTGCGCGTCGAAACGATTGACGATCAGCAAGGTAGTCAAAACGACCGGGATCGCGATTTTGGCCCATGTCAGCATGGCGTTCACCTGAGTGAAGAACTTGACGCCCAACGCGTTGACCGCGACGAAAAGCAACATGAAGAACAGGGCGACGGTGATGCCGGCTCCGGTCAGGTCTCCGGTTTCGGCCGTATGCAGCCACGGAGCATAGGGGGAGAGGTATTTCAGCATAGCCTCAACCTCGATCGGGGCGGTGGTGTTATAGCCGATCCAGGCCGTCCACCCCATCGCCATCGAGACGATATTGCCATGCGAGAACTGCGGCACCCGCGCAATGCCGCCGGGGATCGGCAGCATGGCCGAGATCTCGGCAAAGGTGATCGCCAGCACGAACATGGCAACGGCACCGATGATCCACGAGATCACGGCAGCCGGACCTGCGTGCTGAACGGCGAGAAGAGGGCCAAACAACCACCCGGACCCGATGATGCCGCCGACCGAAATGAAGGTCAGGCCGAGCAGGCCGATATCCCGTTTCAATCTGGCCACGACCGTACCCCATCCATCATCGCCGCATGGTGATGCGGCCGTTCAGGGCAGGATACGCAGTTGCGACAATTTCTGGCAAGCGCCTGTCAGGACAGGGCAAAACCAGCGCAGCCGTACAAGTAGGGGAATGGTGGGTGATAAGAGATTTGAAAAAGTGACTTTCGCCGCGACGCCCTTTATTAGTTGATTTTAAGGCGTTTCGGCTTGCATTGAGGTCTAAAAGTGTCCCACATGAGCGGATGCAGTGTCCCACATGGAGCCTTTTGGATGCCAAAGAAGAAAGCCATTCCGTACCTTAAGGTTTCCGAAGCGGGCCTTTGCAAGTACATCCGGCGTGTCCCCGAAAACTTGCAGCAGGCGGTGGGTCGAAAGGTCTGGGAAAAGCGGCTTGGTTCCGACTATGAGAAGGCCCTTCGTAAGTGCTTGGAGCTTACCGACGAGCACAACGAACTTATTCAGGCTCTATCAGTCCCCGAAGCCGCAAACGCGCAAATCAAACGGAATGAAACGGAAGCATTTGCTAAGGCGCTGGACTTGAGTCTAGCCCTCGCATCGAGTCCTTCTCCAAATTTCAGTGATCCAGAAGTGATGTCGAAGGAGCGCTGGCGCAACGCAGAAACGGTAATGCAGTCAGCAGCAAGAGAGAGTCCCCCGCGTGAGCGGGAGTTGCTGGCAGGATTCATGGCGCATGCCTTCGGTGATCGCAGCTACATTGAGGCCCAGCCTATTGATGATCCGGTAGGGTTGACTTTGGTGCGCCATATGCGCCCTCAGCGTCCGACAGACACGACTGGCGCAATGATGTTCGATGCTTTAAAAGGGATGGTCGCAACTCGCTTGCGTCAGCTTCAAAAGATGGCCCCGAGCAATTCGGAAAACACCCTTTTGAAGTTGCTGGATCGCTACAAGGGTCTGCAATCCTTATCCGACAACACAGAGCGCGCATATCGGAACGGGATTCAGAGATTCATTGATCGGGAGGGGGACTTAGATGCCCGCGACCTTACCTCTAGAATGCTCAAAGATCACAGGGACCACCTAATTGCGTCTGGCCTTGAGCCAACTTCTATACGGACTCTGTTTGCCGGTATCGGCTCAGTTCTTTCCTTCGCGCACGAAGAAGAGGTGATTGAGGTCAATCCCGCACTTGGCCTCAAATTCCCCCGCGACACAAAGTCGATAGAAGAGCGGAAGCAAATTCCGTTCAGGCCTGATGACGTTGCGAAGATTTGGATCGAGGCGCAGGCGCGTTTCGCCCCGGATGGTAAATCTCGGCTGAGTAAGGAGCGCCGTCGCGCATACCTCATGTGCATCAAGACGTTGTTTCTGACGGGCATGCGTCCCCACGAATTTTACAGGCTGCGGGACGATGATGTTTGCGATGTATCCCAAATCGACGCCTATCAGGATGAATGGCAGGGCATCGGAATAAACATTTGCTTTAGCAAGAGCGGCAATCGGCTGATCCCGCTACCTGATGGGCTGGCGGACCTTCCCGAATTTATCAACGGGGGCGGGTTAGCGTGTGTACGTCATGCGGATGGCAAGCTGATAAAAGATGTTGTGAAGAATTTCTCGGAGAAGCAGTTTGATCTGATCCTGACGGAATTGAAGCTCAAACGACCCCGCGTGTCCCTTTACTCGACGCGCGGCACGTTCAATATGGCAATGAAGCGTCAGGGCGTCTCAAAAGAGATACGACAGCAGATCATAGGGCATAAACCAGATGGTAAGATGATGCGCCACTATACGGACCCTGAGACGATGGACGCTATGGCAAACGCCATGAATAAGGTATCATTCTGGTAAGGTTAAAGTAATTTGGTGGAAGCCAACAGCATTTGAGAAGTCCTAGTAGAAGTGCATAGAGAAAATGGATTCACTACTTGAACTCGTAGGTGTCCCAGCCGTCATAGTGATTATTGTTGCAGTATTCTGGAAAGCTGACGACGCGTTGTCGGATGAAGTTCGATCTGATCTTGCAAAATGGATTAGATCGCTGAATCCGCCGTCCGCTAACAACCCGGTCGTCCCATCAATTTATTATATGTTTAAGTGGGTTTTCGGAGAGAAGCACCTAAGCAAACGGTGCATCCTAGTCTCCTTCCTTTACTCAACTGCCATACTGTTAATCTTATCGGCCACTTTAGCGCCCATTCTTGACACAGGAATCTGCCAACCAGTAGGTGGAGATGTTGTGGTAGAGCCAAATGTCTGTGAGCGCGATTTTGTCGCAACGCCGAGCTATGTTCAGATCAAGGCTCCAATGACCGCGTTTGAATTCGTCATGTCGGCGATTCACCAATGGCCCTTTTTTTTGTTCGCTTTCTTGGTGAACCCCATTAGTGACTATGCCTCTCTAGCAGTTACGCGCTTACATTTGAAATATGCTGTTTCTAGGATAACCAACCTTCCTCTTCTTGTTCTAAGCGACTTTGTGATTTCCGCTTTAGTATTTCTTTTGATCCTTCACCTTCTGTATGCAATTTTCATTGCGATTTTTTCAGTGTTTCTCGGTGAAATTACCGTTTCTCTAATTTACGAAGGTGTTATTCAAAGTGTGCTCACGCTAATTCCTGATGCAATCAACTCTGAATTTGGGTTCTTCGAATTTACGTCAATGGATGCACTCGTTCCCGGTATAGCAGTGAGTGCTATGGTTGGTAGTATATGGATATGGGTGGCGTTGTTTTCGACGATAATGCTGCGAGCACTGTCGAGAACTGGTCCCATTCTCGCGTTTCTTCAATACGCACTCAATTTGGACAAGAAACCACTCTTCTCCATTGGCTGGGTTTCGGCGGTTATTCTCTTCCTAGTCTATTTTGGCTTCTTTTTGATAGGTTGGCTTTCGGGGGGATAGGTGTGTCTTAACAGGCCTAAGTAGATCAGTTGCCAAGCTGCGTCCTAGCGCATCTGATAAAGCTGCCGACTAGGTACGCTTTCAACTTGTTGATTTGTCCGAAGGCCCGCGTCAGCGGGCCTTTTTTCTTAGTGCAAAAACCGTGACCCGTTTTGACCAGATTCTTGACTGGTAGCGAATCATAGGGCAGTATTCTGACAGCGAGATCAGATTAATCTGATTTGTCAATAATAAAATCCCCTACTTTGAGAGGTAATTGTGCTGACTGTCAGCCATGATGACATTTGTAATGCTCTGGGCATTGCCCGAGGTACGTCGCTGAGCCGGACGCGTGACCTGCCGTTCACCAGCGGCGCATACGGTGCGAAGCGCTTCCAGCTTACTGACGTATTGCCCACGGTTAAGGATCGCGAGCGAGCCGGTGTGCCGCAGCTATTCGAACTCGCCAATTTCGATGGCGAGGAATTGTTTGTTGGTGACGATGCCGTGCGCCGCGCACGCCGCCTTGAGCGGTGGCTTCGGGGTCCAGCGGTCGAACGCCTCTTTGGCGCGCGTGTGATGTTTACCAACGCTCTGGCGGGCTCTGTGCAGTCGTCGGTCCTTTTCCAGCACCTCGAACCCTTGCGTCTCAACTTGGTTCTGACGGATGCCGTACTGCGTTGGACGGTCCTTGCTGATCCTGATGCACTGCCGCCTTTCGAACACTGGGCGGTGCCGTACGCCATCACCAACGCCCGTCCCAATATCGAAATTGAAGATCAACTAAAGGAAGCCGCATGACGGATCATTCGAATTTTCTTGCAATCGTAAACAGTAGTGAGGCGGTCAGTGGCCGTTGGGCTGAGGCTGTTCAGAAGGTGGTCAGCATCGCTCAAGCGCAAGGTGCCACGATTGATGAGACCGATATTTTGGAGTGTACCGCTGCACGGATGATGGCGCTCGGGGCGGACGTTTCCGCCGATGAACTGGAGTCTGGGGTGGAGGCGCTAGCGCACATGATCGCAGCACGTCAGGAAGAAGCTGAACTTCGGATGATTGCTGAAGGCAACCCCGCCGCGCTTGAGCGCCTCAATGAGATGCCCCCGGCCACTCGAATTACGATGGCAAGGCGTGCGCAGGCGGGCGTCCCTGAGCATGCCGAGAACAGTAAGGAACTGAGCGAGGCGCAGAAGTTGGAGATTGTACTTCAGGTCGACTCACCTCACGCGCGGTTGCGCCTCGCTGACAAGCTTGGGATCGGGCGGAGTCCTCTGTCCAATAATAAGGGACGCTGACGATGCAGATGGACAAGCTCATTGAAGAAGTGCGCCAATTCGGAGGCAACGTGTGGACCCAGTTTACGGCAGTTGGTCATGGTTGGGAGGCGATCATGTTGAAGAACGTGACGATCTCTGACGACGAGTTCATTGCGCTGTCCAAGTCCTTTCCTGATGCGCCCCCGCCGCCGCCTGCTGTCATGAATGAACTGAAGGCGCGGGGCATGGTTGATGAGCCGGAAGAGATTGCTGCGCAACCGGAACAAGAACAAAGTGCCGAGCCAACGCCGTCGCGCCCGCTTACCGAAGCGGAAATGCTTCGTAATCGACTACACGCCCACGCGGATCGAACCGCTGAACGCGGCGAGCGGAGGCGTCGGCGATGAGCGTACTTGATTTTCAGAATTTCGGCGGCGGAGACCCCGATCTTGATAAGGCGGCTCGTCGACGAAAGGCGCTGCGTGATGAGCGTTGGCGACGCGCAATTGAAAAGCGATCCGAGTGGCCCCGGAGCGGTTCCAGCAAGAGGAAGAGCGCATTGCAAAAGAGATTGAAGACTGGACTGACCGCAAAGCAGCGTAGAACATGGCTCACGCGGGCGCATCAAAGGGCCAATATGCGCGCCGCACTCTGGCATCGCGCACGTTTGGCAATGTCAGAAACGGAGTTTCGGGCGCGGTTGCATGAAATTGCGACAAAGGTTGCGCGAGAGCTGGATGAGCTATTTCCCGAGCTTGCGCAGGGTCGCTCCTAGCCCTGCGCAGCACCGCCCCCGGCGTGGTCGTTGCCAGACCACGCCGGGGCGCACCAAACATCCCAACAAGAAGGACAAGTAATGAGTATCGAGCTAACCCCCGTTGAAAAGTCACGTGTATATCTCGCGCAAATTGATGCACTCGGCATCGAGAATGACCCCAAGACTATCCGTGACCGCATGCTTGAGCGCCGCGCGTGGCTTTCGGCGCATCTTGATCCTCAAGACTACGCTGACGCGCTCCTTCTGGCGGAGGCCATTGATACCAAGCTGGTCGAAATGGGCCACGGGCGTAGTTTTGCGCTGTCTCTGCGCGCGGTCCGGGAGGCGGCAGAGACCGACCTGACGGAATGCGTGAGGGCGCTGGAATTGCTAGGCGCTTACGAGGTCCGGCCCGGCGTCTACGGCAATACTGATTCGCTTCCGGTTGTAGAAATCGGCAGTCTCGCGGACTGGCGTCTGTCCGGCTAAGCGACTCTTGGAAGAGAACAGTTCACTTGAAGTTAAATGGGTACGTCAAACAAAGGTTTTTGCACGGCAAAACTTAACTTCAATTCAATAAAATACTTCAAAAACATATACTTACATCAACTTCAATCCCGTGATAGTTAATCTGACATCGGCGGAACAGTTCCGCACGACCTCAATTAGAAGGAGATTATGGGTGTACGAAATTGAGCAGAAATTGGTGCAGGTAACTGACGCAATCCGGGCGGCGGGACTTCGTCCGCTAACGCGGGACAACTCCGCAGAACTGGGCAGATTGACCGACGAACTTATTGACCTTCGGAAACAGGCAGCGGCCTTGTCGGCAGCATAGTGAAAAGAGGTAGAGCGTGTCCCCGCGCTCTGCCCAACCAAAAAATAGGAGACGAGCATGAGCAGGCCTGAGGCCAATTTGGAAGAAGACAACCCGTTCTTGAGGGCGGGTGAAGATGTACCCAAGATTGAAAATGTTATTCAGTTGGAAGATCGCCGAAACACCGAACCGCATGATAGGTTGCCCACCAACCGTTTCTTCGGCAGTCCACCCTTAAAGAGTTTGTATCACACTGAACGGGCTGAGGCCGCGCGTCAGCGCGCGCAAAGTGAAGTGCCTGATGAGCTTGCGGAAGCCGGTCAAACGCTTCTCGACGCCGGGTTGCTGCGATCCAATCCCGATTATGCGGATGTAGCAGACCACAACGCAATGACCCTCGCATATGCGCTTCGTTACCAGACGTGCGGCCTGCACGTAGTCGATAGTCATGCAATTGACCCGGCTACCGGCGAAGGAACGGGTAAGCAGGCAGGAACGACCACGGCAAAGACCCCGCGCGGGGCGGCGTGGCAGGATCGCGCAAGCAATAACCGTGAAGAGATTATCCAGTTCTGGACTGGCGACGGTGAATATCCGCCGAATAAGCAGGGTGAAACTTACCCTTATGCGCGGGTGAACGCTCCTCGAAATGTTTCGATTTCCTTCCCTGAGGGCTGTGGCCTCTTTGTACTCGACATTGACGGCGAAGAAGGCAAGGCCGCTTTGGCTGCGCTTGAGGCTAAACATGGCGTTTTGCCCCGCACTGCGAAGAGTGTGAGTGGTTCCGGAGGCTGGCACTTCATCTTCAAGGGTAGACCTGCGATCTATAATACGGCGTCAGCGATTGCTACGGGCGTTGATATTCGTGGTGAGGGTGGGCAGATCATCGCCGCACCGTCGATTCACAAGAGCGGCAACTTCTACCAGTGGGAAGTGACGCCGTGGGATTGCATCGCGGACGCGCCGGAATGGCTCGACGAACTGGCTTTCAATGCAACCAAGTCGCGTCAGGATAAGCCGAAGCGGGAGTCTTCCAACAAGTCCAAGTCTGGGCGGCGTTCTGAGTCGAAAAAGGCTCGCGTCAGTGAGACTGCCGGTTTTGACAATTTCCTCTCCGAGATTGGTGATCACGAAGGTGGCGGGGGATTCGACACGCCTATCTACCGCGCAGCCTGTTCGTGGTTTTCCACTCATGGGATCGACGACGACTCTTCTGAGTTGTTTAACGCATTGCGCGACCGAATTGGGACTGCATACCGCGATCCTGAACGTGACCGCTCAAAGTATGATACCGATGAATACCTTGATCGGCGGATTGAGCAGGCAAGCGAATTCATCAGCGCTCAGCGGTCCGATGACTCGACGCATGAGGGTCGGGGTGAGGTTGCCGATCCTTCAGGTATCGTTACGGCCAATCCGCTGGATAGTGTCTATGACGAACGGCTGGTGGATAGCCTTGGGTTCTTGCGCCGCCCGGAAGACGCGCCCAGCCTATACAAGGAAATGGGTGTTGCGCCGTCTAAGCCGGGACCGGAAGCCGCTGACCGTGCATACGCTCGCATGGTTGGCGTCGTACGCGGACAGATTGTGGATTCAATGCGCATGCGTTTCTCGTACGTTGTGACGCCCGATGGTGCAAAGGCTGCGATCCTTACGGCGAAGGGTGCATCGCCTGTGTTTTATAGTGAAGCAGCCCTTGATCGACTTTTTCGCAATCGCGAGGTCAGTTATGTCAACGAAGAGGGCAAGCTTAAGAAGCTACAGCCTCACGTACTTTTTTTCTATGACCGTGAACGGGCTACGTTCGATGGAACGTGCTTCGAGCCGAACGCGTCAGCGGCCCCGGCTCATAAGTTCAATATCTGGACGGGTTTTGCTGTCGAACCTGTAAAGGGTGATTGGTCGCTGCTCAGGAATCACGTTCGTGATGTTCTGTGCGAAGGTGACGACGATCTGTTTCACTGGTTTATGACTTGGATCGCATCGCCGTTTGCCCGTCCTGGCGTCAAGGTGCCTTCATCAGTAGCGATCCGGGGTGAGCAGGGTACAGGTAAGAGTAAACTATTTGATTGGCTGCGTGATGGGATGGGGTGCGCTGCTCTTAAGGTTTCTCAGGGGAAGCACCTGACCGGGAGTTTTAACGCGCATCTAGACGGCAAGTTGCTTTTGGTTTGTGAAGAGGCATTCTGGGCTGGCGACAGGGCTGCAGCGGGCGTGATCAAGGACTTGATTACCGCTGATGAACTGACCGTTGAAGCCAAGTTCGAGAATGCTGTGACCCGTCCAAACCGGCTTGCGGTGGCATTCATTTCCAATAACGACTGGATCATTCCGACGGATGGCAAGGACGCGCGACGGTTTCTTGTTCTCGAAGCCAGCAACGCGCACAAGGAAGACGCCGCGTATTTTAAGGCTATCGACAAGCAAATGCGCGAAGGCGGACTTGAGGCAATGGTCTATGATTTGGTGAACTGGGACCCCGCAGAGATTGGCGGGTGGGACGTATTGCGTAGACCGCCGAAGACCGATGGCCTGCGTCAGCAGGCGCGCATGGGGCTTAATGGTCCAATGGCCGAGCTGATCGGAATTATCGAAGAAGGCATTCTGTCTGGAAAGACCGCAGATGGCGATGCGTTCTACTATGACCTGAGCGATGACGAACCCACGCGTGTCGCACGGTCTCATGTCAACGCGGTTTTGGGTATTAAGAAGGGGCGCGGAAACGAGACGGTAGCAGGTCGCGAGGCGCTGGAAAAGCTGATTGGTGATGAGGCCAATCACCGGAACAAGGACGTGATCCACTATCGCGGCGAAATGTCGGACGGGTCGCGAGTGGCGAAGCAGACCGACTCGCGAGTCCTCTATGTCGAGTTCCCGCCGCTAGACGAACTTAGGGTGGAACTGGCTGAATTTGGTGAAGACCGCTAACGCGGTCTGACCCTATTGCGGGCGGTTAAACGGGGTCACAAGTAGCACACCTCAAACTACTGCAAATAAAAGGAAAATACCCCTCTGACCCCATTACCCCATTTGCCCCATTTCCCCCAAGTTCGGCGAAGTTAGGCAGCGGGGTGGTGCCGATGCTTCTTCCTCTTCACCGATCTCTTTTAAATGAGGTCAAATAGGGTAATGGGGTCAGAGAATCAAAAACCTTTGTAAATCAACCGCTTGTCCTGACCCTATATGGTCAGTTGAATTGGGGCGAATAAAGGGTCACCCAACGCGATGGTAGAAGCCGCGTTAGCGGCCTCAAGAGAGTTTCAAACCCGGTTTGGTCACTTCTTTCCGCGTTGGCCTTTGAGGCCTGAAACCTTGTTGTAGCGTTTAAAGATGTCATTCGCGATCCTGTAACCCTGAGCATTTGGTCCTGCCCAAAGCAAGTAATACAGCCCGACGCCGCGAGTGTTACAGATCAGCCTTGGAGCTGCCACGTATGGAAACACATCTTTAAGGCGTCCGAGGTAAAGGTCCAAAAGCTTCTCTGGTAAGCCGCTTTGTTTGCTGATTTTCATATCACCAAACAAATCCTCTTCGATAACGTATGCGATATCTCGCCATGCATTAGTACCAAAGCAAGCGTCCAACTGCGCCACCCAGTTTTCAGGTATGTCTCCATTGCGCTTGATCTGCCGGTTGATAGCCATCGCGGCTGGAAAATTGATTATGACCTCGATCTTGTCAGTTTCAGCCAGCGCAACCAGTGTGTCCCAATGCAAGTGTGCACCGTAGGGATCAAGAAAAGCCACACCGCGCAGGTCCCATGCATCAAAGCCCTGTGCGAGGCTCTGCAAGGCCGGGTTGCAGTCGCCAGTTCTGACCTTAATTCTGGGGTCGTTTTTGGCGAGATCAGCTAAAGTCGCACTGCGACTCTCATCCAAGTCAATGAACCTGATGATGTGAAAGCCCGGTTCACAACCAATAGCCCGAAGAGGTGAACCTGCGATGAAACGCTCTTGAGCCTCGGTTGCCTCAATGTCATCTAGGAACGCGCTGGGAGTGTTGTCGTTTGCGTTCTTGTTTCGAAGTTTACAAACCGGAGCTCCAGCGAAACCGTCGATGTAGACCCGCCTGAACGGCTTGTTCTTCAGGGCGACATTGTATGCTTTCAAATATTTTTCTAATAAATCAAGTTTCTCTTCGGCCCACGGCCCAACAACGTTTTCGTTATGATCTTTCTTCATATCAAAGTTTCTAAAATCCTCTGAGGAACAACATGTGTCGGGAAGCCGTTCCATTCTTCCCCGTCCAGAGTTCGCCCTCCGGACTTTGGCCTCGGTCCTCCCCACTGCTTGAAGAAAAATGCGGTGCCGGACTGATCGCAAAGATTGCGGATTTCAGTTGCCCAAGCCCCTTCCATGGGCCGCGCCTTTGGGCCGCTTTCACCGCCCACAATAGCCCAAGCTATTCCATCCAAGCTCGCGCTTCCGACGGGTCCAAGAAGTGGTTCGAAGGATACAAATCGCGCCTGTGAATTCACCTGTCGCAAGTGATCAATTCGGCATGTGTGAGCATCGTCTTCCACAGAGACCCCAAGCCAAATATGAGGCGGAACACCCTTATCCCCGTATCGTCCGCGAACATAATTTCGCATCAGCGAGCTGCGCTTAGTCAGGACTTGATAGACATGCCAGTCTACTGACTCCATTGCTTCAAAAACCCGATCAATGTACGCGCGCGTTACCTTCTTGTGGAACAGGTCGCTCATACTGTTCACGAAAATCATGCGCGGCTTCTTCCAAAGAGCTGGCTGCGCCAATCGGTTAGGCCAAAGCCTCAGGTCGAATCCTTGCTCATAAGGGTGGTCGGGAATCCCTCGCCAGCGTTCAGCAAATCGCTCTGCATAGCAATTGTCACAACCCGGCCCAATCTTTGTGCATCCGGTGACTGGATTCCATGTCGCATCCGTCCATTCGATTTGAGTCTTTTGTGCCATCGCGCTCGCGCCTGTTTTTGTTTTTTTCACAGGATATCAACAGGTGACTCATCCTCCAAGGGTTGAATTGGCCGCCGACGACATCTTAGATCGCAACCTTTGGGTGGCAGTTGTATTAGCTTTTGCTAAACTGACAAAAAATGACTCTAAGGTATTGAAAAGACTCGCGAATCATGTTTGTGGCAAGATATAAAAAGCTCAACCAACGTGGACGATTTTTACGAGGCCCGGTATGAGCGAAAAATATGTGATCTATCGCAGAGTAAGCACCGCCCAGCAGGGCAAATCCGGGCTGGGTCTGGAAGCGCAGGATCGGGATATTGCCCTGTTTCTGGACAACTACTCAGACGTACCGTTTGAGGTTCTGGGAACCTTCACCGACGTTCAAAGCGGCAAATATGCTGACCGCCCAGAGCTAGAAAAGGCGATGGAAATGGCCCGGAGAAATCGGGCAGAACTGCTTGTCAGCAAGCTGGATCGCCTCAGCCGTGATGTAGAGTTCATTGCGAAAACCCTTAAAGATAAGGGCCTTACGCTTCGGGTCGCGTCTATGCCGTCCGCTGACAAGTTCCAGCTTCATATCTACGCAGCGTTGGCGGAACAGGAACGCGACTTCATTAGCCTTCGCACCAAACAGGCGCTTGCGGCAGCGAAGGAAAGAGGCGTCAAATTGGGTGGTATGCGGGACGCCACCATGAAGCGCAATGAAGCGGCTAAACAGGCGGCTGACGCCGCCGCTCAGCGTGTCGCATCCATCATCATTCCTATGCGCGAAGCCAAAGCATCATTGCAGTCCATTGCGGACGCCCTGAACGCTGCCAACGTACCAACGCCCCGTGGGCGCAAGTGGGCTGCGATGAGCGTCAGAAACGCCCTGAAACGGCTGGATGCAGCATAATCCTATTAACAGGACATAGCGATGTATCCGGGTCGGTACTGGCCGCGTAAGCGGCTTGAAATCAACGCATTTCCTTTGACTCTAATTAACCACTCAAGGTTAAATAATATAGCAAAAACAATAGCATGGGACCCGTGGCCGGTATACCATCTTTCTCGCGGAGGCGCGTAGGTGCTGCCCACATACCCAGTGTAAACCACTGAAAACCCTGATTAAGTACTTCGAGCTGTCAACGGTTCTCATCTGCCCCGTTTCGGTTGCTTTTTTCCGAACTGGGAAGCCCTTTTATGCAACATCGGGGACCCATCTGAGCGACCCACCCCCCTTAGTTCAGATTGCAATTCCGCCTCAAAAAATTTCCAAATCCAGCAAAAAAATGTTGCATAGGCGACGTTCGAAAACATCCCGATCCGGATGAACCGTTTTGTCGGTTTGCTAGGGCGAGCCCGTCACCTGTGATTCACTGCACTTGCTTGGCGGGGCTGTGTCCCGTGGCAATTCTATTTGCTCTCTCAGTCGCGGACATTTCGCGCGTATGGGGTGCGATTTGTCCGCCGACTTTTCCCATATAAGGGATACAATAGCCATTTATGGACGATACTCATGAATTCCGTTTGAAGACTAATGCGGTTGCTGCAAAGAGCGGCGCGCATGTAGTCACTGGTGCCATCTAGGCTGTCCAGAAGGCCGCCCACGATCTGGACCGCGACGCTAGCGAAGCGCTTCTGACCTTCGCTGCAGGCGGGTGAACTAGCGGGAAGTCCGCCTTAGCTGCCACTCGCACCACATGCTTCACCGTTTGCGGCTAACGGCAGCTAAGCCTAGAAATTAGCCAATGCAAAGCTTCGGGTTCGGCCCAAGCCCGCGCCTTGTAGGGAATTACCCATTCTGCGGTGCAGACCGCCGATATGGACCTCGACAAAGCTCGTAGGAGAGCAAGCGCCAAACCGATTGATCCTTACCAATAATTCGGGTTAGCTATACTTTGACAACGCGAATTCTTGGGCGGTTTCATTGGAAGTTTCGGAAGATCATTTTGACGCAGAGCGCGTAGCATTTCTTGCGCTCAGTGCAATCAAAGGCGTTGGTATCGAAACTCTGAGACGAATATCGGCATCGGAGACGTCTTTTCAAAGCGTTATCGAACTTGAGGATGCTAGCGAAGTGCGCAGCCTTTTGGGCCGGTCGGAACTAGAGGAACGAGGTGACGGTACACAGGCTTGGCGAGAAACTCGCGCACGGGCAGTGGATAATGCGAAACGTAGGGCTCAAGAATTGTCTCTGTCGAACGTATCAATCGTCTTTCAGGGTGACAGAGATTTTCCTCCGCAGCTGAACGATCTGAGTAACACCCCAAGGTGGCTTTTCGTTCAGGGGGGAATCGGCGTTCTGTCCCGGCGTTCAATCTCAGTGGTCGGATCGCGAAGGGCGTCGCAAGAAGGTGTGTGGCTCACGCGATATGTAGGGCATTGGTTATCAGAGTTTGGCGCTCCAACTGTAAGCGGGTTGGCCGATGGAATTGACCAAGAAATCCACTCCGCCAGCATAGACGCTGGTGTTCCAACGATTGCGTTTCTGGGAACAGGAATTTTCACTGAGTATCCAAAAGGTTCAGATAGACTGAGGCGCACAATAATAGATAGTGGCGGTGCAATCGCCACGGAGTACTTGATCAAAGAAGGATACAGCGCCGCTAACTTTGTGCGTCGAAACAGACTGCAGGCGGCATTGAGTAAACTCCTAATTCCGACAGAATGGGCCGTAAAAAGTGGAACAGCGCACACAGTGCGATACGCGCATGATCTCGCACGCCCGATTGCATTCCTGAGGACGCCTAATCAACGTGACCTCGACTGGGTTCCACGCGAATACGTCCCACATAATGGCTTTTTTACAATCCCCTCAGATCAAGATAGCTTTGTAGATTTTGTGTTTAAGCATTTGAACTCTGACCCAAAACCCAAGACCACTCAGCTCAAGTTATTGTAAGGACCAGTTATGCACACACTACGTGGCGCGATTTTTTCCCTTAGCAATGTGTTGGCCAAAGAAGGCAAAGCTGACCAAGCCATTGCACTGGAAACAGTCAAGCTCATCAAATATTTGATCTCGGTTGGTGTGCAGCCTGTATTGGTCAGCAACTCAACGTGGAAGATGGTGGACAGTGAAGAGCCGTTCAATGATTTTTTTTCACGGCTGGTAGGTAGACAACTGCCCTACTATCAGGGTGGCAGAGACATGCCGTACAAACAGTATGCCGCAGCCATGCAGCATGTGTTAGAAGATCAAGGTTGGGCGCCTCAGGAAGTTGTCTATATCGGCAATACTCAGGAAGACATTCAAGCGGCATCGAATGGTGGACTGCTTTTCTTGAACGCAAAGTGGCATGAGCAGAACAGTCCGTTCGGCTTTGAGTTCGATTCACCAAAAGACATTGCGAAATTCGTAGACTGCTGTTGTCTGACACCGAAGGATTGGTTTTGGAGTATTGAGCAAGGTAACTTGAGGGTCTACACCATCGCTCCGTTGGGGGAGTACTCGAGAGCATACCCGGATGCGGCAATTTACTCTACAGACGCTAAGAACGCGGTAAAGTTTGGTGTTGGCGATCTACGTTTTTGGGGTCTCTTAATGGCTGCGAGAATGCATCTCTCCGGCATTGGGGCAGAGGCATCGTATGTAGCCCCTTACCCCGGCCACAAAACTACTTCGGAAAAGGCCGAACTCTTGCAAGCTGTAAGAATAGCTTCGGGTTCCTTGCGAGCGAGGTACCTAGAAGACTATATTTTGAGGCACCAAGACGCACCAAAGTCACAGACGCTTCGGAACAGTGGTCAGCAACCGTCAGCCCTCAATCAACTTGGTTCAATTCGTCTGAGACCTGATCCACTCAAAACGGGCGACGTCGGTGGGCGCTACAAGAATCGCCCAAACGTCAAAGGTAAGACTTTGCTGGTTGTGGATGACATCTGCACACAGGGTCATTCTCTTGAAACGGCCAGAGCGTTTGCCGAGGCTGCGGGTGCCAATGTCATCTGTTTGTGTTGGCTCAAAACTCCGGGCGCAAACGATTACCACGAAATTGTCAGACTCATCCCAAATATCAAACGGCCCTATTTGAGTTATGAGCCAGAAAGCCATGAAGTCGCTGTCCATTCAAATTCTGGCAACGTAATCAATCACAATGCGGCAAACGAGATCGCTGACGCCTTCACGCGCTTCAATGGATGGGATTGGCCTATTGAAATCTGAATTTTCGCGGGGCGAAAGTCTGCTATTCTCTGTAACTTGGTCAGTCGCGACGAGAGTGGCGAACGCCCGCGTTCCGCCGCACTTGATGAGACGGTTTGCCCACTTTGGGCTAGAAAGCTGTCAAATGAATCCACAAAAATGCCAGTAAGGACTCTATGAATAGCCTTTCCTATTCAGCATGAACTTGAACCAAAGCAGGACCAGTCGGGGAAGTCCGAGACCTTCTGAGTCTGGAAATCACCGCTTTCTCGGCCCGTCAAACGACCCAACTCCCTCTTCTGAGTTTCGCAAGAATGTCCCACAAGGGACGCATTGGTGTCCCACATGGAAGATCAACTCGCTATAATTATTATTTAATAACAACACTTTATAGGGCGTATTGATTGGTGGGTGATAAGAGATTTGAACTCCTGACATCTTCGATGTGAACGAAGCGCTCTACCACTGAGCTAATCACCCGTGAGGACGCGTAATACAGAGAGTTCTACAGGCTTGCAAGAGTACCAAACGCGCAATTCTTGAAATTGCGAACACAAAAAAAACAGGCAGCAGAAGCCTGCTGCCTGTTACCTTTCGGCAGGTCTTTACAGGATGAAATCGTCTGCAGTCAGGTCGTGCAGTCCCACGAGTTTGATCATCATCTCAGGTTCTTCGTCGCCATCAGTATCTACATAGACGAAAGTCCTGTCATACAGGGTGCCTTCGAGGTCACTGTGCACGAAATAAATCTCGCCCTGATCAGAGTTCGTCGCCGGGGTTTCTCCGTTGAAGACAAAGGCGTCGTTGCCGGCCAGTACCGTGCTGGCATCAATGGCGCTCAGGTCGATCTTGTCCTCTCCACGGGTGAAGTCACGGATCAGATCGGCGGTCTGACGGATGGCAGACCCCTCGTCGATCGAGTTGAAGACGAAGGTGTCGCTATCGGCGCCACCGGTCATGTCGTCCCGCCCGACGCCACCGACCAGGATGTCATCACCTTTGCCGCCGTATAGCGTATCCCAGCCTCGGCCGCCAAGCACGGCATCGTTGCCGGCACCACCTCTCAGGACGTCATTTTTAATGCCGCCGTCCAGAAAGTCGTTGCCTGCATTGCCCACCAAATAATTGGTCAGCTCGTCGCCGGTGATGCTGTCGTTCTGCGCGGAACCGATCACGTGTCCGATGTTCTGGATGGTGTCGATGCCATAGCCGGTGTTCTGAGCGCCATCGTTCGACAGGTCCACGGTGGCTCCGTTGGAGCCTGTATACTGCAACCAGTCCGAACCCTGACCGCCGTCGATCGTGTCGTTGCCGTCGCCGTCTTTGTTTACAAACCAG
The DNA here is from genome assembly GCF_056542745.1 of Ruegeria sp. AB10. NCBI lineage: Bacteria > Pseudomonadati > Pseudomonadota > Alphaproteobacteria > Rhodobacterales > Roseobacteraceae > Ruegeria > Ruegeria sp. AB10. The sequence continues at coordinate 224,444 of NZ_JBQGAI010000001.1, read as the reverse complement.
TCGTTTCCATTGTCACCCGACAAGGTGTCATCGCCAATGCCGCCGGTAATTGTGTCATTGCCTGCGCCGCCGAAAATCCAGTCGTTGCCACCCGCCCCGGAAAGGGTGTCGTTGCCAACCGCGCCGGCCAGGTAGTTGTTGACTTCGTTACCGACCAACCAGTCATTTCCGTTACCGCCGAACGCGTTTTCGATGACTACGGTGTTGGCGATGGTGAACCCGCCAGCAACGCCAGCCGCAGATGAAATCTGCCCGCCTGCGTCGCTGCCTTCAAGATCGGCATCGTTGAGGTTGATGTAGACATCGCCCCATACGCCAATCGCAGAAATCGAGTCATTTCCACCGGTGTCCCAAATGGCCTTCCAGAACGTTCCCGCGCCATTCGTACCCTTGATTTGGTAGACGTCGTTGCCTGTGGCATGCGCGACCGTACCGTAAATGGCCTGCAAAGCGGCGATATCCAGGGCCATCGGTCCCGCTGCCTGACCATAAGTGTAGTCCGTGACCGGAACATTCGATGCATAGCCCGAATTATAGGACATGATCGTGTAGACACCCTGGTTTTGGCCATCGGTGCCATAATCGCCGAAGGGCTCCGTCACGCCGTCGAAAATGGTCGAGCTTCCGCCTTCGTCATGCGGGTGGGCCAGGCCGAGGCCGTGCAGGATTTCGTGCACGATGGTTGCGAACCCTTCACCGCCCATGGCCAGCGCTTCCTGGCTGAACAGGGGGGTGTTATAGGAGAACATCCCGAACAATGTCGGAATGTTGAAGTCTGGTTCAAAGATGCCCTCGTCGCCAGGAACCTGGTGAAAGCCCAGGCCTCCGCCAAGGATGTCTGAGTGCACAAGACCCCAAGAGATATTCTCGTAATAAGGTGTGCCCTGAGGCGCGAGGAACCCAACTTCGACAAATTTAATCGGGATGAAGGTTTCGATGATGGCCAGGGCTTGGCGGAAGGCTTGCTTTTCGTATTCGTGCATATTCGCGAAACCCTGTATGGAACTGTCCGCAAAGGAATACGTGATCGTGCCGGGGGGGCCTCCGGCCGAAGTGCCCAAGTTCCAAGACGTCCCCCAAATCAATCCGTCGACATATTCATGACCGGTTGGGCTGGCGCCGGGGTAAAACTCATTTACAGCTGACATTTCCTACTTCCATTTTACACAACACAACCAGAGGGCAGCTACAATGCACTGTCTTGGATTGTGTTAACCTTCCATTTCACCCCGGAAAATCGAGGCCTGCTTTTTTCCTCGGATACTTTCACTTCGAAACTTGCCGGTGCAAGCCGATAGTCCGAGATTTTTTTGTTTTGATACACTGTGTCGTCTCATGCACACGCAATGTGGCCGAAAAATGACGACAGAAAAGAGAGTGCAGGATGACGTCGCGAACAGGAGTGGTTCTATTGATCCTTATGTCCGGGTTAATGCAAAGATGCACATCTTATGCGTGTTTGACGTGGAACCGTGCAGGGTCGAATCCATGGGATTTCGGCAGGTGTTTGGGGTAAATGATTCCAGCCCTTAGCTGCGGCATATCCCAATGCACGATGAATGCGTGAATGGTGCGGTTGGCAGGGGATGTGCGCCCGCGGCGGGGAACAAATTTTGCGATCTGGAAAAAAACTTCAAAACGCCGCTTGACGCTGCCCGACCGTAGCCATAATACACCCCAACGTTCAGCAACGAACGGGCAGCGGGCGGTTGTAGCTCAGTTGGTTAGAGTACCGGCCTGTCACGCCGGGGGTCGCGGGTTCGAGCCCCGTCAACCGCGCCATCGCTGCCATCCTTGGTCCAGGTTAAAGGCCACGAAAATAGATGCGCGGTTGTAGCTCAGTTGGTTAGAGTACCGGCCTGTCACGCCGGGGGTCGCGGGTTCGAGCCCCGTCAACCGCGCCATTTTCCCCTCAAACTGACATGAATTCACTCCCTTTTAGGGGGCGTGTGCCGAATTGCCCGTCATCTGTCAGGAGATGTCGGCAATAATCCTGTAGTTCACACTTTGTTCTAACTTTTCTGTTGGAGACTCGGTGCCGCTCGCCTATTTCTAGGACACTTGTGTGTTGGGGGCCAAAATGGCTGAGCTGAAGAATATCGAGGTGCGCGGCGCGCGTGAACATAACCTCAAGGGCATCGATGTAGACATCCCGCGGGATCAGCTGGTGGTGATCACCGGTCTGTCCGGCTCGGGCAAGTCGTCTTTGGCGTTTGACACGATCTATGCCGAAGGTCAGCGCCGCTATGTCGAAAGCCTGTCGGCCTATGCGCGCCAGTTCCTGGACATGATGGAAAAGCCTGATGTGGATCACATCAGCGGCCTGTCCCCGGCGATTTCCATCGAACAGAAAACCACGTCGAAGAACCCGCGCTCGACCGTTGGCACGGTCACCGAGATTTACGACTATTTGCGCCTTCTGTTTGCCCGCGCAGGCACGCCCTACAGCCCCGCGACGGGTCAACCGATTGAGGCGCAGCAGGTTCAGGACATGGTCGACCGCATCATGACGATGGAGGAGGGCACGCGCGGCTACCTTCTGGCGCCCATCGTGCGGGACCGTAAGGGCGAATACAAAAAGGAATTCCTCGAGCTGCGTAAGCAGGGTTTCCAGCGCGTAAAGGTGGATGGCGAGTTCTACGAGCTTGATGAGCCGCCCACGCTGGACAAGAAGTTCCGGCACGATATCGATGTCGTGGTCGACCGTCTTGTCGTGCGCGACGGGATGGAGACGCGACTAGCCGACAGCTTGCGCACAGCTCTGGATCTGGCGGACGGCATTGCGGTTCTGGAAACCGCGCCGCGCGAAGGTGATCCGGAACGCATTACATTCAGTGAGAATTTTGCCTGTCCGGTCAGCGGCTTCACCATCCCCGAGATCGAACCCCGCTTGTTTTCGTTCAACGCACCTTTCGGGGCCTGCCCGGATTGCGATGGTTTGGGGATCGAGCTGTTCTTTGATGAACGCCTCGTGGTGCCGGACCAGACATTGAAACTCTATGACGGTGCCTTGGCTCCGTGGCGCAAAGGCAAATCGCCTTATTTCTTGCAAACCATCGAGGCCATCGCGCGCCACTACGAGTTTGACAAGAACACGCAGTGGAAGGATCTGCCTGCCAAGGTGCAACAGGTGTTCCTGCGCGGGTCTGGCGATGAGGAAATCCAGTTCCGCTACGACGAAGGCGGGCGGGTCTATCAGGTCACCCGCAGCTTTGAGGGTGTGATTCCCAATATGGAGCGGCGCTATCGCGAAACTGATAGCGCCTGGATTCGGGAAGAGTTTGAACGCTACCAGAACAACCGCCCGTGTGGCTCCTGCGAAGGGTATCGCCTGCGCCCCGAGGCTCTGGCGGTCAAGATCGCTGGCCTGCATGTGGGGCAGGTGGTGCAGATGTCGATCAAAGAGGCGTTGGCTTGGGTCGAGGATGCTCCGAACCATCTGAGCGTTCAGAAGAACGAGATTGCACGGGCGATTCTGAAGGAAATTCGTGAACGGTTGGGTTTTCTGAATAACGTGGGTTTGGAATACCTTACGCTGTCCCGCTCAAGTGGCACATTGTCTGGCGGTGAAAGTCAGCGGATTCGCCTGGCCAGCCAGATCGGCTCGGGCCTGACCGGGGTTCTGTATGTGTTGGACGAGCCTTCGATAGGTTTGCATCAACGCGACAACGATCGGCTACTGGGTACGCTCAAGAACCTGCGCGATCAGGGGAATACCGTGATTGTCGTCGAACATGACGAGGAAGCCATCCGTGAGGCGGACTACGTCTTCGATATCGGTCCCGGCGCCGGTGTGCATGGCGGGCAGGTGGTCAGCGAGGGCACGCCGGATCAGATCGCATCCGATGCGGCCTCGATGACCGGACAATATCTGGCCGGTACGCGCGAGATTCCGGTTCCGTCGAAACGGCGCAAGGGGAACAAGAAAAAGGTCTCGGTGGTCAAGGCGACCGGGAACAACCTTAAGAAAGTCACCGCTGACTTCCCGTTGGGCAAGTTCGTCTGCGTGACCGGTGTGTCCGGCGGCGGCAAGTCGACGCTGACCATCGAGACGCTGTTCAAGACCGCCTCGATGCGTCTGAATGGCGCGCGCCAGACACCTGCGCCCTGTGAGACGATCAAAGGGTTGGAGCATCTGGACAAGGTCATCGATATTGACCAGCGCCCGATCGGGCGGACTCCGCGTTCGAATCCAGCGACTTACACCGGGGCCTTCACCCCGATCCGGGACTGGTTCGCCGGTCTGCCCGAGGCAAAGGCGCGCGGTTACAAACCCGGTCGGTTCAGCTTTAACGTCAAGGGCGGCCGGTGTGAGGCCTGTCAGGGTGACGGTGTCATCAAGATCGAGATGCACTTCCTGCCCGACGTCTACGTGACCTGCGAAACCTGCAAGGGCGCGCGCTATAACCGCGAGACTTTGGAGATCAAGTTCAAGGGCAAGTCCATCGCCGATGTCCTTGATATGACAGTGGAAGACGCGCAGGAGTTCTTTAAGGCCGTGCCGTCGATCCGTGACAAGATGGATGCTCTGGCGCGGGTTGGGCTGGGCTATATCAAGGTTGGCCAGCAGGCGACCACCCTGTCTGGCGGTGAGGCGCAGCGGGTGAAGCTGTCCAAGGAATTGTCCAAACGCTCAACCGGGCGGACGCTGTATATCCTGGACGAACCGACCACCGGTCTGCATTTCGAAGATGTGCGTAAGCTTTTGGAAGTGCTGCACGAATTGGTGGATCAGGGAAACACGGTTGTTGTGATCGAACACAATCTGGACGTCGTGAAAACCGCCGACCATATCATCGACATAGGCCCCGAAGGCGGTGACGGCGGGGGTGAGATCGTGGCAACCGGAACGCCCGAGGACGTGGCCGCAGTCGAGCGCAGCCATACCGGTCGGTATCTGAAGCAGATGTTGGATGGCGCGCGGGTCGCGGCGGAGTAAAGGGGCTGATCCTCAGTTGAGGATATCAACCACCGCACCGATCAGGTTCAGCACCTTTCGCGTGTCGGGGTCGACACGATAGACATAGTCACCGGCGCGGATGTAGCTGCCGCGATTCAGCCCATAGCGGTACGGATCATTGATCCAGCGATAATCGCTGTTGATATAGTCACCCGTGCGATACAGGTTTTTGACCTGTCCCGGCGGCACGCAAGGCACGGCTTTCTTCGCCAGACCCGGCGGGCAGTGCCCGGCCTTGCCTTTACCGTTCCCAGCCATGGCCATGCCCGAGCTAAGCGCCAGCGCCAGGATTGCCGTTGAAATGGTCAAAACGCGCGACATCTTACTTCCTTTCGCGTGAACACTGGGGCTAAGAATAGATGGCGGTGGCTGGTCCAGGGGTCAACCCCATGGGCAGGAAGCCGCCCACGGGGCCCGCTCTTAACCTCGTCCGCGTTTTTCGAACCGTGGCAGCATGGCCGAGAAGTCCAATCCCAGACCGCCCTCAGCCTCGACAAACTGCTCATAAAGTGCGGTTGCGGCCTGACCCATCGGCGTGTCGGCATCCGCGCTTTCCGCAGCCTGTTGGCTGAGCCGCAGGTCCTTCAGCATCAGTTCGGCGGCAAAGCCGGGCTGGTACTGGTTATCCGCCGGGCTGGTCGGGCCGACGCCGGGGGCAGGGCAATAGGCGTTCATCGTCCAGCTATAGCCCGAAGAGGTGCTGACCACGTCAAACATCTTTTGCCGGTCCAGCCCCAGTTTGTCGGCAAGGGCAAAGGCCTCGCAGGTGGCGATCATGGTGACGCCCAGGATCATGTTGTTGCAGATTTTCGCGGCCTGACCTGCGCCCGACTCGCCACAATGAACCGCTTTCTGACCCATGATGTCGAACAGGGGATCGGCCTTGGCAAAGGCGTCGTCGCTGCCGCCGGCCATGAAGGTCAGCGTGCCAGCGGCCGCTCCACCGATCCCGCCCGAGACCGGAGCATCAACCGCGAGGACATCGGCCTCTTTCGCCTGATCCGCCACGGCGCGGGCGCTGTCGACGTCAACGGTCGAGCAATCGATCCACACAGACCCCGACTGCATCGCGGGAATGATCTCATCCGCAACTGCGCGCAGAATCTGACCGTTCGGAAGCATTGTGATAACGATTTCGGCACCGGCGGCGGCATCGGCGCCTGAACCGGCCATGGTGACGCCGGCAACCTCGACATCGGCCATGTCAAAGCCCGTCACCTGATGCCCGGCCTTGGCCAGGTTGGCGGCCATTGGATTGCCCATGTTGCCCAAGCCGATAAACCCGATTTTCATCTCTTATGTCTCCTCAAAAGTCAGCATGTCTGCGCCCAGCGGCTGCAACATCTTGGACACTGCGACCGCAGGCACGGCCTGATCGCCAAACTGCCAGTGCGGCGTCCGGTCCTTGTCGATGATCTGGGCGCGAATACCTTCCAGAAAATCCCCGTGTTCCATCGCGCGGAAGGTATAGCGGTACTCCAGTTCCAGCGCTTTGCGCTGTGTCAGACTGGGAGTACGCAATCGGTGCAGCATCTCGACTGTGCAGGCCATGGAAAGCGGCGAATTGCGGTTCATGAGTTTGCGCGCCTCGGTGGCCACAGCGTGTTGCGAATGGGTCAGGGTGTTCAGGATGTCCCCAAGACTTTCACCGTCAAAACAGGCGTCGATCTCGGGTTGCTGACGCTCCAATTCGCTGATCGGTGGCTCTGCCGCATGTTTCTGCAACATTTCGGTGTCACCCGACGCCTCGAGCATCTCGATCAGATCGGACCACTCGGCGAGGGGGATGTAGTGATCGGCAAAACCGGCAAAGATCGCATCACCGGGTCCCATGCGGTGGCCGGTGGTGCCCAGATACTCGCCCAACCGACCGGGGGCCAGCGCCAGCATCAGGGTGCTGCCGACATCCGGCACCAGCCCAATGGAACACTCCGGCAGGGCAATTTTCGAGCTTTCACCAACAATGCGGTGGCTACCGTGGCAACCGATGCCAACGCCGCCGCCCATGGTGAAGCCCTGAAGGAAGCTGACGACCGGTTTGGGGTATTCGAAGATCAGCGCGTTCAGCCGGTATTCGTCTTGCCAAAAGGTGCGGCCGAAATCGTAGTCACCCTTGATACCGGTTGCGTAGAGGTCGGCAATGTCTCCGCCTGCGCAAAAGGCCTTGTCGCCCTCGGCATCCAGAATGACCAGATCCACGGCGTCATCTTCGCGCCAGTTCCGCAGCGCGGTGTCGATCGCCATACACATGTCATAGGTCAGTGCGTTCAGTGCTTTGGGGCGGGTCAGCGTGATACGCCCGGCGCGGCCAGTGATGCGGATGTCGATGTCAGGCATGGGCCCCTCAGCGTTCGGCAAGCATTTGTCGGGCGACAATGACCCGCATGATTTCATTCGTGCCTTCCAGAATCTGATGCACGCGGAGATCGCGGACCAGTTTCTCGATTCCATAATCCGCCAGATACCCGTAGCCACCATGCAGTTGCAGGCATTGGTCCACAACCTTGGACCCGGTCTCGGTTACGAATTTCTTGGCCATGGCGCAGAACTTGGTGGCATCGGGTGCGCCCTGATCCAGCTTCCACGCGGCCTGCCGCAGAAAGGTGCGGGCGGCCTGCAGTTCGATCTCCATGTCGGCCAGCCGGAATTGCAGCGCCTGAAACTGGTCGATGGATTGGCCAAAGGCCTTGCGTTCCGACATGTATTGCAGCGTCATGTCCAACCCGGTCTGCGCGGCCCCCAACGAGCAGGAGGCGATGTTCAACCGGCCACCATCCAGGCCCATCATCGCGTATTTGAAGCCGTCACCTTCGGTGCCCACGAGGTTGCCTGCCGGGATTTTGCAATCGTCGAACTGCACCTGCGCCGTTGGCTGGCTTTTCCAGCCCATCTTCTGTTCCAGTGCGCCAAAGCTGAGACCGGGCGCGCCGTCCTCGACATAGACCGTCGAAATCCCCTTGGGGCCGTCCTGCCCGGTGCGCACCATGCAGATATAGGCGTCGGAATAGCCGCCGCCCGAGATAAACGCCTTGGTGCCGTTCAGTGTGTAGCCTTCGTTGGTGCGATCGGCGCGGGTTTTCAGCGCAGCGGCGTCCGAGCCGGAACCGGGTTCGGTCAGGCAATAGCTAAGCACGGTGTTCAGGCTCAGCACATCAGGCATGATGCGGGATTTCAGGTCGTCGCTGGCGAAATTGTCCAGCATCTTGGCGCACATGTTGTGGATCGACAGGAACGCCGCGACTGATGGGCATGCCATCGAAAGCGCCTCGAACACCAGCGTCGCGTCCAGGCGTGTCAGGCCAGACCCGCCGCTGTCTTCGGAAACATAAAGCCCACCAAACCCCAGCTCTCCGATCTGCGGCCAGAGGTCCTTGGGGATGGTTCCATCAGCCTCCCATTGGCGGGCGTTGAGTGCGATGTTGTCCTGCCCAAAACCATAGGCCATATCGAAGATCGCGGTCTGCTCTTCTGTCAGTGCAAAATCCAAGGCTTGCCTCCCACGCTGCCAAACGAATTGAACGACTGTTTATTTCTGAATTCTTACAGAAGTTTTGCAGGGCCAGCAATCACGTGCGGATATGTCAAAGGTCCAGGTGATACTCTTCGATCAGATGCCGAACCACGGCCTTGCCGGGATCATCGCCCATTGCCTCGGCCTCGGCATGGATGCGGCGCTGTCGGGTGGCCGAGGTGCCGGTCTGCGCGATCTGCTGCAGGCGGGCCAGTTCCGTCATGGTGCCCAGCGCCTCGGCATCTTCGGCCAGCAGGCCCATCAGTTCGCCCATCAACTCGGGCATGGGTTTGATCGAGCGATCTCCGAAATCGATCAACCCTTCGCCGACGCCGTATCGCTGCGCGCGCCAGCGGTTTTCGCTGATCAAAAACTGGTCGTAATGCCGCCAGCGCAAGTTCCGGTCCTTCAAACGGCACAGCATGCGGGTCAGGGCCTGCACCAGAGCGGCCAGCGAAAGCGTATGTTCCAGCCGCGGCTGCACATCCATGATCCGGGTTTCCAGCGTCGGGAACCGGTGAGACGGGCGCAGGTCCCACCAGATTTTCGTCGTATCTTCGATCACGCCGAGTTCGACCAGAATGCCCGTGGTGCGTTCGTAATCCGACCAACTGGCCAGAACCGGAGGCAGCCCGGTGCGCGGCAGGTTGTCAAACACGGTCAGGCGATAGGACGACAGCCCCGTATCCTCTCCGTTCCAATAGGGCGAGGAGGTCGAGAGTGCCAGCAGATGCGGCAGGAAATACGAAAGCTGCGGCATCAGGTCGGCACGCAGGGCCGAGTCCTCGACCCCGACATGAACGTGCATCCCGCAGATCAGCATCCTCCGCGCGACGCCGCCCAGCGCGTGCTGTAGCGCGTCATAGCGATCCTTGCGGGTGTGGTGCTGTTTCTTCCAGTCGGCAAACGGGTGGCAGGATACCGCAATCGGAGCGAGGTTGTATTCGGCGGCCCGTTCGGCCACGCACGAGCGCAGGCGTTTCAGATCCTCGCGGGCCGACTTGACTGTTGTGTGGGGCCGGGTGCCGACTTCGATCTGGCATTGCAAAAATTCGGGGCTGACCTGCCCTTCGAAATCGGCTTGGCAGGCCTCCATCAATGCGGCGGGTGCTTCGGCAAGTTCAAGGCTGTCGCGATCGACCAGCAAATACTCTTCTTCGATGCCCAGCGTGTATTCTTGCTGCATAGTGGCCCTCGTATAACTATTCCAACCAGTGAATACGGAAATTCCTGTTTTGCCAAGCGTTTGACGCAGCCCGTCTTGCAGAGGCCCGGCAAGCAGCGGTAAGGAACAGGCGAGACGAAAGTGGAGCCGCCCGTGAAACTCAGAAAATTCCCCAAGATCAATGAGGCCCTGGATGAGTTGGGGGTGAAGCTGATCGACAAGGCCGCTGAAAACGACGAGCGCGCCCGGCTTGAGGCGTTCGAGCGGGCAGGCGGGTTAACCCGTGCTGCCTATGCCTTGTCACCGGGGATGGACGGGTTCGATATCGGCCAGCTGGTTGCCGAGTACGGCCAACATGCCGAGGCGCTGGAGGCCCTGAAGGACCCGGCGCGCAATCAGACCGGTTATCGGATCGGCAATGGCTATTACGACAGCCCCGACGCCGACGCGCTGTATCTGATGATCCGCCGGTTTGCACCGAAGCGGGTGATCGAGGTCGGCTGTGGCAATTCGACCCGCGTGACCCGTCAGGCGATCATCGACGGCGGGTTGGACACGAAGATCACCGCAATCGATCCGTACCCCCGCGCAGATATTGAGCATGTCGTGGATCACTTCGAACAGAAACGGCTCGAAGAAGTTGATCCGGCGCTGTTCGATCAGCTTGAGGCGGGCGATGTGTTGTTCATCGACTCCAGCCATGTGGTCCGGATGAGCAACGACGTGGCGCATCTGTTCTGCCGCATCATCCCGGCACTGAAAGCGGGCGTGGTGATCCATGTCCACGATGTTTTTCTGCCTTATGAATACCCCAAGCGGTTCTTTTACGACTGTCCGGGCTGGGGTGAGCAGTACATGCTGCACGCCTTGCTGCAATCCGGTTCCTTTTCAATGCTTTGGCCCGGATACTACCTGCAACAGGACCGTCCGGATGCGGTCGAGGCCTTACCATTCCTGAAGGATGGCCGCGCGCAGAGCATTTGGGTGCAGATCAAAGAAAAGTGATCCGGGCCGGCTGAGGCTCCGTACCCCTTTCCATAACAAGCTGGAGAGGAGACAACAGCCATGTTTCGCCGTACATTCATGGGCGCCGCCGCCGCACTTGCCCTTGCTCTGCCTGTAAAGGCGCAGGCCGCTGATATCGTGGACACCGCCGTTTCGGCCGGATCGTTCAACACGCTGGTTGCTGCCGTGCAGGCCGCCGGGCTGGTCGATACGCTGAAGGGGGATGGGCCGTTCACCGTATTCGCGCCGACCGATGAGGCGTTTGCTGCGCTGCCCGAAGGAACGGTGGAAACATTGCTACTGCCGGAAAACAAGGATCAACTGGTCGAAATACTGACCTATCACGTGGTTCCGGCCAAGGTGATGTCGGGTGATATCGCGGGCAAGCGCGCCAAGGTTCTGACCGTTCAGGGTGACCGTCTGAGCGTGAATGCTCGGAACGGCGTAAAGGTCAATGACGCCGAAGTGGTGCAGGCCGATATCGAGGCCACCAATGGCGTGATCCACGTGATCGACGCGGTGATCCTGCCGGAATAACGCCACCCGGATAAGAAATAAGCCCCGGTCCTTATGGCCGGGGCTTTTTGTGTCAGGTCAGCCTGACCTGCGTTCCGATCTGGACCAGAGGATACAGGTCCTCGACATGTTGGTTGTAAAGGCCGATGCAGCCGGACGAGCTTTGACGCCCGATCTTGCGCGTGTCGTGGGTGCCATGCACCAAGTAAGCTGGCCAGCCCAGATACATGGCGCGCGTACCCAGCGGGTTGCCGGGATCGCCACCTTCCATTCGAACGGGCAGGGACGGGTCACGCTCGCGCATGGATGCGGTCGGGGTCCAGCTTGGGAATTCTGTCTTTCGAACGACTTTGGTGTAACCGCGCTTGGTCAGCTCTTCGCTCATCGGGACCGAGCTTGGGTACAGCTTATAGGTGCCGTCCTGCCCCCAGTAATGCACCGCGCGGCTGGTGATGTCGGCCAACAGACAGCCAACGCCCAGCTCGTCGAAATGGTCCTGCCAGTTCTGCTGCGAGAACGACGACACGTTGCGGCGTACCGGCAACTGCGTGCTGATGGCTTCTTCATCGGATGGGAAAGCGTCGCTGCTTTGCGCACGTACGATGGCGGGCGTCGCCAGAAGAGACGCAGCGCCCAGCAATGCAGAGCGGCGAGTCATGCGGGGATTTGACAAATTGGCCTCCGGTTCAGGAACTGCTCGAGCAATAATCTGCCTTAAAATATTGGCCATCGCCTCGATTTTCTAGGGTGCGCAAGCTGAATTTATCGTGAAAATGACTGTTTTGGCGGTGCTTTGCCGAAAAAACCCGGCCTGCGAAAGGCCGGGTTCGGGTGTTTCCGAGTTCAGCAGTGGATCAGTCCATTGCCTTGAAGTTGAACTCGCCACCTTCCTTGATGCCCGAGGGCCAGCGCGCGGTGACGGTCTTGGTGCGGGTGTAGAACTTGAAGCTGTCCGGACCGTGCTGGTTCAAGTCGCCGAACATGGATTTCTTCCAGCCGCCAAAGGTGTGGTATGCCAGCGGAACCGGGATCGGAACGTTGATGCCGACCATGCCGATGTTGATCCGGCTGGCAAAGTCGCGCGCGGTGTCGCCGTCACGGGTGAAGATCGCGGTGCCGTTGCCGTATTCGTGATCCATCGCCAGGCCAATCGCCTCTTCGTACGAACCTGCGCGGACGGTCGACAAAACAGGGCCGAAGATTTCCTGCTTGTAGATATCCATCTCGGGCGTGACGTGGTCGAACAGGTGCGGGCCGACAAAGAAGCCATCCTCATAGCCCTGAAGGCTGAAGTCGCGGTTGTCGACAACCAGTTTTGCGCCTTGCTCGACGCCCGAGTTGATCAGGCCGAGGATACGTTCTTTGGCGGCGCCGGTCACAACGGGGCCCATGTCCACATCGTCGCCTGCGGTGTAGGGGCCGACTTTCAGTTTCTCGATGCGCGGGATCAGCTTTTCGATCAGCGCGTCGGCGGTCTCTTCCCCGACCGGAACAGCGACCGACACGGCCATGCAGCGTTCGCCCGCAGCGCCAAAGCCTGCACCGACCAGCGCGTCAGCCGCCTGATCCAGATCGGCGTCGGGCATGACGATCATGTGGTTCTTGGCACCACCGAAGCACTGCGCGCGTTTGCCGTTGGCGGTTGCGCGGCTGTAGATGTATTGCGCGATCGGGGTCGAACCCACAAAGCTGACGCCCTGGATAATCTCGCTGTCGAGGATGGTGTCCACGGCCTCTTTGTCACCGTTTACAACCTGGAAGACGCCCTTGGGCAGACCCGCCTCGACGAACAGTTCGGCCAGCATCAGCGGCACCGACGGGTCACGCTCGGACGGTTTCAGAACCACGGCATTGCCGCAGGCCAGAGCCGGACCAACGTGCCACAGCGGCATCATGGCGGGGAAGTTGAACGGCATGATCGAACCGACAACACCCAGCGGCTGACGCATGGAATACATGTCGATCCCGGGGCCTGCGCTGTCGGTGAATTCACCCTTCAGCATCTGCGGAGCACCGATGCAGTATTCGATCACTTCCAGACCACGCTGCAGGTCGCCTTTGGCGTCGGGGATGGTTTTGCCGTGTTCGCGGCTCAGCGCTTCGGCCAGCTTGTCCATGTCACGGTTCATCAGGCCGACCATGGCCATCATCACGCGTGCACGCTTTTGCGGGTTGGTGGCGCCCCAGGCGGGTTGAGCCGCAGCGGCGGCCTCAATTGCAGCTGTGGTTTCCGCAACACTGGCCATCGGGCAGCGATACTGAACCTCACCGGTGGCCGGGTTGAATACGTCGTCGAAACGACCAGAGGTTCCGGCGGTCATCTCGCCATTCAGGAAGTGGGTCAGGTCTTGCATCGATAGCTCCTCCGATAGATTTGAGCGCACAATAGGCTTGCAGAAATTGTGCGAACAGAGGCAATATCTCAAAAGAGCTTTGCAAAAATGCAAAAGGTGACACATGAACCCGAACTGGGACGACATGCGGGTTTTTCTGGCCGTGGCGCGCGAGGAAAGCCTGTCTTCGGCCGGGCGTATACTTAAGATCGACCCCGCCACGGTCGGGCGGCGCATTGCCCGGCTTGAGGCGACATTGGACGCGACACTGTTCACGAAGTCCCAGCAGGGTTATCTGCTGACCGCTGCAGGGGAGCGCCTGTTGGATCACGGTCTGCAGGCCGAGGAAGCGATGCGCGCAGCGGCGGGGGCCGTGGTGGGCTCGACCAAATCGCTGAGCGGTCAGATCCGGATCGGTGCGCCCGATGGCAGCGCGAATTATCTGCTGCCGCAGGTCTGCGCGAAAATCAGCGATGCCAACCCCGATCTGGATATCCAGATTCTGGCCTTGCCACGGATCATCAATCTGTCCCGGCGTGAAGCGGACATGGCGTTGACCGTCAGTGCGCCAACGGCAGGAAAGCTGCTGGTCAAAAGGGTCAGCGATTACAAACTGCATCTGGTGGCGACCCATGATTATCTGGAACGCCACGACCCCATTCGCACCGCCGCAGACCTGAAGGGGCACCGGTTGATTGGTTACATCCCGGACATGATCTTCGACCGCGAATTGGACTATCTCAACGATATCGGCATTGACCGTGTCGCGCTTGCATCGAATTCCGTCTCTGTTCAACTGCGTCAGGTGACGCTTGGCACCGGGGTGTGTGTGGCCCATGACTTTACGCTGCCGTTCCACCGGAACCTGCGGAAAATCCTGACGGATCAAGTGAGTTTGACCCGCAGTTTCTATCTTGTCCGGCACCAGGGCGATCAGCGCAACGAACGGTTGAACCGCTTTGCCGACGCTCTGACTCAGGGCATCCGTGACGAAGTTGCGCGGCTAGAAGCCGATGCCGACGCTTGACAGGTCGGCTCAATCGCGCAACGCTTTGGAATAAGATTATTATTTCGGAGGTGTTCTTCATGCTCGTTCAGGCCATTCTGAAATCCAAGGCAACAGAAGGCGTGGTGACGGTCGAACCTTCAGCGACGGTCTCGGAAGCTTCGAAGATACTGGCGGAAAAACGCATCGGTACCGTTGTCGTGTCCGAAGATGGCGGGCAGACGGCATCCGGCATCCTGTCCGAACGGGATATCGTGCGCGAACTGGCCGCCAGCGGCAGCGGGTGCCTGAACCAGCCGGTCAGCGCTTATATGACGCAAGACCTGATCACGACGACGCGGCAAGCCACTGTTCAGGATATCATGGCCAGTATGACCGAAGGCCGCTTTCGCCACATGCCGGTGGTTGAAGAGGGCAAGCTGGTTGGAATTGTAACGCTTGGCGACGTGGTCAAGGCCCAGCTGGCGGAACTGGCGATGGAAAAAGACGCGCTGCAAGGCATGATTATGGGCCACTGACGGCCCGGACCTCTGAACAGTTCGCTTGCACCTGCAACTCGTTTATGGTTGCTTGCGCAGAAATTTTGTTGCGCAGGAGGGCGTGATGCGGGTGGGGTTATATCCTGGAACCTTTGATCCGATCACCTTGGGTCATATCGATATTATCCGCCGCGCCTCGGCGTTGGTGGACAAGTTGGTGATCGGCGTTGCCATCAATCGGGACAAGGGGCCGATGTTCTCTCTGGAAGAGCGTGTCGCCATGATCGAGGCGGAATGTGCGCATTTGTCCGATCAAACCGGGACCGAGATCGTTGCCCATCCCTTCGAAAACCTGCTGATTGACTGTGCCCGCGATGTGGGCGCTCAGATCATCGTGCGTGGTCTGCGGGCTGTGGCGGATTTCGAGTATGAATTCCAGATGGTTGGTATGAACCGCGTGCTGGACAACTCGATCGAGACCGTGTTCCTGATGGCCGAGGCCCGGCATCAGGCGATTGCCTCGAAACTGGTGAAAGAAATCGCGCGGCTGAACGGGGACGTGTCGAAATTCGTCACGCCCCGGGTCAATGATGCCTTGCGCGAAAGGTTAGGCTAGGGCGCCCATAGCGGCGGCTGTGTCCAGCATCCGGTTCGAGAAGCCCCATTCGTTGTCATACCATGCCAGCACGCGGACCAGCGTGCCGTCAGTGACTTTGGTTTCCGCCAGAGACACGGTCGAGCTGTGGGCGTCGTGGTTGAAATCCATCGATACCAGCGGACGGCTTTCCGCCGCCAAGACACCGGGGATCTTGGCAGCGGCCTCAATGAACAGCGCGTTGACCTCTTCCTCGGTGGTGGGGCGCGAGACCTCGGCCACCAGATCAACAACCGATACGTTCGGAGTGGGGACTCGGATCGCCTGGCCGGTCAGTTTCCCGGACAGTTGCGGCAGAACCAGACCCACGGCAGCCGCTGCACCGGTCGTGGTTGGGATCATCGACAACGCGGCCGCCCGCGACAGGTATGGGTCCTTGCCCGCAGTATCGTGAACCGGCTGGCTGGCGGTATAGGCGTGAACGGTGGTCATGTTGCCATGCACGATGCCCAGTCCGGCATCCAGCGCGGCGGCCACCGGAGACAGGCAGTTCGTGGTGCAGGAAGCATTCGAGACCACGGTGTCCTCGGCGGTCAGTTCGTGTTCATTCACGCCGAACACGACTGTCTTAACCGCGCCATCGCCGCGCGCTGGCGCCGAGATCAGTACTTTCTTCGAACCGTTTTTCAGATGACGTTCAGCGGCCTCGCGCGTGCGGAACACGCCAGTGCATTCCAGAACCACGTCGATATCCGACCAGTTCAGCGCTTCGGGATCACGCTCGCTGGTCAGGCGGATGGGGCCGGCGCCGACATCCAGGCCTGCGTCGGTCAGGGTGACCGTTTTGGGATAACGACCGTGCACGCTGTCAAATTCGAACAGATGCGCGTTCATTTCGGGCTTAGCCAGATCGTTGATCGCGACGATCTCCACATCGGTGCGCCCGGTCTCCATCACCGCGCGTAGAACGCCGCGTCCGATCCGCCCGAATCCGTTGATTGCCAGCTTGAGTGTCATTTTCTGCTCCGTCCGAATATCGGCTAAATAAGGTTAGCGCTAACATCGCCGGATAAGCGGAAATGTCAAGCAAAACCTCAGTCAGCGCCAGACGGCGACCCAGTCCAGAAAGGCATACAGCTTTTTGCCGAGGAAGATCAGATGTTCCGGGCCAACGAATGCGTAGTCGATTATGACCGCACCCAAGATCAAGAGGCCGAGCCAGATAGCGATTTGGTTGGTCATTGCGGCCCCGAACGAAAATGCCCGCCCAGATAACCTGAGCGGGCAAAAAGGTTCAAGATTTCAAACCGGTCTTAGTTAAGGTGACCCATGGCAACGGCGACGTCGGCCATACGGACCGAGAAGCCCCATTCGTTGTCATACCAGGCCAGAACGCGAACCAGACGGCCATCCACAACGCGGGTCTGATCCGGTGCGAAGATCGAGCTTTCTTCGGTGTGGTTGAAATCGGTCGAAACCAGCGGTGCGGGCTCATAGCCCAGAACGCGCTGCATCGGGCCTTGTGCGGCTTCGCGCACGATTTCGTTAACCTCTTCTACCGTCACCTCGCGCGAGGCACGGAAGGTCAGGTCCACAGCCGAGACGTTCGGGGTGGGAACGCGGATGGCCGAGCCGTCCAGACGGCCCTTGAGGTTCGGCAGAACCTCACCCAGAGCCTTGGCGGCACCGGTCGAGGTCGGGATCATCGACATCGCCGCAGCGCGGGCGCGGTACAGGTCGCTGTGACGACGGTCCAGCGTCGGCTGGTCGCCGGTGTAGGCGTGGATCGTGGTCATGATGCCGTTTTCGATGCCGACACCTTCGTCCAGAACCTTGGCAAGCGGAGCAAGGCAGTTCGTGGTGCAGGACCCGTTCGAAACCATATTATCGTTTGCGGTCAGAGTGTTGTGGTTCACTCCGAACACGATGGTCTTGTCGACATTCTTGCCCGGTGCGGACAGCAGAACCTTGGCAGCGCCACGCTCAAGGTGAGTTTTGGCCTTCAGTCCGTCATTGAACTTGCCGGTGCATTCCAGAACGACGTCGCAGCCTTCCCAGTCCAGCTCGTTCATGTCGTAGGTCGAGAACATCTCCATCGGGCCGCGGCCCAGATCCATGGTGTTGCCATTGATCGCGATATCACGGGGGAAACGGCCATGAACGCTGTCATATTTCAGCAGGTGCGCGGTTGTTTCCAGCGGGCCGGTCGCGTTGACCTTGATCACTTCGATGTCGTTACGGCCTGACGCGGCGATGTGCGACAGGGTGCAGCGGCCGATGCGGCCAAAACCATTGATACCGACCTTGATGGTCATATGACGTCTCCAAATGCGCTTGCGTTGCAGGCCATATAGCGGCGATTTCTGAATCTCAAAAGAGTAAAAGCGGCATATTTTTAAGGTGTTAGCGCAAACCTCGCGCGATTGCGCTAACGCTTGCGCTAGCTGAGGGATCGGGTAGGGTCCGTTTGCGGCAGGAGACAGGAAAGGATGCGCGATGAGCGGTCTGTTGGCCCTTTTGGATGATGTGGCGGGGATCGCCAAGGTCGCGGCGTCCTCAGTGGACGACGTGGTGGCGGCAGCGGGCAAGGCTGGCGCCAAGACGGCGGGTGTGATCATCGACGATGCGGCGGTCACTCCGAAATACGTTCAGGGCTTTGCTCCGGCGCGCGAGTTGCCGATCATCTGGCGCATCGCGCGTGGGTCGATTTTCAACAAGATCGTGCTGTTGCTGCCGGTCGCTTTGTTGCTGGCCAATTTTGCACCGTGGCTGATCACGCCTTTGCTGATGCTGGGCGGGTCTTATTTGTGTTTTGAAGGGGCCGAGAAGATATTCCACGTCCTGTTCCCGCATGGCAGCCACGCCACAGACGAAGACATGAACGTGCGCGACCCGGGTCATCTGGAAGAACAGAAGGTCAGGGGGGCAATCAAGACTGATTTCATTCTTTCGGCTGAGATCATGACCATTGCACTGGCCGCAATCGAGGCTCCGAACCTGTGGATGCAAGCGGCGACGCTGGCGGTTGTGGGTATTGGTGTGACTGTAGCCGTTTATGGTTCGGTGGCGCTGATCGTGAAGATGGATGACGTGGGCCTGTACCTGGCACAGAACGCGCCGACGCCTATCGGGCGCGGGTTGGGACGTGGCCTGGTCAAGGCGATGCCGGGCGTGATGAAGACCCTGTCGATCGTCGGGACAGCCGCAATGCTGTGGGTCGGCGGGTCGATTGTCATTCATGGGATGGAAGTGCTGGGGTTTGGCTGGCTGGGCCATCACATCCACGATTGGGCCTATGCCATCGGGCATTCGGTCTCTGCGCAGTGGGTGGGCGCCGTGGAATGGATTTCCAAAGCCGCGATGGACGGTGTCTTCGGTCTGGCATGGGGACTTGTTTTGATCCCGATTGCAACCAAGGTCATCGGGCCTTTGTTCAACAGGAAAGCTGACCACTAAGATGAAGCACTTCCGCTTAGAAACCTTAATTGATGGGCCTATCATCCGAAAGATCGGATCACGTGGGTCGTCTAGGAGCGGTGCATCTTCGCTTCTCTCTGCGCTGAGCATTGCAGCCGACGAAGTGCCGTTCGACGAAGGCGAACTCTATGGTTTTTTGCATTTTCGTATTGATACGGCCCTCAAGGCGCAGAAGCGTAGTCATTGGTCGGGCGGACGAGTATACAACACTTTGACCGGGCAATCGGCAACCTACGTTCCCCTATCAGGCACCCATCTTCGTCAAGCGCTGTCTTGTATTGGCTTGCAACCACCCGAGAAAGTGGTGGTGCAGGGACGGTATGAGCTGCGATTGGACTACGCTCTGAAAGCCTATGACGCGTTAAAGTTGAAGGTTGAAGCTAAAGCCAAATGAAAAGGGCGGCCAAGGCCGCCCTTTGCTCGATTAGCTGGGTCTGTTTTACAGCCCCAGCAGTTCCTTGACCTTGGCAACCGTTGCCTCGGCGGTGATGCCGAAATGCTTGTAAAGCTCACCAGCCGGAGCAGACGCGCCAAAGCCCGACATGCCGATGAAACCGGCCTTGGCTTCGCGGCCACGCTCGCCCAGCAGCCAGCGGTCCCAGCCACCGGCGCGGACTGCGGCCTCGATACCGACGCGGACGGCACCTGCGGGCAGAACGCGCTTGCGGTAGGCTTCGTCCTGCTCGGCGAAGAGTTCCATACAGGGCATGGAAACGACGCGGGTGCCGATGCCTTCGGCTTCGAGCATCGCCTTAGCTTCCATCGCCAGCGAGACTTCGGATCCGGTGGCGATCAGGATGGCCTGACGCTTGCCTTCGGCTTCGGCCAGAACATAGGCGCCCTGGGCAACAAGGTTCTTGGCCTTGTGCTGGGTGCGAACGGTCGGCACGCCCTGACGGGTCAGCGACAGGACCGAGGGGCTGTCCTTGAAGGTCAGCGCCAGCTCCCAGGCTTCGGCGGTCTCAACCGTGTCGGCGGGGCGGAACACATAGGTGTTCGGCGTCGCACGCGAGATGGCCAGATGTTCGACCGGTTGGTGGGTCGGGCCGTCTTCGCCCAAACCGATCGAGTCGTGGGTCATCACGAAGACTGATGGCACCTTCATCAGCGCCGCCAGGCGCATCGACGGGCGGGCATAGTCGGTGAAGGCCATGAACGTGCCGCCATAGGGGCGGATGCCACCATGCAAAGCCATGCCGTTCATCGCGGCGGCCATGCCGTGTTCACGGATACCGTAGTGGATGTAACGGCCCTTGCGGTTTTCCGGCAGGAACACGCCCATATCGGCCGATTTGGTGTTGTTCGAACCGGTCAGGTCAGCCGAGCCGCCAACGGTCTCGGTCATGATCGGGTTGACGACGTTCAGAACCTTTTCCGACGAGGCGCGGGTGGCCAGTTTTGGCTGGTCTTCCGCGGCCTGTTTCTTAAAGGCGCGGATCGCACCGGCCAATTTCTTGGGTGCTTCAAACGCATAGGCGCGATTGAACTCGGCCTGCTTGCGCTCGGACAGTTGCGCGAAACGCTCTTGCCATGCGGCGTGCTCGGCGGCGCCACGGGCGCCGATGGCTTCCCATGCGGATTTCACATTGGCGGGGATTTCGAACGCGTTGTGCGGCCAGCCGTAACCTTCCTTGGCCGCTTTCAGCTGGTCCTGATCGGTCAGCGCGCCATGCCCTTTCGAGGTGTCCTGTGCGGCGTGACC
This sequence comes from Ruegeria sp. AB10, assembly GCF_056542745.1. Lineage (NCBI taxonomy): Bacteria > Pseudomonadati > Pseudomonadota > Alphaproteobacteria > Rhodobacterales > Roseobacteraceae > Ruegeria > Ruegeria sp. AB10. The sequence continues at coordinate 203,695 of NZ_JBQGAI010000001.1, read as the reverse complement.
AAGCGCGATATGGCTTTCACACGCGATCATGGTCGGCTTGTTCGACTTTTTGGCGTCGATGATGGCGGCGTCGATGGCCTTGGGGTCATGACCGTCGATTTCAATCACATGCCAGCCCGAGGCCGCGAAACGGCGCACCTGATCGGTGCGGTCGGCAATGTCGACCGTGCCGTCGATGGTGATGTTGTTGTTGTCCCAGAAAACGATCAGCTTGCTCAGCTCATGACGGCCCGCGAGCGTAATCGCTTCTTGACTGACGCCTTCCATCAGGCAGCCGTCTCCCGCAATCACATAGGTATAGTGATCTACGACCTTCTTGCCGTAATGTGCGCGCTGGATTTCCTCGGCCATGGCAAAGCCAACCGCGTTCGAGATGCCCTGACCCAGCGGGCCGGTTGTGGTCTCGATCCCGTCGACCAGGAAATTCTCGGGGTGGCCGGCGGTTTTCGCGCCCAGCTGGCGGAAGTTCTTGATCTCATCCAGCGTGACGTCGGCATGACCCGTGAGATAGAGCAGCGAATAGATCAGCATCGAGCCGTGACCCGCCGACAGGATGAACCGGTCGCGATCAGGCCAATTCGGGGCCGCAGCGTCGAATTTCAGGTGCTTTTCGAACAGCACAGTCGCAACATCGGCCATGCCCATCGGCATACCGGAATGGCCGGAATTGGCGGCGGCGACGGCGTCAAGGGTCAGAGTGCGGATTGCCGCAGCTTTGTCCCAGTGTTCGGGGTTTGCATTGCGCAGCGCAGTCAGGTCCACGGGCGTTGTTCCTTTGGATTACAGGCAGATGGGCGCTCAATACCATCCGCCCTCCAAAGTGCAAGCAGAACCGGGCGTTCTGACCAAGGTGTGGTTCAAGAAAGCGGCCCAAGTTGTTGAAAGCAAACAGTGGGTATTTTCCGTCCCGTTAGGTTAGACTAGGGCAAGACGCGGTGAATGTTGATTCGGATACAGCCGCGACACAAGGAACCTTGATAAAGAGGTGGCAGGGGCATGAGCCAGATCGAAGAATTACAGCGCCGTATCATTGCCGCAATGGATCGGATCGGAACCGGCGTTGACGCGCTGCGGGATACCGCACCGGCCGGCGGCGGTGCCGATGACGCCATGCGCGTGGCACTGGATGATGAACGCGTTGCAAATGCGCAGTTGGAAGAGCGTCTGAAAACACTGAAGGATCGCCACGAACAGGAAGTCGACGCCATGCGCGCCGACATGGAAAGCCTGCGGACGGCACCGGTGGAAGATCCTGAAAACGGCGCGCTGCGGGAACAGTTGGCCGCGGCGACGGCAAAGCTGGCCTCGGTCGAGGCCGCGCGCGCCGAACTGGCAGCGGCCAAGGCGGCGCTGGAAAACCAGGATGAGCTTGAGGCGCTCAAGGCTGAAAACGCAAAACTGGCAGCTGCTGTCAGCGCGGCACAACAGGTCGAGGCTGAAAATGCTCGCCTTCGGTCGGAACTGGCCGACAGCGAGCGCATGGCCGAGTTGAGCGCCGAGTTGGATATGTTGCGCGCGGAACGCGCCAGCCATGGGGCGGCGATGTCGCGGCTGGACGACGATCTGCAGCGGATGCGCAAAGCGAACGAGCAACTGCGCCAGTCAGTGGATGAATTGCGGGCTGCGGCCGAAGATGGCTTGCCCGATGCCGATCTGCTCAACCGTGCGACGGTGGCCGAGCTTGAAGCCACGCGTGCCGCGCAGGCGACAGACGCGGCCGAGGCGCACGCGGTACTGGCCCGACTTGAACCGCTGCTGTCGCAGGCGAAACTGGCGGAAGGAGAGGTTGAATAATGCCCGAAGTGACCATTCAAATCGGTGGGCGCGGCTTTGAGGTCTCGTGCCAGGAAGGCGAAGAGGCATTTCTGCATTCCGCCGCCAAGATGCTGGACGATGAGGCGCAGGTTCTGTCCGATCAGATCGGTCGGATGCCTGAATCGCGGATGTTGTTGATGGCTGGCCTGATGCTGGCGGACAAGACAGCCGGGACGGAAGAAAAGATACATGCGCTTGAGGCGAAGCTGGCCGCAGTCGAGGCAGAGATGCAAGCGCTCAGAAACATGCCGCAGCCGGAACCCGAGCGGATCGAGGTTGCCGTGGTACCGCCTTCGGTGACGGACACGCTGGCGGAACTGGCCGCGCGGGCCGAGGCTCTGGCCTCGGTGGTCGAAGAAAGGTCGGGGGGATGAATTCGGCCCGAAGAACCCTCGCCTGCGTCGCAGTTCTGGCGCTGCCGGGCGGTTTGGCCTGGGCTGAGATCGACATTCTGCCGGTCACATTCACCTGCGAGGGTGGGGTCCCTCTGCAAGTCGCCTATTTCAACGCGCCCGACGGATCCAGTGCGGCCGCGATGATGGTGGACGATCAACTAGTCACGTTGCGGCAAGTCGTAAGCGGGTCGGGTATTCGCTATGAATCCGAGGGCGGAGCAGGAACCTATGTCCTGCGCTCCAAGGGCTGGGATGCCAATGTGGGCTTTCTGGCGGCAGGCTCAGATGCCGCCAGTGAGCAAGTTCTTCTACAAAACTGCAGTAGCCGCTGATCAGGCGTTCGCTTCGCGGATTTTGTCCGCGGCTTCTTTGTTGTAGCCAACGCCGTTGTCGTCAAACAGCGTATCCAACTCACCCGACAGGGTCATCTCGGTGATGATGTCGCAACCGCCGACAAATTCGCCTTTGACGTAAAGCTGCGGCACGGTCGGCCAATCAGAATAGTCCTTGATGCCCTGACGCACGTCTTCATCGGCCAGAACGTTCACGTCGGTGTAATCCACACCCATGTAATTCAGCACACCGGCCACACGGGAAGAAAACCCACATTGCGGCATTTCCTTGGTGCCTTTCATGTAAAGCACCACGTCGTTGGCTTTGACGGTTTCGTCGATCTGAGTTTTAACGTCGCTCATCTTGCTTGTCCTCTTCACCCGCATCCGGGGCGGTCGTTTCATTCTGTGACGGGTCAGAGGACCATCCTTCTTCCTCTAACCGCCGGTGTTCGGCTTGCGCCAGGGCCAGCGGATCCAGCCCGTATCTTTCGATGCCGCCAACCTTGCTAATTTTGTCCGGGTCCGGACGCATGTCAGCGAGGTTACGTTTTCTGTTCCGCTTCACATAGGCCTCGATCAGAGCGGCGGCAACTATCAATGTTGCGATTGTGCCTATCCAGAACACCCAGCCACTCATTCTTTTGGAGCCATGGCTTTGGCGTATTCATGGGGGTCTCTAGGTATTAGCCCAGCTTGTCCTTGATCCCCATTCAGACCGTTAAAGCTTGAAGCAACCAGTGTAGCGTTCTGGCTGGGTGTTGTTCCGCGTTTGGTTAAATAGCGCATTTTGCCAAACGTCGATTTGATGATGAATACGATACCGATGAACGTAATCAACCCGGAAATCGTATACACCCAAGCCGTGAACGTCATTCAGGCGCTTTCGTCGTCAACGCCAGCGCGTGCAGCTCTCCGTCCGGGCCGTCCATCTTGCCCTTCAGCGCAGCATAAACGGCGCGTTGCTGTTGCACCCGGTTTTTCCCGCGAAAGCTTTCGTCCACGACCATGGCGGACATATGCATGCCGTCATGCCCGCCGACCTGAATCTCCGCATTGGGAAAGGCTTCGCGCAGCAGGTGTTCGATTTCGTGGGCGCTCATCGGCATGTAGGTAACTCCTGAAGGTCTTTCCCAAGATGTAGAGCGCCAGGCCGGGGCGCGCAAGGGTGTGAAAGGGGGCTGAAAACGACAAAACCTGCGCCCATGGGGACGCAGGTTTTGCGATCAAAACTGATCAATGATCAGGCCACGGCTTCGGCAAAGCTGCTGCGGAAGGTGGCGGTCAGGTCCTCAAGCGCGGCCTCGGAGTTGCCGATGCGCACGCTGTCGCCGGTGAAACGGCCAACGGAAACCAGCGGAACACCGGTCTGACCGGCCGCGATCATCAGCGCCTCGGCTTGATCGAAGTTGCAGGCCACCAGATAGCGGGCCTGGTCTTCGCCGAACAGGAACTCGGTCGAAGCCTCATCAAGGTGGACGCCCACGCCTGCGGCCTCGGCCAGTTCGAAGGCCGCCAGCGCCAGACCTCCATCGCCTAGGTCGGTGCAGGCCTTGATCATCTCGCGGTTGGCGCGGATGAAGTCACCGTTGCGCTTTTCTGCATCCAGATCGACATGCGGCGCGTCGCCGTCTTCGCGGTTGAAGACCTCGGCCAGCAGGGCGGATTGACCCAGATGGCCGTTGGTTTCGCCGATGACAAGGGCAACGTGGCCTTCGCGGACTTCGTTGCCGATGATCTCATCGGTGTGGGACAGTAGGCCGACCGCGCCAATGGTGGGCGTCGGCAGGATCGCCTGACCATCGGTCTCGTTATACAGCGACACGTTGCCCGAAACGATTGGCATATCCAGCGCGGCGACGGCCTCACCAATACCCTGAATGGCACCAACGAACTGGCCCATGATTTCGGGCTTTTCAGGGTTGCCGAAGTTCAGGTTGTCGGTGGTGGCCAGCGGTTTGGCACCCACAGCGGTCAGGTTGCGGTAGGCTTCGGCCACCGCCTGCTTGCCGCCCTCGACCGGGTTGGCGCGCACATAGCGCGGGGTCACGTCACTGGTGAAAGCCAGCGCCTTGTCAGTGCCGTACACGCGGACCATGCCAGCCCCCAGGCCCGGCGTGCGGGCGGTGTCGGCCATGACCATGGTGTCATACTGTTCGTAGACCCACTGTTTGCCCGCGTAGTTGGGCGAGGCGAGCAGGGCGCGCAGACCGTCGATCGGGTCGATCTGAGGCACCTCGGCCAGTTCTTCGGCCTCGGGCGTCGCCACCCACGGGCGGTCATATTCCGGTGCGGTCGATGACAGTTTCGACAGCACCAGATCGGCTTTGACTTCACCATTGTGGACGATCAGGAAGCGGTCCTCGGCAATGGTTTCGCCGACGATGGCAAAGTCCAGATCCCATTTCTCGAACACGGCGCGGGCTTCGGCTTCAAGCTCGGGCTTGAGGACCATCAACATGCGTTCCTGAGACTCAGACAGCATCATCTCGTAGGCTGTCATGTCCTCTTCGCGCTGGGGAACGTTCTCAAGGTCCAGACGCACGCCCAGACCACCCTTGTCGCCCATCTCAACGGCGGAGCAGGTCAGGCCCGCGGCGCCCATGTCCTGGATCGAGATCACGGCGCCGGTCTGCATCAGCTCCAGCGTCGCCTCCATCAGGCGTTTTTCGGTGAAGGGATCGCCAACCTGAACAGTGGGGCGTTTTTCCTCAATGGTGTCATCAAACTCGGCCGAGGCCATGGTTGCACCACCCACGCCGTCGCGGCCGGTTTTGGCGCCCAGATAGACCACGGGCATCCCAACGCCCGAAGCTGCCGAGTAGAAAATCTTGTCGCTGTCGGCCAGACCGGCCGCAAATGCATTCACCAGACAGTTGCCATTATAGGCCGGGTGGAACCGGACCTCGCCACCCACGCAGGGAACGCCGAAGCAGTTGCCATAGCCGCCGATACCTTCGACTACGCCGTTGACCAGCCGACGGGTCTTGTGGTGGCCAGGCTCACCGAAAGACAAGGCATTCATCGAGGCAATAGGACGTGCGCCCATGGTGAAGACGTCGCGCAGAATGCCACCCACGCCGGTTGCCGCACCCTGATAGGGTTCGATGTAGGACGGGTGGTTGTGGCTTTCCATTTTGAACACCACGGCCTGACCGTCGCCAATGTCGACCACGCCCGCGTTCTCACCCGGTCCGCAGATCACCTGAGGCCCCGAGGTGGGCAGGGTACGCAGCCACTTCTTGGATGACTTGTAAGAACAGTGTTCATTCCACATCGCCGAAAAGATGCCCAGTTCGGTGAAGGTCGGCTCACGCCCGATGATCTCAAGGATCATGTCGTATTCGTCGGGCTTGAGCCCGTGTGCGGCGATCAGATCGGGTGTGATTGCGGGCTCTTGCATCTTCTGTCCTGTGTCCAAGTGGGCCGAGATTGCGCGCCTTTTAAGGCAAGGGCGCGCCCGTGGAAAGGGTTAAGACCCGCAAGGCATAGTTTGACGCGGCCTATGGATAAAAAAATGGCCGCCCGGCTGGTTCGGCAGGGCGGCCATTATGGTTTCGGAAGGTCCGGGATTTATTCCGGAGCGCCGTGCGCAGAACCAGATTTCTGGGCCTGTTGCTCGGCTTGCTGGTTGGCGGCCTCTCCGGCGGCTGCGCCGATGGCGGCCTTTTGTTCCTCGGACAGGTGATCTGCGTCATCCAGACCTGGGATCGCAACGCGTACCTCGCGGCGGGCAAAGTCGATGCCGTTTTCTTTGAACGCGGCTTTGACACGGTTGAAGATTTCTTTGCGCAGCGTGAACTGCTTGCCCGGTTTGGCCATGAATTTACCGCGGATGATCATACCCACATCGTCAAAGTCGAACACACCCTGAGATTTAAATGGCTGCAGGAACCCATCCTTATGCGTCTCGTCCTCTATCATCTCGGCGCCGATCTTCTTGAAGATCTTCTTCACCTTGTTGGGGTCGGTGTCGAAGGGCACGGTGAATTTCAGCTTCATGATGACCCAGTCGCGGCTGTAATTGGTCAGCTTCTGAATTTCGCCGTAGGGAATGGTGTGAACCGGGCCGCGGTGGTGGCGCAGCTGCATCGACCGGATCGAGATTTTCTCGACCGTGCCGGTGGTGCCGCCCACATCTACGTATTCACCCACCCTGAACGCATCGTCGATCAGGAAGAAAACCCCGCCGACGATGTCAGCCACCAGTTTTTGAGCACCAAAGCCGATGGCCAGGCCCAGAACGCCGGCACCGGCCAGCAGCGGCGTGATGTTGATCCCCAGCGCCCCGAGGGCGAGCAGGACAAAGATCACCGCAATGGCAGCCTGCGCGGTCACACGCAGCAGGGGCAGAACCGTCGCCAGTCGCGACCCGCCCGAGCCACCGCCTTCGCCGGCTTCTTCATCCGGGCTTTGTTCTGCAGCGGTTTGCTCTTTCGCCAAGCGGCGGTTGATCCAGAGCGAGACGACCTCGTTCAGGATGTAACCGACGGCGATGATGATGAAGAACTGGATCAGCTTGCTGCCGGATTCGGCGCCACCACCTGCGATTTCCCGAAGGTCGAGATCCCAGGCCCTTGCAATCATCAGAATGACCAGGATACCGGCCAAAACCCGACCGATGCGAATATAGCTGCGCTTGGTGGATTTATAGGCTTTCTCCGCCACCGGGCCTTCGCCCATCATCGGCGGCTGAAGATGGCGCACCAGACCGCGGATCAACGTATCCAGCGCCGGTGCGATCAGCAGCCAGAACATCGTCGTGAAATGCGCCCCCTGAACCAGCAACGCCAGGGATGAGGGGTTACGTTGTGCCACCAGAAACTCAACCAGCAGCCATATCGCGGCAGAAACACCAATGGCGAAGTATGGATAATAATGCGCCACTTCCTCGTCGAACTTGGTGTGATCGGGGTCGGTGCCCAGCATCATCTGCGACAGGCCTTCGCGGGCTTTCCAAGCGATAACGCCGATATAGATGTGGATTGCCGCGTTCAGCCAGAACCCGATACGCGTTTCGCCACCGGTAACCCCGTTCAGTTCATTGAAATGGATGATGAACAGTGTAAACCCGATCAACAGCAACAGGCCGATCAGATTTCGGTGCAGGTATTTCGCCCAGTGATCGTCTATGTTCACAAGGCGGAAATGAGGCTTGTTCGGCGCCAGGACAAACCGCGAGGCGGCAGCGCCCAGTCGCGGAATCCAGATCAGATAGAACACGAATGGCGCGGCATAGGTCACTTGTTCCGGCGTCAGAAGACCGCGTCCGAGGGCGCGGATGACAACATAGAAAACCACCAAGCCCGCGATTTCGTGACAGAAACGGCGGAACAGATAGCTGACAGCCCCCCACAGATCATTCTCATCGGCGGCCTCGGTCTGGCTGTGCCATTTTCTTGTCAGGAAACCGAACAGCTTTTCGGCGATGTAACCAACGACTAGTACGCTCAGCACCAGCCCCATAAGGACAAACACGCCGTTGGTCCCGAACGTGCCGACGAAATTGTCGACTGCATGTACCTGCGCGCTGAAAAGGTTAGGCACGGTGACGGCGACATGCGTCCACGACGCCACCATTTCCGCCCAGATTTCGTTTATTTCCGTGATCGGATCTTCGCGGTCCGCGGCTTCGGCTGCCTTTTGCTCGGCGACCGCATCCAGACGTTCGAGAAGAATGGCGCGAACCTGATCGTCCGACATCCGCGCGACCAGATCGTCCACCTGGTCGGGTGTCAGGTCTTCGGGAATGCTGACAGGGGCTGTGGAACCTGTGGTGCCGCTGCTTTGGGCCAAAACGGGCCCAGTCAGGCAAATGACGGAGATTATCGCCAACAATAGGCGAAAGGGGTGAAACATAGAATCTGTCCTCGAACGCAAGTCTTCATGATTTTTTTGCGATCATAGGTCTAAGTGCCCGAATTTCACAGATGTTTTACCAATCGAACCTGCTTGCGTTGCCCGAAAGCAAAAAAAAGGCCGAGCACTAAGCTCGGCCGTAGTCCAACAGGGAGGTATGAAGATGATGAGCGTTTCAGCATCATCGCCTTCGAGTGCTCATTTAGGGATCAGTTTATGAACGATCAAGATTTTTCAGACTGATTGCTGATCATGTCCGCTATGCTAAATGCGCATAGCTAGAGTTTTCCCATCTGCTTCAATTGTTTGCGTTGCGCGATGATCTCATCCTGAACAAAGTCGCGGAAGGCGGCGACGCGCTTGGAGTGGCGCAATTCCTCGGGGTAGGCGAGGTAGACGGGAACGTCTGCGGTTTCGATATCCGACAGAACCGGCACAAGATGCGGGAAATCCTGCGTGACGTAGTCCGGCAGCACACCGATTCCCAGATTGTGCAACACGCCCTGCAGAACGCCGAAATAGTTGTTCACCGTCAGCAGTGAGCCGGGATTGTAGGTCATCAGGTGCCGCACCATCGACGCGCTTGCGCCAACCTGCGGGGCCGATGGTGTCTGGCAGATCAGCCGGTGGTCTGTAATCTCGTCCAGGGTTTTCAGCATCCCACCATGGGTTTCGATGTATTCCTGAGTGGCATAGAGCGTCATCTGCACGGTCATCAGCCGCTTGCGGACCAAGTCGGCTTGGCTGGGCTCTTTCATGCGGATGGCCACGTCGGCCTCGCGCATGGGCAGGTCCAGGACACGTTCTTCCAGCATCAGGTCGATGTTGAGGTCGGGGTACTGCTCGTACAGTTTCGGCAGGCGCGGGGCCAGCCAGAGCGTGCCGAAGCCGAAGGTGGTGGTGACGCGCAACACACCAAAGACTTCTTCTTCGCTGTCACGGATGCGCGCGGCGGCGGCGTCCAGGCGTTTGGACATGGCCGAGGTCGCATCAAACAGCAACTCTCCTTGTTCGGTCAGAATCAGCCCGCGAGCGTGGCGGTGAAACAGAGTCGAATCAAGCGACTCCTCCAGCGCCCTTATCTGTCGGCTGACGGCCGATTGCGACAGGTTCAGCTTGTCACCTGCATGAGTCAGGCTGCCCGCATCCGCCACCGCGTGAAATATCCTAAGCTTGTCCCAATCCATCGCCGCAACTTTCGTTATCTTTCGGAACGCCTATATGAAATAGGTAACAACTTCCACAATCAAAGGCTGAAATCCTTAGGATTCAGAGTATAAACCCTATGCAGGTCAGAAATTATGACCTAAAATGGGTGGAAAAGTAGCACACTGATCTGACGAGGGGAGGCGTCTGATGAGTCAGCCACAAATATCACTGAATGACCGCTTCGATCTGAAAAAGAACCCGATCCTTTTGAATGGCACGCAAGCGCTTGTGCGCCTGATGTTGATCCAAAAGGCGCGGGACATGCAGGCGGGGCTGAATACCGCCGGTCTGGTAACCGGATATCGCGGATCGCCGCTTGGTGCCGTGGACCAGCAGATGACGCGGGCCCAAAAGCAACTGTCCGAAAGCGACGTCACTTTTCAATACGGCTTGAACGAAGATTTGGCCGCCACAGCGCTGTGGGGCAGCCAGCAAGCTGGGCTGCGCGGGGACGGGCGGTTCGATGGTGTATTCGGTCTGTGGTACGGCAAGGGACCCGGAGTAGACCGGTCCGGCGACGTGATGCGCCACGCCAACATGGCGGGCACGGCCAAACATGGCGGGGTGCTGATGGCGATGGGCGACGACCACACCGGCGAAAGCTCGACCGTTCTGCACCAATCCGAATGGTCGCTGGTCGACATGTATATGCCGATCGTCAGCCCGGCCGGGGTGCAGGAAATTCTGGATTATGGTGTTTACGGGTTTGCGCTCAGCCGGTTTTCGGGGCTTTGGGTCGGCCTGAAGACGATGAAGGATACGATCGAGGTGACTTCGGTTGTGGATGGCAGCATCGACCGGATGAACCTGATGTTGCCTAAGTTCGACATGCCCGAGGGTGGGCTGAACATCCGCTTGGGCGACACGCCGCACTTGCAGGAAGGGCGGATTATCGATTTCAAGCGGTTTGCCGCTGAAACGTTTTCGCACGCCAACAAGATGGACCGCAGGGTTTGGGGTAAGCCCGGAGCGAAGATCGGCTTTGTCGCCGCAGGGAAGAACTGGCTGGACCTGACCCATGCGATGTCTCTGTTGAATCTCGACGAGGATGAAGCCGAACGTTTGGGCATCACCACCTACAAGATCGGACAGACCTTTCCTTTGGATATGGCCGGGTTCCACGACTGGGCTGAAGGGTTGGACCTAATTGTTATCGTTGAAGAAAAACGAAAACTGATCGAGGTTCAGGTCAAAGAGGCCATCTTTGACGACCGCCGGGGCCGCCGCGTATATGGCTGGTACAAGGGCGGGGCCGGGACTCTGCACCGCGAGGAACTGTTCCCGACACGGGGCGCGCTGGATCCGATCATGATCGCCGAGAAACTGGGTGAGATTCTGATTGAAGAGGGCCGTGAGACAGACGGTATCCGCGCCGGTCTGAACAGCTTGTCCGAAGCCCGCCGCGCCGATAATGCCGAGGAAATTGCGACGCGCCTGCCATATTTCTGTTCAGGCTGTCCGCATAACAGCTCGACCCGACTGCCCGACGGTAGTCGCGCCTATGCCGGCATCGGCTGTCACTACATGGTGCAGTGGATGGACCGTGACACCACAGGCTTTACCCAAATGGGGGGTGAGGGCGTAAACTGGATTGGTGAGGCTCCATTCTCGACCACCAAACACGTTTTCCAGAACCTTGGTGACGGGACCTACAACCACTCGGGCGTGCAAGCGATCCGGGCGGCTTTGGCGGCGGGTACGAATATCACCTTCAAGATCCTTTACAACGATGCTGTCGCAATGACTGGCGGGCAGGAAAACGAAGGTGACCTGACAGCCGAACGGATCGTGGCTGAGGTCAAGGCTATGGGCGTTCAGCATGTCGCAGTGGTCTATGATGAAAAAGAAGACTTTAACTTCAAGGCCTTGCCTGCCGGAGTTGAAACATTTGAACGCGCCGAATTGATGCAGGTTCAGGAACGGTTCCGCGAGATCGAGGGCGTCTCGGTTATCGTCTACGTCCAGACCTGTGCAGCCGAGAAACGACGTCGGCGCAAAAAGGGTGCGTTCCCGGATCCGGACAAGCGGGTCTTTATCAACACCGATATCTGCGAAGGCTGCGGCGATTGCGGCGTGCAATCGAACTGCGTCTCGATTGTTCCGAAAGAGACCGAACTGGGTCGGAAACGGGCCATCGACCAATCCAGCTGCAACAAGGATTTCTCTTGCCTCAACGGATTTTGCCCATCGTTCGTAACATTGGAAGGCGCGCAAATTCGGAAAGAAGCCACCACCGAAATTGACTTGCCGGATCTGCCGGACCCGGTGCTGCCTGAAATCAAAGGCACGCATAACGTGGTAATCACCGGAGTTGGGGGCACGGGTGTTGTGACCTTGGGCGCAATTCTGGCTCAGGCAGCGCAGATCGACGGCAAAGGTGCGGGAATGATGGAGATGGCAGGCCTCGCCCAAAAGGGCGGAGCCGTGCACATCAACTGCCGTCTGGCCAACCGTCCCGAGGATATCAGCGCCATTCGCGTGGCCACGGGCGAGGCGCACGCGTTGATCGGTGGCGATCTGGTTGTTTCCGCCGGGGCCAAGACCTTGGGACTGACACGGGCGGGTCAAACCGGGGCTGTCGTGAACTCTCATGAAACCGTCACCGGTGATTTCACCCGCGATACCGAGTTCCGAATTCCCGGCGACCGGCTCAAACTGTCGCTACAGGCGCGGTTGAAAGAGGATGTTTCACTGTTCGATGCCACCGAACTGGCGCGTGCGGTGATGGGGGATTCGATCTATTCCAACATGATGATCTTCGGCGCGGCGTGGCAGCGTGGTCTGTTGCCGGTCAGCCACGAGGCCATCTTGTCCGCCATCGAACTGAATGGCACGGCGGTCGAGCGTAACAAACGCGCCTTCGATATCGGTCGCTGGGCCGTCCTGCACCCGCAGGATGTTACCGGGATTCTCGAGCCTAACACGGCGGAATTGCCGAAAACTCTGGACCAGATGATTGATTTCCGCGTGCAGCACCTGACCGCCTATCAAAGTGGTCGTCTGGCCAATCGGTATCTCAAGCTGGTCAATGGGTTTGAGGATGAGGGTATCCGAAAAGCGGTGGCAAAAGGGTATCATAAGCTGTTGTCTTATAAGGATGAATACGAGGTTGCCCGATTGATGCTGGACAGCCGCGAAAAAGCGGCTGCCGAGTTCGATGGGGATTTCAAAATGACCTTCTATCTGGCCCCGCCCATTCTGGGTGGCACCGGGTCGGATGGTCGAGCGAAGAAACGGGCCTACGGGGAATGGTTGCTGAAGCCGATGAAGCTTTTGACCAAGCTGAAAGCCCTGCGCGGGACGCCGCTGGACATTTTCGGCTATAATGCCGAACGCCAGATGGAGCGACAGCTAATCAAGCAATATGAGCGTGATATCAAAGAGATAACACCACTTGTCACGCCGCAGACGCGGGATGCGGTTATTGCCCTTGCGCAATTGCCGTTGGACATTCGCGGGTTCGGGCCAGTGTTGCGCGCCAACGAGGCCAAAGCCGCCAAACGGCGCGAGGAACTGCTGGCCGTGATCCGTGGCGGAGGGCCCGAACTGCGCGAGGCTGCCGAGTAAATCGTCACCGGTTTGTCACGAAGCCTAGGCAAAGTTGTTGCTTAAACCTATCTTGCAGGCAGCAAACCTCGGAGACTCGAATGCCCTCGCGCCGGCACGTCGCTCGTGACATTTCCTATGCCCATTCCGCCGAAACCAGAGGCGGGAAGATGGTGATCAAGCTGATGGAAAACACCACGGGTCGCTTGCGTCTGATCAAGCGTGCGGACGGGTATGAGCAAGAGGTCGCCAAGGGACGCGATTTCTGGTCGGTGATGGTGGATCGCTATGGTCTGTCGCTGGATGTAGTTGGCGGGGCGCTGTCGAACATTCCAAAGGGCGGCCCGCTCATCCTGATCGCCAACCATCCGTATGGGATCTTGGATGGGCTCATGATGGGTCACATGCTTTCTCAGACCCGCGGGGATTTCCGTATTCTGGCCAACCGCGTGTTCCGCAAGGCCGAGGATATTGACCGCATCATCCTGCCGATTTCGTTTGACGAGACCAAAGAGGCGATGAAGCTGAACCTTGAAACCCGGAAAACGGCGCTGAGTTATCTGGGTGAGGGCGGCGCCATCGGGATTTTCCCGGGCGGCACGGTCAGCACCGGGGTCAAACCGTTCTCACATCCGATGGATCCGGGCTGGCGCGGTTTCACGGCGCGGATGGTGGCCAAGTCGAACGCCACAGTCATTCCGGTTTTCTTTGACGGACACACCTCGCGCCTGTTCCAGATTGCTAGCCATCTGCACAATACCTTGCGCATGGGTCTGCTGATCAAAGAGTTCAAAAAGCGCGTCGATACTCCGGTCAAAGTTGTGATCGGAGAGCCCATAGGGCGCGACGTTCTGAATCCATTGGCAAAGGACACGCGCAAGATGATGGATTTCTTGCGCAAAGCCACGTATGAGCTTTCCCCAACGCCGCTGAAGTCGTACGACTATGGCTATGAGTTTGAGGAACGGCATCGCGCCTAAAGGGGCAAATGGCAGTAGGCATCTTTGATTCTGGATTGGGCGGTTTGACCGTTCTGGACGCCGCGCAGAAACGTCTGCCGGACGTGGATTTCCTGTATTTTGCGGACAGCGCCCATGCGCCTTATGGCGTGCGCGATGCCGAGAATATCTATGACCTGACGCGCCGCGCTGTTTACGATCTGTGGAACCGCGGTTGTGATCTGGTGATTCTGGCCTGCAACACTGCCAGCGCCGCCGCGTTGCGCCGGATGCAGGAAGAGGGCGTGCCTGAAGGCAAACGCGTTCTCGGCGTCTTTGTGCCGCTGATCGAAGCGCTGACTGAACGGCAATGGGGTGACAACAGCCCTCCGCGTGAGGTGGCTGTGAAACATGTGGCGCTGTTTGCTACACCAGCGACGGTCTCCAGCCGCGCTTTCCAGCGTGAACTCGCATTTCGCGCGATTGGTGTGGATGTCGAAGCACAGGCTTGTGGCGGTGTGGTCGATGCCATCGAAGACGGCGACATGATCCTGGCCGAGGCCCTGGTGCGCAGCCATGTGGATGCGTTGAAACGTAAAATGCCAGAGCCGCAGGCCGCGATTCTGGGCTGCACCCACTATCCGCTGATGGCCGAGGCCTTTCAGGCCGCCTTGGGCTCGGATGTGCAGGTGTTCAGCCAGGGTGCTCTGGTGGCTGAAAGCCTTGCGGATTACCTGCAGCGGCACCCGAAGATGCAGGGTGAGGGCAAGGGCGGATTTCTGACCACTGGCAAGCCCGGCACTGTCAGCGACCGGGCCACGCAGTTCCTCCGACGACAAATCACGTTCGAGGCCGCGTGACTTAGGTCAAGGACGGCTCAGCGCAATCTCCTTTATTCGAAGGCCGTCGCATCGGCGGTCGTGATATGTGACACCATGAAACAAGAGGTCTGACATGACCCATAAAATCGCAATTCTGGGTGCCTCCGGCTATACCGGCGCTGAACTGGTGCGGTTGATCGCCGAGCACCCGAACATGGAAATCACGGCTTTGGCTGCCGAGCGCAAGGCCGGGATGTCGATGGCGCAGGTTTTCCCGCATTTGCGCCACATGGACCTGCCGGACCTGTGCAAAATCTCAGAGATTGATTTTTCGCAAATCGACCTGTGCTTCTGCGCTTTGCCCCATAAAACCAGCCAAGAGGTCATTCGCGACCTGCCGAAAGACCTCAAGATCATCGACCTGTCTGCGGATTTCCGTCTGCGGGACGCGGAAGAGTATGAAAAGTGGTATGGTAACCCGCACGTGGCTTTGGAGCAGCAGGAAGAGGCGGTTTACGGCCTGACCGAGTTCTATCGTAATGACATCCGCAACGCGCGGCTGGTGGCCGGCACGGGCTGTAACGCGGCGACGGGTCAGTATGTGCTGCGGCCACTGATCATGGCGGGCGTGATTGATCTGGATGATATCGTTCTGGACCTGAAATGCGCCGTGTCGGGGGCAGGGCGGTCGCTGAAAGAAAACCTGCTTCATGCAGAACTCAGCGAGGGCTACAATGCCTATGCTGTGGGTGGCACGCACCGACATCTGGGTGAGTTCGATCAGGAATTCTCGGCCTTGGCCGGTCGCACCGTACATGTGCAGTTCACGCCACATCTGATCCCGGCCAACCGGGGTATTCTGGCGACCACTTATGTAAAGGGTGATCCGGCCAGCGTGTATGAGGCTCTGGCTAAAGCCTATGAAAATGAACCGTTTATCCGGATACTGCCGTTTGGCGAGACGCCCTCGACCCACCATGTGCGGGGCTCGAACTTTTGCCATATCGGTGTGGTTGGTGACCGGATCGAACGTCGCGCCATCGTGATCGGCGCATTGGATAATCTGACAAAAGGTAGCAGTGGCCAAGCCTTGCAGAATGCCAACCTGATGTTAGGTGAGGATGAAACCGCGGGCCTGATGATGGCCCCGTTGTTCCCGTGAGGACGAAATGAAAACGCTCAAGAAACGCCGTCGAGTCCAAGTCATTCTGCTGGCCGTCGTGGCCCTTGTTGTGGCCACGGGGTTGATTGGATATGCGTTGCAGGATGGCATCAACTTCTTCCGGTCGCCCAGCCAGGTGATCGCAGAACCTCCGAAACCAACCGAAGTGTTCCGCATCGGTGGTCTGGTTGAGGAGGGCTCGATCATACGCGGTCAGGGCGAGACGGTGCATTTTGTTGTGACCGATGGGGGCGAGAGCGTGCCGGTGGCGTTTACTGGCGTGCTGCCTGATCTGTTTGCCGAAAATCAGGGCATGGTGGGCACAGGCTCCTATGTGAACGGTGTGTTCGAAGCTACTGAAATTCTTGCCAAACACGACGAAACCTATATGCCGAAAGAGGTTGTGGACGCGCTGAAAGAGCAAGGCGTTTATCAGGAGGCTGACGAAAGCTGAACGCAGCTGCGCTGCGTGCCTCCGGCGGGAGTATTTCGGAAAAGGTGAAATAGGGCGTTGCGCGCAACAGGCGGGCAGCGCCCTGTTTCATTGTTGGAATTTAACCGGGTTGGGAAACCGTGTGTCGCACCAAATGCGGAGGGTGCAATGCAGACGGTACGACAGATTGCAACTGAGATCGTGGCGCGTGAAGGCGGGTTTGTAGACGATCCGGACGATCCCGGCGGGGCGACCAAATTCGGTGTAACCATTCACACCATGCGGCGCCTCGGGCTTGACCTGTCGGACGATGGGGTGATCAACGGCGCCGATGTGCGGTTGCTCAGTAAATCGCAGGCCGTCGATATTTTTGTGAAGCATTACTTTGAGTTGCCCCGGTTAAGCCTGCTGCCGAAGGTTCTGCACCCATCGGTTTTTGACATGTACGTCAACGCGGGCGGTCATGCGGTCAAGATCCTTCAACGGCTGCTGCGGGAAATGGGATTCGGGGTCGCGGTGGACGGTGTCGTTGGGCCGAAAACTGCGCGGGCCTGTCAGAACGCGGCAGACCCTGATCCGGTTACCTTGCGCGATGCCTATGGGGTTGCGCGGCGCAATTTTTATTTCCGCTTGGCCGACCACCGGCCGGCCTCTCGCAAATACGCTCGGAATCGGGCGGGTGGTAAAGGCGGATGGATTAAGCGGGCCGAGGAGTTCGTTTCGCCAGCTTATCACCTGAGCGATGCAGATTTTCAAAGGAGGGTTGCGGGATGGGATTGATCTCGAATGTCTTGACGTTTCTGTTTGGAGGCGGGCGGAATGTTGTTCGCGAAACTGCTGAAATGTTTCGCGAAAATGCCGAAAAGGGGGCCGAGCGCGGCCAGGTGTTGCAGCAACAGGCGATGGTTCAGTTTGGTCAGGAATTTCAGGCGTTGCAAAAAGGGGCGTTTGATCGGTTCATGGACGGGCTCAACCGGTTGCCGCGCCCGGCGATGGCGCTGGGGACGTTGGGTTTGTTCGTTGCTGCCATGGTTGATCCGTTGTGGTTCGCGGCGCGGATGCAGGGGATCGCCTTGGTGCCCGAGCCGTTGTGGTGGCTGCTTGGAGTGATTGTGTCGTTCTATTTCGGTGCCCGTCATCAGGCCAAGGTTCAGGATATGCAGCGAGAGATCACGGCCACGATGAAGCGCACCCCACAGGTGCTGGACAATCTCCGGGCGTTGAAAGCCCTGCGCAGTGATGGAATTGGGGCTGCCGATCCGGGGACCGATGTTGCTCTGGCCGAAAACGCGAGCCATACCGGTGATAACCCTGCGCTGGAGGACTGGCGGCGCAAACGCGCGGCCTGACCCGCGACACTATGCTCGCCCCAAAGGGGCGAAAGTGATTGGTGCTTGCCGGGCAACAGGATTATATCCGGGGCCATGATTACAGAACTTGGCCATTTTGCCCTGATCCTCGCCTTTCTGGTTGCTATCGTGCAGTCAGTTGTCCCGCTGATAGGTGCCGCCAAACGGTGGCCCGGATGGATGTCCTTTGCTGAACCTGCAGCCATTTTGCAGTTTCTGCTGGTAGGATTCTCGTTCATGGCGCTGGTCTGGGCGTTTGTGGCCTCGGATTTTTCATTGCGGGTGGTGGTTGAAAACAGCCATTCTGCCAAGCCGATGCTATACAAGATCAGCGGCACATGGGGGAACCACGAAGGCTCGATGCTGTTGTGGGTGCTGATCGTGTCGTTGTTCGGCGCCATGGCCGCTTTTTTCGGAGGCGGCCTGCCGCCCACACTGAAAGCGCGGGTTTTGGCGGTTCAGTCCGCGATTGCTGTGGCGTTCTTTGCCTTCATCCTGTTTACCTCGAACCCGTTTGACCGGCTAATAGTGGCGCCATTTGACGGGCGCGATCTGAACCCGCTGTTGCAGGACCCCGGTTTGGCCTTCCACCCGCCGTTCCTGTATCTGGGCTATGTGGGCTTGAGCATGGCGTTCAGCTTTGCCGTCGCCGCCCTGATCGAAGGTCGCGTGGATGCTGCATGGGGCCGCTGGGTGCGTCCCTGGACGTTGGCGGCGTGGGTGTTCCTGACCATCGGCATCGCGCTTGGGTCCTGGTGGGCCTATTACGAGCTTGGTTGGGGTGGGTTCTGGTTCTGGGACCCGGTTGAAAATGCCTCGTTCATGCCGTGGTTGCTGGCTGCCGCGCTGCTGCACTCGGCCATCGTGGTGGAAAAGCGCGAGGCGTTGAAAAGCTGGACCATTCTGCTGGCAATCATTGCCTTTGGTTTCTCGCTGATCGGTACGTTCATCGTGCGGTCGGGGCTGCTGACTTCCGTTCATGCGTTTGCCAATGACCCCGAGCGCGGTGTGTTCATCCTGTTCATTCTGGTGATCTTCATCGGTGGCTCGCTGACCTTGTTTGCTGCGCGTGCGCAGGCGATGGAGGCCAAGGGCGTCTTTGGCATGGTCAGCCGTGAAAGCGCGCTGGTTCTGAACAACATTCTGCTGGCCGTCAGCTGTTTCGTCGTGTTCGTCGGGACGATGTGGCCGATGGTGGCCGAGATGGCCTTTGACCGTAAACTTTCGGTCGGTGCGCCGTTCTTCAATGCAGCATTCACGCCGTTCATGGTTGCTTTGGGCATTGCATTGCCTGTGGGTGCGATGCTGCCGTGGAAGCGCGGCAAGCTTGGCAAAACCGCCTATTCCCTGCGCTACGCCTTCCTGCTGGCGTTGGCTCTGGCCTTGCTGGTCTGGGCGATGCAGACAGGGCGCAGCGCACTGGGGCCGGTTGGGCTGTTCCTAGGCGCATGGATCACCTTCGGCGCCGCCGTCGATTTGTGGAGCCGCACGGGCCGCAAAGGCAGCCTCAAACGCCTGTTCCGTCTGCCGGGCGCAGACTGGGGTAAGGCTGTGGCGCATACGGGGCTGGGCGTGACCATGTTTGCCATCGCCGGCCTGACGGCGTGGGAGGTCGAAGACATCCGCGTCGCACAACCCGGTCAGCCGTTTGAGGTTGGGCAGTTCACCCTGACCCTGACAGATGTGCAGCGCGTGCAGGGGCCGAACTATTTCTCGACCATGGCAGATGTTCGGGTTGAAAAGAACGGGCGGCCTATGGGCACGCTTCATCCTGAAAAACGCGACTATCCGGTTGCACGGATGCCCACCACCGAGGCGGCGATCGACTATCGGTTCCTTGGTGACCTTTATGTGGTGATAGGTGACCAGCAGGCCGATGGCGGCTGGGTCATGCGGACCTATATCAAACCGCTGGCGAACTGGATCTGGGGTGGGTGTATCCTGATGGCTCTGGGCGGGTTGCTCAGCCTGTCGGACCGCCGGTTCCGGGTTGCAGCCGGTGCGCGCAAGGCCCCAACGGGCGGAGTACCTGCGGAATGAAACGTCTGATCCTGATCCTGACGCTGATTGCGTCACCCCTGTTCGCCGTGCAGCCCGACGAGGTGCTGGACGATCCGGTTCTGGAACAACGGGCCCGGGACCTCAGCACCGGACTGCGCTGTCTGGTCTGCCGAAACGAGAGCATCGATGAAAGCAACGCTGAACTGGCGCGCGACCTTCGCCTGCTGCTGCGGGAACGACTGGTGGCCGGTGACACGGACCAGGAGGCGATTGCCTTCATCGTGGATCGTTACGGCGAGTACGTATTGCTGAAACCGACCACGTCGGGCTCGAACCTGATGCTGTGGCTGGCAGGTCCGATCATGTTGCTGATCGCCGCCGCGATGGGATGGAATTTTTTGCGCAAGCGATCTCAGGTTCAGATCAGCGGTGAAAAGGACAAGCTGACCGACGCTGAAAAAGAGCGTTTGCGACAAATTCTTGAAGACTGACCCAGGGTTCCGCTTTTCCTTCCCCTGCATTTCGGTCAGGGTTTCGAAAAGACGGAATTTTGGGGAGGGGTTCATGGAATACGAAACGATCCTGTTGGACATCACGGATGATTTGGCGGTTGTGACCCTGAACCGTCCCGACAAGATGAATGCGATGACGGCGCAGATGCGGGCCGAGGTCACGCATGCGATGAAACACGCCGCCCGGCACGCGCGGGCGGTTGTTCTGACCGGATCTGGCGGCGCGTTTTGCTCGGGTCAGGATCTTGGGGATGCGTCCAGCACCGGTAAGATTGATCTGGAACGGACGCTGCGCGATGAATACGAGCCGATGCTCGAGACGATCTATGATTGCCCGGTTCCCACCATTGCAGCCGTCAACGGCCCGGCCGCTGGGGCAGGGGCGAACCTTGCGCTGAGCGCCGATGTGGTGATCGCAACCGAAAGCGCCTATTTCCTGCAGGCCTTTGCACGGATTGGACTGTTGCCGGACGCGGGCGGTACGTGGTTCATGCCGCGCCAGATGGGGTTCGCCAAAGCCATGGGGGCCGCCTTGTTCGCCGACAAGATCAGCGCGCGGCAGGCGGATGACTGGGGCCTGATCTGGGAGGCCGTGCCAGACGACGCGTTCGACGCCCATTGGCGCAAGCGCGCAGCTTATCTGGCCAACGGCCCCACAGCCGGATTCGGAGCGATCAAAAAGGCGATCCGCGGAACTTATGAGAAAACGCTGCCGCAGCAATTGGCGATTGAGGCGCATCTGCAGGGCGATTGCGGTCGCAGCCGCGATTTTGCCGAAGGCGTCGTGGCCTTCATGGAAAAACGCCCCCCGAAATTCGAGGGGCGGTGAAGCTTAGGCGCGGCGGCGGCGGCGTGTGCGCCGCTCGGGCGCGGCATCGTCGCCAGTTCCATCCGATGCCGAAGAGAACGGCCCAAGAGCATCGGTGATCTGATCCAGCGTCGGACGCGAGCCGCGCGGTCTGGTATCCAGTGCTTCGCGCATTTTGCGCAAATGGTCGGGCATGGTGCCGCAGCAACCGCCAATGATCGTGGCTCCGGCATCGCGCGCCATGGCCGCATAGTCTCCCATCAGATCCGGCGTGCCGTCATAGTGGATGTGGCCGTCCACATATTTCGGGATACCTGCATTGCCTTTCGAGATCACGGGACGCTCGGTTCCTTGTGCGACAAAGCCCAGCACAGTGCGCAGAATGTCCGAGGCGCCGGTGCCGCAATTGGCGCCGAAGGCAATCGGCGGGTTCGGCAGGGTTTCAACCAGCTGTGCCAGATCGGCCGAAGTGACGCCCATCATGGTGCGCCCGGCAGTGTCAAAGCTCATGGTGCCGCACCAGGGCATGTCGGCCAGGGCAAAGGCCTCGGCTGCGGCGCGAAACTCTTCCGGGGCGCTGATGGTTTCCAACCACAGAACGTCGGCACCACCGGCCTTGAGCGCGTCTGCCTGTTCGTGGAACATCTCGACCGCTGCGGCGTGGGACAGGCTGCCGACGGGTTCCATGATCTCACCTGTAGGGCCGACCGAGCCAGCCACCACGACCGGACGTCCGGCCTTGTCGGCGACCTCGCGGCCCAGCTCTGCGCCGATACGGTTCAGCTCGGCCACACGGTTCTGCGCGTCGTGCAGTTTCAGGCGCGCCGAAGTGCCACCGAAAGTGTTGGTCAGGAACAGATCGCTGCCCGCATCGACCGAGCCCTGATACAGCGCGCGGATCTTGTCCGGTGCGTCCACGTTCCACAACTCGGGCGCATCACCGGACTGAAGGCCCATGTTGAACAGGTTGGTGCCCGTCGCGCCATCCGCCAGAATGGCATCGGTGGTTTCAAGAAGCTTGCTCAGTGCATTTGTCATTGGGGTGTTCCGAAAAAAGGCACAACAGGCCTGATAAGTATCGAGACGCCCCGTGTCTCATGACCGGGGCGTCAAATCAAACTCATAAATCTCATGAAGATCATGAGCCTTGCATTTCAGGTTTTAGATTTCGGACTCTGCCATAACCTGCTCTTTGGCTTCGATCAGCAATTCCGACATCTTCTCGCGGATTTTTGCCTCATCAGCCAGATCGCCCAGATACCCCTTCACAGCCTCCACGACATCATCTTCGCTGACGTTCTGCAAATCGGTGCGAACCAGTTCCTGACCGTAAGCCCGAGCTTTTTCAACGGTCTCACCTTTCAGGGTCGAGGCCCAAACGGCCATAAACCGGTTTCTGCGCATACGGGCAATAAATTGCATCTTTTCGTCATGCGCGAACATGTTTTCAAACGCGACTTCACGCTCGTCAAATGTGGTCATTGGTTGGGGACCTCTTGGATTACAACTTCTTTCCTGATGATATGACTATACGTGCGCCCGTTCGCAAGGGATTTGCGCTGCGTCAAAGCCTCTCGGGTCAGTAAACTTGCGGGAAAGGGGGGCTTGCACTATGAGAACGCCAACGTGAGGGGACTCATTCCCTCTGTGCAGAGTGGAAAGGTCGCTTATGGCGCGTCGCAAGAAAATCTATGAAGGTAAAGCCAAGATTCTGTACGAAGGACCCGAGCCGGGTACAATCGTGCAGTATTTCAAGGACGACGCCACCGCGTTCAACGCCGAAAAAAAGGACGTGATCGACGGCAAGGGCGTGCTGAACAACCGCCTGAGCGAGTTCTTCATGAATGGTCTGGCCCAGATCGGCGTGCCGACCCATTTTATCCGCCGCCTGAACATGCGCGAACAGCTGGTGCGCAGCTGCGAGATCGTGCCGCTGGAAGTGATCGTGCGCAACTATGCCGCCGGGTCGATGTCGAAACGTCTGGGCATTGCCGAGGGCACGCAACTGCCGCGCCCGATCGTGGAATACTGCTACAAGGACGATGCACTGGGTGATCCTCTGGTCACCGAGGAACACATTGCTGCCTTTGGCTGGGCCAGCCAGCAGGACATGGAAGATATCCTCAGCCTTGCACTGCGTGTGAATGATTTCATGAGCGGTGTGATGCTGGCCGTGGGCATCCGTCTGGTCGACTTCAAGATCGAGATCGGGCGCGTCTATGACGGCGACTATCAGCGTCTGATCATCGCGGATGAGATCAGCCCCGACAGCTGCCGCCTGTGGGATATCGAGACCGGCCAGAAGCTGGACAAGGACGTGTTCCGCCGCGACCTGGGCAGCCTGACCGACGCCTATTCCGAGGTTGCGCGCCGTCTGGGCGTTTTGCCGAAAAGCAACGTGACCAAGCCGACGTTGATCAACTAAGTGTTTCGGTGCAGTGAATATTGAAAGCGCTGTCTGCAAAGGCGGCGCTTTTTTCTTTTTCCTCTGGTGGTTTGACAGCGCGCCCGGTCCTTCGCATTGTCGGGGCAGGTGCAACCAGGGTGGTCCCGACATGGCCGAATTGTTCGATCAGGCTGTCTTTTTGAAATTCCTCGCGGCACTGCTGGCGATTTTCAACCCGCTTTACGGCATCCCGATCTTCCTGAGCATGACCGAGGGCTATTCGACGTCCGAGCGCAAGCGCGTGGCGTTAATCGTGACAGGGACCGTTGTGATCGTGGCCCTGATTGCTGTGCTGGTGGGCGAAGAGGTGCTGGCGATCTTTGGCATCGATATCCCCTCGTTCCGCATTGCGGGTGGGTTGATCATTCTTGGGGTCGGCATGTCGATGCTGAACGCGTCTGATCGGCCGCAGGGCGATCAGCAGGCGGTGGAAGAAGGCGCGCGGAAGAAAAGCAACATCGCCGTTGTGCCGTTGGCAATTCCGCTGACCATCGGGCCGGGGACTATTGCGACCACGATTGTCTTTGCCCACACGCTGTCGGACGGGGCCGAGATTGTGACACTGGGGTCCGCTGTGCTGATCGCCTGCGCGATTGTGGGGCTGGGGTTGCTGTTCGCGGACCCGATCTCAAGGTTTTTCGGGCCGACCATGATCAATGTCATCACCCGTGTCATGGCGATCATCCTTGTCGCCGTGGCGGTTGAAATGGTGCTGACCGGCACGTTCAACGCCATAGATGCGCGTTACCCGGGGCTGACCGGTGGAGGCTGATCGGTCAACCTGCGTCAAACTGTGTGCGGACAAGGGTTGTCGAACGCCGCTTCACACGCTATCCCCCGCGCAACGGAACGGGCCCGGAACCACGGCCCTCAGCTGGAGTTGCAGGAATGAAAGCACGGGTGCATGTGATGCTGAAGAACGGGGTCCTCGACCCGCAGGGTGAGGCCGTCCGGCACGCTTTGGGCGCCATGGGCTTTGATCAGGTCGAAGGCGTGCGTCAGGGCAAGGTGATCGACCTTGAACTGGCCGAGGGCGCGACCGAGGCCGACATCACCGAGATGTGCGAAAAGCTGTTGGCCAACACCGTCATCGAGCGTTACGAGATCGAACTGGTCTGACTTGATGCGGGCTGCCCGTCTGATCACCTATCGTCAGCCGCTTGAGCTGACGACCATTCCTGACCCGGAACCGACCGAGGACGGTGTTGTCGTCCGGGTGCTGGCCTGCGGCGTTTGCCGGTCGGATTGGCACGCGTGGTCGGGGTCGGACCCGGATGTAATTTTGCCGATAACACCTGGGCACGAATACTGCGGCGAGGTTGTCGCGGTTGGTGCGCGGGTGACCCGGTGGAAGGTCGGAGATCGGGTGATAGCGCCATTCATTCTGGCCTGCGGTCACTGCCCGGACTGTGCGCAAGGTCATCAGACAATCTGCGCGGATCAGGTGGTGCCCGGTTTCACATGTGATGGCGCTTTTGCCGAATACATTGCCGTGGCTCATGCCGATGCCAACCTGACGGCTTTGCCTGACACGCTGGCACCTGAAATCGCAGCTGCCCTAGGCTGCCGGGTGACGACCGCCTGGCAGGCGCTGGTCGGTCGGGCGCAGATACAGGGCGGCGAGTGGCTGGCCATCTTTGGTGGCGGCGGCGTCGGCGTGTCGACGCTCTTGCTGGGCAAGGCACTTGGGGCGCGCGTCGTCGTGGTCGATATCGCCGACGACAAGCTGGCCTATGCCAAAAGCCTTGGTGCTGATGCTGTTGTTAATGCGGCCACCAGTGATGCGCCAGAGGCCGTAAAAGAGATCACCGGCGGCGGGGCGCATGTCGCGATTGAGGCGCTGGGGATCGAAACCACCACCGTTGCTGCCGTGAAATCCCTGCAAAAGCTGGGCCGCATGGTGCAGATCGGAATGCCGGCCGGGCAGCACTCGACTATGTCTCTGCCGATGGACGTGCTGTATTCCGGCCAGTTGGCTGTTTACGGCACCCGCGGGATGCCAAGCTGGCGCTATCCATCGCTGTTATCGCTGATTTCCGGGGGCAGCGTTGATCTCAGCCCGCTGGTTACGCGAAAAATATCTCTGAACCAGGTAAGTGATGAACTTGCCGCCTTTGACCATCCAACGCCGCCGGGTGTTGCCGTGGTCACCGATTTTGTCTGTTAGGAGGGTCCGCAATGCGCGCAGCCGTCATCGTTTTCCCCGGTTCGAATTGTGATCGGGACCTTGCAGTGGCCTTTGAGCAGGCTGGTTTTCAGGTCGATATGGTCTGGCACAAGGACGCCGCGTTGCCCGAGGGCATCGACATCGTGGGCGTGCCCGGCGGTTTCTCGTACGGTGACTACCTGCGGTGTGGTGCCATCGCCGCGCAATCGCCGATCTGCAAGGCCGTGGTCGATCACACCAACCGGGGCGGTTACGCTGTAGGGGTTTGCAACGGTTTCCAGATTCTGACTGAAACCGGCATTCTGCCGGGCGCGCTGCTGCGCAACGCGGGTCTGAAATACATCTGCAAGACCGTTGGCCTGAAGGTAGAGACCAGCGACAGCGCCTTCACCCAAGGCTATAACGCAGGCGATGTGATCGGAATTCCGATTGCGCACCATGACGGAAACTATTTCGCCGATGACGCCACATTGTCCGCGCTTCAGGATCAGGACCGGATCGCATTCACCTATACCGAGAATCCAAACGGCTCGGTCGGGGATATCGCCGGTATCCTGTCGGAAAACCGCAGGGTACTTGGGATGATGCCGCACCCGGAACGTGCGGCGGATGATGGGCATGGCGGCACCGACGGTACGGCATTGTTCCGCGCATTGTCGGGTGTCCTCGCGCCTGCGTGACTTGAGGTTGCGCTGAAGCCCGCGTAATTTCCCGGGATGAGTTTCGGCTGGTCCAATCTGACAAAACCTTTCCGCGGCGCGCCCCTTGGGTGGCGCCTGCGGTTTGCTGTGATCGCTGTGCTGATCGCCGCCGTCGCGACGATCTGGATCACGAACCGTCTGCTGACCGACAGGTTCACCGAGTCGACGCGCAACCGGGCCGAGGTGCGCCTAGCGCTGTATTCCGGCAACCTGCTGAGCGAGCTGCGCAGAAACGCAATTGTGCCGCAGCTGCTGTCCCGCGATCCTACGCTGATCTCGGCGCTGCAATCGGGTGACTTTTCGCTGTCCACCCAGCGCCTGATCTCTTTCGTCGAAGAGATCGGGGCTGCGTCCCTGATGTTGCTGGACGGGGACGGGCGTCTGGTTGCATCCACCGATCGCAACCGATTGGGTGAGGCGCATCGCAGTTCGCCTTATTTTATTGATGCTGTCCGCTCGAATGCCACAATCTTCACCGTGATCCCGAAAGAATCCGGTGGTTACAGCTTTGTCTATTCTCGCCGCATCGATGCCAACGCCGATATACTTGGTGTGATTGTTGTTGAGGTCGATCTGCACAAGTTCGAACTTGCCTGGGCTGGTATTTCCGATGCGGTGATGGTGACCGATAGCACCGGTACGATCATCCTGTCGACCGAACCGCAGTGGCGGGGGCTCGACGAAAACGCAGCCATGCTGCGGCAGCCTCCGGAAGGCGCGATCCAACGAGCGATCAGGGCCACAGCGGATTGGACGGCGCTGCCGCCGGATGCCTATCTGCAGGGCGAGGCCGTGATGCGGATGGAAACGCGCATTCCGTTCCGCGGTTGGCAGATGACATCCTTCACGACCTATGCCTCGATCCGGGAAAAGGTGAACAGCGTTCTCGCGCTTGAGATTATGGGCTTTGCGATTCTGCTGGCGCTGGCCTTCTACGCGCTCAGCCGGAGGGCGACGCTGCGGATGGCCTTGTTCCAGCGTGAGTCGGCAGAGCTTCGCGCATTGAATGCAAGGCTACAGCGGGAAATTGCTGAGCGGGAACGGGTTGAAAAGACGCTGGAAGTTGCCGAGCAGACGCTTGCCCAAAGCTCGAAACTGGCCGCCTTGGGCGAGATGTCCGCCGCTGTCAGCCACGAGTTGAATCAACCGCTGGCTGCAATGAAAACCTATCTGGCGGGGGCGCGCCTATTGCTGCGCCGAAACCGCCCCGAAGAGGCGCTGGCAAGCTTTGGCCGCATCGACGGTCTGATTGAACGGATGGGCGCGATTACGCGGCAGCTCAAATCCTATGCACGCAAGGGCGCGGATGCGTTTTCCCCTGTGAATCTTGGCGAAGCGCTGGCCTCATCCCTGTCGATGATGGAACCGCAGCTGCGTCAGAGGCATGTGAAGATCACTCAGATTTTGCCCGAAGAACCTGTTATCGTGATGGGGGACCGGATGCGGATCGAACAGGTGATGGTGAACCTCTTGCGCAATGCGCTGGACGCCACCAAATCTGTATCAGAGCCGGATGTGGAAATCATTCTGGCAGCGGGCGATATGGCGGTGCTGACCGTCCGCGACAACGGCTATGGGATCGAGGATATCGAGAACCTGTTCGAGCCGTTCTACACCACCAAGCAGCCCGGAGACGGCGTCGGTTTGGGACTTGCCATCTCTTCGGGTATCGTAAACGACCATGGGGGGCGTTTGACCGCCCGCAACAGCCAGCACGGTGGCGCGGTGTTTGAAATGCAGCTGCCGATACTGGGAAGCGACGGCCTCGAGGCCGCTGAATAACAAAGGAAGTACTATGGCACAGGCCATGAAAATTGCCATTGTGGATGACGAACAGGACATGCGCCAGTCGATCAGCCAGTGGCTGGCACTGTCGGGCTATGACACCGAAACCTTTTCGAGCGCCGAGGACGCGCTGAAGGTGCTGGGGCCAGACTATCCGGGCATTGTCATCTCGGACATCAAAATGCCCGGCATGGACGGTATTCAGCTACTGAAGAAACTGATGGGGGCCGACAGCACCTTGCCGGTCATCATGATCACCGGTCACGGTGACGTGCCGATGGCGGTTGAGGCAATGCGCGTCGGTGCGTTCGATTTCCTTGAAAAACCCTTCAACCCGGACCGGATGTCGGAACTGGCCAAACGCGCCAGCAATGCCCGCCGTCTGACGCTGGACAACCGGGCCCTGCGGCGCGAGCTGTCGGGTGGCACTCAGATCATGAACAAGCTGATCGGCGCCAGCCCGGTTATGGAACGTCTGCGCGAGGACATTCTGGATCTGGGGCAGGCGGACGGTCACGTTCTGATCGATGGTGAGACGGGCACCGGGAAAACTCTGGTCGCGCACGCGTTGCACGCGGTTGGCAGCCGGGCCGGCAAGAAATTTGTTCTGGTGTCCTGTGCGGCGCTTGAGGAAGACGTTCTTTCGAAACGCCTCTTTGGCCCGATGATGCCCGAGGATACCCAACTGCCCGCCATTGAAGAGGCGCGCGGAGGGACGCTGGTTCTGGAAGATGTCGAGGCGCTGAGCGACACGCTTCAGGCCCGTTTGTTGAGCGTCATGAATGATCAGGGCACGCCGGCGGAGACCCGGATCGTGGCGATTTCCAACCTGCAAGAGGCCGGAAAGACCAGCGAAGATGTGCTGCGCCCCGACCTGTTCTATCGCCTGGCGGCACTGCGGATCACCATGCCGCCCCTGCGCCAGCGTGGCGAGGACATCCTGACGCTGTTCACCCGGCTCAGTGAGCAGTTTGCCGAGGAATACGGCTGTGATGCGCCGCAGGTCAGCGCTCAGGAGGCGGCGCAGCTGCTGCAAGCGCCGTGGCCGGGCAACGTGCGGCAGCTGATCAACATCGCCGAACGCGCCGTGCTGCAGTCGCGCCGCGGGTCCGGGACGATTGCGTCGCTGCTGATGTCGGATCACGAGGAAATGCAGCCTGTGATGACGACCGAGGGTAAACCGCTCAAGGAATATGTCGAAGCGTTCGAACGGATGCTGATCGACAACACGATGCGCCGTCATAAGGGCTCGATTGCGTCGGTCATGGAAGAGCTGTGTCTGCCGCGGCGGACACTGAACGAGAAGATGGCCAAATACGGCCTGCAGCGTTCGGATTACCTGTAGTTGGGCAGGGGGCTCTGCCCCCGCCACCTTTCAGGCGACTCCCCCGAGGTATTTTTGGTCAGATGAAGGGATCCTGAGCGGAGTTCAGGACCCATGATGCAGTTTGCCCATTGTCTTTTCCACAGGACTGCTTTTATTGTGTCCGGACGGGCTGGGCCTTTTTGTGCCCCTAAGCCCC
Organism: Ruegeria sp. AB10; assembly: GCF_056542745.1. Taxonomy (NCBI): domain Bacteria; kingdom Pseudomonadati; phylum Pseudomonadota; class Alphaproteobacteria; order Rhodobacterales; family Roseobacteraceae; genus Ruegeria; species Ruegeria sp. AB10. The sequence continues at coordinate 173,893 of NZ_JBQGAI010000001.1, read as the reverse complement.
GAATCTTTGAGTTTCGCTGCTATGCCGCGGATGGTGACAATCCCACGAGGCAAAGCAGACCGATTGTGCCCCAGATTGGGGCAGATGAACGCCTGAGCCCGTTTATGCGGGCGAAAGGAACAAATGGGCAGGACGCGGCGAACCGCGCCTGTCGGAGAAGAACCGCGATGACGCGCGCGCAACGATCGAGAGTACGGGCAGGGGGCCACAGCGCCAGACCCTGCCGCGCGCCGTCCGATATCGCCCTGACAAGACACCACCCCAAAAGCGCCTGTCCGCCCGGACGGGTCAGGACAACGCGTTTGGCGCGGTGCACCAAGGACAAATGGCTAAGAAAATGCTTATCGATGCCACCCACGCGGAGGAAACCCGCGTTGTGGTGGTCGACGGAAACAAGGTTGAGGAGTTCGACTTTGAATCCGAAAACAAACGCCAGCTTGCTGGCAACATCTATCTCGCAAAGGTAACACGGGTCGAACCGTCGCTGCAGGCGGCTTTTGTGGACTATGGCGGGAACCGGCATGGTTTCCTCGCGTTTTCGGAAATTCACCCGGATTATTACCAGATCCCGGTCGCTGACCGCGAAGCGCTCATGGAAGAAGAGCGCGCCTATGCCGAGGCGATGAAAGCGCGGGATGAGGCCGAAGAAGCCAAGCCCAAAAAGCGCCGTTCACGGTCGCGCACCAAGGCAGCGGATGTGAAATCGGACGATCCGGTCGAAACGATCGAGGTTTCCTCCGAGCCTTCGGGCATGGAAACGATCGATCTGGATGAAGGCGAAGAGGGGGCTGATCTGTCGGTTCCCGAAGGCACCTCTCCGATGGACCACGTTGCTGAGACCCCGGTCGAAGAGCCCTCGGACGAGGCGCCGGAGGAGGGTGAAACCCCCGCTGAGGAAGCTGTGGCTGCGGAAGAACCCGCCGCTGAGGCCGAAGAAGGCGTGACTGAACCGTCGGAGGAGGCTTCTGCGGAAACGGAAGAGCCCGAGGGTGAAGCGGTTGAGGCATCTTCCGCAGATGACGCGGGCGCTGCCGAGGACGCACCGGCGGAAGAGGCCGCAGCAGACGAGAACAAAACTGAGGCCGACGACGAGGCCGAGGAAGAGCCCCGCCCGGATGCGTCCGCCAAGGATGACAGCATTGAGTCGGTCGCCGACGAAGATGACAGCGAGGACATTCGTCCGCCGCGCAAGCCGCGCCCGCGTCGCTACAAGATTCAGGAAGTCATCAAGGTTCGTCAGGTCCTGCTGGTGCAGGTTGTCAAGGAAGAGCGCGGCAACAAGGGTGCAGCGCTGACCACTTACCTGTCGCTGGCCGGTCGCTACTGCGTTCTGATGCCCAACACCGCGCGTGGCGGCGGGATCAGCCGCAAGATCACCAACGCGCCGGATCGTAAGAAACTGAAAGAAATCGCCTCGGAAATCGACGTTCCCACCGGTGCGGGCCTGATCATCCGGACCGCGGGTGCAAAGCGCACGAAATCCGAGATCAAGCGCGACTATGAATACCTGCAGCGCATGTGGGAGCAGATTCGCGAACTGACGCTGCAATCCATCGCGCCTGCGAAAATCTATGAAGAAGGCGACCTGATCAAACGCTCGATCCGCGACTTGTATAATCGCGACATCGACGAGGTTCTGGTTGAGGGCGAGGGCGGCTACCGCATTGCCAAGGACTTCATGAAGATGATCATGCCGTCCCACGCCAAGAACGTGAAACGGTATGAGGACGCGCTGCCGCTGTTCGCGCGCTATCAGGTGGAAAGCTACCTGACCGGCATGTTCAACCCGACCGTGCAGCTGAAATCCGGCGGGTACATCGTGATTGGTGTGACCGAAGCGCTGGTGGCGATCGACGTGAACTCGGGCCGGGCCACCAAGGAAGGGTCGATCGAGGAAACCGCGCTCAAGACCAACCTTGAGGCCGCCGAAGAAGTGGCGCGTCAGTTACGTCTGCGCGACCTCGCTGGTCTGATCGTCATCGACTTCATCGATATGGACGAGCGCAAGAACAACGCGGCCGTCGAAAAGCGCTTGAAGGAAAAGCTGAAGACCGACCGGGCACGCATTCAGGTTGGCCGCATTTCCGGCTTTGGCCTGATGGAGATGAGCCGCCAGCGTTTGCGCCCCGGTATGCTTGAGGCGACGACGCAGCCTTGCCCGTCTTGTCACGGCACCGGTCTGATCCGTTCGGATGACAACATGGCGCTGACCATTCTGCGTCAGATCGAAGAGGAAGGCACCCGCCGCCGCTCGCGCGAGGTTCTGGTGCGCTGCCCGGTCAGCATTGCCAATTTCCTGATGAACCAGAAACGCGAGCATATCGCGCAGATCGAAGCCCGCTATGGCCTGTCGGTTCGGGTTGAGGGTGATGTGCATCTGGTCAGCCCTGATTTCTCGATGGAGAAATTCAAGACCGCCAGCCGTTCCGTGCCCGAGGCCAGCGCGCCGGTTGTGTCGGTGGATGCCTCGCTGATGGATTTGGTGGACGCTGACGAAGAAGAAGCCGTCGTCGAAGAAGCCGTTCAGGCCGAAGAAGAGACCAAACCCAAGCGCAAGCGTCGCCGCCGCCGCCGCAAGAAGGGCGGTGCTGTTGGTGATGCGCCTGAGGCCACGACTGAGGAAGAGGCGTCTGCTGAGGCGGATGAAGAACCCGCGTCCGAGCCCGAGGCGGAAGAAGCTGCTTCGGAAGAGAAGATCGAAAAGCCCAAGCGTCGCCGCGCCCCACGCCGCAAGAAGAAGGACGTGGAACCTGTCGAGGCGGCCGAAGAAAGCCCGGTTGAGGCCGTGGCTGAGGCGACAGAGGAAACTGCTGCCGCGGAAGCTGAGTCCGAGGCAGAGCAGGTAGGCGAACAGCCCGAACCTGTTGAGGCTGCGGCAGAGACCTCTGAGCCTGAAGCGCAAGAGACCAGCGAACCAGCACCCGAAGAGGTGGCTGAACCCGTTGCTGAAACTGCGGACGCGGTTGAGGTTGTGGAAACGGTCGAGGTTGAAGCCACCGTGGAAGAGGTGGTCGAGGAGACCCCCGAACCGGTGCTTGAGGTTGTGGCGGAAGAGCCCGAACAGCCCAGCGAACCCGACAAGCCGAAACGGCGTGGCTGGTGGTCATTGGGACAATAAATGGAAAAGGCGGGCTTCGGACCCGCCTTTTTTGATACGGATGCGTTTCCGCCTCAGCCTGCTTTTTGGATGAGGTAGACTTGATGCCCGTCCGCGTCCTGTTGCGACAACAACTGGTGTCCGCTTTCGGCGCAGAAATGCGGAACGTCGATAACGGCAGCGGGATCGTCGGCCAATACGCGCAAAACCGCCCCTGCGGGCATGGATTTAAGGCGTTTTCTGGCTTTCAGGACGGGCAAAGGGCACAACAGACCCAGCGCGTCGAGCGTTTCGGTGGGATTTGACATGAGGTTGAGATATTTCCACTTTGCCTGACTGTCCAGCGCCTACGCACGGGGATGTGACCGAATGGCCCCGTGACGCGGCTGATGTGATACCCTATGTGCTGATCCATGTTCGGAATTGATATCATCGACGCGGGCCTGCTGCCCGCCATGTTCATCGCGATGCTGGGCGGGCTGATCAGCTTTCTGTCGCCCTGCGTGCTGCCCATCGTGCCGCCTTATCTGGCGTATATGAGTGGCGTGACGATCAACGAGATGCAGGATGAGGCCGCGGCGCGGCGCAAGGCGACTCTGTCCGCACTGTTCTTTGTGCTGGGCCTGTCGACGGTGTTCCTGCTGCTGGGGTTCACGGCTTCGGCCTTCGGGGCTTTTGTACTGCAGAATCAGGTCCTGTTTGCTAAACTGTCCGGTGCGGTGGTGATCGTCTTTGGCCTGCATTTCCTGAACGTGTTCCGCATCCCCTTCCTGGACCGCGAAGCGCGGATCGACGCGGGCGATTCCGGTGGTTCGGTCTTTGGTGCCTATATCCTGGGTCTGGCCTTCGCATTCGGCTGGACGCCGTGCATCGGCCCGCAGCTTGGCGCAATTCTGTCGCTTGCGGCGTCCGAGGCCTCGGTCGCGCGTGGCACCTTGTTGCTGGGCGTGTACGCCGCAGGCCTGGGTATTCCTTTCCTGCTGGCGGCGATGTTCCTGAATCGGTCGATGTCGGTGATGAACCGGATCAAGCCTCACATGGGAACGATCGAAAAGGTCATGGGCGGTTTGCTGCTGTTCGTCGGCATCATGCTGATCACCGGCCTGTTCACCGAATTCAGCTGGTGGCTGCTAGAGACCTTCCCGGCGCTTGCCAATTTCGGATGATGTGCTGATCCGACTTACCTTGACGGTAATGCTGCGCTAATCTGCGCCGCAGAAGGTAAGGGCATGAGCAGTCATACAAATCAGCCTCGGGTGCGCCGGCGCCGGGTGTTTTACATCCCCGGCTATGATCCGATTCATCCGCGCCGATATCGCGAGCTGTATCGCAAGGAAAGCCGGGCGCAGGCCGGTGTTTCCGGGTATGAGATCTCGATTTCGCCAAAATCGGCTGAGGGACCTTATGGCTGGCGCGTCCGTTCGCATCAGGACGGTGCCGACATCGAGGTGGATATCGACGTTCTGGTTTGGTCGGATATCGTCCGCGACAGCATGTCGAATTCGATCCCCGCGACCTATCTGCAACTGTTGCGGACGGCATGGACCTATATCGGGTCCGGTGCATTGTGGCGTCTGATGCGGCTGCGCAAGGGGCCGGTGATCGCCGCGCTTTACCCCGTTGGAATGCTCATTACGCAATTGGCAGTGGCGCTTTTGGTAGCCTGGGCCGTGGCCGCGCTGCTTTGGTCCATAGCGGGGTGGCTGGCCGTGGTGCCCGCGATTGCCGCCGCATTTACCCTGCTGCATTGGTTCCGCAAAATCGACAACCGTCTGTTTGTCTATTACCTGATGCACGATTACGCCTATTCCGCCGCGCAGAAGGGCGCTGTTCCGGTGGAACTGAAGACCCGGTTGCAGGTGTTCACCTCCCATATTCGGCACGCGCTTGCGGCCGATGTGGATGAGGTTCTGGTCGTCGGCCATTCCTCGGGCGCGCATCTCGGGGTGACGGTTCTGGCCGACCTGGGCCGCGAAGGCGGGCTGGCCCATGCCCGCCCGGCGCTGTCTTTTCTGACTTTGGGGCAGGTGGTGCCCATGGTTTCGTTTCTGCCCGAGGCCGAGGACCTGCGTACCGATCTGCAATTCCTGTCCGAGCAATCTGACATCACCTGGGTGGACGTGTCGGCGCCGGGTGATGGCTGCGCGTTTGCCCTATGTGATCCGGTGGGTGTCAGCGGTGTTGCGACCGACCAGAAACGCTGGCCACTGATCCTGTCAGCCGCTTTCACGCAAACCCTGTCACCGGAGCGCTGGCAAGAGCTGCGCTGGCGCTTTTTCCGGCTGCACTTCCAGTATCTCTGCGCGTTTGATCGCCCCAGAGATTATGATTATTTCCGTATCACCGCAGGCCCTTTGACTCTGGGCCAACGGTTTAACGGGCGCGCACCTTCGAAATCACGGATCGAGCAGCCAATCTCAAAATACAGGTCGGTGCGAAAATGAAGCCGCCAAAGCCAACGCCCCGTCCGGACAAGGTTTCGTTGTGGCGCTACCTGAAACTGTTCCGCAAGGATTTGTTGTCGGCGCAACCGCAGCGGCTCTACCGCGCGTGGATGGCCGAGTTTCGTACGCCGTTCTTCCGATCCTACATGATGAACCAGCCAGAGCTTGTGGACACGGTTCTCAAGAAACGCCCCGACGATTTTCCCAAGTCCGGCCGCATCAGCGAGGGGTTGCGCCCGTTGCTGGGTGACTCGGTCTTTCTGACCAACGGAGACACGTGGAAACGGCAGCGCCGGATCATCGACCCGGCCTTTGAGGGCGGGCGGCTGAAAGACACCTTTCCGGCGATGCTGCAGGCTGCAGAAGCCTGCGTTGCGCGGGTGCGAGGGCAAGCGGGCACGGTGATCGAATGCGAGGAACTTACCAGCCACGCCGCCGCGGATGTTATTTTCCGCACCCTGTTTTCGGTCCCGATAGAGCATGAGGTGGCCGCTCAGGTGTTCGAAAAGTTTCGAGCCTATCAGCGGCAACAACCTTTGCTGAATCTGGCGGCGTTTGTCCCGGTGCCGCGCTGGATGCCGCGCTTGCACGCGCGGAGTACGCGCCGGAACGCAAGGGATATCCGGGCGCTGATCAAGCGGCTGACGGCGGAAAGGGCAGAACTGATCGCACTGGGGCAGGCACCCGACGATCTTGCCACCAAGATCATGACCACGCCCGATCCCGAAACCGGGCAGTGTTTCAATACGCAAGAGATGGTTGATCAGGTGGCCATCTTCTTTCTTGCGGGGCACGAAACCAGCGCCTCGGCGCTGGCGTGGGCCCTGTACCTGATGGCGCTTTACCCTGATTGGCAGGAAAAGCTGAGCGCCGAGGCGTGCGCTCTGGACGATCCCAGCTTTGCCACTGTGTCAAGACTGCGCCTCAGCCGGGATGTTTTCCGCGAGGCCCTGCGCCTGTATCCACCGGTGCCGATGATGGTGCGCGAGGCGACCTGTCCGGAACAGTTCCGGGGCAGGGAGGTCACCAAAGGGTCGCAGATCGTCATCAGCCCCTGGCATCTGCATCGGCAAGAGCGTCTTTGGGACCGCCCGGACGATTTTGACCCCACCCGCTGGAGCACCGAAAACGGCAAGACCTGCCAGCGGCAAGCCTATATCCCGTTCTCTGCCGGCCCCCGCGTCTGCACCGGGGCCGGGTTCGCCATGGTCGAGGGGCCGCTGTTGTTGTCGATGTTGCTGCGGCACTTTCGGTTTGAGCTGGTAGCAGGCCGCACGCCCGTTCCCGTGGCACATCTGACGGTGCGGTCAAAAGACGGCATTTGGGTGCGCGTGGTTGAGCGCTAACAACCTACCATCACCCCGCGCCTTGCTGTATGCGATGGGCAAACGCGGAATCATCATTGAACGGGAAAGTCATATGTCCAAAGCAGAACAGCGCGAGCAGATGTCCAACGGCGCAGGTTTCATTGCAGCCCTGGATCAAAGTGGCGGCTCGACACCCAAGGCGCTGGCGCTTTACGGGGTTGAGGCTTCGGAATACAGCTCGGACGAGGAAATGTTCGGCGAGATCCAGAAAATGCGCGCTCGTATCATTCTGGCCAACGACTTTACCAATGAAAAAGTGATCGGCGCGATCCTGTTCGAACGCACGTTGGGCGAAGAGATCGACGGCCGCAAGGTTGCCGAATACCTGTGGTCGCAGAAGGGCATCGTGCCGTTCCTGAAGATCGACAAAGGGCTGGAGGATCAAGCCAACGGCGTCCAGATGATGAAACCGATCCCGGGTCTGGCGGATACTCTGGCCAAGGCGAATGGCGTCTTTGGCACCAAAGAGCGTTCGGTGATCCACGAAGCCAACGCCGAGGGCATTGCCGCTGTTGTGGCTCAGCAGTTCGACGTGGCCCGCGAAGTTGTCGCGGCGGGCATGGTCCCGATTGTCGAGCCCGAAGTGAACATCAACTCAGCCACCAAAGCCGAGGCCGAGGATATCCTGAAGGCCGAAATCCTGAAGAACCTCGACCAACTGGCCGAAGGTCAGGACATCATGCTGAAGCTGACCATCCCCAGCCAGGCGAACCTGTATGACGAACTGGCCGATCATCCGCGCGTCGTGCGCGTGGTGGCGCTGTCGGGCGGCTATTCCACCGAGCAAGCCTGCGATCTGTTGAACCAGAACGGCAAGATGATCGCCTCGTTCTCGCGCGCCCTGACCGAGGGGCTGTCGAAACAGCAATCGGATGCCGAGTTCAATGCCGCGCTTGGCGGCAATATCGACAAAATCTTCCGCGCCTCGGTCTAAGGGGCGCTAAACCGGTTTGGTGAATTCGCGGCGCATTTGCGCCGCTTTTTCACGCATGGAACACCCGATGGCGTGATCGTTCACCAACCCCATAGCCTGCATGAAGGCAAACACTGTGGTCGGCCCGACGAATTTCCAGCCGCGTTTCTTTAAATCTTTCGACATTGCGATGGACTCGGGTGAGGTCGACGCGGTTTGTGGCTCGGGCGGGTTGTCAGCTTCGTATCGCCAGACATAAGCGGCGATGGACCCTTCGGCTGCAATTAGCTCTTGCGCGCGACGGGCGTTGTTGATGACGGCTTCGATCTTGCCCCGATGGCGGATGATGCCCGCGTCCTGTAGCAGGTGTTCGACATCCGATTCATCAAATTCGGCTACCGCGTTGAAATCGAAGTGATTAAACGCTTTACGGAAATTCTCGCGCTTGGCGAGAATTGTGCGCCAACTGAGGCCCGACTGAAAGCTTTCCAGACACAGTTTCTCGAACAGGCGCCGATCGTCAGCCACCGGGTAACCCCATTCATTGTCGTGGTATTCAAAGAACTCGGGTGCCGCCTGACACCATGCACAGCGTGGCTGGCCATCCGGGCCGAGGACAGTCTGGTTCATGAGTGTACCCCTTTTGTTCTAAATCACTCTAGGCGCATCGCCTTAATGGACGCAAGGGTTAGGCGCGATACCAGTGCAGGATAAAAACACGGATGGCAGAGGCCAGACCAATCTCAGGGTCGCGATTTACATCAATCTCAGCGGCCAAGGCGTTGATTGGCATGCCCTTCTCTTTGGCAATGTCGCGAAAGGCCTGCCAGAACTCGTCTTCCAGAGACACCGATGTACGATGCCCCTTCAGGGTCAGAGATCGCTTGACCGGGCGGCCGCTCATTCGTCCAACTCGTGATTGTCGATGTCGCGGCGCTGTTTGTCTTGGTTGAATTTATCTTCTATCTTTTCAGCCTTGTTGCGGCCGAATTTGACAGCGTTCTGGTCCGCGCGGGCCTTTTTCTCGGCCCGCGCTTTTTCTTTTCGATACCGGTTCAGATTGACCGGTTTGCTCATTTGTCTTTCGGGCCGATCATCTGCTCGGGGCGGACAACGGCGTCAAAGGTTTCTTCATCGACAAAGCCCAGCGCGATGGCTTCTTCCTTGAGGGTCGTGCCGTTCTTGTGCGCCGTCTTGGCGACGGTAGTGGCGTTGTCATAGCCGATGGTCGGCGCCAGTGCGGTCACCAGCATCAGCGACTCCTTCATCAGTTTGTCGATGCGCGGCTCATTTGCCTTGATGCCCAGCAGCATCCGCTCGGTAAAGCTGTCGGTGGCGTCGCCCAGCAGTTGGATCGACTGCAGCAGGTTGTAGGACATCATCGGGTTGTAGACGTTCAACTGGAAGTGCCCCTGCGAGCCGGCGAATTTCATCGCCGCGTCGTTGCCCATCACATGCGCGGCGACTTGCGTCAGCGCCTCGGCCTGGGTCGGGTTCACCTTGCCTGGCATGATCGAAGAGCCAGGCTCATTCTCCGGCAGGATCAGCTCACCCAGACCCGAGCGGGGGCCAGAACCCAGCAGGCGAATGTCGTTGGCGATCTTGTAGCAAGATCCCGCGATGGTCGCCAAAGCCCCCGACAGGAAGACCATGGCGTCATGGGCTGCCAGCGCTTCGAACTTGTTCGGTGCGGTGACGAAGGGCAGGCCAGTGATGTCTGCCATGTTCTTGGCCACGGCCTCATCCCAGCCGTTGTGGGTGTTCAGACCGGTGCCAACGGCTGTACCGCCTTGGGCCAGCTCGTAAATTCCGGGCATTGAGGCGTGGACGCGGGCAATACCTTGGCGAATCTGATGCGCATAGCCGCCAAATTCCTGCTCCAGCGTCAGCGGCGTTGCGTCCTGAGTGTGCGTCCGGCCGATCTTGATGATGCCTGTGAACTCTTTCGCCTTGGCCTCCAGCGCCGCGGCGAACTTCTCAAGGCCAGGCAGCAGCACGTCACGCACGCTCATGGCGGTGGCGATGTGCATGGCGGTGGGGAAGGTGTCGTTCGAGGACTGACCCATGTTGCAGTGATCATTCGGGTGTACCGGGTCTTTCGATCCGATCACGCCGCCCAGAATCTCAATCGCGCGGTTGGCGATCACCTCGTTCGAATTCATGTTCGACTGGGTGCCCGACCCGGTCTGCCAAACGACCAGCGGGAAGTTGTCGTCAAACTTGCCTTCGATGACCTCTCCGGCGGCCTGAATGACGGCGTCCGCGATTTTCGCATCCAGCTTGCCGATGGCCTTGTTTTCCATCGCGCAGGCCTTCTTGATCACACCCAGCGCGCGCACGATGGCGACGGGCTGTTTTTCCCAGCCAATGGGAAAGTTCAAGATCGAACGCTGCGTTTGGGCGCCCCAATACTTGTCGGCGGGGACTTCCAGCGGGCCAAAGCTGTCGGATTCGGTGCGGGTTTGGGACATCTGTCACTCCGGTCTGTATGCAGTCGTATGCCGTTTACCCGTAACAAAGTCATCGTGCAATCGGCCAGTTGCGCGCACCATAAACTCAAGGGCGCCAGAGGTATAGCCGGAAGGGATTGGTAAATTCGGTCCGAAACGCATTGTGCGCGCTATCGGGTCAGCTACAATAGACGGATCAACTTGATGGAGGCTAAGGTGGGCACATTGGTTCGAGCTTATCCCCTGAAAATCATTGCCTTTTCATTGGGCATATTGTTTTCGTTCGCTCTGACGGGGTTAAAAGCCCACGCTGCGGATATTGCGCCCTTTGTGGGCAGCTATGTCGGGTCCGCCAATGTTGTGGATGAAGACGGAACCGAAACGCCACGTGACATGAGCGTGTCGATTAAAGAGTTGAAAAATGGCTTCAACGTCAGCTGGACGACCACAACCTACAAGGCGGACGGACGGGTCAAGGATCAGAAATTCTCGATAGACTTCAAGCAGTCAGACCGGAGTGACGTCTTCTCGGCGGCCATGAAGCGCAACGTGTTCGGGCATGAAGTCCCGCTGGACCCGATGCAGGGCGAGCCGTTTGTCTGGGGCCGGATCGAAGGTGACACTCTGACCGTGTTCTCGTTGTTTATCGGCGAGACCGGGGATTATGAGCTGCAGCAATTTGACCGCACCCTCGCCGAGGGCGGCCTAAACCTGTCGTTTTCGCGGTTCCGCAACGGGGTGAAATCACGCTCGGTCGAGACGTTTCTGAAAAAGCAGTAGCGCCGGGCGGTTACTTTCGGAAACTGTCCAGCGAGACCACCTCGGCGTCGTGGTGCATGGGTTCTTCTTCAACCTCAATCGAGTCCTCGACGATCGATTCAATCTCATCCTCGTCGTCGGGGCTTTCGAACCGAAGCCCGAATTCGACCGAGGGGTCGACGAAGGTTTTGATCGACGCATAGGGGATATACAGCGGTTCCGGCGCATCGCCAAAGTTCAGCGTGATCGCAAAGCCGTCATCGCCAACCTCAAGGTTTTCGAACCAGTGCTGCATAACGATGGTCATTTCCTCGGGGTACCGTTCACGCAGCCAATCGGCCAGTTCGACGCCGTCCTGACGGGTGTCGAAAGTGATGAAAAAATGGTGCGCCCCAGGCAGGCCATTATCGGAAACGCTGGTCAGAACGGTCTTGATGAGCCCGCGCATGGCGGTGTGCATCAGGTTCCCATAATCGATGTCTTGCGACATGTGTCATCCTCAAAAGTGGTTACCCTCAGCATAGGGGATTTCATCGGAAACGAAAGACCGCCTGTGTGAGGATTGTTTAAACGAAATACAGTCCCGTTCCTATCGCGGCCATGATCGCCAATGTTGTTGCCATTCCAAATTTAAACTTAAAAATCAATAGGCCAGCAAGCAATGTCAGGGCCAGGGCTGCTAGGTTTAGGCTTGTCAGGTCGGGCCAGGGTAATGTCACTGGTCCCCATGATGCTTGTGGGATTTTCTGGAACAGAACGTTCAGACTGAACCATACGGACAGGTTGAGAATCACACCCACGACAGCGGCGGTAATCCCGTGCAGAGCGGCGGACAATCTGGGACGAGTGGCCAGTTGGTCCAGATACGGTGCCGCAAGAAAAATCCAGAGAAAACAGGGAACAAAGGTCGCCCATAAGGCAACAGCTCCGGCGGCAATGGCCAGTGGCGCGCCGCCATTGATCTGGCCGGTCAGCATGGCGACGAACTGTGTCACCAAAATCAACGGCCCCGGAGTTGTTTCAGCCAAACCCAGCGCATCAATCATCTGGTCCGTGCTGACCCAGTGGTACTTGTCCACGACGGTCTGGGTCATGTAGGCCAGCACCGCATAGGCTCCGCCAAAGGTGACAACGGCGAGACGGGCAAAGAACCAGCCCAGATCGCTCAGCAGTTTTTGCCCTGTGACGCTCAGCGCGACCAGCGGCCCCAGCCACAAAACCAGCCAGAACGCAGCGGTTCGGAACGTACCAGAGGCTTTCGGGGCGGGTGGCTTTTCTACGGTTGATGCCTGACCTTGGAATGTGACGTACCCCCAAATCGCGGCGGCCAGAATGATCAGCGGAAAGGGCAGGTTCAGCGCGAAGATGGCGAGGAATCCAAGCCCTGCGATGGCGCGGTGCTGTGTATCCGTCAGCGCCTTGCGCGACAGGTTCCGAAGCGCCTGCAGGACGATCACGATCACCGTGGCTTTCACCCCCAGAAACCCGGCCTGAACCAAAGGCAGATCACCGAAGGCGGCGTACAGCCCCACCAGAATCGCGATGACACAGGCTCCGGGCAGCACGAACAAGGCCCCGGCGATCAAACCACCGGTCACTCCGCGCAGACGCCAGCCCGCATAGGTCGCCAGCTGCATTGCCTCGGGGCCGGGCAGCAACATGCACAGCGACAAGGCCCGCAGATAGGTTTGCTCATCCAGCCACGGGCGGTTTTCGACCAGTTCCTGGTGCATCAGCGAAATCTGCGCCGCAGGGCCGCCGAAGGATAGCAGGCCGATACGACCGAACACGCGGACAAGCTCCGCAACAGATGGAGTCATGATTTGCGATCCGTCGGCCAATCGTGGTGTTCCTCGAAACCGTCCCGCGCCCAACGATACAGGGCATCATATAGGTGCAGGCCTGCCTCAAGGTTCTGGTGGTCGTTCCGGTATTGGCGCGAGAGGCCCACTGAAACCGCCAGTAAACCGGCCGCCTCGGGTGCAAGGTCATGACGATTGGTATCGGCGGCGCGGATCACCGTGGCAAGCCGGTCGAGGGCAGGGCTGTGCAACTGAAACTCGTCCAGCATGGTGTCGAAGGTGCAGCGGTCGTTTCGGTGGGACCAGAACGTATCCTTGATATCAAATGAGGTCGCATCGAAGGCCTGAGCGGTGGCGTCGACCTCGGACGGGGCCACGAACAGGAACTGCGCGTCGGGGTCCACGAAACGGCGGATCAGCCAAGGGCAGGCGATCCGGTCGATCTTGGGCCGGTGGCGCGTTACCCAAACGGTTCGGCCATCGGCACGCTTCGGCAAGGCCGAGACGGGTATCCGCGGCGCATCCGTCGTGTCACGCCAACCATACATTCCACCTTCCAGAAATTCGGCCTTACACCCATTGCTGCGCAGCCAGGATACGACCCCTTGGCTGAGCTTCTTGCCCTTCTGGCAAATGATGACGGCGTTCTGGTCACAAACTTTGCGGGCAATGCCATCGATATCCATGGCAGGATGGCGAACGGAACCGGGGATCAGAAAGGGATCGGCTTCAAAATCCGGATCCAGGCAAATGTCGATCAAGACCGGCGCCTGCGGAGTTCCGATCAGGCGCAGCAACTGTTTCGGTGTGATTGAATTGGGCGCAGGCATGGCATGTCTCCTGATGCAAACGGATACATGCGAAACTTGGGCTGGCGCCTCACGGGGCGTTCGCAATCTTACCCCATGACCTTTGCTTACGATCAAGCGCCAAAGGGGTCAAGATTGCGTTGTGTGCGTCACGCCCAATCCAGCCTCTGCCCGGTCATGCAGACGGGCAGGGTGTCCTGCGGAAATTGCCCGAGCTGTTCGAACAGAGAGATAAAGTCGAACTGATTATACGCCTCGACCATGCGGCCATCCTTGATGCGCGCGATGACGCTGCCAGTAGCCTGCAATGGCGCCCCGTTATCTGCCCGGGTGGTGCTGACGTGGAGAATACCGGACACCCAATCACCGTCTTCGATGATCTTCGGAAGATCGACCTTGATATCCCCCAGCACATGCCGAAAGGCCATGACCAGATCGCGAAAGTCATCCGCGCCGACCTGCATTTCTGGGATCAACCCCTCGGCCATGGTGTCGGGGGCAAAGTACTGGTCGATGGCATCGGTGTTCCCGTTTTCCCAAACCTCGGCATACCAGTTTCTGAGTATATCGGCGTGTGACATCCCAGCTCTCCTTTTCCTGTTGGGCCGAGAATGAAACGAAAGGGTGAAGAAACCCTGAACGTGAACAAGAACAGAGATAAACCGCAGACAATAAGGGGGAAATGCAGGTTTCTGTTGCCAGGTACCTGCGAACCCCGCCTTACGCGGCTAGGCGCAAGGGCTTAAGTTTCGGTCTTGTTACTGCTTACGCAGCAACTGCAACCGGAGCACGATTGTCGTTTGCAATTGTACTAGTTTCGCCGATAACGGTGGCAGACAGCCGAGACAAAGCTAACCCCTTTAGACGTTCGTCGATCCTATTTCGGCCCCAAAATCCTCAAACGAAGGATGGTTGGTGGAGCCGCCGGGTACCGCCCCCGGGTCCGATCCGCTTATTACGAGCGCGTTTATGTCCATAGTCCCGAAGGACATATCCTATATAGGTGAGCAGGCGTTCGGATGCAAACCGGGATTTATGAAGTTCGGTTCTATTAAAAACAAATCCTTAGGCGGTTCTATTGAAGTTCGCCAGGATCAGCCACAGCGCCAGGGCCAGCTCGATTCCTCCGAATGTCACCGCCTTGACCATGGGGGGATTGTCCAGAACGACCGAGACGAAACGACCCAGCGCTGCCCCCGCGTACACGACGCCAAGCATGGCATAGGCCATCGGGTTGTTCAGCCACAGCACCGCCGCGCCGGTCACCACGAACAAGCCGCCAACCGAAGCGCGCATCTCGCTGAGACCCATATTGCTGTCGGTCGGAGCCAGATCCAAGGATGCGGCGGTGAACGCCGGGGCCAGGAACCCGAACAGGCCAAAGCCAATCGTCAACAAAGCGGCGATTACGTTCAGCGCTGTTACCATCATTCCTCCGCCACCACTGGCTTGCTATGTTGCTGGGCCACATCCCGCGCCAGTTTGCGCGTATAGTTTTCAAGTTCAACCAATGCGGCGTCAACGTTTCCGGCGTCGCGAGCCTCCAACGCGTCGGCAATGCGATTGTGCAGGCCGATGATCTCTTCGCGGGACCGCGCTGTAAAGGTGATCATGTTCATCAAGGGTTGCATCGCCTCAACAGCCCCGGCCAGTTGATAGGACAGAACCGGGTTGCCGGCCCCATCAACCAGAGCACGGTGGAAGGCGACGTCCGAAGAACAGAATGCCTCATCCGTCAGGCCGGGTTGCGCCTGCCGGAAAATCTCGGCCCGCATGGTGGCCAGTTGATCGGCGGTTCGGCGCTGCGCCGACAGCGGGGCGCAGGCGCGTTCCAGCGCAAAGCGGGCTTCGCAGGCCGTGTCGAAGCTGATCGCGTTCATCGACAGCAACAAGGTCGAGGTGGTAATTTGCTGCGAATAGGCGTCTTCAAAGCTGATCCGGTTCACGAAGGCACCACCGCTGGCGCCGCGCTGGGTGCGGATCAACGATTGTGCCGCAAGACGCTTGAGAGCCTCGCGTACAGTTGGGCGCGAAACTTGAAACTGGTCGGATAGCTCAGCTTCGGATGGCAAGCGTTCGTCGACGATCAACTCTCCCGATATGATAGCATCGCGTATGGCCTGAGCGATCTGGGCTGATAAATCCGCAGGTTTCTGAGGGTCGATTTTCATATTCCGGAGCCCGTCGGTGAAATTTTTATTTGTCTGACATTTAAAAGTCTGACATTTGAAAAGCAAGGACTGAGTCGGGAGGGAAGCGTGAGTCGCGCAGTTCTACGCAGCGGATTGTGGCTGGGGTTCTTCATTCTGATCCTGTGGGCGTGGTGGATGATGCTCACCATGAGCCGCGACATGGATTTGGACTGGATCGGCCGGCCCGGCCCGATGGGGCAAGCGATGGCCGCCATGGACCCCCGCATGGACATGTATATGCCCATGGCCGAATTCGGCCCGCTGTTCTGGATGTGGGCGATCATGATGGCGGCCATGATGCTGCCGACGCTGGTGCCAACCCTGCGCAGCTACGAAGACCTGATCCGCAGCGCCAATGGCACGCGCGCAGGATGGATCGGCGTGCTGGCTGGTTACTTCATCGTATGGGTTGGGTTCGCCGCATTGATCACCGGAGTACAACTGGGACTGCTGTTTGGCGGTGTCGTTGACATGTTGGGCATTGCCAAGTCCGGCTGGTTTGCCAGCGGCCTGATGATTGCGGTCGGCGCGTTCCAGTTCACCCGCGCGAAAGAGGTCTGCCACGGCGTCTGTCACGCACCGATGACCTATTTCCTCGGCCATTGGAAAACCGGGTTCGCTGGCGGTTTGCGCATGGGGCTGGGGCTGGGCGCGTTTTGCGTCGGATGCTGCTGGGGCTTCATGGCGCTGGGGTTTGTTGGAGGTGTCATGAGCCTGTTGTGGATGGGCCTCGCGACACTGTTCATGGTTTTGGAAAAACTGCCTCAAATCGGTCACGCAGTCACGCGGCCAATGGGGTTTGCACTGATCGCAGGGGGGCTTGCCCTGCTGGTCTATCCCTTTACTTACGGAGGATAAGTATATGGCTAAAAACCGAAAACCCAAGGCCGACAGGCTGCCGATCAGCCAACGCATTGACAGCCGCATGCCCAATCCCAAACGGCGTGAAATGAGTCCGACAGACTGGGCCATCAAGGGTGAACTGATCCTGAACTGTTCATGCGACGTATTCTGTCCCTGCGTTGTATCGCTGGGCGCGCACCCTCCGACCGAGGGGCATTGCCACGCATGGATGGGCGTCATTATCGACGAAGGCCATTATGAGGGCGAGGACCTGTCCGGCCTGAACGTGGGTCTGCTGGTAGATATTCCGGGCCGTATGGGAGAAGGCCAGTGGAAAGTTGCCGCCTATGTGGACGAGCGCGCCAGCGGCAAGGCCTATAACGGTCTGCTGCAAATCTTCAGCGGGCAGGCGGGTGGCACCACTGGTTTGTTCACCATGCTGGTGAGCGAGATCATCGGGGCCGAGCGGGCTCCGGTCCAGATCGAGCGTGACGGCAACAAGCGTCGGATCGTGATTGGCCGCAAGATTCAGGGCGAGATCGAAATGTTGGCTGGCAAGGACCCTGAACACCCGGTGATGGTCTCGAACTCGAAATACTGGATGGGTCCCGACATTATTGTGGCGCGCGGCACCAAGTCCAAGGTGCGCGACTATGGTCGCGTTTGGGATTTCGGGGGCAAGTCTGCGGAAATCTGCCCGATCGACTGGCACGGTCCAAAATGATGATCACCGGCGCCTACGCACAAGAAATGGCGCGGTATAACCGATGGCAAAACAACCAGTTATCGGGGTTTCTGCAAGCGTTGTCGCCTGAGAACCTGACCAAGGAGCGCGGTGCGTTCTTTGGCTCGATCATGGGGACGGCGAACCATCTGTTGTGGGGCAACTGGATCTGGGTATCCCGCTTTGACAAGGGTGAAGGTCCGGGCGGTGGTATCCCCGAAAGTGTCTCGCTGTGTACCGATCTGACCGATTGGCTGCCCCTGTGTGAAATCGTCGATGCCCGTATCTCGGACTGGGCTGGCTCCCTGGAAGACGCGCCGCTGACCGGGGAATTCACCTGGTTCTCAGCGGCAAAAGAGACTGATGTTACATTGCCTTACGCGCAGTGTGTGATCCACATGTTCAACCACCAGACCCATCATCGGGGACAGTTACACCAGATGCTGACCGAAACCGGATCGGCCGCGCCTGTCAGTGATCTGGTCTTTATGCCCAAGGAGGCTTGAATGCCGCAGATTTCCATGTCTCGCCGGTTGCGGCGTACACCGTTTTCCGATGGGGTCGAGGCCGCCGGGGTCAAAGGGTACACCGTTTACAACCGTATGCTGTTGCCGACGGTTTTTGAAAGCGTCGAGGCTGACTATCGCCATCTGAAGTCCCATGTTCAGGTGTGGGATGTCTCATGCGAGCGGCAGGTCGAGCTGCGCGGCCCGGATGCGGCGCGGCTGATGCAGATGCTGACACCGCGCGATCTGCGGGGGATGTTGCCGGGGCAGTGTTTCTATGTACCCATCGTCGATGAAACCGGCGGGATGCTGAACGACCCGGTGGCGGTGAAACTGACCGATGACCGCTGGTGGATATCCATTGCGGACAGTGACCTGTTGCTGTGGGTTAAGGGTATCGCCAACGGCTATCGGCTGGACGTTCTGGTCGATGAGCCGGATGTATCGCCGTTGGCCATTCAGGGACCCAAGGCAGATGAGCTGATGGCGCGGGTCTTTGGCGACCGCGTACGCGATATTCGGTTCTTCAAGTTCGACATGTTCGAGTTTCAGGGCCGCGATCTGGCGGTGGCGCGGTCGGGCTATTCCAAACAGGGCGGTTTCGAGATTTATGTCGAAGGCTCTGACATCGGGATGCCGCTGTGGAATACGCTGTTCGCTGCGGGGGAGGACCTGCAGGTGCGTGCAGGCTGCCCCAATCTGATCGAACGGATCGAAGGCGGATTGCTGTCTTATGGCAATGACATGACCGACGACAACACGCCGCATGAATGTGGTCTGGGCAAGTTCTGCAACACGCACACGGCCATCGGCTGCATTGGCCGTGACGCCTTGTTGCGTGTGGCCAAGGAAGGCCCCGTGCAACAGATTCGCCCGATTGCCATCGAGGGCGATGCCGTACCACCCTGTGACCGTCCGTGGTCGGTTTTTGCGGATGGTAAACGGGTGGGGCAGGTGACGTCGGCGGCGTGGTCTCCGGACTTTTCGACAAATGTGTCAATTGGAATGCTGCGGCTGAGCCATTGGGATGCCGGAACGGTCGTCGAGGTCGAAACGCCGGACGGCATGCGCCGCGCAATGGTTCAGGAGCGGTTTTGGAATTGAGCGCGGCGGGGGCTGCCCCCGTCGCTGCGCGTCTCCCCCGAGGTATTTTTAGCCAGGTGAAGATCGCGATCTGGCCTTGAAGAAACGAAAGGAAATAAGATGTTCAACGCATTGGTCATGGAAAAGGACGAGGAAAGCGGGCTGGCCAGCCCAGTGGTGAAACAGCTTTCGTTGGATGATCTACCTCAGGGTGAGGTCACGGTAGCCGTCGAGTACTCGACCGTGAATTACAAAGACGGTTTGTGCACCTCTCCCAGGGGGGGTGGTCTGGTGCGCTCGTACCCGCATGTTCCGGGGATTGACTATGCCGGTACGGTCGAGGCGTCCTCGGATGATCGCTATAAGCCCGGCGACAAGGTGGTTCTGACCGGCTGGCGTGTGGGCGAGGCCCATTGGGGCGGTTACTCGCAAAAGGCAAACGCTCGGGCCGATTGGCTGGTGCCTCTGCCCGAGGGGCTGGATGCGCGGCAGGCGATGGCGGTGGGTACGGCCGGTTTCACGGCGATGCTGGCGGTGATGGCGCTGGAAGATCACGGTATGCAGCCCGGCCATGGCCCGGTTCTGGTGACTGGGGCCGCGGGTGGTGTGGGCTCGGTGGCAACTGCCATTCTGGCCAATCTGGGCTATGAGGTTGCGGCTGTCACTGGGCGCCCGGAAACGGGTGATTACCTGAAATCTCTGGGTGCGACCACGATCGTTCCGCGTGAAGAACTGAACGAGACCACCAAACGCCCGCTGGAAAGCGAAACTTGGGCGGGTTGTATTGACGCGGTGGGGGGCGAGATGCTGGCGCGCGTGCTGGGTCAGATGAAATACGGCGCTTCGGTTGCCGCGGTGGGTCTGGCCGGCGGTGCGGGCCTGCCTGCAACGGTGATTCCGTTCCTGCTGCGCGGGGTCAATCTGCTGGGTATCGACAGCGTCATGCAGCCCTATGAAAACCGGGTGCGCGCCTGGCAGCGCATTGCAACGGACCTGCCCATGGGCAAGCTGGAAGCGATGGTTCACCCCGCAACCCTGGGTGACCTGCCGCAATTGGGTGCCGATATCCTGAAAGGTCAGGTCAAGGGCCGCGTCGTTGTTGACGTAAACGCCTGATCGGCAAGACGAACCTCGAGACCGGTCGGCCTATGTGCCGATCGGTCTTTTTGTCTCTGAAACGCCCGGAAAATGCCGGAAACACCTCTGGCCATTGGCGCATTTCCGCATCATGATTGCTATACATCCCACCTGCGATGGCTTATGAGCCATGCAAACAGCACCTGAAGACGGGGAGTGAGCAGCATGTCTGACGATTTCGAACTGGATACCGATGATTTGAAACGGCGCATGGAAGGCGCCATGTCCAATCTCAGAACCGAATTTGCCTCGCTTCGGACCGGGCGGGCGTCGGCCTCGATGCTGGAACCGGTCATGGTCGATGCGTATGGATCGATGACGCCGATCAATCAGGTCGGAACAGTCAACGTGCCCGAGCCGCGCATGGTCACCGTCAATGTCTGGGACAAGGGTCTTGTCGGCAAGGTCGAAAAAGCCATTCGTGAAAGCGGTCTGGGGATCAACCCTCAGTTGAACGGCACCATCATCATGCTGCCGATTCCCGAACTGAACGAAGAGCGCCGCCGCGAACTGGGCAAGGTTGCCGGTCAATATGCCGAGCACGCCCGGGTTTCGATTCGCAACGTCCGCCGCGACGGGATGGATCAAATCAAGAAAGCCAAGGCCGACGGCATGTCCGAGGACGATCAGAAGTTCTGGGAAACCGAAGTTCAGGACCTGACCGACGAGATGATCAAATCCGTTGATGCCGCGCTTGAGACCAAGCAGGCCGAGATCATGCAGGTCTGAGACCGGGATATGCTCAACGCCCCACATACTGAGCCCGCGAACGGGCCGCGCCATGTCGCTATTATCATGGACGGGAACGGTCGCTGGGCGCAGGCGCGTGGCCGGCCAAGGCTGTTCGGGCACCACGCCGGTGCGCGGCGGGTGCGCGAAGTGGTCGAGGCCTGCCCGGGGCTTGGGATCAAATACCTGACGGTTTTTGCCTTTTCGACCGAGAACTGGAAACGCACACAGGCCGAGGTTGCAGGGCTGATGAGCCTGTTCCGGCGCTACATCATCAAAGAGACCCGGACCCTGAAGAAAAACGGGATTCGGGTGCGCTTTATCGGGGATCGGGTGCGGCTGGATAAGAAGCTGACCGAGTTGATGGATACGCTGGAAGAGGAAACCAAGGACAACGATTTGGTTCATCTGACGGTGGCCCTGAACTATGGCGGGCGGGATGAGGTTGCGCGCGCCACCAAACGACTGGCACGGGACGTGGCCGAGGGGCGTCTGCGGCCCGAAGACGTGGATGAGGAAACTTTGCCCAAGTATCTGGATACGCACGTTGTTCCTGATCCGGATCTGGTCATTCGAACCAGTGGTGAGGCGCGGATTTCAAACTTTCTTTTGTGGCAGTCAGCCTATTCGGAATATGAATTCATCGACACGCTGTGGCCCGATTTCACCGCAGCGGAACTGGAACGGTTGTGCCGCAACTTCGGGTCCCGTGAACGCCGCTTTGGGGCAGTTCCAGCATGAGTGACGGCCGATGGTCTGACCTGACCGCAAGGGTTCTGTCTGCGGCTGTGCTGGTTCTTGTCGGCTCTGTCGAAGTCTGGCTGGGCGGTTTGTGGTTCGAAGCCTTCATCGGGATTGCCTGTGGTCTGATGACCTGGGAACTGGTGCGGATGATCGACCCGGACAAAACCGGGGCAGCCATACAGCTTGGCATTCTGACCGGGGTGGCGGTTGTGCTGAGTTATCATCTGCCGCCGCTTTACAAGCTGCCGGTTCTGATTGCGCCAGCCTTGGTTGGGGCAGGGCAGATTAGCCGGTCCAAGACGACCTATGCGCTATTTGCGATCTGGATTGCAGCGGCTGGTCTGGGGTTCATCTCGATCCGCGAGAATATGGGCTTTGGCTGGATGGTCTGGCTGATCTCGGTGGTGGTCGCGACGGATGTAGCCGGGTATTTCGTTGGTAAAACCCTTGGCGGCCCGAAATTCTGGCCCAGGGTCAGCCCCAAAAAGACATGGTCCGGCACCGCCGGCGGATGGGCGGCCGCGGCTATCGTTGGGGGCATGTTCGCCATCCATGCCGGGTTCGGATTCATGTTCGTCCTGATCTCGATGATGGCGTCGATGGCCAGTCAGGCCGGTGACATCGTCGAAAGTGCAACCAAGCGGAAGTTCGGAGTAAAGGACAGCTCGAACCTGATCCCGGGCCATGGCGGCTTTCTGGACCGGTTCGACGGTATGATGGGTGCAGCCCTGTTTGTTCTGATCGCGGGCCTGATCTATTCCCCCGGGGGCATGTGATGCGCAAAGTCTCGATTTTTGGCGCGACCGGATCAATCGGGCAGAACACCATTGATTTGATCGACCGGAATCCGTCGGATTATGACGTTGTGGCGCTGACCGGCGGGGCGAATATCGAAAAACTGGCCGAAGATGCGCGCCGCCTGAATGCTGATGTAGCCGTGACCGCGCATGAGGATCGGCTTGAGGATCTGCGCGCCGCATTGTCCGGCAGCGGTGTTGAAGCCGCTGCGGGGCAGGCGGCCCTGATCGAAGCTGCGGCGCGCCCGGTTGCTTGGGTCATGTCCGCCATTGTCGGGGCCGCCGGACTGCCGCCGGGGCTTGAGGCGTTGAAACAGGGCGCGACGCTGGCGCTGGCCAACAAGGAAACGCTGGTCTGTGCCGGGGCGCTGGTGCTGGAAACCGCGCGGGCGCATAACGCGCGCCTACTACCCGTGGACAGCGAACATTCGGCGGTGTTTCAGGCTCTGGTCGGTGAGGATATGGACGCTGTCGAGCGGATCATCATCACCGCCAGCGGTGGCGCCTTCCGCGACTGGCCGCTGAGCGATCTGGCCAGTGCGACGGTCGAACAGGCCTCGAACCATCCCAACTGGAACATGGGGCAGCGGATCACAATCGACAGCGCTTCGATGTTTAACAAGGCGCTGGAGCTGATTGAAACCAAAGAGTTCTTTGGCGTCTCACCAGGTCAGATCGAAGTGCTTGTCCATCCCGAATCCATCGTACATTCGCTGGTCGGGTTCAATGACGGGGCGGTCATGGCACATATGGGCGCGCCGGACATGCGCCACGCGATCGGCTATGCTTTGCACTGGCCCGAACGGCGCGACCTGCCGGTCGAACGCCTGAACCTTGCCAAACTGGGCCAGTTGCGGTTTCAGGAACCGGACGAAGCACGCTATCCGGCCTTGCGTCTGGCCCGCAATGTGATGCAGCGGGGCGGCCTGTCCGGCGCGGTTTTCAACGCCGCCAAGGAACGCGCGCTGGATCACTTTATCGCGCGTCGCGTCGGCTTTCTTGAGATGGCTGATATTGTCGAGGCCGTTCTGAACAGGTTCGAGTCGTCAGACGGCCTTTTTGATGCCCCATTAAACCTTGATAACGTGCTGCAAACGGACCATCTGGCACGTAAGTGGGCCGACGAGGCCGCCATCCAGTCAGCAGGATAAAAACTTGGACTTAATCTCTCTGATCCCTCAATTCGGCAACCTGCTGTATACCATCTTTGCCTTTGTGATTGCTCTGTCCGTCATCGTCGCGGTGCATGAATACGGCCACTATATCGTGGGTCGGTGGTCCGGTATCCATGCCGAGGTGTTTTCAATCGGGTTTGGTCCGGTGTTGTGGAGCCGCGTCGACAAGCGCGACACCCGCTGGCAGATCGCCGCGCTGCCATTTGGCGGATATGTCAAGTTTCTGGGCGACTCAAACGCCGCGTCCGGCAAGGACAAAGAGGCGATTCAGGAAATCACCGAACAAAGCCCCGAAGAGCTGCGTCGTACCATGCATGGCGCGCCCCTGTGGGCGCGGGCAGCCACGGTTGCCGCAGGCCCGGCGTTCAACTTTGTGATGTCCATACTGGTGTTCGGCCTGATCTTCTTTTCTCAGGGTGTGACCCGGGAACCTTTGACTGTTGGCAAGCTGTATCCTTTGCCCGGGACGGCACAGCAATTGCAGGACGGTGATGAGATCGTGGCCATTGCGGGCATCACGGTGCCTGATTTTGATCAGCAGGGGGCCTGGTCCGATTTCACCGACGCTCTGCCGGTTGAGCCCGCCCTGGATTACACGGTGATCCGTGACGGACAGACGATGGATGTGTCCGGTCCCTGGCTGTTTCCACCGCTGATCCAGCAGGTTGCTCCGCGCAGCGCCGCGATGGATATCGACCTCAAATCCGGCGATGTTATCACGGCGATCAACGGTGAGCCGGTCTTTGCCTTCGGACAGCTCAAGGAACATGTGGAAGGCTCGGACGGTAAGGTCCTGCTGCTGGATGTCTGGCGCGACGGGGCCGAGCTTGAATTCGCGCTGGCTCCGCGCCGCACCGATGAACCGCAACCCGAAGGCGGATTCGTGACCCATTGGCGGATCGGAATCGTCGGCGGCATGGCTCTGGAACCGGCGACGGAACCGGCGGGCCTTATGGACTCGCTGTCCGGAGGCGTAAGGCAGACCTGGCGCATCATTGACGGGTCGCTGTCAGGCGTCTGGCACATGATTACCGGCGCGATCAGTACCTGCAACATGTCCGGCCCTATCGGTATTGCCGAAACTTCGGGCGCAATGGCCAGTCAAGGGGCGCAGAGCTTTATCTTCTTCATCGCGGTTCTGTCGACTGCCGTTGGGCTTCTAAACCTGTTTCCGATTCCGGCGCTGGATGGCGGTCATCTGGTCTTCTACGCTTATGAAGCCGTTACGGGCAAACCGCCCAGCGACAAGGTTCTGGGTGTTCTGATGGGGGTCGGTGTATCACTGATTTTGGGGCTAATGATCTTTTCGGTGACAAACGATCTGTTCTGCTGAATGTGGCGGGGAGTGCATGAAAAAGCCGCAATTCCGCCTCAATTCACGCGTAGGTTTCAGACCCGAATGTTAACCGTGTCAGAGGTTGTTATGTCCAGAGCCTTGCGTAAATCAGCCGAAAGTGTTCGATACCTGTTCGTGTTGAACTGGGACATGCTGCTGTTTTTTGGCGCGACCGCAGTCGCGATGGGCGGTTGGGCCTACCTGATCACCATGTGATTCTCATCACCTGTTGTGAAAACCCCACGAGGCGGCCCAAGTGGCCGCTTTCTTTTTTGGTCTTTTGACAAGAATTAATAATCTCGCTACTCAGCTATAAAGTCCAAAAAAATTGGGTAGTGAAAAATATGACTGAAAGGCGAGGCGCGGGCACATCCTGCGGGGGGCAAAAGCCGGAAAACAAGATTTTGTGGCGGTCACTAACGTTTTTTTTCCTTCTGACATTGGTAAGTTTCCTGCCTGCACCGCAGGCTGCATGGGCGCAGACCTTTGTCATCAATTCCTTCGACGTCGAAGGCAACCGGCGCATCGAAACTTCGACCATTATCGCCCGGACCGGCATCGAACCGGGCCAGTCGGTAACCGCCGGTCAGTTGAACGATGCCTATCAGCGTTTGCTTGACAGTGGTGTTTTTGAGACAGTCGAACTGACCCCGCGCGGCAATACGCTGCTGATCGAGGTTGAGGAATATCCGACCATCAACCAGATCAGCATCGAGGGGAACCAGCGGGTCAAGGACGACGTGCTGCTCGAGGCGATCACCTCGCAGCCGCGGCGTGTCTTTACGCCTCAGGTCGCGGAAACGGATGCGGATCTGATTGCAGAGATCTACTCGTCGCAAGGGCGGGTGTCCGCAACGGTCATTCCGCGCATCATCCGCCGCAGCGACAACCGGGTCGACCTGGTTTTCGAAGTCGCCGAAGGCACCACGATTGAGGTGGAGCGCGTCAGCTTTGTTGGCAACCGTGCCTATTCAGATCGCCGCCTGCGCCGGGTTCTGGAAACCAAGCAGGCCAACGTTCTGCGGACTTTCCTGCGCGGCGATACTTTCATCGCTGACCGGATCGAATTCGACAAACAGGTCATTCGGGATTTCTATCTGTCCCGCGGCTATGTGGACTTCCGAATCAACAGCGCGAACGTCGAGTTCACCCGCGAACGAGACGCGTTTTTCCTGGTGATGAACATCACCGAAGGTCAGAAGTTCTCGTTCGGTCAAATCAGCACGGTCAGCGAAATTCCGGGCGTGGACCCGGCTCCGTATCAGGATGCGCTGAAAATCCGGCCGGGCGTGACCTACACGCCCTCTCTGGTTGAAAACTCGATTGCCCGGATGGAGCGTTTGGGGATCAAGCAGGGTGTCGATTTCCTACGGGTCGAACCGCGCGTCAGCCGCAATGCGCGTGATCTGACGTTGGATGTTCAGTTTGTCCTGACCCGCGGACCGCGTATTTTTGTCGAGCGGATTGATATCGAAGGCAACACTACGACGCTGGACCGTGTGATCCGCCGTCAGTTCGACACGGTAGAAGGCGATCCCTTCAACCCGCGCGAAATCCGTCAGGCTGCCGAACGTATTCGTGCGCTGGGGTTCTTTGCGGTGGCGGATGTCGAGCCGCGTGAAGGGTCTACGCCCAGCCAGGTGATCGTGGACGTGGACGTCGAAGAGCAACCGACCGGCTCGCTGAGCCTGGGTGGTAGCTACTCGGTTTCCGACGGTTTCGGGATTGCGATCGGGCTGCGGGAAACCAACTTCCTTGGGCGCGGTCAGACGGTTGGACTGACTCTGTCGACTGCGCAGGATGCCGAGCAATATACGCTCAACTTCACCGAACCCTATCTTCTGGGGCGCAAACTGCGCTTTGATCTGGGGCTTGGCCTGTCGTCGACCAACTCGAGCTTTGCCAGCTATGACACCGAGACACTGTTCTTCCGGCCTCAGCTGAGCTACGCCATTGGCGAGTTGTCGTCGCTGCGGTTGCGTTACGGTTGGGAAAACAGCGAAATGACCCAGCAGGATGATGAGGTCAACGGCGCTGTCATTTCCTCGGAAATCGATCAGGGCGAGCGTTCGACCAGTTCCCTGGGCGTGTCCTACGTATATGACAGCCGTCTTGGCGGTCTGAACCCGAACGCAGGTGTGCTGTTCGAAGCCGGTATCGATGCGGCCGGTTTGGGCGGAGACAATGAGTTCTACAAGACCACCGCCCGTGGTATCGCCCAGACCCGCGTCTGGAATGAAGAGGTTGTACTGCGTGCATCGCTCGAAGTGGGTGCGCTGCACTGGCGCGGCGATGACTTCAGCCGCACACTCGACCGCTTTGTTCTGGGGCCGAGCGTCTTCCGCGGGTTCGAGCCTGCGGGTATCGGTCCGCGCGATCTGTCGAACGGTCAGGATGACGCGATCGGGGGCAATTACTATTGGGTTGCGCGGTTGGAATCGGACTTCCCGTTGGGCCTGCCCGAAGAACTGGGTCTGCGCGGTGGTGTGTTCTATGACTTTGGTAACCTCTACAACCTCAATGACGTGAACACCGCGGGCGCGGACATCGTTGGCGAAGACGGCTCGATCCGTCACGTGATCGGTGTATCGGTTCTGTGGGAAACACCGTTCGGTCCGCTGCGCTTCAACTTCTCGAAAGCGTTGAAGAAAGAGGACTTCGACAAGGAGCAGAACTTTGACCTGACGGTTCAGGCCCGGTTCTGATCCTGAATGGTGAAGCGTATGTTCATGAAGCTGCAGGGCCCTTTTGGGGCCCTGTGTGTTTTTCTGGCCCTTGCCTGCGCAGCCCCGACCGTGGCGCAGCAATTGGGCGTGCCGCAAAGCAGCGTTGTGACCCTGTCCAGCGAGCGGTTGTTTTCTGACTCGGCCTTTGGTCAGCGTATCCTGAGCGAGATCGAGGCCGAAGGTATCCTGCTGGGTGAGGAAAACGAACGGATCGTGGCCGAGCTGAGCCGGGAAGAAAAGCTTTTGACTGAACGCCGCGCCACCATGACAGCAGATGAATTCCGCCCGCTGGCCGATGCGTTCGACGAAAAGGTCCAGTCCCACCGCGAGGGGCAACGTGCCAAGCTGGACGCCTTGGCAAGACGCAGTGAAGAGGCGCGTCAAAGGTTCTTTGAACTGGTACAGCCGGTTCTGATTGATCTGCTGCGCGAATCCGGCGCGTCGATTATCATCGAACGATCCAGCGTCTTTCTCAGCTCGGACCGTACCGACATCACCGATGCGGCCATCAGCCGGATCGACGCGGTGATTGGCGACGGCAGCACTGCCGAAAACGAGGCCGGCGAATAGGTTTGCTTGCCCTTACGGCGCGGTATTGCTACCACGCCGCAAACAGAAATCCATTACGGGACGACGACACTATGAGCACGGAAACCAAAAGCGCAGATATTCAGCTGATCCAGCGGATCTTGCCGCATCGCTATCCGTTTCTGCTGGTCGACAAGGTGGTTGATATCTCGGGCTATCAGTCGGCGGTTGGCATCAAGAACGTCACCATGAACGAGCCGCATTTCCAGGGCCATTTCCCGGGCACTCCTATCATGCCGGGCGTCACCATTGTCGAGGCGATGGCGCAAACCGCAGGCGTGATGCTGGGCGTGGGTATGGATGTGATCGACAGCGAATTGCTGATCTATTTCATGAATATCGACAAATGCAAATTCCGCCGCAAGGTGATCCCGGGCGACGTGCTTGAGATGCATGTCGAAACCGTGCGCGGCAAGAAGGGCGGCAAGATTTTCAAGTTCAGCGGCAAAGCGACCGTTGAAGGCGAGATCGCGGCCGAGGCCGAATTCTCGGCCTATGTCGACTGGGACATGGAAAAAACAACATGAGCGGCATCCACCCAAGCGCAATTATCGAAGACGGTGCGCAGATCGGTGAAGGCTGCATCATCGGGCCATTCTGCTATGTCGGTGCGCAGGTCAAGCTGGGCGGGCGGGTTGAGCTGAAATCGCATGTTGTCGTGACCGGTGATACCTCGGTTGGTGATGAAACCGTGATCTTCAACTTCTCGGTGATCGGAGAGATTCCGCAGGACCTGAAGTTCGGTGGCGAAGACACGCGGCTGGAGATCGGCAAGCGCAACCGCATCCGCGAGCATGTCACGGTGAATACCGGCACCGAAGGCGGCGGTGGTGTGACCCGGATCGGCGATGATTGCCTGCTGATGGCCGGTGTGCATGTGGCGCATGATGTGCAGATCGGCAACCGGGTGATCATGGTCAACCATGCAGGCGCAGCGGGGCATTGCGTCATCGAGGACGACGTGATCGTCGGCGGTATCTCGGGCCTGCACCAATGGGTGCGCGTGGGTCGTGGTGCGATCATCGGCGCGCTGACGATGGTGGCCAATGACGTGATCCCCTACGGCCTGGTTCAGGCCCCTCGGGGCGAGCTGGACGGCCTGAATCTGGTGGGCCTCAAGCGGCGCGGTGTTTCGCGCGAGGATATCGCGGCCCTGCGGGCTGCGTTCCGCGAATTGTCATCGGGTGAGGGCACGTTCATGGAGCGCGCTCATCGGGTAGGGGCAGAAAACGAAAGCGAATACGTGCAGCGGATCGTGGATTTCGTGACCGGAGAGTCGGATCGTTCTTTCCTGACACCGAGGAAGTAAACCGATGCTGGCGCTGATTGCTGGAACGGGTGCCTTGCCGGGCGAAGTGGTGCAACACCTTGCCGATCGCCCGGTGGTCTGTGCGATGGAGGGGTTCACGCCCGACACTCTGACGGCAGATATCGTGTTTCCGCTGGAACAGCTGGGCAGTTTCATTGGTGATCTGAAAGCGCGCGGTGTAACCGACATCTGCCTGGCAGGCGCTGTCCGGCGACCGGCGATTGATCCTTCACGCATTGACGCGGCGACGATGCCGCTGGTGCCGGTGCTGCAACAGGCGCTGATGTCCGGCGATGACGGCGCCCTGCGTGCCGTGATCGGCATTTTCGAAGAATCCGGCCTGACCGTGCGCGCGGCCCATGAGATTGCGCCCACGTTGCTGCCGCAGCTTGGATGCCTGACCGAAACGCAACCGTCTGAGGCTGATCTGGCTGATGCAGATCGGGCCGCCGGTATCCTGCGGGCCATGGGTGCAGCGGATATCGGGCAGGCCTGCGCCGTGTCCAAGGGGCAGGCACTGGCGGTTGAAAGTATCTTTGGCACAGACTGGATGTTGCAGTCTTTGACCCAACGCCCCGATGCCGGTGGCGGGGTTCTGTTCAAAGCCCCGAAACCCGATCAGGATCGTCGGGCGGACTTGCCGACCATTGGGCCGGGTACCGTGTCCTCTGCCGTGGCCGCCGGGCTTGCGGGGATCGTCATCGAAAAGGGCGGCGTCATCGTTTTGCAACAGGATCGTGTTCTCGACGAATGCAACCGCCTTGGTCTGTTCCTCTACGTACGCGAGCGGGCCAGCTGATGCGGGTGTTCCTGGTCGCCGGAGAACCGTCGGGCGACCGTTTGGGCGGCGCGCTGATGGAGGGGCTTCGAACCCTCGTTCCCGATGTGCAGTTTGACGGCGTTGGCGGGCCGTTGATGCACGCACAGGGCTTGGAAAGCCGCTTTCCGATGTCCGAACTTTCAGTGATGGGGCTGGTCGAGGTTCTGCCCAAGTTCTTCCACCTCAAACGCCGGATTGCCGAGACCGCGCAAGCGGTTCTGGACACGCAGCCGGATGTGCTGATCACCATCGACAGCCCCGATTTCTCATTGCGCGTGGCCAAGATAGTCAAGGCCCAAAGCGATATCCGAACCGTGCATTACGTCGCCCCCAGTGTCTGGGCGTGGCGTCCGGGCCGGGCCGACAAGATGGCCAAGGTGATCGATCACGTTCTGGCGCTGCTGCCCTTCGAGCCGCCCTATATGGAGCGCGCCGGTATGGAATGTGATTTCGTCGGCCACCCGGTTGCCACTGAACCGGTGGCGACCGAAGACGATATCCGCATGTTCCGCACTACCCATGATCTCGGCGACGCACCGATTTTATTGGCGCTGCCCGGTTCG
Organism: Ruegeria sp. AB10; assembly: GCF_056542745.1. Taxonomy (NCBI): domain Bacteria; kingdom Pseudomonadati; phylum Pseudomonadota; class Alphaproteobacteria; order Rhodobacterales; family Roseobacteraceae; genus Ruegeria; species Ruegeria sp. AB10. The sequence goes on along the minus strand of NZ_JBQGAI010000001.1, from coordinate 142,980 downwards.
CGCGGTGGCGAGGTCGAACGTCTGGCCCCGATCTTTGGTGCAGCGTTGCAGCGTTACCTGCAAGACCGGCCGGACGTGCGGGTCGTGGTGCCAGCGGTGGCGCATATGGTCGATACCGTTGCGCAGCATGTGCAAAGCTGGCCGGGCAAACCGGTGGTGGTCGATCCGCGCAACATGCCCTCGGACCAAGCGGTTGCGCAAAAGCGGGCCGCCTTTGCAACGGCTGAGCTGGCGCTGGCGGCGTCGGGCACCGTCTCACTGGAACTGGCCGCGCAGGCCACGCCGATGGTGATTGCCTATAACCTCAACTGGCTTACGACCCGGATCGCCAAGCGCATGGTCAAGCTGGATACGGTGACGCTGGTCAATCTGGTGTCAGAGACCCGCACCGTTCCCGAATGCCTGTTGGACGACTGTCAGCCGGACAGGATCGCTGACGCCCTGTCACAGGTAGCTGCGAACCCGAATGCGCAGTGCGAGGCCATGGTGACAACGATGGAGCGTCTGGGACGCGGCGGCGAAGCGCCCGGACTGCGCGCGGCCAAAGCGGTTCTGTCCCGGATGACCAAGTGATGCTGGACTTTGCGCTTTTTGGACTGTCGGCCTTTATGGCTCAGATCATGACCAATCTGGACAATCTGGCGGCGCTTCTGGCGCTGACGGTGGTCTCGGGGGCAAAGCGGTCGATCTTCGGGTTCCTGATGGCACAGATGATCGTGATCGGTGCGGCGCTTTTGCTGGCGATGGGGGTCGAAGATGTGGTGCCGCACTGGGCCGGGTATCTGGGGGTGATCCCGCTGAGCCTTGGCATTCTGGCTCTGATCCGGAGGAAAAGCGGGAAAGAAACCGCGGCAAACCCCAACCTGGATACCGGAGCGTCGGTGATCATGGTCACGTTGCTGTTCATCAGCCTGTCAATGGACACCTTCGCGGTTCTGGCGCCGCTGTTGGCGGATTCCGCCCCCAGCTTCCGAACTGCTGGCGTGATTGGTGCTGTGATAGCCGCAGCTTGTCTGGCCACGGTCGCTTTGCTTGGATCAAAAGCCCCGTTCATGAGCGGCGCTTTGGCCCGGCGGTTAGAACGTCTCGTGCCCTACGTAATGATCTGCGCCGGGCTTTACATCCTCAGCAACTCGTGGACGGACGCGATTTAGTAGCCGCGCCAGATCCAGCCACCGCCAAAGATGCGGCTGCCTTCCGAAGCATAGAATACGCAGGCCTGACCCGGCGAAACACCTTCCTCGGGTGTCAGCAGTTCAACCTCGGCCGTGGTGTCGGACAGCGGGCGAATGATCGCCTCGCGCGGCGGACGGGTCGAGCGGACCTTGACCAATACATGCCATTCATCGCGCGAGGTGAACGGCTCGTCACCCAGCCAGTTTATCTCACGTACCGGAATGGTGCGCGTTGCCAGCATCTCTTTGGGCCCAACGACGACCTGTTTCTTGTCGACGTCCAGCTTAACCACATAGAGCGGCTCGCTGAGGCCGCCGATGCCCAGACCTCGGCGCTGACCGATCGTGTAATGGATGACGCCGTTGTGCTGCGCCAGGACACGGCCATCGGCGTGCACGATCTCACCGGGTTCCGCAGCACCAGGGCGCAGTTTCTCGATCACGCTGGCATAGTTGCCATCGGGCACGAAACAGATGTCCTGACTGTCGGGCTTGTCGGCCACGGCCAGCCCGTATTGCGCAGCCATTTCGCGTGTTGCGTCCTTCGAGGGCAGGTGACCCAGAGGAAAGCGCAGGAAGTCCAACTGCTCGGGCGTGGTCGAGAACAGGAAGTAGGACTGATCCCGGTTCGCATCTTCGGCGCTGTGCAGTTCCGGGCCATTGGGACCCATCTTGCGCTGAATATAGTGACCGGTGGCCATGCAGTCGGCCTCAAGGTCCTTTGCGGTTTCCAGCAAGTCCTTGAACTTCACCCTTTCGTTGCAGCGGATGCAGGGGACAGGAGTCGCGCCTGCCAGATAGCTGTCGGCGAACTCGTCAATCACCGCATCCTTGAAGATATTCTCGTAGTCCAGAACATAGTGCGGAAAGCCACGTTCCTCGGCCACGCGACGCGCATCATGAATGTCGATTCCGGCACAGCACGCGCCTTTCTTGGCCAGCGCGGCGCCGTGGTCATACAGCTGCAACGTCACACCAACGACGTCATAACCCTGATCGGCCAGATGGGCGGCCACAACCGAACTGTCCACGCCACCGGACATGGCCACAACCACCCGCGTTTCCGACGGGGGTTTGGCAAAGCCAAGCGAGTTCAGCGGTGTCTCGGTATCGAGGGCCATGACGATTCCAGTGCGGGTTAAGAAAGACCGGCAGAATATAGGAAAATTCTACACACTCTCAAGGGGCGGTTTCACTCTGCATTAAGTAGGCTGATGTCAGCTTTGTCGCAGCACGAAGAGGACCGAGAGATGTATTTGCACAAAGTAGAAGGACCAAGGTCCGTAACCCTACCGGATGGAACGGTTTTATCGCGCGCCGACCTGCCGCCAGAGGATACGACGCGGTGGGTGGCCTCGCGCAAGGTGATTGTCGTTCGGGGCGTGATTTACGGGCTGATCACGCTGTCGGACGCCAAAAAACGCTATGGGCTGAGTGATGAGGAGTTCAACGCGTGGGTTTCGGCGGTTGCAGAACACGGAACGGACGCTCTGAAAGTCACTGCGCTAAAAAAATATCGACAACCTAAAGATGAAAGTGAATAAATGATTCAACGGTAACGTCAGATTAACCATTTTTGAGCAGGCTCAATTTGAAATTGGTAAATTGACCCGAATTGGAGCAGTAAATGCGTATACTTCTTGTCGAGGATGATCCGACCACGTCGAAAAGCATCGAGCTGATGCTGACGCACGCCAACCTCAACGTCTATGCAACGGACCTCGGCGAGGAAGGCATCGATCTGGCGAAACTTTACGATTACGATCTGATCCTGCTGGACCTGAACCTGCCGGACATGAACGGGCATGAAGTGCTGCGCCAACTGCGCATTGCGCGGGTGGAAACGCCGATCCTGATCCTGTCGGGCGCGGATGATACGGAAAGCAAGATCAAGGGCTTCGGTTTCGGTGCCGATGACTACATGACCAAGCCGTTTCATCGCGAGGAACTGGTGGCCCGTATCCACGCCATCATCCGCCGCTCGAAAGGGCACTCGCAATCGATCATCCACACCGGACAGGTGGCGGTGAATCTGGATGCCAAAACGGTTGAGGTCGAAGGCAAGGCGGTGCATCTGACCGGTAAGGAATACCAGATGCTGGAACTGCTGAGCCTGCGCAAGGGCACGACGCTGACCAAAGAGATGTTTCTGAACCACCTCTATGGCGGAATGGATGAGCCCGAGTTGAAGATCATCGACGTATTCATCTGCAAACTGCGCAAAAAGCTCAGCAATGCGACCGGCGGCGATAATTATATCGAAACCGTTTGGGGCAGGGGCTACGTCCTGCGCGATCCGCAAAGCACCAGCGTCGACGAAACACGGATGGCCGTCGGCGCTTGAATTGAACACGGTCGCCTGCGGTCCGGGGCAGCCTCCCTCACTCACTGAACAGCACATCTGGACCTGACCATGACCTCGCCCTATCACTGAGATTCAAGAATACGTGACAGGGCGAGGCCATGAGCAAATTGATTCCGGTATCTGACCTCACAGAGGACGCGGCGCGGGCAGAATTGGCGCAACTTGCGGAACAGCTTGCGCGGGCAAATACGCTGTATCACGCAGAAGACGCACCAGAGATTTCCGATGCCGACTACGATGCGCTCAAACTCCGCAATGCCGAGATTGAAGCGCGTTTCCCGCAGCTGAAACGGGCCGACAGCCCCTCGGATCAGGTGGGTGCGCGCCCGGCTGACGGGTTTTCCAAAGTCACCCACGCCGTGCGCATGATGTCGCTGGGCAATGCGTTTGATGACGATGATGTCCAGGACTTTGATCGTTCGATCCGGAAGTACCTTGGGTTGAATGAGGCAGAGCCGTTGTCCTTCACCGCAGAGCCCAAGATTGACGGCCTGTCGCTGTCATTGCGATATGAGAACGGAACTTTGGTTCAGGCCGCCACCCGCGGCGATGGCGATGTCGGAGAGAACGTCACCGCCAATGCCCGGACAATTTCGGACATTCCTCAATCCATCGCGGATGCGCCTGAGGTTCTGGAAGTGCGCGGGGAAGTTTACATGTCGCATGAAGACTTCGACGCATTGAACGCGCGGCAGGAAGAGGCCGGGGAAAAGCCCTTTGCCAATCCGCGAAACGCGGCGGCGGGGTCTTTGCGGCAGTTGGATTCGAAGGTTACGCGTTCGCGTCCGCTAAAGTTCTTCGCCTACGCGTGGGGCGAGGTGTCCGAGCCGCTGTCCGACACCCAAATGGGCGCAATTGACCGGTTGCGCACCTTTGGATTTTCCACCAACCCGCTGACCCGGCTTTGCGAAGACACCGGGCAGATGTTGGACCACTATCGGGATATCGAGGTTCAGCGGTCTACGCTTGGCTATGACATCGACGGTGTTGTTTACAAGGTGAATGACCTGTCCCTGCAAGCGCGGCTGGGGTTCCGGTCCACGACCCCTCGCTGGGCCATCGCACATAAATTTCCGGCTGAACTGGCCTGGACCCGGCTGGAAGCGATTGACATTCAGGTTGGCCGGACCGGCGCGCTCAGCCCTGTTGCCCGTCTGCACCCGGTGACCGTGGGCGGTGTGGTCGTGTCGAACGCCACGCTGCACAACGAGGACTACATCGCAGGCCGCGATGCCAAGGGCGGTACAATTCGCGACGGCAAGGACATCCGCGTCGGCGACTGGGTGCAGGTCTATCGCGCCGGCGACGTGATCCCTAAACTGGCCGATGTGGATATTTCAAAGCGCCCCGATGGCGCCGAGCCTTTCGACTTTCCCACGACTTGCCCCGAATGCAACAGCGATGCGGTGCGCGAAGAGGGTGACGCCGTCCGGCGCTGCACCGGAGGCGTGATCTGTCCGGCGCAGGCGGTGGAAAAGCTCAAGCATTTTGTCTCACGCAAGGCTTTCGACATCGAAGGCTTGGGGGCAAAACAGATCGAGATGTTCTATGACGATCCCGATCTGCCGGTCAGAACTCCGGTTGATATTTTTACCTTGCAAGAGCGCGATGCATCGAACCTGAGCAAACTGGCCAACCGCAAAGGGTGGGGAGCGCAAAGTGCCGGCAACCTGTGGGCGGCGATTGATGAAAAGCGCAAGATACCGTTTGGCCGGTTGCTGTTTGCGTTGGGCATCCGACATATGGGCGAGGCGGCCTCGAACCTGATCGCCAATCACTATGGCACTTGGCCCGACTTTGAGAGCGCTGTGACGGCAGCGGTGAATTTCGAAGGTCCCGAATGGGAGGATCTACTGAGCGTCGATGGCGTTGGTGAAATCATGGCCCGCGCCCTCGTGTCCGCCTTTGCGCAAGAGGCTGAACGCGCCAGCATCGACGCGCTTGTTGCGCAACTGGACGTGCAAGAAGCGAAACGCCCCGACACCACCGGCAGCCCTGTTGCGGGCAAGACCGTTGTCTTCACGGGCACGCTGGAAAAGATGACCCGCGCCGAAGCCAAGGCCCGGGCCGAGGCGTTGGGGGCCAAAGTCTCGGGTTCAGTAAGCAAGAAAACCGATATTTTGGTGGCTGGTCCGGGGGCTGGGTCCAAGGCGAAAAAGGCCGCTGAGCTGGGGGTTGAAACACTGGACGAGGATGGCTGGTTGCAGCTGATCGGAACCGCATGAGCGGACGTCCCGAACAGCTGTTCCCGTTATTCGCGGGTCTTGAAACGCTGGATGGCGTTGGGCCGAAGACGGCTCAGGTTCTGGCGCAGGCCGGTACGGACTCGCCGCGCGACGTTTTGTTCAGCTTGCCCTACGCCGTCATCGACCGCAGGCGCCGTGACACCATTCAGGGTGCCGACCTGCCGAGGACTCTGACGGTTGAGGTGACCGTTGGCACACACCGACCGCCCCGTAACAAGGGCGGCGCCTACCGCGTGCATGTCGAGGACAGTCAGGCAGATTTCCAGTTGGTGTTCTTCCGTGCACGTGGCGACTATTTGAAACGGGTTCTGCCACAGGGGTCACGGCGGGTGATATCGGGCAAGCTCGAACTGTTCGATGGCATGGCGCAGATGGTTCACCCGGATCATATGCTGCCAGTGGAAGAGGCGCGGGACATTCCGGACTTTGAGCCGGTGTATCATCTCACACAGGGGGTCACGCAAAAGACGGCCTACAAGGCTGCGCGCAGTGCTTTGGCCCGTGCGCCGGATCTAAAGGAATGGATCGACCCGGCTTTGATGTCGAAACAAGGATGGTCAAGCTGGTCCGATGCAATTGCGGCTGCGCACAATCCACAAGGGGCGGATGATGTTGCTGCTCATGCGCCCGCGCGGGAACGTCTGGCTTATGATGAGCTTTTTGCGCACCAACTGACATTGGCTTTGGCGCGGCAACGAGAACGAAAGGCCCGCGGCATCGTCAGTGTCGGAACCGGAACGTTGCAGGCCAAGGTACTGGCCAACCTTCCGTACAAGCCCACCGGCGCGCAGATGCGGGCGATTGATGACATTGCCGCCGACATGGCTTCGGAGGCGCGGATGAACCGGTTGCTGCAGGGTGACGTCGGCGCGGGAAAAACACTGGTGGCGTTCATGGCGCTGCTCGTCGCGGTCGAAGCGGGCGGGCAGGGGGTTATGATGGCCCCGACCGAAATTCTGGCCCGGCAACATTTGGAAGGGCTGCGGCCTTTGGCAGAAGAAGCCGGCGTTGTTCTGGATATCCTCACCGGTCGCGACAAAGGGGCTGAGCGCCGCGCCAAGCTGGCGGCGCTGAAGAACGGCGATATTCATATTCTGGTCGGCACCCATGCCGTGTTCCAAAGCGATGTGGAATTCAAAGCGCTCCGTCTTGCCATCGTTGATGAACAGCACCGGTTTGGCGTCCGGCAGCGGATGGAACTGTCTGAAAAAGGGCAGGGAGCGGATGTTCTGGTCATGACAGCCACGCCAATCCCCCGCAGCCTGGCGCTGGCACAGTATGGCGACATGGATGTCTCGGTGCTTGACGAAAAACCGCCCGGTCGGAAACCGATCAAAACGGCCATTGTCAGCACTGAACGCATGGAAGAGGTCGTATCCCATCTGCGCCGTGCCATCGACGAAGGGCGCCAGTGCTATTGGGTCTGTCCTCTGGTCGATGAGTCCGAGGTCTCGGACCTGACGGCGGCTGAGGAACGGTTCAAACGCCTGCGCGCGATACTGGGCGAAGGAACGGTCGGGTTGGTGCATGGCCAAATGCCGTCGGCTGACAAAGACGCCGCGATGAAAGCGTTTCAGGAGGGGCAGACCAAGGTTCTGGTTGCCACGACGGTGATTGAGGTTGGGGTCAATGTTCCCAATGCCTCGATCATGGTGATCGAACGGGCAGAGATTTTCGGCCTGGCGCAACTGCACCAACTTCGCGGCCGTGTTGGACGGGGTGAGGCGGATTCCACCTGTCTGCTGATGTACCAACCGCCGCTCAGCGAAGGCGGGCGGAAACGGCTAGAGGTGCTGCGCGAAACCGAAGACGGTTTCAGAATCTCGGAAACCGATCTGCAAATGCGCGGGGCGGGTGACCTGATCGGCACGGCCCAGTCCGGTCTGCCAAAATTCCGAATTGCAGACCTTGAGCGACAGGCCGGATTGATGGCCATTGCTCAAACCGACGCCCGCTCGCTGCTGTCGGCTGATCCGCAACTGAAATCGGACCGGGGTCAGGCGGCACGTGTTCTTTTATGGTTGATGAAACAGGATCAGGCAATCCGTTTGATTTCAGTGGGTTAGGGATTTTGTTCCCGTAAGTTCACAAATGTTCTCAAAAAGTTCTTTACCGACTCGGCAAAATATGAGAACAAAAGGTCAACAAAGGATTAAATCTCGACCGGAGGTGAGACCATGCTGACCCAGATCAAGACCGCCATTAGCCGCTCGCAATCGACATTGTTGCAGGATGCTGTGGGGGCCGTGTCTCTGGTGGTCATGCTGATGGTGGCGCTTCACCTGCCCGGAACGTTCTGACCCTTTCTGCCTGCGATCTCGTGCCGATCATACCGCGCTGTCATCCCCATTTCAGTCAAGGGTGACCTGCCTGTCCCATTTCCCTTGAAGGGCCTGCCTCGGCCCTGCGCGGCTATCCGGACCCCACACGAGAAACGCACAACCTACCGCCGCCCTTTCCGCCCGGAAGGCGCGGCGGTTTTTTCTTACAGCTCACCTGTCTTGATGATTTCAAGCATTGCCGACAGCACAGAGTTCACAGCGACCGAGGCCAGGATCATCCCCATGACACGGCTGATGATGGCCGCACCCGAATACCGAATAAGACGAATGATCGGATCAGCCAACAGCATCAAAAAGAACGAGATCAGAATGACGGACAGCATCACCAACGCCGTAATGCCCTGATCTGCGGCGCTGTAGCGATGGTTGTCGGTCAGGATGACAATGGCCAGCATCGCGCCCGGGGACGCGAGTGAGGGAACCGCCAGAGGAAAGATTGCCGGATTGGGCCGGTGCGACGGCCTTTCCAGCTCTTCCTCGGCCTCGTGTTGTTCGACGACCTGTTTGCTTTCGCCAAAGATCATCGTCAGCGCAAAAAGAAACAGAATGATGCCGCCCGCGACCTGGAACGAGTTCAGGCCGATATCCAGCGCCTCGATCAGCAATTGACCAAAAATCAGAAAGAACAGCAGAACGCCAGCGCTGACCAGTGCGGCCAACAGGGCGGTTTTGCGACGCGCGGACGCGGTCAGGGTGGCCGTGACCGCGATGAAAACGGGGATCGTGCCAATGGGATCGATAACGACCCAAAGGGTAACGAAATGCTCAAGCAGATTGTTCAAACCAGTCTCTCCCCCAAATTTCTGCTGAGGTTAGACGGGTTTGCGGCAGAAAGCTACGTTCAGGCGCAATTGGCCTGTTCAGCCTGTTCCATGGCCTCGGCCGCGGCCTCCAGCGCCAGCAGGATCGAGGCATGGCGGTTCTTGTAATCCCGCGCGGGCATCAGCACTTCGAGCCCGTCAAAGGGGGCAACGGGCGCCGGGCCGTCTTTTTTCAGCATGGCCGACAACTGGTCGCGTGCGGTTTCCACCTGCGCCCGTGTCGCTCCGACAATGGCATTACCGACAACCGAGGCCGAGGCTTGACCCAGCGCGCAGGCTTTCACGTCCTGCCCGTATTCCGTGACCTTACCGCCCTGCATTTTCACATCCACGGTCACCGTCGAGCCGCACAGGGGCGAACGCTTTTTCACGGTGGCGTCGGGGGCGTCAAGCCGATCCAGATGCGGGATATCCGCGGCCAGCGCCAGAATGCGGCCGGAATAGAGCTTTATCAGATCGTTCTCGCCGGACATGGCTTTCCCTCGTTGTCTGTTCCCCATACATAGTGAGCATCCACCGGGATGCAAAAGGTTTTTCTTATGTCCGCTACTGTCACGTTTGACCCCTCTGCGCTGAAGTTCAACGAGGCCGGTCTGATCCCGGCCATCGCTCAGGATGAAAGCTCGGGCGAGGTGTTGATGATGGCTTGGATGAATGTCCAAGCCATTGAGAAAACGCTGGAAACCGGACGCGTCACTTATTGGTCGCGGTCTCGCCAGTCGTTCTGGATCAAAGGTGAAACCTCGGGCCATGTGCAGGAATTGGTTGATTTCCGCTTTGATTGCGACCGCGATTGTCTGCTGATTCAAGTGCGCCAGACCGGGGCCGCGTGCCACACCAACCGACGCACCTGCTTTTACACTGCTGTTCGCGGCGGGACCGAGGTTGAGCTGATGTCACCGATGGAGTGACCCGGTCACAAGCCAACCATTGCCCGGATATCCGCAGCTGAGGCCCCCTCGGCCCGGTATTTCGAGATCGCCCGCGCGTCGTCTCGTTTTGCCAGGCGTTTACCTGCGTCATCCCGGATCAGCCGGTGATGCAGGTAATGTGGTGCCTGCAGACCAAGCAGGGCCTGCAACACCACGTGAATGCGTGTTGCCTCGAACAGGTCCTGACCGCGTATCACGTGGGTGATGCCTTGCGCGGCATCGTCCAAAACCACCGACAGATGATAGGACGTCCCCATATCGCGCCGGGACAACACCACATCGCCAATGGTTTTCGTCAGTTCATCCAGAGTGAACGTGATGGTACCCGTCTCACCACCGGGTCCAGCGCCGTCTTCCCGAAACGATCCCACGACGGTGTCTGATTGCCCGCGGGTCAGAAGCAGTTGGCCAGCCGCAGCCACATCCAGACGCAGCGGTATGTCTTTGGGGCGCGGGTCATGTGCCAAGCTCGGCTGCCATTTCGCCCGACATGTACCGGGATAGATAATCCCGTCTGGCCCGTGCAGCAGCGTGCCTTCCTGCGGCGCACTGGCGGCAGCGGCGATATCCTTGCGGTTGCAGGTGCAAGGATAGAGCAACCCGCGCGCCCATAGATCATCCAGCGCCTCGTGATACACGGCCAAACGATCAGACTGCCGCATCACGGGTTCTGGCCAGCAAAGGCCCAACCACTGCAAATCGTCATAGATTTGATTTTCCCAATGTGACCGCGACCGGGAACGGTCGATATCCTCGATCCTCAGCAGGAACTGTCCGCTCTTAACCTTGGCTAGATCATGGGCCAGCATTGCCGAATAGGCATGACCTAAATGCAAAGGGCCAGTGGGCGATGGCGCGAAACGGGTTTTGAATGTCACGCTTTTTCAACTACATATACGTCAGATTTCAGGTCCATGCCCGGTAGGTGAGGACCATATTCCCGGAACAGAAGCCGCGCGGCCCCCATATCCAGCCAGTCGTTCAACCGAACGGTATAGGACTTATCCGCAAGCGTATGATCGTTAAAGGAAAAAGCCAGTAAGCCATTTTGGGGCAGGGCGCGCATCAGCATGTCAAACACCTCGGGCGGTGCCGTGCCAACACTGATCACGCCGATGGCGGCGATGGCCTTGTAGGCCCCTTCCTCCAACGGGTCCGGGTCCGTTATGTCGAACGTAGAGAGCTTGCGATAGATACCCTTGGCCTCGGCCCCCTCCAACATTTGGGGGGTCGGATCGACACCGTCTATCACCTGAAAACCGGCGGCGTGCAGGGCTTCTCCTGACAGGCCGGTTCCGCATCCATAGTCCAGAACGGGCGTCTGGGCTTCGGGCATTTTGGACCAGAGCGCCTCGGCCACGCGTCCGGGGGTGGCATAACCGTGCGCACCGACTTCGGCGTCATAGGAAGAGGCCCATTTCTGATAATGCGCGCGTGAGGCCTCGGGCGTTTCTAAACCATAGCTTTCTTTGATTTTATTGTCGCTCATACGCGGATGTTAGGACGTCAGGCCGGGGTGCGTCCAGTCAGCATGCGCCAGCCAGTTTGTCCATTCGGCCTTGGCCCGATCGGTATAGGCCTTGTAACGGTCCTTTCGGCCCCGGCGTCCGCCTTTTAATCCGTCAACGGGGCGGAACAGGCCGAAATTGACGTTCATGGGCTGAAAGGTCTTGGCCTCGGCCCCGCCGGTGATGTGGTGGATCAGGGCGCCCATTGCGCTGTCCTGCGGTACTTCGGGCAACACACGGCCCAGAATTTCGGCTGCGGCCAGACGACCGGCCAGAAGCCCCATGGCCGCGCTTTCGACATAGCCCTCGACCCCTGTAATCTGTCCGGCGAAACGGATGTTCGGCTTGGATTTCAGACGCATCTGCGAATCCAGCAGGGTGGGCGAGTTGATGAACGTGTTGCGATGAATGCCGCCCAGACGTGCGAAGCTTGCGTTTTCCAGCCCCGGAATCATACGGAACACCGCGGTCTGCGCGCCGTATTTCATCTTGGTCTGAAAGCCCACGATGTTGAACAACGTGCCCAGGGCATTGTCCCGGCGCAACTGAACCACCGCATGAGGTTTCACGTCCGGCTGATGCGGGTTGGTCAGGCCAACGGGTTTCATCGGACCGTGGCGCAAGGTTTCACGTCCGCGTTCCGACATCACCTCGATCGGCAGGCAGCCATCGAAATAGCCGGCGGTTTCGCCCTCGTGGAACTCGGTTTTGTCGGCGGCCAGCAGGGCATCGATGAACGCCTCATACTGATCGCGGTCCATCGGACAGTTCAGATAGGCGGTGCGTTCTTCCTCGGTCTCGCCCTTGTCATAGCGCGACTGCATCCAGGCTTTGCTCATGTCGATGCTGTCGGCGTACACAATGGGCGCAATGGCGTCGAAGAAAGCCAGCGACTCGGCGCCGGTCTCGATCCGAATAGCCTCACCCAGCGTGGCCGAGGTCAGGGGACCGGTGGCAAAGATCCAGTGCCCGTCCTCGGGTAGGGCCGTCACTTCTTCGCCGGTGACCTCGACCCGAGGATGGGCGCGCAGTTTTTCGGTGACCGCTTCGGCAAAGGGATCGCGGTCCACGGCCAGCGCGCCACCGGCGGGCAGACGGTGCGCGTCCGCCGTCGTCATGATCAGGCCGTTTGCTTGGCGCATTTCCCAATGCAGCAGGCCCACCGCGTTCTGTTCGTCGTCGTCCGACCGGAACGAGTTCGAACACACCATCTCGGCCAGGTTGCCGGTCTGGTGCGCGAAAGTGCCCACCTTGGGCCGCATTTCGTGGATCACAACATCCACGCCGATCTCCGCCGCCTGCCACGCGGCCTCGGACCCGGCCATGCCGCCGCCCACGATATGCAATTTCTGTGTCATGCGCTGCCACATAGGGCACAGCACCGCGCAACGCAACACGGGGCGCATCGTTTATGATTTAAAGGGATTTTGGGGTCACCGCTGCGGGAATGTCGACGCCGGTGAGAGAAACCAGCTTGGAGGGACCTTCCGCCCACGGCGACCCAAAAGTGTCTCCAGAGCATACGCTCTGTCCCAGCTTTGCCACAGTGTCGCCTTTTTGAAAAGTGCAAAAATGAGGACAGTCTTTAAAAATGTTGACAACAATCGCCTTATTGATGCCAATTTGGCGGTCTTTTTTCTATAAACGCGGATATCCCTTCTTCGGTGTCCCGGTGCAGCATATTCTGTGCCATTACCTCGCCGGTATAGGCGTAGGCCTCTTCAATCGACATATCCAATTGCGTGTAGAACGCCTGTTTGCCGATCTTCACGGCCGATCCCAGCTTGTCCGCAAGCTGATCTGCAAGGGTTGCCGTTTCGTGTTCCAGCAACATTTCAGGCACCACACGGTTGATCAGCCCCAGTTCAACCGCTTTTTCCGCCGAAATGAAATCGCCGGTCGTCAACATCTCGAACGCGCGCTTGCGCGGGATGTTCCGGCTAAGCGCAACCATCGGCGTCGAGCAGAACAGCCCGATATTCACCCCGTTGACGCCAAACCGGGTGCCCTCGGCCGCAACCGCCAGATCGCAGGTGGCGACCAATTGGCACCCCGCCGCCGTGGCAATTCCATGAACCTGCGCGATGACGGGTTGGGGCAGGGACTGAATCGACAGCATCATCTGAGCGCATCTTGAGAATAGATCCTGGAAATAGGCCTTGCCGCCATCCTCGGACTGACGCCCGGCCGTCATCTGTTTCAGATCATGACCCGCGCAAAACGCCTTACCTTCCCCCGACAGGATCACCGCGCGAATCGAGCTGTCATCCCGCAGGGCGTCGAACTCGGATTGTAACGCGGCCAGCATCTCATCGCTCAGGGCATTCAGGCGCTCGGGCGCGTTCATTTTAAGGGTCGCGACCGCGCCAGTGTCGTTACGTTCCAGAATTGCCATCTTGCCCTCCGATCTGATGTCGGGCCAACTCTAGGTCGGCAAGCCGAGGAGGGGAAGCATGGCGTTGGCAATGGGTCGGGACGACCTGATGGAGTATATGAGGCAGATCTTTCCTCAGGTGCATCGGGATTTTGTGGTCGAGGACCTGACCGAAGATTCGATTGTCATGCGGCTGGTGGTCGAAGACAGGCATTTGCGCCCCGGCGGAACCGTATCCGGGCCATCCATGTTCGGACTTGCGGATGTAAGCGTTTACGCGTTGGTGCTGGCCCGCAAGGGGCGTCAGTCACTGGCGGTGACCACCAACAGTTCGTTGGATTTTCTGCGCAAACCCGAGGGCGGAAAGGACATGATCGCCCATTGTCGCTTATTGAAGCTGGGTCGCAGCCTGGCGGTCGGAGATGTTCTGATGTTCTCGGAGGGGTCCGACAAGCCCGTTGCGCGGGCCACAATGACCTATTCACTGCCGCCCGAGGGGTCCGCTGCTGCGGCTTTCGGCTAAAAAAGGCCGGGCAAAGCCCGGCCAGGAAGAGGTCCCGTCAAGGGACTGGGGAATACTTAATCCTGCCAGAAATAGCGGGTGTATTCATTGCGGGCCTGAATTTTGGTCAGACCGACATCCTTCAGAAGCCTGTCGTCCAGATTGGACAAATTGACTCGGCTGCGGCGTTGACGTTCCCACTTTGTCACTGTCGCCGCAAACCGCACGGCCAGCGCGGCGATCAGCGGCAGCCGGGGACTGTCGTTCAGCAGCATGAGGGCGGGGTTGTGCATTGCGCGTGTCATAGTGGGTATCCTTTCCAATTGTATTGACACAAAATGTTATTGTTCGGTATATGTGATTGATACATTCAGGATTGTGTCAAAATCAAAGGAAGAATTGTAATGGATACAATTTGGCCAGAGGCGCTGCCGAAATCCAAGGGACCGAAGTACACTCTGGTCGCGGATACGATCCGAAAAGCCATTGATAACAACCTGCTCGAGGTTGGTGCAAAGCTGCCTCCGGTGCGGGAACTGGCGTATCGATTACAAATCACACCGGGTACCGTCGCACGGGCCTACACGATTCTGACTGATGAGGGTTTGTTACAAGCCGAGGTCGGGCGTGGTACATTTGTGGCCCCTCCGAAATCACCCATACTGGACGATGTGTGGGCCAGGCAGTTGCATCTGCGCGACGACAAGTACAACGCCAATGTCAGCCTGTTCAGCCCGCGTTTGCCAGATGTGGGGCAGGTGTCTCTGATCCGAGAATGCCTGCAGAAGGTGTCACAAGCTGATCCGGGGCTGTTTCTGAACTATCCGACCCGGGACGTCTATCAACCCATGCGCCAAGCGGTGGTCGAGTGGCTGTCGGACTTGCCGCTGGGCGCGCTGACCCATGACGACATTGTACTGACACATGGCGGTCAGAACGGGTTGTGTCTGGTGTTTCAAACCATTCTGCGCGGAGCCAAGCCTGTGGTGCTGGTCGAAGACCTGTCTTACGCCGGGTTCCGTCGCGCCGGGGAACTGATGCGCGCCGATGTGATTGGCGTGAAGATGGATAAATGGGGGATCGACCCCAAGGCGATGGAACATCTGTTGCGCCAGACCGCAGCGCAGGCTGTCTGCGTTTCGCCTGAGGTGCAAAATCCCACTGGCTCACACACGCCTTTGGAACGCCGGAAAGAAGTTGTTGAGGTTGCCCGACGCTTTGACCTGCAGATCATCGAGGACGACTGCTATCGTATGGGCGACGCGCGTGAGCCCAGCTATCGGGCGCTGGCCCCTGAGCGGGGGTGGCACGTGTCCTCGATCTCAAAAATCCTGACGCCTTCGCTGCGTGTCGGGTTTGCCATCGCCCCCCGAGAAAGAAGTGTCGATTTGCGGCGCTCGGCTGAATACGGGTACTTCGGGCTGGCGCAGCCTCTGGCGGAGCTGACCCGGCTGCTGCTGTCCGATCCCCGAACCCGCCAGATCGCCAGGGACGTGCGCGTTCGAATGGGGGACTATGTCCGTGTCGCCGTGAATGCGCTGGGTGGGTTCGATCTGAACTGGGCGCCTGACGTGCCTTTTGTCTGGCTTAACCTGCCATCCGGCTGGCGTGCCGGTTCGTTCTCACGCGCGGCCGAGCGGGAGGGGATACAACTCCGGTCCGCGGACGAGTTTGCCTTGCGTGACGGACGGGCGCCGAATGCTGTGCGCATTGCGATGAATGGCCATGTGTCGCTGGAGCGGTTCGAGGATGCAATGCAACGGTTGCGCAGGTTGCTGGACAATCCACCCGAACAAATCAGCGTTTGAATGTGGGGTAAAATAATACCTATTTTATAAGCCATTGTTATTAATTTGTAATTTGCAAATTGCAAGTATTGACGCAATAACGTCACGCGTCTAGAACCCCATCCATCGAATTCGGGCCGCTCTGTCTTGGGGCGGTCTTTCACATCAAACAGGACTATCCTGCCATGAAAACCTTTTCTGCAACACCTGCAGACATCGACAAGAAATGGATCCTGATCGACGCCGAGGGCGTTGTTCTGGGCCGTCTTGCCTCGATCGTCGCCATGCGCCTGCGTGGCAAGCACAAAGCGTCGTTCACCCCGAACATGGACATGGGCGACAACGTCATCGTGATCAACGCTGACAAAATCCAGATGACCGGCAAGAAGCGCGAAGAGAACTTCTACTGGCACACTGGCCACCCGGGCGGCATCAAGTCGCGCACCAAGCAGCAGATTCTGGAAGGTGCACACCCCGAGCGCGTCGTGACCCAAGCGGTCAAGCGCATGCTGCCGGGCAACCGCCTGTCGCGTCAGCAAATGACCAACCTGCGCGTTTATGCCGGTGCCGAGCACCCGCACGAAGCCCAGGCCCCCGAAGTTCTGGACGTTAAGTCCATGAACAAGAAAAACACCCGGAGCTAATGACCGATGGCTGATCAGATCAATACTCTCGAAGAGCTGAGCGCCGTCGCAGGCGTTGAAACCGTGGCCGAAGAAGTCATCGTGCGTGAACCCGTGCGTGACGAACTGGGCCGTTCCTACGCCACCGGCAAACGTAAAGACGCTGTTGCCCGCGTTTGGATCAAGCCGGGTTCCGGCAAGGTCACCGTGAACGGCAAGGATCAGGACAAGTACTTTGCCCGTCCGGTTCTGCAGCTGATCCTGCGCCAGCCGTTCCAGGTTGCTGGTGTCGAAGGCGAATTCGACGTCGTTGCAACCGTCAAAGGCGGCGGCCTGACCGGTCAGGCCGGTGCGGTCAAGCACGGCATCTCGAAAGCCCTGCAACTGTACGATCCGTCGCTGCGTGGCGCTCTGAAAGCCGCTGGCTTCCTGACCCGCGACAGCCGCGTTGTGGAACGTAAGAAATACGGTAAGCGCAAAGCGCGTCGTTCGTTCCAGTTCTCCAAGCGTTAATCGCTGCGGAATACGAATTTCAAAGGGCTCGCTTATGCGGGCCCTTTTTCTGTTTGGTTACTCTTCGAAGACCAGCTTCCAGGCCCCGTTTTCCACCACGTTGATGAAAACGATGTCGGCCCCCTGATGATCGTCCGGGCCATAGGTCAGGCGGTTTCCAACCAGTGCGTCTTCGTAATCCAGGCTTTCCATGGCCGCGATAAAGCTTTGATGGGTCAGGTCGGGTCCTGCGGCCTCCAGCGCCCTGACCATCATTTCAGCGGCGGAATAGCCCAGCATTGAAAACCCGACGGGGTCTTCGCCGGTTGCGGCCTTGTATTCCGCGATAAACGCGGCGGGGGCGGGGTCTTCGGCGCGCGCCCACAGATCCTGCCATGAGGCGGCGGCGTAGAACCCATCCGTTACTCCGCCCGGAACCTGTGCGACGACGGTCAGAAAGCTTGCTGCGGTGCCCATGAACTTCATATCGGTCAGGCCCATCTTTTTGGCCGTACCCACAACCGTGATCGCCTGACGCACACCCAGCGCTATCGTGACGATATCGCAGCCTTCTTCCTTGAGCTTGCTCAGCGAGCCGACAAAATCCGTCTCATCAGGTTTGTGCGTCGTCTCGGCCGCGAAGGTGATACCGGCCTCTTCGGCGCCGGCCTTGCTGCCGTCCAGAATCTCCTCTCCGAAATCCGTCGGCAGGTACATGGTGCAGACGTTTTGCGCCCCGAACTGACCGGCCAGATATTTCACGCCGACACGGCTTTGGTCAAAATAGGTGGAAAACGAGGTAAACTTGTTCTTCATCGGCTCCTGCAGCATCTGGCTTGATGCCGTCAGAGGGGCAACGTTCGGAATGCCCTTGGGATCGAGCAGCTTGAACCCGGCTAGGTTCATCGGGGTGCCCAGCGATTGCAGCATGGCGAACACCTTGTCGCGGTTCAACAGCTTGTTATAGCCCTGCATCGCGCGCGGCATCTGGTAGCCGTTGTCTTCGACCACATAGCGGATGGTCCGGCCATGCACGCCACCCGCGGCGTTGACCCGGTCAAACACCACGTTTGCGCCCTTTGTCGCCGGAACGCCAACAGCGGCGAAGATACCGCTCAGATCGTTGACCGAGCCGATGACGATCTCATCATCCGTGACGCCCTGTGTCTGCGCCGAGGCCAAGGACGCGGACACCGTCAAAGCGGCTGCGGCGGCGAGGCCTTTGATCCCTTTGGTCATAACTTCTCCTCCCTGTGAATTCCTTATTTATACATGTCTTCAATAAGATGGGCGTGTTTCTGTTCCACGAAGCTGCGCTTCAGCTTCATCGTCGCGGTCAATTCGTCGTCATCAGCGGTCAGCAACACGTCGATCAGGCGGAAATCCTTGATCTGTTCTACGCGGGCGAATTCCTTGTTGACCGCAGCGATTTCGACCTCGATCTGATCCCTGACTTCGGGCGCTGCGCACAGCGAGGCGAAATTCGAGAACGGGATTTTCTGATCCTGCGCATATTTCTCGACGTTTTCCTGATCGATCATGATCAGGGCGGTCAGGTATTTCCGCGCATCGCCAATGATCACCGCATCCGCAATATAGGGGCTGAACTTCAAACGGCTTTCGATCTCGGCCGGGGTGATGTTCTTGCCGCCTGCGGTGATGATGACGTCTTTCAGCCGTCCTGTGATGGTGACAAAACCCTGATCATCGATATGCCCCAGATCGCCGGTCCGCAGCCAGCCATCGGCGGTGAAGGTCTCGGCCGTCTTGGCGTTGTTGCGCCAATAGCCCTGAAAGATGTTCAGCCCCTTCAGTTGGATTTCACCTTCGTCCGAGATGCGGATGTCATTGCTGGCAATAGCTGGGCCAACGGTGCCGATCTTGTTGGTCTCAATGCTGTTTATGGTCGCCAGCCCAGAGGTTTCGGTCATCCCGAACCCTTCGATCAGCGGCACGCCGATGGCCCAGTACCATCTTAGCAACTCGGGCGAGATCGGTGCCGCGCCGGTGCCGCCGCAGCGCATTTTGTCCAACCCAAGCATTCGCCGCAGGTTGCGCAGCACCAGACGATCCCACAACCAGAACCGCGCCGAAACGCTTGCTGGAATGGGCCGGCTTGCGCATAAGTACTCAGCCCGCGCGTGCCCGGCTTTCAGCGCCATCCGATACGCGGCCCGACCTGCAGGGGTCGCGTCCTGCGCCATGATCTGGACGTGAGAGTAAATCTTCTCCCACACGCGCGGCACGGCAACGAATGTGGTAGGGGAAACCTCTTGCAGATTGGCGAAAACGGTCTCGGGGCTTTCAGCGAAATTGACAACGCACTTGGCGGCCAGCGGGAAATAGATCGAGACCGCGCGTTCCAGGATATGGCAGAGCGGCAGGAAACACAGCTGTTCGTCGGTTTCAAAGGCGGGCAGGGCGCGGGCCCCGCTTTCGATGGCGGCCAGAATGTTTTCATGGCTCAGCATAGCCCCCTTGGGCTTGCCGGTGGTGCCAGAGGTGTAGATCAGCAGCGCCGTGTCTTGAGGCGATACCAGCGCCAGTTCAGCCTCGAACCGTGTCGGGTCCTCGGACTCGACGTGTTGTCCCAGCGCGTACAATTCGTCGATCATCATGCAGCGGGGATGGGTCAGGTCGTGCAGACCCTCATCCTCAAGAATGATGACGTTCAGCAGATTTGGCACCTCGACCTCAACCTCAAGATACTTGTCCAGCTGCTCTTCGTTTTCGACGATCAGAAAGCGGCTGTCGCTGTCATTGACCAGGTATTTCAACTGGTTGGCCGAGTCCGTTGTGTAGACGCCCGATGCAATTCCACCAACGGCCTGAATGCCCATGTCGAACCAAGCCCATTCCTTACGGTCTTCGGACAGGATCGAGACGACCTCACCGCGTTTCAGACCCAACTTCCGCAGCGCCAGCCCGATCCATTTGGCGTGCTGCCAATAGTCAGACCACGAATAGGATTTCCAGATCCCAAGGTCCTTTTCACGATGGGCGGTGCGGTCCCCCAGCGCGGCGCAACGTTTCTGGAACAGCTGAGTGACGGTGGTGCATTCATCCACATGCACCGGACGCTGTCCGGCAGTGGCGTTGAACCAGACGCCGTTGATATTGGTCTGAGGGGGCAGGGTGCTGATATTCAACCGCTCACCTCCACGTCTTTTTGCGCTTCCAACGGCGGGTTTCCCGCGCGCCTTCCTCTTGCACGCCCAGATAGAAGTTCTGGATGTCCTCGGACTGCATCAACACATCTGCGGCGCCATCCATGACGATGCGTCCGACCTCCATCACATAACCGTGCTGGGCCAGTTCAAGGGCAGCCTTGGCGTTCTGCTCAACCAGCATCATGGTCATGTTCTGCTCGTCATTCAGGCGCTTGAGGATGCCAAAGATCTCCTGCACCAGCAGCGGGGACAGGCCCAGAGACGGTTCATCCAGCAGCATGATCTTCGGGTTCGCCATCAGGCCGCGCCCGATGGCCAGCATCTGTTGCTGACCGCCCGACAGGGTGCCGGCTTCTTGGGTGCGCCGCTCCTTCAGGATGGGAAAGTAGGTAAACACTAGTTCCCGGTTGTGATCGATCCGGGATTTGTCGGCCAACGTATAAGCACCGAGATTGAGGTTTTCATCGACCGTCATCAGGGGAAAGACCTCGCGCCCTTCGGGGACGTGAATGATGCCCATCTCGACAACCTTATGCGGCTCGGACCCCTGTATTTCGATGCCGTCAAAGGTGATCTTACCCTTTTCCGGGTCCATCACGCCCGAGACGGTCTTCATCAGCGTCGTCTTCCCCGCGCCATTGGCCCCTAGGATCGAGACGATCTGACCGCGATGCACATCCAGCGACACACCCCGGATAGCCATGATGGGACCATAGAAGCTTTCGACATTGCGGATGCTCAGGACAGGATCGCTCATGAGGCTTTCCCCAGATAGGCCTCGACCACGGCGGGATGGGATTGCACCTGCGCAGGCGTGCCAAGCGCCAGTTTTGCGCCGTCGGCCATGGCCAGAACCCTGTCGGACACGCCCGACACCAGCCCCATGTCATGCTCGACCATCAGCACAGTGATACCCATCTGCCGCCGGATGTCATCGATCCACCAGCGCATGTCCGTGGTCTCTTCGACCGACAGGCCCGAGGCCGGTTCGTCCAGCAACAGCAGCTTGGGATCGGTGGCCAATGCACGCGCAACCTCGACCACCTTACGCACGCCATAAGGCAGGCCCGCGATCATCTTGTCGCGATACGCCTGCAGGTCGAGAAAATCGATGATCTCTTCGACCTTTTCGCGGTTTTCAATCTCCTGCCGTCGGGCAGAGGGCAGGAACAGCATCTCGGACAACAGGTTGGTGTGGCGATGCCGGTGCCGTCCGACCAGAAGGTTTTGCAGAACAGTTGCGTGCTCGAACAGCTCGATATTCTGGAACGTCCGGGCCACGCCATAGGCGGCCACGGCCGAGGGTTTGACCTGCAGCAGATCGTGGCCGTCAAAACGGATCGCGCCGGCAAATGGATCATAGAACCGCGATATCAGGTTGAAGACGGTGGACTTGCCCGCACCGTTCGGACCGACGATGGCAAAGACCTCGCCTTGTTCAACCGAGAAGGACAGATCGTTGACCGCAATCAGGCCGCCGAATTTCAGGGTGACGTTTTCGAACTCCAACAGGCTCATCGCAGGCGTTCCGTCTTGAGGTAGGATTTCTGCCGCTTGAACATGTCCTTTCGGTAGAAGGGGAATAGCTCGAACCATGTGCGGATTTTCAGCCAGCGACCATAGAGGCCCATCGGTTCGAACAGGATGAAGGCGATCAGGATCATCCCGAAGATGCCGAACTCCAGCCCCGGAATGGCGACCGTGTTGCCACCGAACAGCGCACCCACGTATTCTTTTAAGATCGACAGGAACTGCGGCAGGAACCCGATCACGATGGCGCCAAGGAACGCGCCGTGGATCGAGCCCAACCCGCCGATGACGATCATCATCAGCAATTGGATCGAAATCAGAACGCTGAAGGTCTCGTTGTTGAAGGCACCTGCATACATGCCCATCAGCGCGCCGGCCCAGCCCGTCACGGCGCAGGACAGGGCGAACGAGATCATCTTGGTGCGGGCAATATCGATCCCCATCGCCTGCGCCGAAATCTCGGAGTCGCGCACCGCGATAAAGGCCCGCCCCAATGGTGCGCGCAGCAGGTTGATATAGCCGAGGGTGACCAGAACGGCCACACCAAGAACCAACCAGAAGAACTGATCAGGCGTGGCCCATCGATCAACCAGATGGCCGGAAACCTCGACCCCGCCCAGATATTTACCCGCCACGCCGCCGGTGATCGGCTCGGCCAGAACGATCACGTCATCCATCAGGATCGACAAGGCCATGGTGAAGATCGCCAGGTAGATACCGTGCAAGCGCAGGGCAGGGATGGCGACCGTCACTCCGGCAATTCCCGTCAGGACACCGGCCAGCGGGAAGGCGACCAGAAAGGGCACGCCAGCCTCGATCAGGATGACGTTGGCATAACACCCAAAGGCCAGAAAGGCGGCATGACCCAGACTGACCTGTCCGGTATGACCGGTCAGTACCATCAGGCCGAGCCCGGCGGTGGCCCAGATCAGGACGTTCGTCAGCTCTCCCAGATAGAAATCATCCAGCCACCACGGTGCAGCGGCGACAATTGCCAGAAGGATCATGTAGAGGCTGAGCTGATAGCGATCCTTCCAGGGGCGGATATCCTGCAGATAGTCGGTTTTGAACACGATCCGCATGGCCCTAGACCTTCTTGACCCGAACCTGGCTGAACAGACCGTTGGGGCGGAAGATCAGCACCGCCAGCAACAGCGCGTAAGGCGCGATCTGACTGTAGCCCGCAGCGATGTAACGGCTGGCAAAGGGTTCGATGACGCCGACGATCAACCCTCCGGCCAGTGCGCCCGGCAAGCTGCCTAACCCGCCAATTACAGCGGCAGCAAAGGCTTTGATCCCCAAAAGGCCGGTTGTTGGATCAACAGCGCCTTTGGCGGCGAACAACACGCCTGCGATACCGGCGACCACTCCGGCCAAAGCCCAGATGAAACCCTGAACGCGTTTGACCGGAATGCCCATGTAATAGGCCGCCAACTGGTTCTGCGACGCGCCCTGCATCGCCAACCCAAGTTTTGTCCGGTTGAAGAACACATACATCCCCCACGTCAGCAAAACGGTGACGACGATGACGGCTACATCCTCCATGCCCAGAACAATGCCTCCAAACCGGAATTCCTTTCCGGCCAGAGGGCTCTGCAAGGTTTGCGGCTCGTGCCCCCAGATCAGCCCGGCCACAAAACGGATCACAAAGCCCAGAGCGATCGTCAGGATCACCACCGCAGTCTGGCTTTCCCCAAACAGACGGCGGATGATCAGCCGGTTCAGCAAATACCCAAGCACCCCCATGATCCCCAACGAGATCGGCAGAGCGAGCCAGAAAGGCAGCCCCATGTATTCGGTATTGGTAAGCCCGATGGTGACAAAGGCGCCCAGCATCATGAAGTCGCCCTGCGCGAAATTCACCGCCTCGGTCGCTTTGTAGATCAACACAAAACCAAGCGCGATCAGGCCATAGACACAGCCATTTGCCAGCCCGCTGATCAGCAGCTGCGCATTGTCCAATTTCACCCTCCCAGCCGGTGGGCCCGGCGTTTTAAACGCCCCGGAGATCCTCCGTCACCCGGGGCTTT
This sequence comes from Ruegeria sp. AB10, assembly GCF_056542745.1. NCBI lineage: Bacteria > Pseudomonadati > Pseudomonadota > Alphaproteobacteria > Rhodobacterales > Roseobacteraceae > Ruegeria > Ruegeria sp. AB10. Next base: position 119,083 of record NZ_JBQGAI010000001.1, on the reverse strand, counting down.
GTTCTACTATGGCGTGATAATCACCTTTCCGTCACTCTTTTTCAGGGCTTCGGCCAGATTTGGCACCAACTCCCTCAGTGCAAGCCGTTCGGAAACATCGGTTTTCCAGCGGCCATCGGCAAAGCGGGCCTGAACCTCGGCCACGACACGCGCCTGATCCTGCGGTGGGGTCGAGGTCACCCAATTGGTCAGCCAGAAGCCCTCGATCTGCTTGCCCATAAAGATCAGCTGGCCCATCTGCGTCAGTTTCGGCAGTTCGGCGCTCAGCTTGCCATAGCAGACCCAGCGCGCCTGATTGGGCATGGCGCAGAACACCTGCTCGGACAGTTGATCGGCCACAGCGTCCAAAAACACGCGGGGCTTCAGAGCCTGACTGACTTTGGCAAATTTCTGGGCGACCTCCGGCTCGGTGGTCACCAGAACCTCTGCCGCCCCGTGGTCTTTCAACATGTCGACCGTTTCGCCGCGCCGGACCAGAGCGATCGGTTTCAGGCCAAGGTCGCGCCCGAGGCCGCACATCAGTTTACCCAACTGGCTGGTGGCCGCCGAAACCACGAACGCGTCCCCGGCGCCTCGGGCGATATCAACCATCGCCATGGCGGTCAGAGGGTTCACGATCTGCGCCGCGCCGTCTTCGTCGGAAATCTCGGGGCGCAGGGGGATGCACATCATCGCCGGTGCCAGCACGTAATCGGCCCAGGCACCGGAACCGGCGGTGATGAAGGCAACGCGCTGACCCATCAGCGCCTCGGAACCTTGACCGGTCGCGACGACGTCGCCACAGCCCTCAAACCCGGCGGCCGCGCCTTTGAGGCGGGGCTGCCCGTATTCACCCTTGATGAAATGGATATCGGACGGGTTCACCGAGGCTGCGCGCAACTTGACCAGAACCTGCCCGGGGCCGGGTTCAGGAACCGGCAGTTCGGCTTCGGCCAGCCAATCTCCGGCGTTTTCGATATATGGACCGGTGGCTTCACCGGAATAGCCGTCGTGCAAAAGAACGGTTGCACACATGGTCTGGGGCAGGGTGGTCATGGTCGTTCCTTGTTTTTGAACCGCGTGTATCGTTGCCAAAACCCAGTCACTGGCGGCACTATAAGGACGCCCCGTGTAACAGATGAATTTGGGTTTATTTCCAACTCGATGACAGCCAAACAAATGCGCCTGTGCGCGTCAATCGACCGACGCCCTGACGTGGATGGAACCTACGCCACGCCCAATAGGGGGCCGCCCGATCCGGGCGACCCGTTTGCTTCACTGTCCCGACAGCAGGTCGCGGAGTTCCTGGAACTTAACCGCGATCGTTTCTGGTGAAGCCTTGATGTCATCCAGAATCTGAATGGCCTGTGTTTTCAGGTCCTGCGCCAGATCGCTTTCCTGAATTGAAGCGACCATCGTGTCATAGTCGAAATTCTCAAGGCTCAGCGCGCCGTTCTCGACCCACGAGTTCAGCAGATCCTGACCCTGGCTCGCCAAGGCGGCGACTTCCTCACCGGCCTGATTGGCTAGGTCCGTGGCCGCTTCTCCGGCCTGCTCGGCCGCGTCAGTGGCCTGTGCCGCAATGGACGAGGCGCCTTCGGCTGCCTGTTCCGTGACCGAGCTTGCAGCCTCGCTGACCGCATCGGTTGCGTCCTGGGCTGCCTCGCTGACCGCGTCGCCGGCATCTTGCGCCGCCGATTGCAATTGTTCGGCGGGCGTGGGTTCGGGTTGAGTAAGGTAATAATACGCGCCGGCGCCAATGGCGGCGATGGCTACAGCTAATACGATAGTGCGCGACATGTGTCTCTCCTTTGGAAAATGTGTCGCCGAGATGGGTCAAATCTAACCGGATGCAAAGGGGAAAACCCGGAAGTTCTTTTCAAATCCGGGGATTGAGCCATGCTACGCCTATCCGCCGAAACGCAATGGCAATAACATGCCACCACACAATCGAAGTAACATTTGATGCGTGACACCCACCCGTTGAGCCTATCGCAACAAGATTGGATAGCCCGTTTTGACTGAACGAACACAGAATCTGGTCCGAACCCAGCCTGCCTATTTCCTAGATTTCGAAGCCAGTTCTCTCAGCGCGATCAGTTGGCCGATCGAGATCGGGATTTCGCGCGTGGTCCAGAGCAAGGTGATCACCGCATCACGCCTTATCAAACCCCATCCGGACTGGGATGCGGCGGGCTGGTCGGATGTCAGTGCCGGAATCCACGGGTTAAGCCGCGCATATCTTGAAGCAGAGGGCGATGATCCCAAAGCAGTCGCACAATGGTTCAAGGCAGAAAACACAGGAATTGCCGTGACGGACAATCCAGAGTTTGAGCGGCGATGGCTGATACGGCTGCTGGAAACGGACATGCCATTTCCCAAAGTCCAACTTCTGGATTTTGACAGCTATATCCGGATGAGCCTGACCGACCATGCAGCAATTGAATGCGTCTATCACACGTTGGAAAGTGCGGGGCCGCCGCCGCACCGGGCGGGGCCGGATGCGGCGCGTTTGGCCAAAGCATGGCTGCGCGGTTTCGAATGCCTTCAGAACTCTGCATAGGATAGGGCTGGCGGTCGTATGGCGGCGGCCATAAAACCACTCAAACGCCCTGTGAAGTTCAAGCGATCGACCGCTGTAGCTAGCGCGCTCTATTGTCGAATCAATTCGATTTGTGTTTTGTGGCCGGGATGGTTCCCGACCGTGTTCTGCGGTTTGGGATAAAAGGGAATACGGTGCGGCCCTGAAAAGGCCAATTCCGTGACTGCCCCCGCAACTGTAGGCGGTGAGCGACCCGAGATCGGCCACTGGGCAAACGCCTGGGAAGGATCGGGATAGCGTTGACCCGCAAGTCAGGAGACCTGCCATCCGAATTATTACTAACCTGGGCGGGGTGTCCCAGAGGGAGATGACAATGTTTCACACGGCCTTTGCCGTTCAGAACCTTGCACTCGCTTTGCCCTCGTCCAAGCTGAGGAGGCGAAGTCATTGTTATTGCGGAATTCTGAATCCCGACCCTGCAAAACGCGTGGGGTGAATGTCACCTCGGCCCAGTCTGGCATTTCTGTATCTAGCGAGGCAGCCCGATGACGCGCCGTTCGACCGACTTTGACGTTGCGCACCGCGGCCGCTGCCTGACGGAATACAGCATACCGGTGCTGGTTGCGGGCGCTCTGGCTCTGTCGGCGCTTCTGTGGCTTGCGATTTACGCGGTGATCTGATGTCAGCTGTTCTGCAAATCCGCGATCTGACCCTTGGCTACCGCGACCTGACCCTATTCCGCCGCTTGTCCATGGATGTCGAAGTTGGCACGACTTTGGCCGTATTGGGGGCCAACGGTTCGGGCAAGAGCACATTCGTGAAGATGCTGTTGGGTCTGATCGACCCGCTTTCGGGCAGCGTTGACTGGCCGCAAGGCCGCCCCCGTGAAATCGGCTATCTGGCGCAGATGACCGAGTTTGACCGGCGTTTCCCCATCCGCGTGCGGGATCTGGCTGCAATGGGCGCATGGCGCGGCTTTGGCCTCCGTTCCGGGCTGGACAATGCCGCGCGTGACCGGATGACCGCTGCGCTGGATGAGGCCGGCGTTCTGGATATCGCGGACCGGCCCCTGCACATGCTGTCCGGCGGCCAATTACAGCGCGCACTGTTTGCCCGAGTGATCATGCAGGACGCTCCGCTTGTCCTACTGGATGAACCCTTTGCGGCCGTCGATCAACACACCGAGGCGCATCTGCTGTCGATCATCGAACGCTGGCGCGGCGAAGGTCGCGCCGTTGTGCTGGTGGTACATGATCTGTCGTCCGTGCTGGATCATTGCAGCCACGCCCTGCTTTTGGGCGGGCAAGAGGCAACCTATGGCAAGGTCAGCGACGTGCTGACCCCCGACCGGCTGGTAGCCCAGGGATATCTGTCGGAAAGCCAGGCCTCCTGGATGTTCCGGGGCAACCGTTCAACATCGGAGCACGCTCATGTTTGACCTCCTCAGCGAAATGTGGAGCTTTGCCTTCATGCGGCGTGCCTTTGTGGCGACCACGGTCCTGTCGGCCTCGGTTGCGCCGGTGGGCGCGTTCCTTGTCCTGCGCCGCTTGTCACTGGCGGGCGAGGCCATGGCCCATGCCATCACGCCCGGCATCGTCATCGGGTTTGTCACGGCGGGCCTGTCGGTCATGTCGCTGCTGGTTGGCGGTCTGATCGCAGGCGTGGGGGTTGCCATTCTGACGGCCTTTCTGGCGCGTCGGACGATCCTGCGCAGCGATGCCAGCCTGGCCTCGCTTTACCTGATCGCACTTGCTGTCGGTATCTTCATCCTGTCGGCCGCAGGGTCTGCGGTTCCGTTGAAGAGCTTCCTGTTCGGATCGATCCTCGGCATAGACGACGCTTCAATGCTGCTGGTGGGAGGGGTCGCCACCGTCACGCTGGTTGCTTTTGCCTTCTTGCTGCGGCCTTTGATCGTCAGCACCTGTGACCCCGTTTTCTTTGAAACCCAGACGCGCCGTCCGTGGCTGATCGATCAGGGCTTTATGCTGCTTCTGGTGCTGAACCTGCTGGCGGCCTTCAAGACGCTGGGCACGCTGATGGCTGTTGGCCTTATGATCCTGCCCGCAACCGCAGCACGCTATTGGGCCAGTACGATCACCGTGCAACTGGTCCTGGGCTTTATCTTCGCCCTGTCCAGTTGCTGGATCGGCCTGACCCTGTCGTATCTGTTCCCGGACACCCCATCCGGTCCGGCAATTGTGCTGGTCGCGGGCGGGTTCTTCTTCGTTTCGGCCATTTTTGGCCCCCTTGGTTTTGGCAGACGGCTGCGCAGACCGTCCGTTTCAAAAGACCTCACCGTTGCGCAAATCCATCAAGAAGAGAGAGCCAAATGACTCTTGTGAAATCCATCTATGCCGGTATTGCAACGGCATCCTTTGCTCTGGCCGCACTGCCAGCCGCTGCTGAAGACGACGTCAAGATCGTTGCCAGCTTTTCGATCCTGGGCGACATGGTCGAAGAGGTTGTGGGCGATCTGGCCACTGTGACGACCATCGTGGGTCCCGACGCGGACGCGCATGTCTACCAGCCCTCGGTCGCCGATGCGCGCGCCGTGGCTCAGGCGGACATCATTTTCGTCAACGGCCTGGGTTTCGAGACGTGGTCCGACACTTTGATTTCGGAATCCGGAACCGAAGCAACCGTCCACGTGGCCACCGCCGGCATCACGCCGGTCAAGGTTGACGGAATAACCGACCCGCACGCGTGGAACTCTTTGTCAAACGGCGTGATCTACGTGACCAACGTGGCCGCCGCGATGAAAGAGGCCATGCCCGAGCACGCAGACGAGATCGCCGCCAACGCCGACGCCTACATCGCCGAACTGGAAGCGCTGGATGCCGAAACCAAGTCAAAACTGGCCGACCTGCCCGCGAACCGTCGCACCGTTGTGACAGCGCATGATGCGTTCGGCTATCTGGCGGACGCCTACGGCCTGACCTTTCTGGCTCCGGTCGGCATCGACACCGAGGCCGAGCCGTCAGCCAAGGACCTTGCTGTCCTGATCGACCAGTTGAAGGCAGAAGGCGCGGCGGCGCTGTTTGTCGAGAACATCACCAGCCCGGCCCTGGTGCAGCAAATCTCGGAAGAGACCGGAATTGTGATCGGCGGTCGTCTGTTCTCGGATGCTCTGTCCGAACGCGGTGGCCCTGCGACCAGCTATCTTGCGATGTTCCAGCACAACCTCGGCACGCTGATGGACGCGCTGGCACACGAAACCGCCAGCTAATCTTAAGCTTCTGTGCGAGGCGGTGATTGATTTACCGCCTCAAGCACCCCACTATAGCTTGATGTCCGGGAATTCGTTTTCTTCCCTTGTCCTGAACGCTGTTTCTGCTTTGGTCCGCCAGCATCAGTGCAGCCCTTCGCACTCATGAAGGCGGTCACAAGCTTAGCACTCAAAACAACGCACACTGCATCCGGTGATATGCTGCGATCAACGAAACCGGGGCTTTATCGTGGCAAAATGGGCAGGTATGGCGCGCACAGCGGCTAGGGATGTCACCGGAGTGCATCATAGTGGTTTGAGATGAGTGAATTTTGTCAGCGGCACCAAAAGCTCATTGATGTTCCGAAGGATGGGGAGGATCACTCTCCGGTGCTTGGCGTTTGAATGCGTTGGGCGATCGTCAAAGCATACAAACAGGAAATCTGATTTATGTGTAGGGTTCAGCCGTTAAACACGGCTGAACAGAGCTCAATTGGGCAGGCGTGCCAGCCAGTCCTCCAGCTTTTGTCCGATCAGATGGGGGTTATCTTCCTGCAAGAAATGAATGCCTTTCCCGATATCTACGACCTCGAGGTTCCGGATAGTCTGACGGCACCAGGCGACCTCTTTTGGCCCGATGGTGCCTCCGGGTGAGCCGTGAAACATCAGCATCGGGGTCTGGGTTTCACCCAGCCAAAGGCTGTAGCCACTGACGATGTCATGAACATCCGCTGGCGTACCGTCGATCGGAATCTCGCAGGGCCAGACCCGAACCGGTTTACGGCTGCGTGCTGTGGGGTAGGGCGCGCGGTAGTGCGCCATCTCTTCCGGGGTCAGGTCGCGCAGAATGGCGCTTGGCAGGATTTTCTCGACGAACATGTTCAGGCCCGAGATCATCGCCCACCCCAGACCCGGTGTCCGCATCATCCGAAACCCGGTACGGAAGTCGGGCGGGAACCCGGCCCAGGTCATTGGACGGACAACGCCTTCCATGAATGCGATGCCGCGTATGTTCTTGGGATGCCGATGCGCATAGTGGAACCCCAAAGCCGAGCCCCAGTCATGGATGACAAGCGTCACGTTCTGCAGCCCCAGCGCCTGGATAAAGCCGTCCACAAAGGGAACGTGATCGACAAAGCGATACGGAATGTCGGGCTTGTCCGATTTCCCCATGCCGATCAGGTCCAGGGCGATGGCGCGGCCCTGCCTGGCAGCATATGGGATGATGTTGCGCCACAGATAGGACGAGGTCGGATTGCCGTGCAGAAACAGAACCGGCGCGCCTTCGCCTTCGTCGACATAGTGGATGCGCTGGCCGTTCACCTCGATATATTTCGAGTCAAACGGGAAGTCGGTTGAAATCCCCGGTTCGGTGGTCATCGAGCCGTCCTTTCTGCGTTGCCTGTTTGTTCGATCAAACCCAGCGCCTCGTCATGCCGCGCGGGGCGGGATGCGCATCTTAACCACGATACGCGAAATACGCGCGGACAGGGGCAGTGAAGGTCAGGCCCATACTGATGATCGCGATGATAAAGCCGATGACCGCGGTCGCCGGGATCGAGACCAGAAAATCAACGGCTATCGCGGCGCGGATGCCAATCATGCTGCGCTTGAGGATGGAGGCGATGATGCAGGTAAAAGTCACCATGTACCCCAGCATCGTATAGAGCATCAGGTTGGCGGCTTGCGTTCCGGCCAGCTCTCCGACCTGCAACCCGTAGAACTTGAAGGTGGCAAAGAAGCCAAAGGCCAACAGGATTTTCAGCGCATTCAGAATGAAGAGCACGCGCAGGGTGACGGGCTTTGATGCACCGGGTGTCGGGTCGATGGCGGTCATTTTATCTCCCTTTCGGGTTGGGAATTTGCGGCAACGCGGTGTTTGCTGCCGCGTAGCCGGAATGCTATCCATATGGATAGAAATTAATTACTATCCGAGTGGATAGAAAAGGCAAGGAGGAATCCGTGGCACGAAAACGCAAGACGGATCACGACAGTGCTGTGGCGGGTGCGCTGGACCTGTTTTGGCGGCGGGGATATCACGGGGCCAGCACCCGGGATCTGGAGCAGGAGACAGGGTTGACCCGCTTTACGCTGCAGACCACCTATGGCGGGAAAGAGAAGTTTTTCCTAAAGACCCTGGACACTTACCTGGACAATGCCGAGGCCCGGCACTTTCCCGATGCAGATACCTGCACGCTGGATGATCTGGGGGATTGGTTCAAAGGCATCGCCTCAATCGACCGCATGCCGAAGATCGAGGATGCAGGGTGTCTTGCCTTCAATTCGATCAGTGCATTTGCCCGCTCTGACCCTGAGGTCAATGCCCGAATCGAACGCTACCTGACCGCGCTGGAAGGGCGGTTCGCGGCGATTCTAAGCCTGGCAAAGAAAGACGGGGCCATCCGTTCCGAGGTCGATCCACCTGAGGCCGCCCGGGTGCTGATCAGCCTTTTGTTGGGCCTGCATACGATCATGAAAGCCCGAACCTCGGACCAGTTCCCGCAGACCTATGCAGACGCAGCCGCCGGGCTGATCGACGGGTGGAAGGCACGATAAAGACCGCTTTTTTCGATGAACGTAAAGAGCCATAGGCACCGATGAACATCCGCTCGGCTATTAGGTGTCAGCCGGTGCATAGCTTCCGTCTTTGCAGTGCGTTTCGCGACCGCTAAGCGGTGGCGTAAAAACGCAGACAAGCCTTAAATCGGCGTCTGTGGCTTGCACCACGTGCCGGTCATGCTGATCCAATGCGTAAAGAGTGAATGGTTCAAGGAGGTGCCAGATTTTATCATCAGCCGCCCTGATCCGGCCCTTACCCTCGATACAATAACACGCCTCCAGATGATGGGTGTATTCAAGTTCGAGCACTGCGCCCTTTTTGATGATCGTATCCGTCAGCGAAAACCCCATACCATCGGAGGCAAGCAGCAGACGCCTACTGTTCCAGCCCGGACCGGAAACGTCCCGATCTGTCCCAAGGATTTCTTTGAGCGCCGTAACGATCATCTTTCACCGTCTCTTTCCTACCGAACCGCGCGGTTCATCCCACCGTCGGACAGTATACTCTGACCGTTAATATAGCGGGCCGCATCACTGGCGAGAAACACGCAGGTTTGTCCGATTTCCTCGAACGTAGCTGGTCGTTGCGCCGGAATTTCCCGACGGGCTTGTTCGGACAGGTTCACATTCTCGCAGAACCCGGGAAGCAGGTTGTTCATACGGATGTTGTGCCGCGCATAGCGATCCCCGTAGAGCTTTGAGAAACTGTGCAGAGCGCCGCGCAGCATGCTCATGGGGTAGGGCGCGCGTGGCTCGATTGTGTTCATGGACGAGATGTTTACGAATGCACCGCCGCCTTGTTCGATCAAAATGGGCGTGACGATACGGGCGATCTTCACGACATTCAGAACGTACATATCCAGACTTTCGTGCCACAATTCGTCGCTAAGCTCCAATAGCGGCCCGTCAAAATCAGGATCGAAGCCTACCGTTTTGATGGCCTCGGGTACCGACCCCCCGTGCCCCATGTTGCTGACGATTGCATCAATCCGCCCGTATTTGCTCATGGTGTCATCGATCATCGCCTGTAAGTCGTCGACATCCAGAACAGAACCGCGGCGGCCAATGCCCCCAAGCTCCTCGGCCAGTTCAACCGAGCGATTGGACGGCGACATCAGTGAGACTTTGTAACCTGCCTTTGCCATCTCAACGGCGCAGCCCCGGCCAATGCCTTGTCCGGTACCTGTCATCAACGCAACTTTGGTTTCGGGCATGGTATGTCCTTTCAATGGGCGCAAAGCTTGTGAGAATATTCAGTCTGCGTTCAGTGTATCCCCTTGAAACCAGACAGACCTATCGAGTTTTCAGAGCATTGCTGTTAGATTTTCTCACATGACAGAAAACCTCAGGCACCTTCGCGCCCTTCAGGCCTTTGACGAAACCGCAACCCAGTCCAGCCTCACCAAAGCGGCGGATGTGTTGAACGTCACCCACGGGGCGATCAGTCGGCAAATCAAATTGCTGGAACTGCACCTTGGCGTGACACTCTTTCATCGCCGCCCCAATGGCGTTGAACTGACCAGAGCCGGGGAACGTCTGTATCAGTCAACACGGGGGGCGTTTTCGGCGTTGCAGTTGGGTGTGATGGAGGTGAAGCGATTGCATCACCGCCAGTCGATTACCGTGTCCTTGTCCACGTCGCTGGCGCTCAAATGGCTTGTGCCGTTGCTTACCTCGTTTCAGCAAGACCATCCGGGGATCGCATTGTTGCTGGACACAAATGATGCCTTTGCGGATTTCGATGCGTCCGAGGTCGATGTCGCTCTGCGGTTTGGCGAGCCCGGCTGGGGCGGGCTGTATCATGAGCAGATCAAAAAAGAGGAATTGATTGTCGTGGCCGCGCCGTCGCTTGTCGAGAAAACGCGGCTGCCAATGCGGGCCGAGGACGTGGCTGATCTGCCATTGTTGCACGACGCTTTCAACGTCGGATGGGAAAGCTGGGCTGCACAAGTTGGGCTGGACGCCGATCGGATCAACTCGCAAAGCATCAAATACGTGGATAGCGCTGTTCTGTTGGAGGCGGCGATTGACGGACAGGGCGTGGCACTGGCAAGACATCTCTTGGCGGCAAGAGACTTGGAACTTGGTCGGCTGATCCGTCTCGATGATAGCAGCGTCCCGTTGGATCGTGGGCTCTACTTCGTCTGCCGCCCCGGCGATCAGGAGCGGGTCACGGTGAGAATTTTCAAGAAATGGCTCATGTCGATTTGAATGGCAGTGTTTTTGTGAGGAGTTTCTACTCTGACCAGCCGCAACTTGGCATCGCAGTCTGTCCGCCTAAGACTGATGTTGCCATCTTAACGCAGGATCAAAAATTCGAGCTATCGGTCAGCCGCAAGAAACCTGTTCAGCGCATTGCGGGTGATACGCTCCACTTGTTGATCCTTGCAAATCAACCCCATGACCCATTCGCAGGTCCCGGCAGTGAAGACTTCGCCTTTGCCACGCCGCCAAAATAAAATGACGCCATTCCCGCGCGAACTGCGGTCCAGTGTTTCGGCTTAGATCGTACTGAGTTGGGCCTTTGCTTTGAACTTCGCATCATCCTCGCCGATGTAAACAGTCTCACCCCATATCCCGTAATCCGGCTCGATGTTCGTCGCCGTCGCCATGAGCGCTTCGTCGGTTTCAGTGGTGTAGAATGCGCTACGCCTGAGGGGGCGAAAATAGGAATTCAACTTACCCACTCGTGGTTTACTGAAGGCTTCGCCTGCACCTTGCGATTTTGGCCTTAAGATCTAATGGCTACTTTGTCTGAAATCATGAAAGTCGCGCTGACCCCATCCAAGCGGTTGCGACATGCAGGCGGTGTGCACCGAAAGCGAACAGATGCAAGGCAGCTTATGCTCGTCCGCTTGACACATATCATGACACTTGCCAGCGATTTCAGCCACAAGACCCAATATCACACCGCAGGCGCGAACACGGAAAGGAAATTGACATGACTGCCCCGACACTTGACCGCCGCCTCTTCCTGGCCGGCCTCGGTGCCTCAGGCATCGCTCTGGCCTCGCCGACAGTGGCAACGACCAAGCCGCTGGTGCAGGTCCTCAAGGACCCCGAATGCGGGTGCTGCAACGCCTGGATTAGCATTATGCAGCGCGAAGGGTTCGAGATGGAGGTGCAGAACGCCTCGTGGGAGGCTTTGTCTCAATATAAAATCACCATGGGTGTCCCGGAGCAGATGGCGTCCTGTCATACCGGCCTGGTCGAGGGCTACGTCATCGAAGGCCATGTCCCACCAACCGATATCCGGCGCTTGTTGGCCAAGCGCCCAGATGCGGTCGGGCTGACAGTGCCAGGCATGCCCTATGGCTCACCCGGTATGGGGCCGGAGAGTGAGCGAGAGGCCTATTCGGTCTTCCTGATCCGCAAGGATGGCGCCACAGAAGTGTTCAACCATTACGAGGCGGCTTGATCCGCGACTTTTGTGCCAACCGGAATCGGAATTGGCGTGTGTTTAGGGTGACTTTAGGGTCGAAGCGAACGGCAACAATTGAAGAGCGGGTTTAATGTCCGGTTTGGACCTAAAATAGCCTTTGGGAAGGAGGGTGCTGGGCTCTGTAGAATTTAGAAAAGAAAATAAGCAACTATTCTGATCTATCTGAAGGCAGACCCATCTGTTGTTCGACGACAAGTGCACTCGGTCGTGAGTAGGGCTACGGGACTATATTCGGGGATTGTAATGGTCGCGCAATAGTGGCGGAGAGACAGGGATTCGAACCCTGGGTGGGCTTGCACCCACAACGGTTTTCGAGACCGCCCCGTTCGACCACTCCGGCACCTCTCCGCGGGGGTCTGTGAGGGGGGGATTTAGTGAGGAACGCGCGGGGGTGCAAGCAGAAAATTCCCGAAATTCACCAAGACGGGATTTTCCATTGCCAGACGGCGCAAAACACCTAGGCTTCTGGGTATGACTTGTCACCTACGCCGCCTCGCTTTGCTCTTTGTTCCGTTGCTTTTGGCACTAGCCATGTTGCCCGCGCCTTCGTGGGCTGCCGGGCGCGACCGGATTGAGGCTTTTCTGACCACAACCGGATTCGATGTGGCGCTGGAAAGCATCGCGCTTTCCTCGGCCTCAGCCCCCCGGATGCTGGGAATCGATCCCGAAGGGTTCGGCTCGGACTGGGCCCGCCTGACCGAAGAGGTGTTCGACACCGAAGACATGCACGAAACCGCAGTCGCCATTCTGGAACAAACGTTGAGTGATGAGGCCCTGAACCACGCCGTCGAATTCTATGCCTCGGATCTGGGGCAGCGGTTGGTCGAAGCGGAGAATGCGTCTCATATGATCGAAGATGACGACGCCATGCAGCAGCAGGGTCAGGAGATTGTCGCCGGTCTGATCAAAGACGGGTCCAAGCGGGTCGAGAACCTCAAACGCATGAACGCCGCCATTGATTCCAGCGGAACGGCGTTGCGGGCGCTGCAAGAGATACAACTGCGCTTTCTGCTGGCCGCCAGCGCATCCGGAGTGATCGACCTGGACCTGGGCGCGGATGAGCTGCGGCAGATGATGAAGCAAAACGAAACCGGCATGAGACAGGCGTTGCAATTGTCCGCGCTTGCGGGGGCGGCCTATACCTATCGGGATTTCTCGGATGCCGATGTCATCGCCTATGCCGAGGCGTTGGAACAGCCGCTGATGCAGGAGGTCTATGAGCTTCTCAACGCGGTTCAATACGAAATCATGGCCATGAAGTTCGAGGTTCTGGCCTCACGGATGGCGGAATTGCACCCGGCACAGGACATCTGATGCGACTGTTTCTGGCGTTTGCCGCCCTATTTTTGTGGACCATGCCGCTGCAGGCCGAGGAAAAGGTCGAACGTCTGCTGCAAGCCCTGCATCTGGATGAAGTCATCGAGATCCTGCAGGATGAGGGTGGCACGATGGGGCAAACCCTGCAGGAGAGCTTTCTGGACAATAAAGGCGGCCAGGTTTTTCAAAACCAGGTCGGCCGGATTTACGATGCCGACAGAATGCGCCGCCAGGTCGTGGATGTGTTCGATCAATCCCTTACCGACAGGGAACTGGACCGCGCCATCCTGTTTTACGAAAGCGATCTAGGTCAGACTATCGTTTCGCTTGAGATCACGGCCCGTATCGCGCTTGCCGATGAAGCCATCGAGGAAATGGCACAGGACGCGTATGAGAACGGCGACAAGGATTCCGAGCTTTACCGTCTGGTCGATGAATACATCCGGATCAACAACCTGATCGAGGAAAACGTTCAGAACTCCATCAGCGCCGATTACAATTTTTTCCGCGGGATGGATCCGGGCGGTGAAGTGGATGACGCCGAGCTTTTGGCCCAGCTTCTGGCGCAAAAGGACAGTATGACAGAAGAGACGCAGACATGGCTGTATTCTTTCTTTCTGCTGGCCTATCAACCGCTGAGCGATGCGCAGATTCGCGAGAATATCGCGTTTTCACGAACCGAGACGGGCAGGGCGATCAACAACGCCCTGTTTGAAAGTTTCGATCAGATGTTCGACGTGATCTATTTTCAATTGGGTCAGGCGGTCGCGCAGGTGCTGCAGGGGTCAGACCTTTAAGCCTGCATTTGATGTTGACTTTCCTCTGCAATCTATGGATAAGCGCGCATCCCGGCCGGTTTTCCGCGCCGGGTCTCGTTATTATTGACCCATAGGGCATATGCCACGGGTCGTCACACAGCCCGAAAAGGGCGCGCTGTTCGAGGTGGCTTTCAAGTTTCTTGGGGCCGAAAACGCCCGAAAGGGGACCACAGAACGCGGGTATGAAAAGGAAAGACGCATGTTTGCGGTCCTCAAGACTGGCGGCAAGCAGTACAAGGTTCAGGCGGGCGACGTGCTCCGCGTTGAAAAACTGGCTGCCGACGCAGGTGAAAAAGTTCAATTCAACGATGTTCTGATGCTGGGCGGCGACGCTCCGGTTGTTGGCGCACCTTTCGTTGAAGGCGCGGGCGTACAGGCCGAAGTGATCGAACAGGTCAAAGGTGACAAGGTCATCAAGTTCGTCAAGCGCCGTCGTAAGCACAGCTCGAAGCGTACCGTTGGCCACCGTCAGAAACTGACCCTGGTCAAAATCACCGACATCCTGTCGTCGGGCGCTGACAAGTCGGGCATCAAAGCTGCAACCGGTTCGGCTCCGGCTGGCGAAGCTGCTCCGGCGGCAAAAAAGCCTGCCAAGAAAGCAGAAGCCAAAGCAGAGGCACCCGCCGCTGTTGCCGCTGACGATCTGACCAAGCTGAACGGTGTCGGCCCCGCCGCTGCCAAGAAGCTGAACGACGCAGGTATCGAGAGCTTTGCCGCTCTGGCCGCCTTGTCGGACGAGCAGATTGCTGCTATCGACACCATCAAAGTGAAACCCGAATGGGTTGAGCAAGCCAAAGAGCTGGCTCAAGGCTAAGGAGAGAGAGAATGGCACATAAAAAAGCTGGCGGTTCCTCCCGTAACGGTCGCGACTCAGCTGGTCGCCGCCTTGGCGTGAAACTGTATGGTGGCCAGGCAGCCATCGCAGGCAACATCATCGTGCGTCAGCGCGGCACCAAGTTCTGGCCGGGCGAAGGCGTAGGCATGGGCAAAGATCACACCATCTTTGCAACTGTTGATGGCGCCGTGAAGTTCCACAAGGGACTGAAGAACCGCACCTTTATTTCGGTCCTGCCAGTGGCGGAGGCCGCAGAGTAAGCCGAAACCCATAAGGTTTGAAAAATTCATGGGGGACCGGCAGAAAATGCCGGTCCCCTTTCTCGTTTTAACGCAGTTTTGATCAATGGCCCCGATGACACACGCAGCAAGCATTATCCCGTCCCCGGTTCAGGGCCGGATCGCCCCTGCGGTTGAAGATCGGATGGGGCGGAAATATCTGATTGGGACGTTAATTGGTTTCACCGTTGCGTCCGCGATTTACGTGTTGTTCGGAGGAGGAACGAACTCATGAAACTTGAGACGATAATAAACCAGCCGGTCATAGAAACCGAGCGGTTCGACCTGCGCCCGCTGCGTCGGTCGGATATGGGTCTCATTGAACATTACGCAGGCGATGAGCGCGTGGCGCGCATGACCACGTCGATCCCGCACCCTTTACCGCCCGGCTCGATCGAGGCCTTTGTGACCCGTTCCATGGCCGAGGATCGCGAAGAGGACGTTTGGGTGATGGATGCCACCAAAGATGGCGGACCCGAGCTGATCGGCCTGATCTCATTGACGCGGCTGGATCGCAACCAGACCGAAGTCGGCTATTGGGTCGCGCCAGTCTATTGGAACACCGGCATCGCATCGATGGCCGTCGAGGCGCTGGTCAATGCAAATCCGCTGGAGAACGCCACCATGTTCGCCAGCGTGTTTCAGGATAATCCGGCCTCGGCCCGGGTGCTGACTCATTGCGGGTTCCAGTACCTTGGTGATGCCGAGAATTATTCGGTGGCGCGTGATGCAAACGTGCCCACCTGGACATACAGTAAAAAACTCTGACTTGTGGCCGATGGGGCCTTTGCAGTAGGGGACAGCCATGAAATTTCTCGATCTTGCAAAGGTCTACATCCGGTCCGGGGCCGGCGGTGGCGGCTGCGTCAGCTTTCGGCGCGAAAAATACATCGAATACGGTGGACCCGATGGCGGGGACGGCGGTAAAGGCGGGTCCGTCTGGGCCGAGGTCGTGGACGGGCTGAACACCCTGATCGACTTCCGCTATCAGCAGCATTTCTTTGCTAAGAACGGCCAACCCGGTCGTGGCCAGCAACGCACCGGCAAGGATGGAGACGACATCGTGCTGCGTGTGCCTGTCGGCACCGAGATTCTGGACGAAGACGAAGAGACCGTCATTTGTGACCTGACCGAAGTCGGACAACGCGTCTTGCTGGCCAAGGGCGGCAATGGCGGCTTTGGCAACCTGCACTTCAAATCGGCCACCAACCAGGCCCCGCGCCGCGCCAATCCGGGGCAGGCGGGGATCGACCGCACCATCTGGCTGCGGCTGAAACTGATCGCTGATGTGGGTCTGTTGGGGATGCCCAACGCGGGCAAGTCAACCTTTCTGGCGGCGACATCGAACGCGCGCCCGAAGATCGCGGATTACCCCTTTACGACGCTGCATCCCAATCTGGGCGTTGTCGGCGTCGATAATGTCGAATTCGTCGTGGCTGATATCCCCGGCCTGATCGAAGGCGCGCATGAAGGCCGCGGGATCGGTGACCGGTTTCTCGGACACGTCGAACGTTGCGCGGTGTTGCTGCATCTGGTCGATGGCACATCTGAGACGGTGGCCGATGATTATCGAACCATCATCCATGAGCTCGAAGCGTATGGTGGTGAGCTGGCTGAAAAGCCCCGCATCACGGTGCTGAACAAGGTCGACGCGCTGGATGACGAAGAGCGCGATCTGGCCAAGGCCGAGTTGGAAGAGGCCGTCGGTGGCCCCGTTATGACCATGTCTGGCGTGGCTCATCTGGGTGTGACCGAGGTTCTGCGGGCCCTACGCGCTCAGATCGACGAAAACCGGCTGCGGCAGAAGCCCGCTGAGGAGGCGAAGACGTGGCAACCCTGACCTCGGCGAAACGTCTGGTGGTCAAGATCGGGTCCGCTTTGCTGGTGGACCGGAATACGGGGTTGTTACGGTCGGACTGGCTGCATTCACTGGCGCAAGATGTGGCGTGGCTCAAGGGGCAGGGGACGGATGTCATTCTGGTGTCGTCCGGGTCAATCGCCTTGGGGCGGGGCGTGCTGAACCTGCCGATCGAGACCTTGGCGCTGGAACAGTCTCAAGCCGCCGCTGCCGTTGGCCAAATTAGGCTGGCCCGTGCGTACGAAGAGGCTCTGACCCCGCACAAGATCACAACTGCGCAGGTGCTGGTGACACTGGAAGACAGCGCTGACCGCCGCCGTTACCTAAACTCACGTGCAACGCTTGAGACATTGCTGAGCCTCGGTGTCGTTCCGATCGTCAACGAAAACGACACCGTTGCGACGGATGAGATCCGCTACGGCGACAATGACCGACTGGCCGCCCAGATCGCGGTGACCATCGGCGCCGACCAGCTGATCCTGTTGTCGGACGTGGATGGGTTCTATACCGGCAACCCGAACGAGGACGCCTCGGCCACGCGCTATGACTTGATCGACGACATCACCCCCGAGATCGAAGAAATGGCGGGCGATGCCGGATCGGGCCTGTCCAAGGGCGGCATGAAGACCAAGCTGCTGGCGGCCAAGATGGCAATAGCAGCGGGTTGCGATATGGCGATCACCGAAGGATCACCCCTGAACCCATTGAAGACGCTTGAGAATGGCGCAAATTGCACCTGGTTCACGGCCACTCTGGATCCGCACGCCGCCCGGAAACGCTGGATTTCGGCGATGAAACCGCGGGGTGAGATCGTGGTGGATGCTGGCGCGGCACGGGCGCTCGGCAATGGCAAAAGCCTGTTGCCTGCGGGCATTGTCGAAGTGACCGGGGATTTCGGCCGAGGTGATCCTGTGGCGATCCTTGACCCAACCTCGCGCCGACTGGCGCAAGGCCTCAGCCGTTACACCGCGCAAGAGGCGGACGCGATCAAGGGGCGCAAGTCCTCGGAAATCGAGGCGACCTTGGGCTATCCGGGACGGGCCGTTCTGATCCACCGGGACGATTTGGCGCTGTAGGCGCGCGATGATAAAACACCAGAATACCGACCGAAAGGCACATGAGATGAAGGATTTCGACAGCATTCCCACCCTGATGGCCGATCTTGGAAAACGCGCCAAGGCGGCCTCGGCCGATCTGGCCTGTGCCAGCGCAGAACGCAAGCACGCCGCGCTGATTGCCGCGGCAGATGCGGTTTGGGCAAACCGGGCCGACATCATCGAGGCAAACAAGAAAGACCTGGAGTTCGGTCGCGAAAAAGGCCTGAGCCCGGCCATGATGGACCGCCTGATGCTGGACGAGGACCGCATTCAAGGCATGGTTGACGGTCTGCGCACCGTGGCTGATCAGGCCGATCCGGTTGGCGAAGTTCTAACCGAATGGGACATGCCCTCGGGTCTGAACATCCAACGCGTCCGCACGCCTTTGGGCGTTATCGGCGTGATCTATGAAAGCCGCCCGAACGTGACCGCGGATGCCGGCGCACTGTGTCTGAAATCCGGCAATGCAGTGATCCTGCGCGGCGGCTCCGAGAGTTTTCACTCCTCGGGCGCGATCCATGCCTGTCTGGTCGAAGGGTTAAAGGCTGCAAACCTGCCCGAAGATGCGATTCAGCTGATCCCCACACGCGACCGTGCGGCGGTTCAGGAATTGCTGACCATGACTGATTACGTGGACGTCATCGTACCGCGCGGCGGCAAGGGGCTGGTGGGGCTGGTTCAACGCGAGGCCCGCGTTCCCGTTTTCGCGCATCTCGAAGGCATCGTGCACATCTATATCGACAAAGCAGCCGACCCGCAGAAAACGCTGGATGTGGTGCTGAACGCCAAGACCCGCCGTACCGGAATTTGCGGTGCCGCCGAGTGCTTGCTGATCCATCAGGACGTTGCCGAAACGCTGGGCCGGGACGTCATCGCGGCTCTGCTGGCGGCGGGTGTCGAGGTTCACGCCGAAGGCACGCTGGCCACCGAAGGCACGGTTACCGCGACCGCCGACGATTGGGGCAAAGAGTTCCTCGACAGCATCATCGCTGCAAAACCTGTCGCCGACATCGACGCCGCCATTGCGCATATCCGTCAGTATGGCTCGAACCACACCGACTGTATCATGACCGAGGATGCGGGCGCCGCCGCGCAGTTCTTTGAACGGCTCGACAGCGCGATCCTGATGCACAATGCCTCGACCCAATTCGCCGATGGGGGCGAGTTCGGCATGGGCGCCGAGATCGGTATCGCCACCGGCAAGATGCATGCGCGCGGGCCTGTGGGCGCCGCGCAGCTGACCAGCTTTAAATATCTGGTGCGCGGGAACGGAACGACCCGGTACTAGAACCGGATAACAATGCGGGTTGAGGTGGTTTCTGCCGCAACCCGCCGCCCCATCGACGCAACGGTTTCGGGCAGCAGCGCAAACTGTACCTGCGCGGGGGTGACCTTGTTGGCAAACCGGCCCAGAGGCAGGTTCTTCCACAGATCATTATCCAGATTCAGCTTGTCGGCGGAACCGGTCACCGACCAAGTGTCCCCGGTATTGGTAATTGTGACTTCACCGCCAAAGGGCATCGCGCTTTCGCAGCACATCAATGCCAGAAACGCCAGTTTCACCTGATTGCGCGGTACCGCTTCGGTCAGGTGCCAGTTGACGCGCACACGGCCAGCCCGTTCAACATCCTTCAGCAGCTCAGACACCTCAGCCCGACCCAGGGGCTGGTCACTGGCCGATCCGAACGCAACGCGGAAGAACCGTATCCGCGCTCCGGCACTGCCGACACTGCCCGAGATCAGCTCCATCTCGGGGCCCTGGGTGGCACCGACCATCTCAAGCAGCTCCAGACCGTTGGTGATCGCGCCAATGGGGCTGATCAGATCGTGACAGATCCGAGAGCCGATCAGCTCGGCCAGGTTGACTGTGGTGTCGCTCATGCGTACCTCCTGCTGCATCTGCTGCCGGACCGGAGCCCAGACATGTCAGACCTCAATGCCATTCTCGCACCGGGCATGTATGTCCGCCACCCCGATTTCCCCGATTGGGGCGTTGGACAGGTGCAGTCCAACATCGGAGGCAAGATCACCGTCAACTTTCGCGAGCAGGGGAAAGTGGTGATTGACGGAACACGCATCGCCCTGATGCCAGTCTTTGATCCGTGAAACTGGTTTAGGAAAGGTTAACAACCCCGCAAATCCGCTCTTGTTGCCATCCCCCTGGAATCTGCGGTATCAGCGCCAAAACAAGAACGGAACCACAAATGCCGGATGCAGGTCCTTCCTTTACCGTCAAACTCGCCGAGACCGAGAACGAATTGCGCGCAGCCCAACGGCTGCGCTATGACGTGTTTGTCCGCGAACTGGGCGGTGGCGGAGAGATGGTCGATCACGAGGCTGGGCTGGAGCGCGACAGGTTCGATCCGTATTTTGACCACATGCTGGCAATCGACAACGTCACCGGCGAAACTGTGGGCGTTTACAGGCTGTTACCGGGCGAACGTGCAACAGAATTGGGACAGTTCTATTCCGAGGACGAATATGACCTGACCATTTTGAAACAAAGTGGCCGCAAGCTGTTGGAACTGGGCCGATCCTGCCTGCATCCCGACTATCGCGGTGGCACGGCGATGTATCACCTGTGGAACGGTCTGGCGGCTTATGTCACCGAGCGCGAGATCGAGGTTCTGTTCGGCGTCGCCAGTTTTCACGGCACCGATGTGCAGGAGCTGGCGCAACCCTTGTCGATGCTACATCACAACCATCTGGCCCCGCCCGATCTGAGGGTGCGGGCACAGCCGGACGTGTTTCAAACCATGAACCTCGTGGCGCCAGATGATTTGGACCGACGCGCGGCGATGGTGCAGGTTCCGGCGCTGATCAAAGCCTATCTGCGGTTGGGCGGTTTCGTGGGCGAGGGGGCCTTCATCGACCGCGCCTTTAACACAACCGACGTGTGCCTGATCCTCGACACCGCCCGCATGAACGAGCGACAGAAACGTATCTATGGCGGAGCGTAACCCGGTGAACGACGTGCTGTGGAACAGTAAGGATGCGCCGGACCCGATCAATCTGGGGCTGGTGGGCTGGGTTCTGGTTATCCTGCGCGGGGTGCCTCTGGCCCTTTTGGTGTTTGGGGGGCTGGTCGTCCTTCTGACCATTCGCCTGATCGAACTCCCGCTATTCGGCGTGCGCCGTCCGGTCACGCCGTTTATCACGCAATTTGTGTGCCGCAACGCATTTCGCATCCTCGGGATGGGCCTTCGAACCTCAGGGGAGTTGATGCGGCAACGCGGGGCGGTGGTTGCAAACCATACGTCCTGGCTGGACATTTTCGCGCTGAATGCACGCAAGCGGGTCTATTTCGTGTCCAAGGCCGAAGTTGCGAAGTGGCCCGGCATCGGTTGGTTGGCCCGCGCGACAGGAACCGTGTTCATCGAGCGGGACCGCAAGAAAGCCAAAGAACAGACCGAAGTGTTCGAGACCCGCCTTAAAGCCGGCCACAAGCTGCTATTTTTTCCCGAAGGCACCTCGACCGACGGCCTGCGAGTTTTGCCATTCAAAACAACGCTCTTTGCCGCGTTCTTCGCGGACGAACTGCGTGACTTTATGTATGTGCAGCCGGTTTCGGCGGTCTTTCACGCGCCCGAAGGTCAGCCGGGCCGGTTCTACGGCTGGTGGGGAGACATGGAGTTCGGACCGCATCTGCTGAAGACACTTGGCGCGCGCAGGCAGGGATGGGTCGAGTTGATCTATCATGCCCCGGCCAAGGTCAGCGACTTTGAAAACCGCAAGGCGCTGGCTGCGCATTGTGAAGAGGCCGTGCGACATGCGCATAGCTTAGCGCGGCTTGAAAAATAGGGACAAAAGGCCCTTGCGCTACATCCCAACCTGCCGTATACGCGCGCCATTCAAACCCGCAGGCGGGGTTTGGCCTTTTTGAGGGAGACATCCTCATCAAGACCGCCGGTTGGAGCATCCGCTTCTTTCACCCCCGCCCAGGCGTAAACCGGAAAAGGAAAATAGCATGGCTCTTCCCGAGTTCACCATGCGTCAGCTGCTGGAAGCTGGCGTTCACTTTGGTCACCAGACACAGCGTTGGAATCCCCGCATGGGCCCGTTCATCTACGGCTCGCGCAATGGCATCCACATCATGGACCTGACCCAGACCGTTCCGATGCTGGACCAGGCGCTGCAGGCCGTTCGTGACACCGTTGCAAAAGGCGGCCGCGTTCTGTTCGTTGGCACCAAGCGTCAGGCCGCCGGCCCGATCGCCGAAGCGGCTGAAAAGTCGGCTCAGTACTTCATGAACCACCGCTGGCTGGGCGGCACGCTGACCAACTGGAAAACCGTTTCCCAGTCGATCAACCGTCTGAACCAGATCGACGAAGCGATGGAATCGGGCGCCGAAGGCCTGACCAAGAAAGAGCGCCTGGGCATGGAGCGTGACCAGGCCAAGCTGCAGGCTTCGCTGGGCGGCATCCGTGAGATGGGCGGCGTTCCAGACCTGCTGTTCGTCATCGACGTCAAGAAAGAAGCACTGGCCATCGCCGAAGCCAACAAGCTGGGTATCCCGGTTGTGGCTGTTGTCGACACCAACTGCTCGCCCGACGGCGTTGACTACATCATCCCCGGCAACGACGACGCAGCCCGTGCGATCGCTCTGTACTGTGACCTGGCCGCACGTGCCGCTCTGGACGGCATGACCGCTCAGATGGGTGCAGCAGGCGTTGACCTGGGTGCTTTCGAAGAAGCGCCGGTTGAAGAAGCCGTTGCAGAAGAAGCGCCGGCCGAAGCAGAAGCATCTGCCGAAGCGTAAGCTGCCCGTCACGTAAATGACATATGGGGCAGGGTATGACCTGCCCCAATTCCGTTTGAATTGAGGAGAGCCAAGAGATGGCAATCACAGCAGCAATGGTTAAAGAACTGCGCGACCAGACCGGCGCAGGCATGATGGACGCGAAAAAAGCGCTGACCGAAACTGGCGGCAACATGGACGAAGCCGTTGACTGGCTGCGCACCAAAGGCCTGGCCAAAGCGGCCAAGAAATCGGGCCGTACCGCAGCAGAAGGTCTGGTTGCAGTTCACGTCAACGGTGGCAACGGTGTTGCTGTCGAAGTGAACTCGGAAACCGACTTCGTTGCGAAAAACGCCGAGTTCCAGGAAATGGTCGGCAAGATCGCTTACGCAGCCGAAGGCGTTGCAGATGTCGACGCTCTGCTGGCGGCTGACCTGGGTGGCAAGAACGTGGCTGACACTCTGACCGACAAGATCGCCACCATCGGCGAGAACATGTCGGTGCGCCGCATGGCCAAACTGTCGGGCGACACCGTTGTGTCCTACGTCCACAACGCAGCCACCAACGGCATGGGCAAAATCGGCGTTCTGGTTGCTCTGACCGGTGGTGACGAAGCGATCGGCAAGCAGGTTGCGATGCACATCGCAGCTGTGAACCCGGCGGCTCTGTCCGAAGCGGACATGGACCCGGCTGTTGTCGAGAAAGAAAAGCAGGTTCAGATGGACATCGCCCGCGAATCCGGCAAGCCGGAGCAGGTGATCGAAAAGATGATCGAAGGCCGTATGAAGAAATTCGTCGCGGAATCGACTCTGCTGAACCAGCAGTTCGTTGTGAACCCGGACCTGACCGTTGAAGCAGCGGCCAAAGAAGCGGGCGCAACCATCACCGGCTTCATCCGTCTGGAAGTTGGCGAAGGCATCGTGGTCGAAAAAGAAGACTTCGCAGCCGAAGTTGCCAAGGCCGCTCAGGGCTAAGGACTATCTCCGGGCCTCGCAAGGGATCCGGACACACAAATGTCGAAACCGGTTGCGCAAAACGTGACCGGTTTTTTCGTGCGGGAATAAAAAAAGACGCCGAAGCGTCCTGGTGTTCGTTGAATTGATTGAGGGGCCCCGCATGATGGGGATGGTCGAGGCCCCCCAAAATTCCGGCAATCGGACGCGGCAAATAGGCGCCTTCTTGTCAGAGCGGTTGGAGAGCCCTGGTATTGCAAAGATCCAACCAAATGTTCCCTGGCTAAAGCCACCACTCACGGAACCATCTCACTTTGCAACTCCGCCTCAGGAATGGAAAGTCATGTTTTCCTTACCTAGGGTAAATTGACGCAATTTGGCGTCAGATTTCGGAGTGCTAAGCCTCCATCACGAACATCTGATTCTGCAATGACGCCTTCAGAACTGCCTGCGCTGTGGTTTCCACGGAAAGGGCCTCACGCGCCAGGCGCAGGTGCTTTTCAACCGTTGCCGAAGTCAGTCCCATCAGCAACGCGATGTCCTGCGTGGTCTTGCCGTCTCCGACCCATTGCAACGCCTCGCGCTGGCGTTTGGTCAAAGCCCGATTGGGGGCGTTGTAGGGCAGGGTGAGGATTTTCAGATGCGCGACGTTGTTCATCAGCAGGATGTCATCGCCGTGCTCGGCCCACATCGCATCCACTTCGGCCTGACTGGCCGCGCCTCCGGACGACAGGGAAATTGCCCCTTTCGACCGCATCGAGACCGAGGTGAAGCTGATCGTGTATCCGAAGGTCACGCCCTGCGACCGGTTGAATTCCAGAACGTCCAGCTCTTGCGCCGTCAGCTTGCCGTTGGCCACCATGTCCTGCGCGATGTTCCAGCTGGCTGCGCCTTCATTGTGCAACGCCCATTTCAGCATCGGAGCATGGAAATACATCCCATCCCGCAGGAATCCATCCAGATAAGACTTTTCATGATTGGTCAGAATCACGAAATCCTCGGGGTCACCAAGTGAGGTCGCCGTTCGGTATTGGGTGTACCCATAGATCAGGCGGTCAAAACCGAAACTTGCCATCTGGCGACAATGGGCATCCCAAAGCTCTTCCAGAGTTTTGGTGTAGCTGAGGAAATGCAGATATTCACTCAGCGTCATGCAGAAGACCCGCTTTTCAGATGCGTGGCCAACGCGTCCAGCGCCAGCACATATCCCTGTGCGCCAAAGCCGCAAATCTGGCCGATAGCGACCTTTGAAATATACGACAGGTGCCGGAACGTCTCACGCGCGTGGATGTTGGACAGATGCACCTCGATCACCGGAAGCTCGACCGACGCGATTGCATCCATCAGAGCGATGGAGGTGTGGGTAAAGGCGCCGGCGTTCAGCACGATCCCGTCCTGATCCCCCTTGGCCTCATGAATGGCGTCAATCAGCGCCCCTTCGTGATTGGACTGAAAGCACGAAACCTCAACCCCGATGGAGGCCCCGTGGTTCAGGCACAAGTCCTCAACCATTTCCAACGTGGTGCCGCCATAAACCTCGGGCTGCCTTGTGCCCAGAAGGTTCAGGTTCGGACCATTCAAAATCAAAGCTTTGTGCATTACTTCACTGTTCCCATGGGAAATTCATAGACGCTAAAGGGTGTCAATGTCCACCAGCCAACGCGCGCATAGGGCGAGTGGGGGAAGTGACGTCACTCATCTTCGGCGTGAACCGGCATTGTCACTACGGTCTTACCCAAAGCAGAGCGGCTTGTCATATGCGACAGCGCCTCGGATGCGCGGTCCAGCGGATACCGTGCGTTGATCTTTGGTTTGATTTTTCCTTCGCTGTATAACTGGAACAAATTCCTCACATTTTTCGAATGCCCGACGGGATTGCGCATCACCGAGGCGCCCCAGAACACGCCCATGATCTGACAGCCTTTGAGCAACGGCAGGTTCAGTGGAATTTTTGGAATGCCCGCCGGAAAACCGACCACCAGAAAGCGGCCGTTCCAAGCCATGCTGCGCAGTGCGGGTTCGGCATAGTCTCCACCCACCGCGTCATAGACGACATTTACTCCCAAAGGCGCAGACAAATCTTTGATTTCACTGATGAACTTCTTCTGCGAGTCCCGATCCATGTCATGCGCATACAAAACCGTCTCATCCGCGCCCAGACTTCGGCAGAAATCCGCTTTGTCTTGCGAGGATACGGCGGCAATCACCCGTGCGCCCATGGCCTTGCCCAGCTCGATCGCAGCAGACCCGACACCGCCTGCGGCACCAAGCACCAGCAGTGTTTCACCGGGCTGCAAATCAGCCCGATCCTTCAACGCGTGATAAGAGGTGCCATAGGTGAAAATGAAACAGGCCGCATCCTCGAACGGCATCGTGTCAGGGAACTTGACAGCGGTGGCCGACGGGATGCTCAGATGCGTGGCGAACCCACCGTGGCCGGTCAGTGCCAGTACCCGGTCGCCGATTTTAAAGCCGCTGACGCCTTCACCGAGGGCCAGCACTTCACCTGCGATTTCACCGCCCGGCGCAAAGGGGCGAGGCGGTCTGATCTGGTAACGGTCCTGGATGATCAGCGTGTCCGGGAAATTGACGCCCGCCGCCCTGATTCCGATCAGCAACTCGCCCCGTGCCGGTGATGGATCGGGGAGGGTGGTCAGTTCCAATGTTTCCGGCCCGCCCGGCGCGACGCTGAGTAAAGCTTGCATATCAGACCCGTTATCCTTGTTATTCAGTAGATAAGAGCTTTGGCGCAGCAACAGGTCTTGTCAAGAAACCTCCTGTTTCGCTCATCGACGTCCATTCCGGGGAAGCACCCGGCACAGAACAACAGGAGCAGACCATGACCCCCGAAACGCTTTTCTCTTTGCAAGGCAAGACTGCGCTTGTCACCGGTGGCGCCACCGGGATTGGGCGAATGGCGGCCGAGGCGCTGGTGCGGGCCGGGGCGCGCGTCCTGATCGCTTCGCGCAAGGCCGAGGCCTGCGAAGCCGTCGCGGCAGAGCTGAATGCGCTGGATGCCTCCGGTCAGGCCGAAGGCTTCGGCGGCGACGTTGCCACCATGGAAGGGGTCGAAGCGCTTGCGTCCGAAGTCAGGAACCGCACAGATCGCCTTGATATCCTTATGAATAACGCAGGCATAAGCTGGGGCGCGCCGATGGGTCAATTTCCCCATGAAGCCTGGGAAAAGATCATGTCGGTCAATGTCGCGGGCCTGTTCGACCTGACCCAAAAGCTGTTGCCTGTGTTGATGGCATCTGGTTCTACCGACGATCCGGCGCGGGTGATCAACGTGGGGTCGGTTATGGGCGAGGTGCCGATGGGTGACGGCGCCTACAGCTATTCGGCGTCGAAGGCGGCTGTCCTGCACCTGACAAAGATCATGGCCAAGGAATTCTCACCCTACCACATCACGGTCAACGCGCTGGCGCCTGGGCCTTTTGTTTCACGCATGACGGCCTTTGCCACGGGCGACGAAGCGACACGGGCAAAAGTTGGCAAATCCGTCCCTTTGGGGCGCGTTGGGCGCGATGAGGACATCGCTGGCTGTATGCTGTTTCTGTGCGGGCGCGGCGGGAGTTACGTGACCGGCGCGGTGATCCCGGTATCCGGCGGCATAAATGTGGTGACGGCCGGAAACATCTTTGCCGAAGCCTTTTAAGCTGTGATCCGGAGGAGCAGGATGAGTAGCACGCAATTGGACATCGCAGCCGTCGACGCCTATCTCAGCGCCCATCTTCCGGGGTATCAAGGCCCGCTGGAGGCAACCAAGTTTGCGGTTGGCCAGTCCAACCCGACCTTTCTTCTGCAAACCCCTGAGAAGACGTATGTTTTACGCCGCAAACCCCCTGGGATATTGTTGAAATCCGCGCACGCGGTGGACCGGGAATTCCGCGTGCAGTCCGCTCTGGCCGACAGTGTGGTGCCGGTCCCCCGGATGTATCTGCTGTGTCGAGATGACAGCGTCATCGGCTCAGATTTCTACGTCATGGAACATCTTGACGGGCGCATATTTCTGGATCCCACCATGAGCGGCGAAAGCAACGATACCCGCAGCGCCGTTCTGGATGAAATGAACCGGGTTCTGGCCGCGCTGCACATGGTTGATATCGAATCCGCCGGGCTGTCCGATTACGGACCGCCCGGAAATTACTTCGAACGGCAGATTGCGCGCTGGACCAAACAGTACCGCGCCTCGGAGACTGCGGAAATTCCCGAGATGGACGCCCTGATTGAAGCTCTGGAACATGCCATTCCAAAGGATGACGGGCAAAGGACGCTGGTGCATGGCGACTACCGCATCGACAATCTGATGTTCGAGAAACACGGTACTCAGTGCATCGGTGTGCTGGATTGGGAACTGTCGACCATCGGGCACCCCTATGCGGATCTGGCGGCTGTGATCATGCAATGGCGGATGCCACCCGGTACCGAGGGCCGGGGGCTGGCAGGTATCGACCGGGACAGTCTGGGGTTGCCGTCCGATCAGGCCTTTGTCGACCGGTATTGCCAACGTCGCGGCCTGTCCGGCATCGACAATTTCGGCTTCTATCTGGCGTTCAATTTCTTCCGCATGGCGGGAATTCTGCAGGGTGTCTACAAACGCGCGCAGGATGGCAACGCATCGGATCCGAAGCGCGCCGTGGTTCTGGGCTCGTATGTCCCGATGTTCGCGCAACATGGACTGGCCGCGCTAAAGGCCTAGGCCCCCTTTGAAAGCTCCAGTTCCAGATTTCCCAGGCTGTTCTTGCCAAAGAACATCTCGGACCCTGCAAAAAGGCTTGGAACGCCAAAGACACCACGCTTTACGGTGGCTTTGGTTTGCTCCTTGAGCTGCTGCTTAACCTCGACACTGGTCATCGCCTCGCGGAGCTTGCGTACAGGCAATTCGTTCTCGTGCAGGATTTCGGTGAGAACGCCGATCTCGTCGACCTTTTGACCATGCACCCAGATGGCATCAAATATGGCATCTATGTATTTGGCTTCCCACGATTTCCCGGATGCAAACACCGCGCCACGCATGGGAAATTTGGTATTGACCGGAAAGTGCGGACTCATGTGAAAACTTATGCCCCGAGCACGCGCAAACCGGTGCAGATCATGGGTCAGGTATGCCGTTTTCTGGCGGTTTTCCGAGAAGGCCTTAAACGGGTTTTGGTTGTTGGTGGCCTTGAACACTGCAGTCAGCAGAACAGGAACATGTTTTATCCTGACGCGATGTTTATCAGCCAGAGCGGGCAGGGCCTTGTACGCGAGAAAAGCATTCGGGCTGCAGAAATCGTACACAAATTCAATATCTTGTGTCATATTTCTCCTCCGATAGGGTAGGTGGTGAAATGTCTCCAACTCGTGACAGCGAATCCTCTATCTACTCAGTGTAGCAGCCCGCTGGGTCAAACGTACCGTTCTGGTCGATTTCCCTGTCAATTCAGCGTGTAAGGCCGCAAGATCGCGGTAATGAGACGGAAGGCAGGTTGCAGATGACAGCGTTCGATCCCAGGCGCCTGACCCGTATCACCGACTGGATGCAACGCTATGTCGATGAACGGAAATACGCGGGCAGTTCTTTGCTGGTAAAACACGAAGGGGCCGAGGTGTTTTTCAACGCCTGCGGTCAAAGGAGCGTCGAAAACGGTCTGCCGTTTCAGCGCGACACGATCGTACGCATCTATTCGATGACCAAGCCGGTGACCACTGTCGCGCTGATGATGCTGGCCGAGCGCGGACTGTTTCATCTGGACGCCCAACTATCAGATTTCGTTCCGGAATTCCGCAACATGCAGGCCTTGATTCCGGGTGCCGACCGGCTGGACCAAACGGAATACGCCCCGACGCCCACATTGCACCAGTTGTTGACTCACACAAGCGGCCTCAGCTACCCGTTCAACCCCGGAGTGCTGCCTCGGGCGATGGATGAACAGGACCTGATGTTCAAGCCAAATCAAGGCCTTCTGGCGGATCGTGTGACCGATCTGGCCGATTTTCCACTGGCGTTTCAGCCGGGCACCCGGTGGGAGTATTCTGTCGGTATAGACGTTCTGGGGCGCGTGATCGAAGTGGTTTCGGGTCAGCCGCTGGACCAGTTCTTTGCGCAGGAGATCTTTGAACCGCTGGGAATGCAGGATACAGGATTCCATGTGCCGCCGGGGGCAGGGGAGCGGTTTGCCTCGCTCTATACCCCTTTGGCCGGAGACGCGATGGCGCTGAATTCAGCTGAAACCGGCACTGACACCCTTCGGCTTGTCGATCAGGCCGGAGAATCTCCGTTTGAACGCACTACAACCTTTTCGGGCGGCGGTGGTCTGGTTGGGACAATCGACGACTATTCCCGTTTTACCGAAATGCTGCGGAACCGGGGGCAGGGTATCGGACACCGTCCATTGGGATCGAAAACGGTAGATTACATGCTGCGCAATCACTTACCGGGCGATATAGCCTCGATGGGACCACAGAGCTTTGCCGAGCAACCCATGGAAGGCACCGGTTTTGGCCTTGGTGGCGCAGTGATGCTGAACCCTGGCAGGACCCGTGTTCCGGGCTCGGTGGGTGATTTCAGCTGGGGCGGCATGGCTTCCACCTTTTTCTGGATCGACCGGATAAACGATCTGACGACCGTCTTCTTCACGCAGCTGTCACCGTCCAGTTCATACCCGTCGCGGGCTGAGTTAAAGGCGCTTGTCCTCGGGGCAATGATTGAATGACCTTTCCGGCGCTGATACCCAAGCCCGAGACGACAAACCGGAGACCTTGGCATGACCGAAGCAGAACGTATCCTCTTGGACCTTTTGAACATTGAAAGGCTTGAGGTCGACCTGTTTCGCGGCACCGGTTCCGGCGGCGAAACTCCGACCCGTATATTTGGTGGTCAGGTTATTGCGCAGGCTCTGGCGGCCGCATACC
Source organism: Ruegeria sp. AB10 (assembly GCF_056542745.1). Taxonomy (NCBI): domain Bacteria; kingdom Pseudomonadati; phylum Pseudomonadota; class Alphaproteobacteria; order Rhodobacterales; family Roseobacteraceae; genus Ruegeria; species Ruegeria sp. AB10. Next base: position 88,565 of record NZ_JBQGAI010000001.1, on the reverse strand, counting down.
GAACCGTAGATGATCGCCTGTGCCATTCTCTGCACGCCTATTTCATTCGCGCCGGAGACCCATCCATTCCCGTTATTTATCAAGTTGATAGAGCGCGAGATGGAGGTTCAATGACCACACGGCGCGTTGTCGCAGTTCAAAACGGCAAGCAAATCCTCAACATGTCGGCCTCTTTCCATGTTCAGGATGAAGGCTGGGACCATCAACATGCCATGCCGCACTCTGAGGCTCCGGAAAGCTATCCGGAACGGTCCGAGTTGCGTCAGCGATACGTCGATCTGGTGCCCGAGAAACTGCGCGGCGAGCTGTTGCGCGAGCGGCCAATCCAGGTGCGTGAAGTGAACCACCAGAATCCCTTTAGCCCCGAAAAATCTGACGATCACAATCAGATCTGGTTCCGCATGAACGCCGCTGCGGATGCCGATCCGGTAACTCAGCATCTTCTTTTGGCTTACGCGTCAGACATGTACCTGATGACATCAGGATTGCGGCCGCATGGGCTGAGTTTGTTCAGTAGTGAGGTCAATTTTGCCAGCCTGGATCATGCATTGTGGTTTCACGCGCCGGTTCGCTTTGAAAACTGGCATCTCTACGCGATGGAGTCACCGTGGAGCGGGCAGGGACGCAACTTCAACCGCGGCTCGATTTACGCGCAGGACGGCACCCTGGTCGCCTCGGTCGCACAGGAAGGCCTGATGCGTAAAGCGCGCAAAAAGCCTTAGCTGTCTTCGATAAACTGCTGATTTAACTTACGCATCCCGCCCAGCCAACGATCATAATCCCCAGCTTTGTGGCGGATGTAATCCAAAACCTGAGGATGTGGCAGCACCAGAAACTGCTCGGAACGGATGGCTTCGACACAGGCCTGCGCCACGTCTTCAGGTTCCAACATTCCATCAATCGACGCGACCGAAACCTCGTGTCCGCGTGTCATCTCGGACCGAACGGCCTGCGGGCACAGGACCGACACACGCAGACCTTTGTGTCCGTAGGTCAAAGACAGCCACTCGGCAAAGCCAACGGCCGCGTGTTTCGTCACGCCATACGGCGCAGCGCCTGGCTGGTTCAGCAATCCCGCAGCCGAAGCCGTGATCATGATATAGCCGCTGCCACGCTTGATCATCCCCGGCACCAAATGGCGTGCGGTCCAGACATGGGACATGACATTGATCTTCCAGATCCGGTTCCAATCTTCGTCAGGGACCTCCGGGCCGCCAAGCGTGAGAATACCGGCATTGGCACAGAACAGGTCAATCGGACCGATCGTATTTTCGACGGTCTCGATCAACGTCTGAGTGTCAGCTTCTTTCGAAACATCGCAAACCAGCGCGTGGCCGCCAATATCCTTGGCCACGCAATGTACACCATCCGCGTCGATATCCGCGCAGGCCACCTTGGCACCGTCGCGGGCGAACCGTTCAGCCAAGCCTTTGCCAATGCCCTGAGCGGCTCCGGTTACAACCACAGTCTTTCCGCTCAGTTCCATGTCACATTCCCGAATACTGGTTCGGGTTCGCACCGTAACTTATTTGATTTGCTGTGCAATCTGGTATTTGGCAGCAACAGCTTTTAACCATAATACCAATTACACGACAACCTCAGTAGAACGCCTGCAGCCCGGTCTGCGCCCGCCCCAGGATCAGCGCGTGAACATCATGCGTGCCTTCATAGGTGTTCACGGTTTCAAGGTTAACCATGTGTCGAATGACCTGGAACTCCAGAGAAATCCCATTGCCCCCGTGCATGTCCCGCGCCATCCGCGAAATATCCAGCGCCTTGCCGCAGTTGTTGCGTTTGATAATCGAGATCATTTCAGGCGCGGCTTCGGCCTCATCCATCAGACGACCGACGCGCAGGCTTGCTTGCAGCCCCAAGGCGATCTCGGTCTGCATGTCCGCCAGCTTGCGTTGATACAACTGCGTCTGCGCCAGCGGTCGATTGAACTGTTTCCGATCCAGACCGTATTGACGCGCGTTGTGCCAACAGGATTCGGCGGCCCCCATGACTCCCCAGCTGATGCCGTACCGCGCGCGGTTCAGACAGCCGAACGGTCCCTTGAGGCCCTGAACATGCGGCAGCAGAGCGCTTTCATCGACCTCGACACCATCCAGAACAATCTCGCCAGTAATCGAGGCGCGCAGGCTCAGTTTGTTCTGAATTTTCGGGGCGCTTAGACCTTTCAGCCCCTTGTCCAAAACGAAGCCCCGGATTTTGCCATCATGTGCATCGGACTTTGCCCAAACCACGAACACATCAGCAATCGGCGCGTTCGAGATCCACATCTTGCTGCCGGTCAGACGATACCCACCGTCGATCTTCTCGGCCTTTGTTTTCATACCGGCCGGGTCCGAACCTGCATCTGCCTCAGTCAGACCGAAACAGCCGATCCATTCGCCACTGGCCAGTTTCGGCAGGTATTTCCGTCGCTGCTCCTCGCTGCCATAGGCATAGATCGGATACATCACCAAAGAGCTTTGCACCGACATCATCGAGCGATAACCGGAATCCACACGCTCGACCTCGCGTGCGACAAGACCGTAAGAGACGTACCCTGCCCCAACGCCACCGTATTCCTCGGGGATCGTGGTGCCCAGCAGGCCCATCTCGCCCATCTCGCGGAAAATCTCGGGGTCGGTTTCTTCGTTCTGGAACGCTTCGGTCACGCGCGGCTGCAGCTTTTCCTGCGCGTAAGCCTGCGCGCTGGCCGCGATCATGCGTTCATCTTCGTTCAACTGGTCGGACAGACGAAACGGGTCATCCCATGCGAACTTGCCCATGTCGGGCGCGTCTTTGGCACGCAATGCGGGCTTGGTGTCGGGGGCGTTCATGGTGCTTCTCCGCTTTGTCAGCTTCGACGCAACCTAACCCGGCCCCGGACCAAAAGACAGTAAGAGTTTCGCATCCGACCATGAGCAAAACTCATACCCCTGCCCCGGTTTTACCCCAGCGCGTATCCGGCACCGCGAACCGTGCGCACCGGGTCATCGCCGCCATGTTGCGTCAGTGCCTTGCGCAGGCGACCGATATGGACGTCAACCGTGCGCGTATCGACATAGATATCACGGCCCCAGACCCGATCCAGCAATTGCTCGCGGCTCCAGACGCGGCCCGGTTTTTCCATGAAAGTGCTCAGCAGGCGGAATTCGGTCGGACCCAGTTTCAAAGGCTTGCTGTCACGGCTGACCTTGTGCGTTTCGGAATCCAGAACGATATCGTCAAACTCCAGCCGGATACCGACCGTGGCGGGACGCACGCGGCGCAGTTGCGTCCGCACCCGCGCCATCAGCTCGACAACCGAATACGGCTTGACCACATAGTCATCCGCGCCTGTTTCAAGGCCGCGCACCTTGTCGACCTCTTCGGTGCGGGCCGAGAGCATGATGATCGGAATCGATCGCGTATCCGGGCGGGATTTCAGGCGACGGCAGACCTCGATGCCGCTGAGGTTGGGCATCATCCAGTCCAGCACGATGATGTCCGGGTGTTCCTCGTCAACCAACAGCATGGCTTCGTCGCCGCTGGCGGCCCGGGACACGCGGAAACCTTCAGCTTCGAGGTTATAGGCCAGAACTTCACGCTGCGCCGGTTCATCCTCGACAACCAGAACGGTGGGCTGATCCGCAGACATTTGTCAGATCTCCTGAGGGGTATGCGAAGTTACATCAGCTTTCGGGCGCGCCTCGGCCGGGCGTTCCCCGGTCACGAGATAGACAACCTGCTCGGCAATTGCGGTCACGTGGTCGCCCATGCGCTCGATGTTTTTTGCGATGAAATGCAGGTGCATACAGGACGAGATGTTGCGCGGATCCTCGGCCATGAAGGTCAGGAACTCGCGGAACAAGCCGTTGTACATCTGGTCCACCTCTTCGTCGCGGTTGATGACATCGGTCGCCAATTCGGCATCGCGTTGAATATAAGCGTCCAGCGCGTCGCGCAGCATCCGTTCAACCTCGCGCGCCATTCGGCGCAAGGCGGCAGCGCTGCCGTTGATTTCGCCCGCATTGACCAAAACCGTGGTCCGCTTGGCGATGTTCTTCGAATAGTCACCAATGCGCTCAAGGTTGCCGGACACTTTGAGCACCGACAAAACCAAACGCAAATCACTGGCCGTCGGAGCCCGCAACGCAATCAGACGCGCGGTTTCTTCGTCGATCAACTCTTCCAAAGCGTCGATGGCCTTGTCGCCCTGACGGACCTGTTGCGCGAGTTCCTCGTCGCGGGTTTCCAAGGATCGAGCGGCGCCCATGATGGCGGCTTCGACAAGGCCGCCCATCTTCATGATATGGGCCTGAATTGCCTCAAGGTCCCGGTCGAAAGCGGATGCAATATGTTGTTCGGTCATACCTGTATACCTGTGCTCAGCCGATCCGGCCGGTGATGTAGCTTTCGGTGCGGGGATCTTCGGGGTTGGTGAAGATCTGACCCGTCTCGCCGAATTCGACGAGGTTGCCGAGGTGGAAGAACGCGGTTTTCTGGCTGACGCGTGCCGCCTGTTGCATCGAGTGGGTCACAATCACCACCGAATAGCGCGAGCGCAGTTCGTCGATCAGTTCCTCGACCTGCGCAGTAGCGATCGGGTCCAGGGCCGAGCACGGCTCGTCCATCAGCAGGACCTCGGGGGCAGTGGCGATGGCACGGGCAATGCACAAACGCTGCTGCTGACCACCGGACAAGCCGGTGCCAGGCGCGTCCAGACGATCCTTGACTTCATCCCAGATCGCGCCACGACGCAGGGATTTTTCAACGATTTCATCCAGTTCCGCCTTGTTCTTTGCCAGGCCGTGGATACGCGGGCCATAGGCCACGTTGTCATAGATCGACTTGGGGAACGGGTTTGGCTTCTGAAACACCATGCCCACCTTGGCGCGCAACTGCACCGGATCGACGCGCTTGTCATAGATATCTTCACCGTCCAGCAGGATATCGCCTTCAACCCGGCAGATATCGATCGTGTCGTTCATCCGGTTCAGGCAGCGCAGGAACGTGGACTTGCCGCAGCCCGACGGGCCGATGAACGCGGTGACGGTCTTGTCCTCGATCTGAACATCCACGTCTTTGATGGCATGGGTGTCACCGTAGTAGACCTGAACCTTGTTCGCGGCGATCTTGATGGCTTTGGAGTCCACGGTTCTCTCCACTCGTTTCATGTCGTTCATAATAAGCCCCTTTACCAGCGGCGTTCAAAGCGGCGGCGCAGGATGACCGCGATGGTGTTCATTGTCACGAGGAAGATCAACAGGATGATGATGCCCCCCCATGCGCGTTCATAAAAGGCCGGATCGGCGCGCTTGGACCATTCGTAGATCTGCGCCGGCATGGCCGAGTTCGGCGACAGGAAGCCCGCGACAATACCGTCCGGTGGGTTCGAGGCGATAAAGCCCACCATCCCGATCAGCAGCAGCGGTGCAGTTTCCCCCAGCGCCTGCGCCAGACCGATGATGGTGCCGGTCAGAATGCCGGGCGCGGCCAGCGGCAGAACATGGTGGAACACCGCCTGCATTTTCGAGGCCCCTACCCCAAGTGCAGCATCCCGGATCGACGGCGGCACTGATTTCAGCGATGCGCGGGTCGAGATGATGATCGTCGGCAGGGTCATCAGCGTCAGCACAAGGCCACCCACCAGCGGCGCCGAGGTCGGCAGGTGCATGTAGTTGATGAACACGGCCAGACCTAGGATACCGAACACGATGGACGGAACGGCGGCCAGATTCGAGATATTCACCTCGATGATATCGGTCAGCCGGTTCTGCGGCGCAAATTCCTCAAGATAGATCGAGGCCGCAACGCCGATAGGTAGCGCCAGCGCCAGCACGACAAACATCATGAACAGCGAACCCAGCATCGACACACCGATCCCTGCCGCCTCAGGCCGTTGGTCGGATGCGTCCGCGCCAAAGATGAAGTCCGGGTTGAAGGCCTTGTACAGCACGCCCGCGTCGCGCAGCTGATCCACGACATCCAGTTGCGCGACCGAGATGCTCTTGTCATTAGCGATCGAATCCCGGGTCACGCGGCCTTTCATATAACCATCAACCCGGCTGTTGGTCAGAAAACGGAAGCTAACCGTCTTGCCGATCTCATCGGGGTTGGCGATGACATAGTTCCGCAGATCAGCCTGCGCCGCCTTGGACAGGATTTTTCCCAGCTCTTTGGGCTTCAGGTCCGTCTGAATGCCCAGCTTTTGCACTTCGCTTTCCAGCGCCGATGCAATCAGAGGCGCATAGCCAAAGGTCGAGACCTTCTTGATATCCTCAATATTGCGATTGCCCTTCTTGTCCAGCTTGTCTTCTTTCAGTTCGACATTCAGCTCAACAAAACTCTGCTGGAACGCGCCTGTACCGGCGGTGACGATGTTGGTCACCAGAACGATCAGCATCAGAAGGCCGATACCGATGGCCGCGATGCCATACAGTTTGAACCGGCCTTCGGCAGCATTCCGACGTTTGGTGCGCGCGTCCTTTTCGAACAGCGACCCGCCTTTGCGCTTCGCAGCAGGAGCAGCGCCAGGGGTTTGGGAAATATCGGTCATTCGTACTGCTCCCGGTATTTGCGTACGATGTAGAGGGCAAAGATGTTCAGCCCCAACGTGATGATGAACAGCGTCAGACCCAGCGCAAAAGCCACCAGCGTTTCGGGGCTGGCAAAATCGGTGTCGCCGGTCAACTGGCTGACAATACGTGTGGTGATGGTGGTCATCGCCTCAAACGGGTTGCCCGAGAATTTGGCGATTGCACCTGCGGCCATCACAACGATCATGGTCTCACCGATGGCACGGCTCGCAGCCAGCAGGATCGCACCCACGATCCCCGGCAACGCGGCTGGCAGCACCACCTGACGCACGGTCTCGGATTTGGTTGCGCCCAGACCCAGTGAGCCATCGCGCATCGACTGCGGCACCGCGTTGATGATGTCGTCGGACAGCGACGAGACAAACGGGATCAGCATGACGCCCATGACCAAGCCGGCCGTCAGAACCGCGTTGGAACTGGCCATCCAGCCCAGACCCAGCGCACCTCCGTCACCGAACATCGACACCAGCGCCGGACCCACGGTCAGCAGAGCAAACAGGCCGTAAACGATGGTCGGGATACCGGCGAGGATCTCAAGCAGCGGCTTGGCAAGCGCGCGGGTCGCGCCCGAGGCATATTCCGAAAGGTAAATCGCGGCGAACAGGCCGATCGGCACGGCCACCAGCAGCGCAATCAGCGAGATATAGAGCGTGCCCCACAGCAGCGGCAGGATCGATAGCTCACTGCCTCCGCGAAAGTTCGGGGCCCAGGTGCTGCCGAAGAAGAAGTCTTTCCACGAATGCAGCTGGAAGAAGTTCATGGTTTCGAACAGCATCGACAGCACGATGCCGACGGTGGTCAGAATCGCAATCGATGCGGCCAGCAGCAGCAGCGCCAGAATACCCTGCTCGACCACGTTGCGCGCGCGGAATTCCTTGTGTGTCCGCACATAGGCAAAGGCAGCGCCTATGAGGGCCAGCGCCAGCACGACGACCTGCATCGCCACCGACCCGGTTCCGGTCATGCTGCGGTATTTCTGCGCAGCAACCAGAATGGGCTGGGTGATATCCTGCGTCAGAACCTGACCCGCGTCTTTCAGAGCTGACGTCAGCGCGTCAATATCCGCGTTCGCATCCTGCGCCTGGGTTCCGGTCAATGCGCCTGAAGCAACAGCGCCATCCAGGCCGTAGGCCACGCGGCGCACTTCGCTCATGATCAGGCCGCGATCCGATCCTTCGGGAATCGCCTGATCGGGGATGAGACCGGATACCGTGCTGTTCACGATCATCGGCTGTACCAGAAGCCAGACAATCAATACGCCCAAAGCTGGAACAAGCGCCGACATGGCGACGTTGTAGCCATAGTAGGACGGCAAAGAGTGCAATTCGCGGGCGTCACCTCCCGCACTTGCCAGGGCACGGGACCGACCCGTGAAGTATCCGATCACTGCAAGCGCAAGCAGGATAAGCAACAGCCAGGATAACGCCATGATAACTCCGTGGGGATGGCAGAGTTGGAGTCAAAACGAACCGGGGCGCGTATAAAACGCCCCGGTTCCATTCACAAATGTACTTAGGAGCCGCCGCCCAGAACGGTTTCGTTGGCAACAGTTTCCTGTACCTTGACCAGTTCCGGATCGGAAACCAGACCGTATTCGGCCAGCGGGCCGTCGGGACCTGCGATCTCGTCTGCGACGAAGAACTCAGCATATTCTTTCAGACCGGGGATCACACCGATATGGGCCTTCTTCACGTAGAAGAACAGCGGGCGCGATACAGGGTACTCGCCGGATGCGATCGACTCGGTCGAAGGAACGATGTCGGACATGGTCGCAACTTGCAGCTTGTCGGTGTTGTTCTCGTAGAACGCCAGACCAAAGACGCCGATGCCGTCCTTGTTGCTGTCGATACGGGCCAGAGTTTCGGTATAGTCGCCGTCGATGTCGACCGACACGCCGTCGGTGCGCAGAGCGATACAGGCTTTCTCGGCCGCCTTCTTCTTGGCCTTGTCGCTGTCGCCTTCTGCGGCGGCCAGATAGGCGTCAAAGTCGCCCAGATGCTCACAGCCAGCCAGGATCACTTTGTCTTCGAACACTTCACGGGTACCGTGCTTGGTGCCCGGAATGAAGGCCGCGATCGGCTGCGCCGGGAACGCTGGGTTCACGTCGGCCCAGGTTTTGTTCGGGTTGTCGACCAGCTGGCCGTCCACAACGATCTGGGCGGACAGGGCCTTGTACCAGTCTTCCGGCGTGAACTCGAACGAGTTGCCGTTGATGTCGGATGCGAAAACGATGCCGTCATAACCGATCTGAACTTCGATGATGTCGGTCACGCCGTTTTCAGCACAGGCTTTGATTTCTTTTTCACGGATGGCGCGCGATGCGTTTGCAACGTCGATGGTGTTTTCGCCAACACCTTCACAGAAACGCTTCAGGCCTGCCGAGGAACCACCCGATTCAACAACCGGTGTCGGGAAGTCAAAGTTTTCACCGAAGGCTTCTGCAACGATCGAAGCGTAAGGCAGGACGGTCGACGAACCGGCAACCTGTACCTGATCACGAGCGGCGGCCGCAGTGGCCGAGACAGCAGCAATAGCAAGAGCCGAAGCCGACAGTTTTACAAAGGACATCTCAGTCTCCTTGAGAATGTAGTTGGTGATCACCCCCATGATGATCTTGCCGGCACCTCTACGGCCCGCGCGTAAGCCTTTTGTGACAGGTATGTAACAGCTATATGACAGTCCGCAGAAATTCTTACCGACGCGACGCATTGCAGACATGCAGCGTTCACATAGCTTCACGAAACCGCTCTGATTGCTGTGAATTTAGCGGCTCACCGCGGCAGAATAACTGTGAACGTCGTGCCTTTGCCCAGATCGCTTTCCACCCGCAGCCGCCCGCGATGGCGGTTGATGATGTGCTTCACGATGGCAAGACCCAGCCCCGTCCCGCCCAATTGCCGCGATCTGTGACTGTCGGCGCGATAGAATCGCTCGGTCAGACGGGGCAAATGCACCGCATCGATACCCGGCCCCTTGTCGATCACCTGCACACGAACCGCCGGGCCCCGCATTGCGGAATCGCGTTCAGACGGAGCCACGCGAATCTCGACGCTGCCACCGCTGCCGCCGTATTTGATGCCGTTCTCGACTAGGTTGGTGAAGACCTGGCGAAGCTGGTCGTTGTCCCCGGTCAGCGAAACAGGTTCTTCCGGCGCCGTCAGGGTCAGTTGCACCTCGGCGTCCTCGGCCAAAGGCCGAAGAGAGTTCAGCGTCGATTGCAAGAGGCCCGTCAGCTCCAGCTGTTCTTTCGGCCGCACACGCTCTTCGCTTTCGACGCGGTTCAAAGACAGCAGATCCCCTACCAGCCGGTTCATCCGGTTGGCTTCATCGTTCATTATGTGAAGAAAGCGCTCACGCGCGACCGCATCGTCACGGGCCGGTCCGCGCAAGGTTTCGATGAACCCCATCACGGCTGTCAGAGGTGTGCGCAGCTCATGGCTGACATTGGCGACAAAATCGCGGCGCATCTGGCTGGCCTGCTCAACATGCGTGATGTCCTGAAAGATCGCCAGCACCGCCCCGCCAGACACCGCGCCGACCCCGTTCAGATAACGGCATTCGACCTCGAACGTAGTGTCCTGCGCACCATCGTTGGACAGGTGGCGCGTTTTGGCCGGGCCTTTGGTATGCAGGGCCTGTTCAATCGCATCAATCACCTGCGGTTGCCGCAGGATCGTTGCGAAATGCCGTCCGACGATATTCTGCGTCAACAGGGTTTTCGCATCCGTATTCGCGGCAATGATCCGCTCTGTCTGGTCGACCATCAGGGCGGGCATCGGAATGGCCGAAACAAATTCGGCAAGCAGGTCGTCTGACATTTTCTCGATCTTTCCAGACTAGACCACAGGCTTCATCTCATCGCGGAACCGGCGCATGTTCTGCTGATAATGCAACGCGCTGAGGGTGATTTTCTGCGCCGCTGCCTCATCCAGCTGCCGCACGACCTTGCCGGGCGACCCCATGACCAGCGAGTTGTCGGGGATTTCCTTGCCCTCGGTGATCAGGGCCCCTGCCCCGATCAGGCAGTTCTTACCGATCTTCGCGCCGTTCAGAACAATCGCCGCCATCCCGATCAGCGTGTTTTCCCCGATCGTGCAGCCATGCAGCATCACCTTATGCCCGATCGTGCAATTCTTGCCGATGGTCAGAGGGAAGCCGGCGTCGATGTGCATGATGCAGTCTTCCTGCACGTTGCTACCTTCGCCCACACGAATCTCTTCATGATCCGCGCGGATGGTGCAGCCGAACCAGACCGATGCGCCCTGCTCCAGCACCACTTTGCCGATCAGGTTGGCGTCGGGCGCAACCCATGTGTCCTCGTGGATTTGCGGAACGTGATCCCCCAAGGCGTAGATGGTCATGACAGCCCCTCGAATTCGTTTTGCAGGGTACGCACGTGGTTTTGCAGTTTGGGTTGCTGGATGCGGCGCATCCGCTCGGCGCTGACGATGGTTTTCAGTTTGTCCTCGGTCGAGTCCAGATCGTCATTGACCAGCACATAGTCGTAATAGCCCCAGTGGCTGATCTCATCCCAGCTTTTCAGCATCCGCTTGGCAATCACATCCTCGCTGTCCTGCCCGCGCGTTTCCAGACGGCGGCGCAGTTCGGGGATCGAGGGCGGCAGGATGAAGATCGACAGCGCATGCTTGCCCAGATCCGAATTGCGGATCTGCACCTCGCCCTGCCAGTCCACGTCAAACAGCACATCCCTGCCGGAATTGATGGAATCCCGCACCGGACCGGCGGGCGAGCCGTAAAAGTTCCCGAAAACGTGCGCATGTTCCAGCATCTGCCCATCGGCAACCTGCTGCTTGAACTCGTCTTCCGACAGGAAGTAATATTCGCGCCCATGCTCCTCACCCGGACGGGGCGCGCGGGTTGTGGCCGAGACCGAAAACTCCAGACCTTCGTCCCAAGCCATCAGCCGGCGGGCCAGAGTGGATTTTCCCGCGCCCGAGGGCGAAGACAGGATGATAAGTAGGCCGCGGCGATCTGCCATGTCAGTCGTTCCCATAATCATTCAACATTTTGCACTTGTTCGCGCATCTGGTCTATTACCGCCTTCAACTCAAGCCCGACCGAGGTCAGATCAGCGCTCTGCGCTTTCGAACACAGCGTGTTGGCCTCGCGGTTGAACTCCTGCATCAGGAAGTCCAGCTTGCGCCCGACGGCTGTGTCCTGAGACAACAAATCCCGCGCGGCGATGACATGGGCTTTCAGGCGGTCGATTTCCTCGGTGATATCGGATTTGACGGCGATCAACGCCAGTTCCTGTGCAACCCGGTCTGGGTCGGCGCCCTGCGCATTGTCCAGTACTCGCGCCAGGTTTTCCCGCAGCGCCTCGGCGGCCTTGTCCTTGCGTTGCTCGGCAAGGTCCGCAGCCTGTTCGGTTAGTTGAGCCACCTGTGCCAATTGCCCGTCCAGAACGTCGGCCAGTGCCTTGCCCTCGGTCTGGCGCATATCAACAAACGCAGCCAAAAGCGGGGCAAACTCCTTGGTCAGCTGTTCCACCAGCGGCGCGGGGTCATCGACGTCGCTGCCGGCCTCCAACATGCCCTTGATGCCGATCAGATCAGCCGCAGTGGACGGAGCCAGCTCAACACCGCTGGCGGCGGCCATTTCCTGTGTGCGCGCCAGCGCGGTGAGCGCGGCGGCCATGGCGGTTTCGTTCACGGCAAGATCGGGCGCCGTTTCATCACGGCTCAGCTTTAGCGAAAGGGTGACGCTGCCCCGGCTCAGAGCTTTCGAGGTTTGCGCCCGCAAGCCAGCTTCGAGCCCGGTCAGCCAGTCGGGCACGCGCAGGCGCATGTCCAGCCCCTTGCCGTTCACACTGCGCAACTCCCACGTCCAGCTATGGGGCCCATATGCCCCCTTGCCCGAGGCGAAAGCGGTCATGGATTTGATCATTTTAGCTGCCCCTGTCTGCTCGCTTGGTGCACCTAATGCCATCGGCAGGCGCAGGGCAAGAGTTTGCTCACTTTGAACCGATCTCCAGAAGTTAACCATTCGTTAAAGAATTCCTCCAAAATTGACTTAACCCGTGTCAATCTGACCTGAGCCAGCGCAGGTCGGGCGCAAATGGTCCCGGTATCTGGCATTTTAGGAAAATGACGGTCAATCGACGCTAGGGTGATGAAAATGAAAACCTTTTTCGGAAACGGTTCCGGGTCAAGTTTTGGAAAGATCGTCGCAATGGATCGTTTTGACAGCGGGCGCAGCCTCTCGCCCATCAGACAGGTCGAAGCGTACTGGACCGCGCTTCTGACAGGTGACGGCGTGCCCAAGCGGTCGCAGGTCGATCCGCGTGGTCTTGAGAACGTTCTGGAATACACGTTCATTCTGGAACGCATTGCACCGGGACTGGCGCGGTTCCGTCTGGCAGGCAGCCATCTGAACAAACTGGCGGGCATGGAAGTACGCGGTATGCCGCTGACCGCGTTTTTCGAACCCAGCGACCGCGGCCAGATTTCGGACGTTCTTGAGCAGGTCTTTGCCCGGCCCGCGATTGCCGAATTGGGACTGATCTCTGCCGGCAAACTGGGGCGGGTCCAATTGCAGGCCCGCATGATCCTGTTGCCGCTGAAAAGTGACCTTGGTGATGTCAGCCGCGTGCTGGGCGTGATGGTCTGTGACGGCGCAATCGGCGCAACGCCGCGTCGGTTCACCATTCCGGACACCCGCGTTCGGGCGGTCTCCGACGTGCAAGCGCCACAGCAGCAGGTGGAACGCGAACTTGCCGGTTTCGCCGAGGATCAAGATGCGTTCAAACGCCCCGGATCACATCTGCGGCTGGTGTCGTCCCGCGACGACTGACACCGACGAAAAAAAACGGACCAAATGGCCCGCCTTTCTTTTGCAATTTGCCCGAAACTCAGCTGACCGCGCGTTTGTTGCCATTGCGGCGCAGGTTGGTCAGTTCCTCAGCAACAAGGAATGCCAGTTCCAGCGATTGCGACGCGTTCAGACGCGGATCGCAAGCGGTGTGGTAACGATCCGAGAGGTCCTCTTCGGTCACAGCCCGCACGCCGCCGGTGCATTCGGTGACGTCCAGACCGGTCATCTCGAAATGCACGCCGCCGGGGATGGTGCCCTCGGCCTGATGCACGCCAAAGAAGTCGCGGACCTCGCGCAGCACGGAATCGAACGGACGGGTTTTGTAGCCGGTCGCTGATTTGATCGTGTTGCCGTGCATCGGGTCACAGACCCAGGTCACCTTGGCGCCCTCTTCCTTGACGGCCTGAATCAGACGCGGCAGGTGCTCACCCGCTTTGCCCGCACCAAACCGTGCGATCAGGGTCAGGCGGCCTTCTTCATTCTCGGGGTTCAGCTTGGACATCAGAACCTTGAGGTCTTCGGCGGTGGTCGTCGGACCACATTTCAGACCGATCGGGTTCAGCACGCCGCGGCAGAACTCTACATGTGCGCCGTCCGGCTGACGCGTGCGATCACCGATCCAGATCATGTGGCCGGAACCGGCCAGCCAGTTTCCGGATGTCGAATCAAGACGGGTCAGCGCCTCTTCGTATTCCAGCAGCAGGCTTTCGTGGCTGGTGTAGAATTCAACGGTCGAGAACTCATGCGTGGTGTCCGCCGTGATCCCGGCAGCGTTCATGAAATCGATCGTATCCTGAATACGGTCGGCGATTTCCGAGTATTTGCTGACATCCTGTTCGTCGGTAAAGCCCAGCGTCCAGGAATGCACCATGCTCATATCCGCGAAACCACCGGTCGAGAACGCACGCAGCAGATTCAGCGTCGCGGCGGCCTGAGTGTAGGCCTGCAGCATCTTGCCGGGATTCGGAATGCGTGCTTCGGGCGTGAAGGCCAGCTCGTTGATGATGTCACCACGGTAGCTGGGCAGCTCCATACCATCCACAACTTCGGTGGGGGCGCTGCGCGGCTTGGCGAACTGGCCGGCCATACGGCCAACTTTCACCACCGGCACCTTGGCGCCGTAGGTCAACACCATTGCCATTTGCAGCATCACCTTGAAGGTGTCACGGATCGCGTCCGCACTGAATTGTTCAAAGCTTTCGGCGCAATCCCCGCCCTGCAACAGGAAGGCCTCGCCGCGACCGGCGGCACCCAGATGTTGCTTGAGACGCCGCGCCTCACCGGCAAAGACCAGCGGGGGATACTGTGAAAGCTGGGCCTCGACCTTGGCCAAAGCGGCCTCGTCGGTATAGTCTGGCATCTGAACCCGGGGCTTGTTGCGCCAGTTCGTTTTTTGCCATTCGGTCATAGCTTTGATCTCCGCTGAAGTAGTCAGGTCGTCTCTATACAAAATGCATTGAAGACTGACCATATCCGATTTGGGCCTCTTGACGCGGGAAACAAGCTTTGATCATGGTGGCTGTCAAATCTGTCGCCGGACGTAACGTCTCGAAGCGCCGAATCAAGGACACCTCGCCATGCAAGAGCAACGCCAAGTTGTCACGGTGGAAGACACTGCGGCCAACCCGCGCAATTTCGTATTTGTCCTGCTGGACAAATTCTCGCTGCTGTCATTCGCATCGGCGTTGGACAGCCTGCGGATTGCCAACCGTATGGCGGATAGGACGCTGTATACTTGGACCCTAATGGGCGAAGGCGGCGAAACGGTCAATTGTTCGGCTGGTACGACGTTCGCGTTGAACGAGGACCTGACCGAACTTCAGCGCGACGATGTCGTGTTGATCTGCGGCGGCGTGGACGTGCAGGCAGCGACCACCAAGAAGGTGCTGAACTGGGTGCGGCGCGAGGCACGGCGCGGCCTACGCATCGGAGGCCTGTGCACCGCGGCCTATACGCTGGCCAAAGCCGGCCTGCTGGACGGAAAGCGCGCCACGATCCACTGGGAAAACGCCGACAGCTTTGTCGAGGAATTCGACGAGGTCGAACTGACCAAGTCTGTCTTTATTGTCGATGCGAACCGCATGACCACGGCGGGTGGCACCTCGTCCATCGACCTGATGCTGAAGATCATCGCCGACGATTATGGCGAAGACCTGGCCAACGCGGTGGCGGATCAGATGATCTATTCCTCGATCCGTACCGATCAGGACACGCAACGCCTGTCGACCCCGACCCGCATCGGCGTGCGCCACCCCAAGCTGAGCCAAGTCATCCTGATGATGGAAAAGAACATCGAAGAGCCGATCTCGCCTTCGATTCTGGCCAAGGATGTCGGCATGTCCACGCGGCAGCTTGAACGGCTGTTCCGCCGCTATCTCAGCCGGTCGCCCAAGCGCTATTATATGGAACTGCGGCTGCACAAAGCGCGCAACCTGCTGATGCAGACGGATATGAGCGTGATCAACGTGGCGCTGGCCTGTGGGTTTGCCAGCCCGTCGCATTTCTCGAAATGCTACCGGGCGCATTACAACACTACGCCCTACCGTGAGCGCGGCGCACAGGGTGACCGGCTGTCCGGTTAACCCGGCCCTACGTGCCCGGCGTCATGCGATAGACCGCCCCCTGACCGACCGAAATGAACCAGATCGACCCATCCGGGGCCTCGACGATGTCGCGCACGCGTTCGGTCTCGGGGCCTTTGATCTGCTCGACCTCTTGCAGCGGCGACCCCGCCAGCCGCGCGATATAGTCGAATTTCAGCGAGCCTACAAAGATGTTCCCTTTCCACTCGGGCCACAGCTTGCCGGAATAGACCATCAACCCGGAAGGAGCCATGGACGGGTCCCAATAGAATTCGGGCTGTTCCATGCCTGGTTTCGCAGTGCCCTCTCCGATCTTCTTGCCGGAGTAATGCACGCCGTAAGAGATCACCGGCCAACCATAGTTCCGACCAGGTCGGACCAGATTGACCTCATCCCCGCCTCTGGCGCCATGTTCGGAAATCCAAAGCCGCCCGCGCGCGTCCAGCCCGGCCCCTTGCGGATTGCGGTGGCCGTAAGACCATATCTCGGGCCTCGCGCCGTCTTCCCGAACAAAAGGGTTGTCCGCAGGCACCGAACCGTCGCGGTTCACGCGAATGACCGTGCCATTATAGTTGGAGCGGTCCTGAGCCTTGGGGCGCTCGCCCCGGTCGCCGATCGTGACGAACAGGGTCCCATCTTCCGCCTCAACCACCCGCGAGCCATAGTGCCGCCCGGCCGAACCACCCGGGACCGCCACGAAGATCACGCGCAGGTTGGTCAGTTGATCACCCGCATTTGACAATTGGGCCACCGCAAGGGCGGTTCCGGCACCGCCCTGCTGCGGTTTCGAAAAGGTCAGGAAAACCTCTCGGGTGCGAGAGAAATCGCGGGCGACGGTCACGTCCAGCAAACCGCCCTGCCCCTCGGCCAAAACGTCGGGCACACCCGAAACGCGCTGGGTATTGCCACCCTTGATGTGCAACAGCTCTCCGTCTCGTTCGGTTACCAGAAACGCGCCACCTGGCAACAGCCCGACAGCCCAAGGTGTATCCAGGCCCTCAATCATCGGACTGACCTGCATGGAACCGGCTGAGGTCTCAAGGGTGTCTGCACTGACCCAGCTGGCCGGAAACCACAGCGCCAGAATCGCAAATACTCTTAACATTCAGCTCTCCATCCATGGACCGCCTGCCGCCAAATCACGGGATACACCCAAAAAAACTAGCAGAACTATAGGTGGCAATGACACATCTTCGTGAGGACTTTTCTTTTCCGGACAGCTTGCCTAGGGTCATGCGCAGAACGAACACGTTCCAACTTGGGAGTAACCACATGAAAAAGCTGCTTACTGCAACCGCAGCAACCGCATTGCTGGCCGGCACCGCCATGGCCGAAGACGTCAAACTGGGCATTATGTTCGGTTTCACCGGCCCGATTGAATCGCTGTCGCCTGCAATGGCCGCCGGTGCGGAATTGGCCATGAAAGAAGTCTCGGAGTCGGGCAAGCTGCTGGACGGATCGACCGTGACCCCGGTACGTGCCGACACCGGCTGCGCCGACAACGCGCTGGCCACTGCCAACGCTGAACGCCTGGTTGCCGAAGGCATCAACGGCCTTGTCGGCGGGGACTGCTCGGGCGTGACCGGCGCGATCCTGCAGAACGTTGCCGTTCCGAACGGCATGGTGATGATTTCACCGTCGGCGACCTCGCCCGGTCTGTCTGTCATGGAAGACAACGACCTGTTCTTCCGCACCTCGCCGTCTGACGCGCGCGAAGGTGAGATCATGGCCGACATCCTGAAAGAGCGTGGCGTCAACTCGATCGCTCTAACCTATACCAACAACGACTACGGCAAGGGTCTGTCCGAAGCGATCAAATCCTCGTTCGAGTCGCTGGGCGGTGAAGTCACCATCGTAGCGGCGCACGAAGACGGCAAGGCCGACTACTCGGCCGAAGTTGGCGCCCTGGCATCGGCTGGCGGCGACATTCTGGTCGTGGCCGGTTATCTGGACCAGGGTGGTCTGGGCATCATCCAATCCTCGCTGGACAGCGGCGCGTTCGACACGTTCGGCCTGCCGGGCGGCATGATCGGTGACTCGCTGCCCGAAAACGTCGGCCCGGATCTGAATGGTTCCTACGGTCAGGCGCCGGGTTCGAAAAGCGAGGCTGCGGATTCGTTCTTTGCAATGGCCGAGGGCGAGGGCTTTGACGGCTCGTCGATCTTTGTTCCCGAATCCTACGACGCCGCAGCGCTGTTCCTGCTGGCCATGCAGGCCGCGGGTTCCAGCAACCCCGCCGACTACGGCAGCAAGATCATGGACGTCGCCAACGAACCGGGTGAGAAAATCTATCCGGGCGAACTGGCCAAAGGTCTGGAACTGCTCGCCGCCGGTCAGGACATCGACTATGTCGGTGCGTCGGGCGTTGAGCTGATCGGCCCCGGTGAAAGCGCCGGCGCCTATCGTGAGATCGAGGTTATCGACGGTGAGATGAAGACGGTTAATTACCGTTAATCAAGCGTCAATTCAGACCGAACGGAACAGCCCGGGCCTTGTGTCCGGGCTGTTTCAGTGACAAAAGGCGGCACCTCTGTTTTCGGGGAAAAGACAAGGGAAAACCATGATCGTCGTAGAAGACGTGCACAAGCATTTTAGCGGCTTCCACGCGGTGGATGGCGCTTCGTTAAAGATTGAAAAGGGCTCGATCACCGGCCTTATCGGACCAAACGGTGCAGGCAAAACCACCCTGTTCAACGTGATCGCGGGCGTTCTGCCTCCGACCAGCGGCAAGGTCCATATGGATGGTGAGGATATCACCGGCCTGCCCCCGCATGAGCTGTTTCACAAGGGCTTGCTGCGCACGTTCCAGATCGCGCATGAGTTCTCGTCGATGACCTGCCGCGAGAACCTGATGATGGTCCCTGGCGCTCAATCGGGCGAGGCATTGTGGAACACGTGGTTCGGCCGCAAGCGCATCGCCGACGAAGAACGCGCCCTGCGCGCCAAGGCCGACGAGGTGCTTGAGTTCCTGACCATCGAACATCTGGCCGATCACAAGGCCGGTCAGGTCTCGGGCGGGCAGAAGAAACTGCTGGAGCTTGGCCGCACCATGATGGTCGACGCCAAGATCGTATTTCTGGATGAGGTTGGCGCGGGCGTGAACCGCACCCTGCTGATGACCATCGGCGACACGATCCTGCGTCTGAACAAAGAGCGCGGCTATACTTTCGTGGTCATCGAGCACGACATGGATTTCATCGGCAAGATTTGCGACCCGGTCATCTGCATGGCCGAGGGCAAGGTTCTGGCCGAGGGCACTCTGGACGAGATCAAGGCCAACGAGCACGTGATCGAGGCTTATCTGGGCACCGGCCTGAAGAACAAAGACAAGCTGGAGGCCGGAGCGTGAGCGACAATCCTTATCAGGACGACAAGGGCAACAAGGACGCCTCGATTACAAATCCGCATGGTGCGGGCACCATGGTTCCGGCCCACCAGACCAGCGGTGAAACGCACTATGTCGGCGGCGGTCCGTTCCTGATCGGCGACACTATGACCGGTGGTTATGGCAAGGGACCGGATATCCTGCACGACTGCACCATTGCCGTCGACAAGGGTGAAATTGCGGTGATCGTCGGCCCCAACGGTGCCGGTAAATCCACGGCGATGAAGGCCGTGTTTGGAATGCTGGACGTTCGCGCCGGATCGGTGCGGCTGGATGGCGAGGATATCACCAAACTCTCGCCGCAGGACCGGGTGATCAGGGGGATGGGCTTTGTGCCGCAGACCTCGAACATCTTCACCTCGATGACGGTGGAGGAGAACCTGGAAATGGGCGCCTTCATCCGCCGCGACGACATCAGCCAGACGATGGAGCAGGTCTATGACCTGTTCCCAATCCTGCGCGACAAGCGCAACCAAGCCGCCGGAGAGCTGTCGGGCGGTCAACGCCAACAGGTCGCCGTGGGCCGGGCGCTGATGACCCAGCCCAAGGTGCTGATGCTGGACGAACCCACCGCCGGTGTCTCGCCCATCGTGATGGATGAGCTGTTCGACCGGATCATCGAAGTCTCGCGCACCGGCCTACCGATCCTGATGGTTGAACAGAACGCCCGTCAGGCGCTGGAGATTGCGGACAAGGGATATGTGCTGGTTCAGGGGCGGAACGCCTATACCGGCACGGGCAAGGAACTGCTGGCCGATCCCGAAGTGCGTAAAAGTTTCTTGGGGGGGTGAAGATGCGAAAAGCAGTTATTATCCTGTTATCACTTATTTTTCTTCCATGCGTTTCCAGTGCAGAAGGCGGACTGAAGGACTTCTACTCCGAAAAACTGCGCCCAAAGCTGTTGAAAGCGGGCGCGATCGAACTCCAATGCGAAATGCCAACCAAATGTCTGGACGATTCCTGCGAAGCAGTAAGCATCGAAGGTGAGCTTATCGTCTACGCGACCGCATTAGACCAAAAGCTTAACGAGGTTTCATCTGGCGAAATTGTTGCTTCAAACGCGTTGCTTTTCTTGGACGGAAATCTCTACGATCTCGAAGGTGTAGGTAATACGGACCATTTCTGGGGTATTGGAGCTTCCGGCGAAGGCTCTGAGTGGCGTTCATCGTTTGTTGTCTCGCTTAATGGTGGGCCAGCATCGCTGACAACTCAGAATGTCAGAACTTTCCTGACAACAACCCACTTTGGCACTTGTGAGGTCATAGAGTAATGGACTTCCTCAACGCCCTTGTGGCGCTCTCCAACTTCGTTCTTGTTCCCGCAATCGCCTATGGCAGCCAGTTGGCGCTGGGCGCTCTGGGGGTGACGCTGATCTATGGCATCCTGCGGTTCTCGAACTTTGCCCATGGCGATACGATGGCCTTTGGCGCGATGATCGCTGTGCTGGTCACGTGGGGCCTGCAGGCCGCCGGGGTTAGTTTTGGGCCGTTGCCGACCGCTCTGCTGGCCCTGCCCTTTGCCATTCTGGGCTGCATCGTTCTGGTGCTGATCACCGACCGGCTGGTTTATCGCTTCTATCGGGAACAAAAGGCCAAACCGGTCATTCTTGTGATTGTCTCGATGGGTGTAATGTTCATCATGAACGGCCTCGTGCGGTTCATCATCGGGCCGGATGACCAAAGGTTCTCGGACGGAGCGCGGTTCATCGTGTCCGCGCGGGATTTCCGCGAGATGACCGGGCTGCGTGAAGGGCTGGCGATCAAGACCTCACAGGGCATTACCGTCATCGTGGCCGTTGTCGCCGTGGCGCTACTGTTCTGGTTCCTGAACAAGACCCGCACCGGCAAGTCGATGCGCGCCTATTCGGATAACGAGGATCTGGCGTTGCTGTCGGGGATCAACCCTGAACGCGTGGTGATGATCACCTGGATCATTGTCGCCGCTTTGGCGACCACGGCGGGCGTTCTGTACGGGCTGGACAAAAGCTTCAAGCCTTTCGTCTATTTCCAGCTTCTGCTGCCGATCTTTGCCTCGGCCATCGTGGGTGGCCTCGGCAGCCCTCTGGGTGCCATCGCCGGCGGCTTCATCATCGCCTTTTCCGAGGTGACGATCACCTATGCCTGGAAAAAAGTGCTGACCTATCTGGCGCCGGAAAGCCTGGAGCCATCGGGGTTGGTGCAGTTCCTGTCCACCGACTACAAATTCGCGGTCAGCTTTGTGATCCTGCTGATCGTGCTGCTGTTCAAACCTACGGGTCTGTTTAAGGGGAAAGCGGTATGACCGAGCCTGTCAAAAACACGCTGCTTTTCGCCGTGGTCGGCGGCCTGATTCTGCTGACCGGGTTCACGCAAAGCTGGAACGCCGCGATCCTGATCATGAATATGGGGCTGATCTCGGCCGTCATGGCGTTGGGGGTGAACCTGCAATGGGGCTTTGCCGGGCTGTTCAACGTCGGCGTCATGGGCTTTGTCGCGCTGGGCGGGCTTGCGGTCGTTTTGGTTTCCACCCCGACAACGCCCGGAGCGTGGTCCGCGGGCGGGTACGGCATCGTTCTGGCCTTGCTGCTGGGGGCCGCAACAGTCGTGGCCACCGTGCTGGTGGCGCAGAAGATGCCGAAAGGCCGGGTACGAACTCTGTCGATCATCGCCATTCTGATAGCGGGGTTCTTTATCTACCGCGCCGTGCTTGATCCCAACACCGCAGCGGTCGAGGCGATTGAACCTGCGGTCGCAGGCAACCTCGGCGGCCTGAACCTACCGGTGCTGCTGGCCTGGCCCGCCGGAGGTCTGCTGGCTGCGGGTGCCGCCTGGCTGATCGGTAAGACCGCTCTGGGTCTGCGCTCGGACTATCTGGCGATTGCAACGCTGGGTATTGCCGAGATTATCATCGCGATCTTGAAGAACGAGGATTGGTTGGCCCGTGGCGTCAAGAACGTCTACGGAATCCCGCGTCCTGCCCCGGTGGTGGGCTACGAGGTCGATCTGCAAAACGATCCCGGCTTTGTTGCACGGGCTGATTGGCTGGGGCTGGATCCGGTAACGGCGTCGACCCTGTCGGTCAAGCTGGGCTATTCGTTGCTGTTTCTGATCGTGTTGCTGGTGCTGCTGTGGATGGCTCAGAAAGCTCTGAACAGCCCGTGGGGCCGCATGATGCGTGCCATTCGCGACAACGAGGTCGCGGCCGAGGCGATGGGCAAGGACGTCACCCGCCGCCATTTGCAGATCTTCGTTCTGGGCTCGGCCATATGCGGCATCGCGGGTGCCATGATGACCACTCTGGACGGTCAGCTGACCCCCAGCGCCTATCAGCCGCTGCGGTTTACCTTCCTTGTCTGGGTGATGGTGATCGTCGGTGGTTCGGGCAACAATTTCGGAGCGGTTCTGGGCGCCTTCGTCATCTGGTTCCTCTGGGTTCAGGTCGAACCTATCGGCCTGTGGCTTATGAACCTGATCACTTCGGGTATGCCTGATGGCAGTGCGCTCAAGGCACATCTGATTGAAAGCGCCGCGCATATGCGCCTGCTGACCATGGGGCTGATCCTGCTGATTGTTCTCAGATTCAGCCCAAGGGGCCTGATTCCCGAGAAATAGATCGTACCTGTGGGAAAATTCGAAACCGTGCCGCATAATCGGCGCGGTTTCTTGATTCATGAACCGAACATGAATAGACGAAATCATCGTTGAGCACGTTCCGGACCTTCGCCGGATCGCCTTCACGTTTAATTAGTCAATCGAGGCTGAAACTACAGGCCACCTCTCGAGAGTAAGAAGACGACACATGAAAACTTCGTTTATCCCCAAGATCCTCATGCTGCCGGTAGTCGCCAGTCTGGCCGCATGTATCCCATCGCCCGAAGATCTGGAGACTGAGCCGGTCAAGGTTCAAACCCCGAAGGGCGTGGTCACCTGTCAGCTGTACCGTCATGACCGGGTCACCTGGGACCGCGCCATCGATTTCCCGGCCAACAAGATGTCGGTGCCCGAGGCGGACGCTTATTGCCGACAAGAAGGCCAGCGTCGTCTGAAGTAACGGGATCGGCGCCGCGCGGCAGACACACCGCACGGCGCGACGCGCTTATCGGCCTCGAAACAGCCCGCCCAGAATACCGCGGACGATGCGGCGCCCGGTGGTGCCTTTGAGTTCCTTGATGACGGCCTCACCCATGGCGGTGGCAAAGGTATCCTTCTTCCGCGTCACCCGGGAAGAAGACCGCCCGACGCGGCCACCGGAATACCGGCGGGCCGTGGCGAATTCGCGTTCTGCTACGGTCTGGGTCTCTTCCTTCTCTTCCGCTTTGGCAGCAGCTTTGGCTGCCTCATCAGCGCGGCTCTGAAGGATCTCGAACGCCGACCTGCGATCCCTCAGCACGCCGTATTTCGACTGCATCGGAGAGGCTGTAAGGACCTC
Source organism: Ruegeria sp. AB10 (assembly GCF_056542745.1). Classification (NCBI taxonomy): domain Bacteria; kingdom Pseudomonadati; phylum Pseudomonadota; class Alphaproteobacteria; order Rhodobacterales; family Roseobacteraceae; genus Ruegeria; species Ruegeria sp. AB10. The sequence goes on along the minus strand of NZ_JBQGAI010000001.1, from coordinate 64,788 downwards.
CTGACGTTCGGCCTCAGTGATTGGCCCAAGCTGCGACCCGGGCGGGCGGATCAGGGTACGTTCAACGATACCCGGCACCCCTTTTTTCTGCAGCATCGAGGTCACTGCTTCGCCCACACCGACCTCGCGAATTGCAGCTTCGGTGTCGAAGGCCGGGTTCTCACGATAAGTTTCGGCGGCCAGACGCAGGTTCTTGCGATCCCTGGCGGTGAACGCGCGCAACGCGTGCTGTACACGGTTTCCAAGCTGCCCCAGAATATCCTCGGGTATGTCCGCCGGATTCTGCGAGATAAAGTAGACCCCAACCCCTTTGGACCGGATCAGACGCGCGACCTGCTCGACCTTGTCGACCAGAACCTTGGGCGCGTCTTCGAACAGCAGATGCGCTTCGTCAAAGAAGAAGACCAGCTTGGGTTTGTCCGGGTCGCCGACCTCGGGCAGTTCTTCAAACAGCTCGCTCAGCAACCACAGCAGAAAGGTCGCATATAGGCGCGGAGATCCCATCAGCTTGTCCGAGGCCAGAATGTTCACCATCCCCTGCCCGTTCTCGTCCGTGCGCATCAGATCGGCAAGCTCCAGCGCGGGTTCGCCGAACAGGTTGGTGCCGCCCTGATTTTCCAATACCAGAAGACGCCGTTGAATGGCCCCGATTGACGCTGTCGAGACGTTGCCGTAACGCAGGGACAATTGAGTCCGGTTTTCGCCTATCCATACCAGCAAGGCCTGCAGGTCCTTGAGATCCAGCAACGGCATTCCCTCTTCATCCGCCACGCGGAACGCGATGTTCAGGATGCCTTCCTGCGCCTCGCTCAGGTCCATAAGGCGCGACAGCAGCAGCGGGCCCATCTCGGTCACGGTCGTGCGCACCGGATGGCCTTGCTGACCGAACAAGTCCCAGAACGTCACCGGGCACGCGGCATAGGCGTAATCCTGAAACCCGATGCGCGTGGCGCGATCCTGAAACGCCTGATGCAATTTGTGGGTTTCGCTTCCCGCCATGGCCAGACCGGACAGATCCCCTTTTACGTCGGAAAGGAACACCGGAACGCCCGCTGCGGAAAACCCCTCGGCCAGAATTTGCAACGTTACGGTTTTGCCCGTGCCCGTCGCACCGGCGATCAACCCGTGCCGGTTGGCATATTTCAGCGTCAGGGATTGAGGCTGGCTGTAATCGTCACCCGCGCCGCCCAGAAAGATGTTTTTTTCCATGTATGTAAGGCCTTAATTTCCACCGATCTGCCCCCAGCATACAAAGTTAACCTTTGACTGCGATAGTCAATTCGCTGCCTTCATCGCGAATGGTGCACGGCGGCAAACTTCCTCCCTGTCGACTGACCGCGCCTTCGGGCGCGGTTTTTTTTAAAGGAAAGCTGTCTCTGCCGTTAAAATTTCAGGTTTGCAGTTGACCGCTGCGCCCGCCTTTCGTAACGTCTGCGCATAACTAAGTCGGCCAGTCCGACGGGGAGAACATTTTTGAAAGGGAGCCGCTCCACCGGCTCCCTTTTGCATTGGCTGGAAATGCCGCGGAATGGCGAAAAACCGATCATATCCGACCGTTTACACAGCTTAGAGCCTGACACCATGATCCAAGGGTGGTAAGACGCAAAAAAACTCAATCACTCTGCCGAGGCATTCATGATCAAGAAACTTCTCTCTTTCAACGTAGTGGCCGCCGTGCTGTGCTGCGGGGCTGTTTACGCTCAGGAAACGACGCAGGAAAACCAGCCCGCAGCCGAAACGCCGCAGACAAGTACGGGGACCGAACTGGACCTCGGTGAAAGCGGCCCTCGTGTTGGCCAACAATACGTCAAGGAGAAGGCCGGAGACTGGTCCGTCACCTGCATCAATACAGACACGGACAATGACCCCTGCGCCCTGCGGCAAATTCTGCTGGGCCCGCAGCGTCAGCCCATCGCGGAAATCACCATTGAAAAGCTTGCCGAGGGCACCACGGCCGTTGCAGGCGCAACTGTCATCGTGCCTCTGGAAATTCTTTTGCAGGCACAGCTGGCCTTCTCGATCGATGGGGCACCGGGCAAACGCTATGACTATCAAACCTGCACCCCGGTCGGCTGTATCGCCCAACTGGGTTTCACCCAAGGCGACGTGGATGCGATGAAAGCTGGCAGCAAGGCACAGTTGTCCATGGTCTCGGTCCATGCGCCCAATCAACTGGTGGAACTGGAAATGTCCCTGTCGGGCTTCACGGCCGGGTTTGATGGGCTGAACGCGAACCAGAACTAAGCCAAGACAAAAAACGCCGCCGTTCTGTTACGGCGGCGTTTCTATTGCTTTGCTCCGGCCTTATGCCTTCTTCAATGCCAGTACCGCGTTGAGCCCCCCAAAGGCAAACGCATTACTCAGCGCCACCTCGACCTTTGCCTCGCGGGCGGTATTGGGCACCACGTCCAGCGCGCATTCCGGGTCGGGCTCTTCGTAGCCGATGGTCGGGGCGATCACGCCATCGCGCAATGCCATGATACAGGCCAGCAGTTCGACCGCGCCGGTTCCACCGATCAGGTGACCGTGCATGGATTTCGTGGATGAGATCATCAGATCATCCGCGTGCGGGCCGAACACATCCGCAACCGCCGCGCATTCGGTTTTGTCATTCGCGGCCGTGCCGGTGCCATGCGCGTTAATATAGCTCACCTGATCCGCACTCAGACGCGCATCCGCCAAAGCACCCGCCATCGCCCGTGCCGCGCCCTGTTTGCTGGGCATCACGATATCTGACGCGTCCGAGGACATGGCAAATCCTACGATCTCGCACAGGATATCGGCCCCCCGGGCACGGGCGTGTTCATATTCCTCAAAGACAAAGATACCGGCACCTTCGCCCTGAACCATGCCGTTACGGTTGGCGCTGAATGGGCGGCAGGCGTCCCGGGACATGACCCGAAGCCCCTCCCAGGCCTTCACGCCGCCAAAACACAGCATCGATTCCGACCCGCCGGTGACCATCGCAGGTGCTGCCCCGCTGCGCACCATCTGGAACGCCAGCGCCATCGCGTGGTTTGACGACGCACAGGCGGTCGAGACGGTAAAGCTCGGGCCTTTGAGGTTGTGCTCCATTGATACATGGCTGGCAGCGGCGTTGTTCATCAGCTTGGGCACGACAAACGGGTGAACCCGATTCTTTCCGTCTTCGTAGACCGACCGGTAATTGTCATCCCAGGTCGAAACGCCACCTCCGGCGGTGCCCAGAACAACACCGGACCGGGCGGCAAGCTCACCGTTGAATTTGATCCCGGACTGATCGATCGCCTCTTTCGCGGCCGTAAGGGTGAATTGAGTGAACCGATCATACAGGCTCATCTGTTGGCGGTTGAACCGCCCTTCGGCCTCGAACCCTCGGACCTGACCGCCGATCTTGATGGAAAGACGCTCGACGTCGCGGAATTCAAGCTCTGAGATGCCACAACGTCCTTCGCGCATGGCTTCAAGCGTATCGGATACGGAATGGCCCAGCGAGTTGATCGTCCCGGCGCCGGTAATGACAACGCGTTTCATGAGGCTTTGTCAGACCTTTTCCGACACGAGCTTTTCGATACCGGCAATGATGGCCGCCACATTCGAGATATCAAAGTCGCTGGCCTCGGGTTCGTTGGCGTTGAACGGGACTGAGATGTCAAACTCTTCCTCGATGGCAAAGATGCTCTCGACCAGACCCAGACTGTCGATTCCCAGATCCTCAAGCGTGCTTTCGGGTGTGACGTCCGAAGGCTCCAGCACGGCCTGCTCAGCAATGATTGCGATGACGCGGTCGGTGATGCTCATGTCGGTCCTCTGATTATCCCGTTGCGGATGATTTAATCACTCGGAGGCTGTTTGAAAACAGCCTTTTTCAACGCCTCGACGTCACGCGCCATTCGGGGCAGACGACGTTGTGCTTTGTAGATATCGGTATGGGTTTCCATCTTGATGCCCGGATAGCCCATGATCACGCGGCCTGCAGGCACGTTGGACAGAATCTTGGTGCCGCCACCCGCAATCACGCCGTTGCCGATAAAGATGTTGTCGACCACACCGGTCTGGCCGCCCAGAACCACGTTGTTACCAATCTCGACCGAACCGGACACCCCGGTTTGACCGCACAGCAGACAATCCTGCCCAACGCGGGTGTTGTGGCCGACATGCACGAGGTTATCCAGCTTTGAGCCATTGCCGATGCGGGTATTGCGGATTGTGCCATTGTCGACGGTGCAATTGGCGCCAACCTCAACGTCGTCACCAATCTCAACCGCACCCAGAGAATGAATACGCAGCCAGCTTTGCGCCCGTGCATCGCCCTGATCACCCATCGTCTTGCGCGCGTTTTCAGCGCCGGACACTTCGGGTGTGACAAAGCTGAACCCGTCACCGCCGATCCGCGCGCCGGGTTGGGCAACGAAACGGTCCCCGATTTGCGCCCGCGCCCCGATGCTGACCATCTCGCGCAGCATAGCTTGGTCACCCAGAACCGCATCCATCCCGATTACACAATGGGGGCCAATCACCGCAGCTTTGCCAATTTTCACCCGCGCGCCGACAACAGCCAGCGGTCCGATTGAGGCACCCTCACCGATTTCAGCCGTCGGATCGATCACAGCCGAGGGGTGAATCCCCGGCTCAACCCCCTGCCCGCGATCCAGCATCGCGGTCACCCCCGCCATCGCCATACGTGGACGAGGCACAAAGATCGCGGCTTTCAGACCCAACGCCTGCCAGTCGGCCCCTTCCCACAAGACAGCAGCCTGCGCGGCCCCACCGCTCAGCGCCTCGGCATATTTCGGAGACATCGCCATCGCCAGATCGGACGCCCCGGCATCCGCCGGTTCGGCGGCGCGCTCGATAATCAGGCTGGTGTCACCCTGGCTTTCCGCCCCAAGGGCGTCAGCGATTTGCTGGATGGTGTAGTGCATGTCGGGCTTCCCGGTTTAAGGACCTGCCCCGCTGATTACCCCTGAACGTCCGGCAGGGCCACCCCTGCTTTCTGCAGAGCCTCCCAGATTTTCCGGTCACGCTCGTAGACATCCCGACGATACTGAACCTTTCCCTTTGGTCCGATAAAGGCCGTACGATAGATGATATGGACCGGAACGTGTTCCTCAAGCCGCACTGTGGTTTCCTTGCCGGTGTTCAGCACCCGGTGGAAAAACGCCTTTGGATTTTCTTCCTGTTTGGCCAGCAGCGCATAGGCGAACTCAAATGGTTGCGCCAGACGGATACAGCCATGCGAGAACGCCCGCACCTCCCGCGCGAACAGGCTTTTCTGAGGCGTATCATGCAGATAGATGTTGTACTTGTTAGGGAACATGAACTTCACCAACCCCAGAGCATTGCTTGTTCCGGGTGCCTGACGCATCGCAAACGGAAAGTTGCGCGCATTGAACTGGGTGAAATCCACCGCACCGCGATTGACCTGACGGCCGCTGCGGTCGGTAATCTGGATGTGCCCGACCGCGTGCGGATTGGACTTGAGCTTGGGCAGGTATTCCTTGGTGATGATCGAGCGCGGAACATACCAACTGGGGTTGATGACCATATGCTCCATCTCGTCCGAGAATTCGGGGCTGCGGCGGTCATGAGTGTTCTTGCCGATCACGGCGCGGGTCTCAAAAGTGATCGAACCGTCATCCACGATCTTGGCCGAGAAATCGGTCTGGTTGACCAGAATATGACGCTCGCCCCGTTCGCGCGGCAACCAGCGTTCGCGCTCAAGTGCGACATAGACGGCCTTGAGCCGGTCCGAGGCGCTGCGGTTAAGCTCGGTGATCGTGCCCTGACCGGCAACGCCGTCGGCCGCAAGGCCATGATCGGTCTGAAACGCCTGCACCGCGCCCAACAGGGCGTCATCGAATTCCGGGCTGGCCGTTGGTCGCATATAACCCATTGAAACCAAACGGTTGCGCAGCTTGATCACATCAGGCCCCGTGTCACCGTATTCCAGCTTGGACACCGGAACCGTTGGTCCCCAGCCCCCTTGATGGACGAGACTTTCCAGCGCCAGTTTCTGTTTCATCAACGCCCGGTATTGCGCCGATTGCGGGGCAAGCTGATCGAAATAGCTGCCGTTTTCCGCCGCGATAAGGCCCTGAAGGTGTTCCTTGGCCGGCGTCCGTTCGACCTTGCGTACCAGGCCATCGTCAATCGCAGAAGGCCGCAACGCGCCGGATTGCAGGTTTCGGGCGTATTCTACAAAAGCGCGGGTCAACTGGATCTCGACCGCGCCAAGATCGCGTGTCGTGCGGGCGTTCCGCATCTGATCCAAGAGCGCCTGAGCGCTGAAAGAGCCCTGCGGCAGCCCATGCATGTCGGTACCCGACAAAGCTCGGATCAACCGCGCCCGCCGCGCCATGTGTTCAGGTGATTCCCCCACCCAAACCGGTGCAAATCCGTTTTCGCGATAGAATTCCGCAATCCCTGATCCCGAGGGGGCAAATTCTGCGACAGCCATCTGATAAGCCGTTGCCGGCCGGGTTTCTGCGCCTGCGATCGATGCTGAAGCCAGAAAACATGCCGTTAAAATAAAACCAGTACGCGTCCGAAAACCTGAGAACATGGGATGGCCTTGATTATTCATTATTTTACGCCGCTGGGGAGCGTGCCGATCAACTATGATTGTGTCCCGCGCAGCTTGTCTATTCACAAATGTATCACCGCGGCGCATCTGTCAGAGCGTGATGCGTGTTTGCATCGCCCGGCGGAATAGCGCCGCCAAATGCCTCTGGATTATACATAATTGTGCCACCTGCGCAAAAAACTGCCGAAAATTCCCCCTTGAAAAGGTGATTTTGAAAGACTTCTTGGCTGTTTTTCGCGGCTGTGTCATAAATCCCGCATCTGGGATGGGAAAAAAATTAAGAACGCGCGCGTAACATCGTGTGCAGGCAGGAACAGTACGGGACGAAACTGAAATGACGATGAGCAGTACATCGGGCTTGACCCGGCGTGCCCTTCTGGGCGCATTCGCAGCTACGGCAGTTGTGGCGGCACCGACTTATTCCGATGCAGCAGGGTTTCTTCGCGGTGGCGGCGACATCCGACGCATCCGCATGTATTCCGGTCGCACCGGTGAACGCATCGACATGATCTATTGGGTCGATGGCAAGTACATCAAAGATGCCGTGAAAGAGATCAACCATTTCATGCGCGACTGGCGGACCGATCAGGTCAAGGACATGGACCTGCGCACCATCGACATCATGGCGGCCTCGCACAACCTTCTGGATGTGAACGAACCGTACATGCTGCTTTCGGGTTACCGCTCGCCGCAGACCAACGCGATGCTGCGGTCGCGTTCGCGCCGGGTTGCCAAGAACTCGCTGCATATGAAAGGCCAGGCCGCCGACTTGCGTCTGTCGTCGCGTTCAGTCTCGCAGATGGCCAGGGCTGCCATGTCCTGCCGCGCAGGTGGCGTGGGCAAATACTCCCGCTCGAATTTCGTGCATATGGATTGCGGTGAAGTCCGCAGCTGGGGCGGCTAAACACCCTACACAGTTTCGAAACGACGAGCGCCCTTGGGCGCTCTTTGTTTTTTAGGGCACCGGAAAAGGCGGGGATTGCTGAAAACAACTTTCACAGCGGGCACTGCGCGGAGCCGAACAAAAAACGGAAAATGGCGCACCTGAGAGGATTCGAACCTCTGGCCTCTGCCTTCGGAGGGCTGTTCTTTTGTGTTTTTTATCAATGCCTTACGTGTATTTTCTTGGTTTTTTGACGGAATTTTGACGAGTTTTTGCGGCAATTTCCTCCTTGGGGAACTGAAAACAAATAACTTAACAGATCTGAGACACCCTAAATTGCTGTAGTTTAAGGATAATCGTGTACGAATTCAGCCCTCGACACGCCGACTGATCAGAAATTTTAGAATAGAGCACTGCCCTATAAGCTGCCTTGAAAAGCAAAACTTGAGGCAAACTTAACGCTCTGTCCAAGTGAACCCCGGGCCATAACTAATTGTAGTTGGACAAATGATTGAATTTGAAAATTTGACTGATTGGCACCCAGCAGATAATGACCACTGCTTTCTATGTGGCGTGAATCTTCACAGCGAGAATAGAACCGCCGAGCATGTCTTCCCCACTTGGCTTCAGTCCCGCTTGAATCTTTGGGACAAGAAACTGACGCTCGTAAACCAAACACTGCTACCCTATCGACAATTGAAAATCCCTGCATGCCGAAGCTGCAACGGCACTCATCTTTCAAAGCTTGAAAGCGATTTTCAGAATATTGCATTGGACCCAAGTCGAGAACTGAATGATATCCCAGAGTGGCTTGTCTATTTGTGGTGTGCGAAGGTCTTCTTCGGCATTCTTTACAAAGAAAAAGAACTACTTCGTAAAAGAAGTGATCCCAGCGCTGGCACGATTTGGCCTCGCTCAATCCTTGACGGATTCGACCTATTGCACTTCTCGCTGCAGAAGGTCCGGCATCGCTTGGAGTTTCTGGGTGAGCAATCTGAAACTCCAGGAACAGTGTACTCGTTTAACACCAAATACAACGAACAGGAGAACTTCGACCTCATAACAAGCGTTAACGGCGCCGGCCTGGCGGTCCGTATTCAAAACAGAGGGTTTGTCGTTGTATTCGACGGGGGAATGCAAGAGATGCACAAAGATACTTCCCCTCAAATTCATTCGGAGCATGTGCTACACCCCGTTCAATTCATAGAACTAGCCGGTCACATTCTCTATAAAGAGAAGCGCAGATGTGCGTCATTCGGATATCTGCTCTCGCAGTTTGATGGGGACCCACCAATATTTGGAATGACCCAGACTGGAATACGCTCTGAGAACGAAATGGTGTATTTGCCAGACGGTTCACTCAAGGTGTATGAAGACTTCGATCCTGTCATCTTCGGGAAGTACCTCTCCATGTTGTGGCGTCATTGGAGTATACCCGATGGAGCACCTGAAGGGCATTACATCTCGTATATAGGCGAAGGAGAATTTCCCAATATCCCATTGGACTAAAAGGGGAGATTCATAAATGTGGGTATGGCGCTCGCGACAGGATTCGAACCTGTGACCTTCGCCTTCGGAGGGCGACACTCTATCCAGCTGAGCTACGCGAGCACGATGGCGTTAGTATCACGTTGTAGGTCAATGACAAGCCGTTTCTGCGCATCTCCCTCACGGAAAATTAGTGTGCTGCTTAGACGCCATAGCAACAAGCTTGGAGACGACAAAGCTCTTATTGATAGGTCAAAAAGATCAAAAACTCAGCTAGTCGCAACTTTCAATAGGGTGTTCGTTCAGACACCCAAAGTTGTGCTAAATTTTCAGGTTGGCCATAAAGTAGGGGTATACTTGTTGACGAGATTTTGCGGAACAGTGTGCAGTGGGGACACCTGAGGGTGTCTTATTGTGCAATTTTAGATACCCCTAAAACACCCAGAATAGCGCCCCGCACTGCCGATTTTACTTTTATTTTCAAAAAGTTAGAGATTACTTAGGTCACTCAGGCGCTTTATGCACTAATGACCTTCGGAGGGCAGCGCTCTATCCAGCTGAGCTACAGGTGCCTTGGCCGTTAGCTAACCTTGTTCCGATCCGGGTGCAACTGCAAATCTGCGCGGATCGGTCAGGTTTCAGGCGAACAGATCATGCGCCAGTTCCAGCGCATCGATCAGCGTGTCGACCTCGTCCTGGGTGTTATACAGACCAAAGCTGGCGCGGCAGGTTGCGGTCACACCGTAGAAATCCATCAACGGTCCGGCACAATGGTGGCCTGCACGCACGGCGACGCCTTTCTTGTCCAGAATCGTCGACACGTCATGCGCATGCCCTGCCCCGTCCAGCGTAAAGCTGAAGATGGCCGCCTTGTCGGCACGAGTGCCCTGCACCTGCACCCAGTTCAGACCCGTCAGGCGCTGCATCGCATAGTCACGAATCCCGGCCTCGTGCGCGGCGATGTTCTCCATTCCCAAATCCATCATGTAATCCAGTGCCACGCCAAGACCGATGGTCTGAACAATCCCCGGCGTCCCGGCCTCGAATTTCATCGGCGGGTCGTTGTAGATCACCTGATCCTTGCTGACCTCTTTGATCATGTCGCCGCCACCGATAAAGGGGCGCATCTCGGCCATACGTTCGGATTTGATATAGATCGCACCCGAGCCGGACGGACCATACAGCTTATGCCCGGTGATCGCATAGAAATCGCAGCCGATATCCTGCACGTTGACCGGCATATGCACGGCGCCCTGGCTGCCGTCGACCAGAACGGGAACGCCTTTGGCATGGGCGCCTTGCGTGATGGCCTTTACATCAACCACGGTGCCCAGGACGTTTGAACATTGGGTCACAGCGACCAGCTTGGTCTTAGGACCAATCGCGTCGATCACGGCCTGCGGATCCAGACCGCCCTCGGCATCCACGTCGACCCATTTCAGGACAACGCCCTGACGTTCACGCAGGAAATGCCAAGGTACGATGTTGGCGTGATGCTCCATGACGCTGAGGACGATCTCATCCCCCGCCTGCAGGCGGGGCATCGCCCAACCGTAAGCAACCAGATTGATCCCCTCGGTTGTGCCCGAGTTCAGGACGATCTCATCCTCATCCGCCGCACCCAGAAAGCGGGCGATGGTGCCGCGGACAGCCTCGTATTTCTCGGTCGCCAGGTTCGACAGGAAATGCAGGCCACGGTGAACGTTCGAGTATTCCTCGGAATAAGCCCGCGTCACCGCATCGATAACAACCTGAGGTTTTTGCGCCGAGGCCCCGTTATCCAGATAGGTCAGCGGCTTGCCGTTCACCTCGCGCGACAGGATCGGAAAGTCTGCGCGGATTTTTTGTACGTCATACATGGTCTTCTTTCCCTATACCGGAGCGTTGGGCATCAATGCGAGGACAAAGGGCACTGCAACCACACCAGCCAGCAAAATGACCCCGAAGGATTTCCAGAGCGATCCGAATTTATGGGCTTCATTCAGGAAATGGAGCGTGACGTAAAGGCTCAGAACAAATGTTGCGAGCGAAAACATCAGCATCAAGAAAGGAAGGACCATCGCCAGAACGAGAGTGATGAGCATCGCAACGATCTGAAGGTATTGCAGCCAGACAATCAGTGTCATGATGCCATTAAACGTCGCGACGCCGCCAAGTAAGCGCCCCGCAAACAAAAACGCCAGAATGCTGAGAAGTAAAAAGGCAGCCGAACGTATCAGGTAAAGAGCAACTGACTCTGATACTGGCGCCAGCTCCCCCTCTTGGAGCGGCAGAAACTGAAGCATCCCGACCTGCACCAGGCAACTCAGAACAACAGCCAGGAAAAACGCCAACCAAAGAACTTCGCGTCCGAGGCGGATATCCAGCAACTGCCGGGCGACCACGGCCGGATTGATCACAGTTTGAACAGCAAGATTCACAACATTCATTCTGCCTGCCTTTGCGCTTGTCTGAGACCGGCTAGCCAGAACCAGAAAAACACCCCGAGCCAGATTAAGCCGACCAGAGTCAATGCCGGGCCCGGTCCGATGAACCCGGCGACCAGACCATTCAACAGAACCAGAGGGGTCGATGACAGCAGCGCCCAGAACAATGCAAGACGGGCTCCGTAAGCTGTTCCGCGACCTCCGACCAAACGGGCAGCGCCATAAGACACAAAAGCCAGCGCGTAGAAGAACAGCGGCAGGATGATGACAGTGCCCAGCAAGGCCCCGCCCATCAGCATGTTCAGCTCAAGCCCTTCCAAATGCGCGCGCCGGGCAAGACTGGGAAGCTGCGCGATAAAAGCCACCACGCAGAACCCCATGACAAAGATCAGCGCCCTGTCCTCACGCTCACCCAAATCCAGAAGTCGGCGCACCACGCGCCCCGGCCCCCGGTACGTGGCCACGATATCCGATGTGACAGGCATCAGCTGCGCCGCGCCAGCCAGCCTTCCAAACGGGTCACGATCGCATCGGCCAGCTCGCTGTCTTCAATCTCGTCCACCGCCTCGGCCAGAAAGGCCAGCGTCAGCATGTTGGTGGCGTCCTTGACCGGAACCCCGCGCGAGCGCAGGTAGAACAGGGCAGTCTCGTCAATCGCGCCCGAGGTCGACCCGTGCGAACACGCAACGTCATCGGCATAGATCTCAAGCTCGGGCTTGGCGAGGAATTGGCTGTCGTCGTCCAGCAGCAGCGACTGGCTGATCTGATACCCGTCGGTTTTCTGTGCGCCTTCCTTCACAAGAATCTTGCCCTGGAATACGCCGGTCGCGCCGTTGCGCAGAACCTTCTTGAACACCTGGCGGCTTTCACAATTCACCGCGTCGTGGGTGATGAAGACGGTATCGTCATGGTGAAAATCACCGTCGCCAACACAGGCACCCGCCACATGGGCCACCGCATCGTCACCGGTCAGTTCGACAACCTGCTCGTTGCGGGTCAGAACGCCATTTGCGGTCAGGGTAAACGACTTGTAGGTCGATTCCTGCCCCAGACGGGTAAACATATGAGTCATCGCCCGGCGCTCGTGATCGCGACCCTGCGCACGCACGTGATGCAGCGTGCCGTTGTCGGCGATGTCGATCTCCATGCACTTGTTGAACCGAGACGCCGCCGGGCCGTTTTCCAGAATCGTCACCTCGGCCCCGCTTTCGACACGGACAATGTGATGCAGCATGGCATCCGACGTTTCCGATGCATGGCGATAGATCAGGCTGATCGGCTTTGACGGTTTGCCGGTGACGTGAATCGCGACGCCATCTTCTGCAAAGGCCGTGTTCAGCGCTGCCAGAGGCCGTTGCACCGGCGATTGCCCGCGCGCCTCAAGAACGCCGTACAGTTCCTTGGCCCAGTGAATATCCTTGCAGCAGATATCCTCGATCCGCTCGATATTGACGCCTTCCAGCTCCAGATCATCCGATTCTTCGGCGCTGAACACACCGTCGATGAAGACGATTTTCAACCGGTCGATCTCGCCGAACAATATCGCCTCATCCGAGTGGAACAGCGCGGCATGTGGTGCTTCCGGCGAAATCAGAGTGTCGGGGCGCGTGTATTTCCAATACTCGTCGCGCCGTCCGGGCAGGCCCATCTCCAACACACGCGCCAGAGCATCTTCACGCGCGGCACGCGTGCATCCGGCATCGGGCATGGTCAGCGCGGCCAACCGTTCCTCGGTAGCGGTCTGTTTTGCTTGCGGCAAAGCCATCAGTTCACCTCGGCCAGAATGTCGGCGTAACCGTTATGTTCAACCTCCAGCGCCAGTTCGGGGCCGCCGGATTTCACGATACGACCATCCGCCATGATGTGGACGACGTCGGGTTTGATGTGGTCCAGCAGGCGCTGATAGTGGGTAATCACCAGGAAGCCCCGGCCCTCGTCGCGCAGCGCGTTGACGCCTTCGGACACCAGCTTCATCGCATCCACGTCGAGGCCCGAGTCGGTCTCGTCCAGGATGCACATCTTTGGCTCAAGCATGGCCATCTGCAGGATTTCGTTGCGCTTTTTCTCACCGCCCGAGAAACCGACATTGACCGGGCGCTTGAGCATGTCCGCGTCGATTTTCAGCGATTTGGCTTTTTCGCGCACGACTTTCAGGAATTCAGCGGCGGACAGTTCCTCTTGCCCGCGTGCTTTGCGCTGCGCATTCACGGCGGTCCGCAGGAAGGTCATGTTGCCGACGCCCGGAATTTCGACCGGGTATTGGAACGCCAGAAAGACGCCTGCAGCGGCGCGCTCTTCCGGCTCCATCTCCAGCAGGTCTTCGCCGTCCAGAGTGGCCGAACCTTCGGTGACCTCATAGCCATCCCGACCCGACAGCACATAGCTGAGCGTCGACTTGCCCGAGCCATTCGGCCCCATGATCGCGTGTACCTTGCCAGCCTCAACCGTCAGGTCCACACCTTTCAGGATCTGCTTGTCTTCTTCTTCAAGTTGTACGTGCAGGTTCTTGATTTCCAGCATGTTTTGTCCTTTTGCGTATCGCAAGGGGCGCCCCGGCCCCGATAAATTCCTATCCCAGCACTTTGCGGATCAGACGTGCAGCAACCCACCCAAGGATTGCCCCGATGCCGACCGCCCAGACCGGGTTGATGAAGTCCATGTAGAAGATGTTGACGTAGGCCACCCCAAGCAGGCCGCCCAAAACCGGCAATGCATATCCAAGCCAGGTCAGCACATCATCCCTTTGGATGCCTTTCCGGGGTGTCCGCGCCATCAACCGACAGAGCCTTCCAGCGAGATTGCCACCAGTTGCTGCGCTTCCATGGCGAACTCCATCGGCAGCGCCTGCAGTACGTCCTTGCAGAACCCGTTGACGACCAGCGCCACGGCCTCTTCCTCGTCCATGCCGCGCTGACGGCAGTAGAACAGCTGATCGTCGTCCACCTTGGAGGTCGTCGCCTCATGTTCCACGCGCGATGAGTTGTTCTTGACCTCGATATACGGAACAGTGTGCGCCCCGCATTTGTCACCGATCAGCAAGCTGTCACACTGGGTATAGTTGCGGCTGTCCTTGGCTTTCGGATGCATCGAGACCAGACCGCGATAGGTGTTCTGTGCCTTGCCCGCGCTGATCCCCTTGGACACGATGCGCGACTTGGTGTTTTTGCCCAGGTGAACCATCTTGGTGCCGGTGTCAGCCTGCTGCATGTTGTTTGTGATCGCGATCGAGTAGAACTCACCCTGGCTTTCATTGCCGCGCAGGATGCAGGACGGGTATTTCCAGGTTACGGCCGAACCGGTTTCCACCTGCGTCCACATCACCTTGGACCGGTCGCCCCGGCAATCGGCGCGCTTGGTCACAAAGTTGTAGATGCCGCCCTTGCCGTTCTCATCCCCGGGGAACCAGTTCTGAACGGTCGAGTATTTCACCTCGGCGTCTTCCTCGACGATGATCTCAACCACGGCGGCGTGCAACTGCGCGGTGTCGCGCTGAGGCGCGGTACAGCCTTCCAGATAGGACACGTACGAGCCCTTGTCGGCGATGATCAGCGTGCGCTCGAACTGGCCGGTGTTTTCCGCGTTGATGCGGAAATAGGTGCTCAGTTCCATCGGGCAGCGGACACCCGGCGGGATGTAGACGAAGGACCCGTCCGAGAACACGGCCGAATTCAGCGTGGCGTAAAAGTTATCCGATACCGGAACCACGGTGCCCAGATACTTCTTCACCAGCTCGGGGTGATCCTTGATCGCCTCGGAGATCGAGCAGAAGATCACGCCATGCTTGGCCAGTTCGTCCTTGAAGGTCGTACCCACGGATACCGAGTCGAAAACCGCGTCCACAGCAACCTTGCGGCCTTCTGCGGGCATGTCTTCGGCCCCTTCGACGCCTGCCAGAATCATCTGTTCTTTCAGTGGGATACCCAGCTTTTCGTAAGTGGCCAGAAGCTTGGGGTCGACTTCGTCCAGCGACTTCGGCTTCTCCTCCATCGATTTCGGGCGGGCATAGTAATACTGGTCCTGAAAGTCGATCGGCGGGTAATGCACCATCGCCCATGTCGGCTCTTCCATCTTGGTCCAGCGCTCAAAGGCCGACAGGCGCCATTCGGTCATCCACTCGGGCTCTTCGTTTTTCTCAGAGATCAGGCGAACGATATCCGGGTTCACGCCCTTGGGCGCATATTCCATCTCGATATCGGTATCCCAGCCGTATTTGTAGGTGCCAACCTCGCGCACCGCATCCACGGTTTCCTGATCGACACCTTCTTTTACCTGGGTCTGGTCCAAAGCGGCCATATCCTTCACTCCGTCAGATCACGCGGCACGCGCGCGATGCTTTTTCTCTTTTTCAAGCCACGCTTCGGCGAAGCGCAGCACATCTTCTTGCGTGGTCAAAGGGCCAAGCGACACGCGTATCGCGCTGGCTGCTGTGACCTCGTCATAACCCATTGCCGTAAGAACCGCGCTGGCGCGGACTTTGCCGCTGGAACAGGCTGATCCCGCACTCACCGCAAAACCCGCCAGGTCCATCTGCATTACCTGCGTTTCGCCCTTCCAGCCGGGAGTAGCGAAACACAAGGTATTGGGCAGGCGATCCTGATCTTTCCCGACAAAAATAGTAGATTTAGAACCAGCCTCAAGGGCCTTTTCTAGAATATTTCTAAATTCTTGGACCTGCTCCCAAACGCCATTGGCCAGATCCCGAGCCGCTGCCTCAGCTGCAGCCCCGAACCCCGCGATTCCAATGACATTTTCCGTGCCCGAGCGGCGGCCCATCTCCTGACCTCCGCCCTTGATCTGGGCAGGCAAGTCCGTGCCGCGCTTCATCACGACAGCGCCGATGCCCTTTGGGCCGCCCAACTTATGGGCCGAGATCAGCGCCATCTGGGTGTCCAGCCAGTTGAACGCGACCGGCAGTTTACCAAAAGCCTGTGTTGCATCGGTCACAGCCAATCCCTTGGGTAGTTTCTGAACGATCCCGGTTTCCGAATTGGCCAGTTGTAGGGTCGAGCTCTCTGGTCCTGACACCTGCACCAGACCGGATATCGCAGTAGGTAAATCCTCGGCAATCCAAGCCCTTACAGCATCATGCTCAATCGCAGAGCCGTGCAGGTTACGGCCACCCAACGCCAGCGCTGCCCCCTCGGTCGAGCCCGAGGTGAACACGATATCCGCTCCATCGGCCCCAAAAGCGGATGCAATTTGCGCCCGCGCGCGCTCTACCACTGCTTTGGCCGCGCGCCCTTCGGCATGGACCGAGGACGGGTTACCGCACAGATCCATCGCCGCAATCATCGCGTCGCGCGCCTCAGGTCGCAGAGGCGTTGTTGCGTTGTAATCAAGATAAACGCGAGTCATGGATTCACCTTTTCCCAAACGCGAAACCCCTGGCTGCCGGGTACTTGGTGCATCACATCACTCATCCACGACGGCAAACAGGCTGGGCACCGCAGGACATGGGGCCAGATCGTTCTTGATCACGTCCGACAACCGAGTCTGGTGCAGGAAGACATAAACATGCGCGCTGAGACTTTCCCACAGCCGGTTGGTCAGCGATTGCGCCCGACTTCCCGATGACGCGCCGGACGCCCCTGCGCCTTTTTGCAGCGCATCAACCGTTTCATCTACGGCCGCCAGAACCTCGACCACACGAATTTCCGATGCGGGGCGCGCCAGACGATAGCCGCCACCCGGTCCCCGAACCGAGGCCACAAGATCAGCGCGGCGCAGTTTGACGAACAGTTGTTCCAGATAGGGCAGCGAAATATCCTGCCGTTCCGAGATTTCCCCCAACGTCACAAGGGTATCTTGAGGCTGAGTAGCAATATCGGCCAATGCAACCATTGCGTAACGACCCTTGGTCGAAAGCTTCATTGTCTACTCCTTCAGGCTAGTACCGCGCGAAAACATTGACGCCGCCGCTAGCAGTGCGTATCTCCGACAGGCAGCAACTTGCGTAAAGCAACACAATTAGAACCGTTCTAAGGTGCCTGACGATAACCGTCAAGTATATCCCGGCACCAAGAAGAAAAAGACAGGACCAAAGCACACATGCCCGAGGTGATTTTTCCCGGACCCGAAGGCCGCCTGGAAGGCCGTTACCACCCGCAAAAGGAAAAAGACGCACCGATCGCCATCGTGCTGCACCCGCACCCACAATTCGGCGGGACCATGAACAACAAGGTCGTCTACAACCTGCATTATGCGTTCTACAACATGGGCTTCACCGTGTTGCGCTTTAACTTCCGCGGCGTGGGCCGCAGCCAGGGCGAATATGACCAAGGCGTGGGCGAGTTGAGCGATGCAGCCTCGGCGCTGGATTACCTGCAGTCGATGAACAACAACTCGAAACACTGCTGGGTTGCCGGTTTCTCGTTCGGCGCGTGGATCGGAATGCAACTGCTGATGCGCCGCCCTGAAATCACGGGCTTTATCAGCGTCTCTCCACCTGCGAACATGTATGACTTTTCGTTCCTGGCGCCCTGCCCCTCGTCCGGCCTGATCATCAACGGCTCGGCCGACCGCGTGGCGCCTCCGACAGACACCACCTCGCTGGTGAACAAGTTGCACGAACAAAAAGGCATAACCATTACTCATAACGAGGTGGAAGGCGCTGACCACTTCTTCCAGGATCGTCACATGGACACGCTGATCACCGATGTCAGCGATTATGTGAAACGCCGCCTGACCGAGAACACGCGCTGATGTCTGACACCATCACCACCCTCGCCTCGAAACTGGCCGAGGACACGATGAAAGTGATGGACGAAACCGGGGACGACCGCTTTTTTGTCGAAGTGGGCGATCTTCTGGGGGCGTCCTCACAGACCTTGGAAGAGGCGTTCCTGACCGAAGTCCGCGTGCGGTTGGCCGAACGCAAGGCCCGTCAATTTGTGATCAAGAAACTGACGGATCACCGCGCCAAGACTAAAGCGATCGAGAAACAATGACCGAAAGACTGTCCGCGCAGATCGAATTCCTGAAACGCGCGGACGGCCTGAAATCGGTTGATCGCGCCAACTTTCTTCTGGATCAGTCCCGCCCGGAGAACGCCGCCGAGCATAGCTGGCAATTGGCCCTGTGGGCGCTGGTGATGCAGCCGCTGGCCAGTGCGGACGTCAATATCGATCGGGTCATCCGAATGCTGTTGTTGCATGATCTGGTCGAGATCATCGTCGGCGACCATCCGATTCACCTGCAAACCGACTGGCGGGCCGTCGACCGGCTTGAAAACGCTGCAGCAGCCGAGTTGTTCGGCCTGTTGCCTGCAGATCAGGCTGCGGATTGTCTTGCCCTGTGGCAGGAGTTCGAGGCCGACCAGAGCCCGGACGCGAAGTTCGCCAAGTATTTGGATCGGTGCCAGCCGATGTTTCAGGTTCTTTGCGCACCCGCCCCACAGCCCGAACACCGGGCTATCGTGCAGGACAATCTGAACGGGGGGCGTGCCGCTTATTTAAGGACCGAATTCCCCGAGGCCTACGCCGCCGCCAAAAGCCTGCTGGAAGGCGACCAACCCACTGAAACCAGCTTCGCGACCCGCCTTGCCTTTCTGGCCGAGACCGACC
Organism: Ruegeria sp. AB10; assembly: GCF_056542745.1. Classification (NCBI taxonomy): domain Bacteria; kingdom Pseudomonadati; phylum Pseudomonadota; class Alphaproteobacteria; order Rhodobacterales; family Roseobacteraceae; genus Ruegeria; species Ruegeria sp. AB10. Next base: position 45,864 of record NZ_JBQGAI010000001.1, on the reverse strand, counting down.
AGTTGAAATCGGTCTACCGCGCTTCGCGCCTGCTCAGCGATGAACGTTTCGAAAACTCGGCTGAACATTCCTGGCATATCATGCTGTATGCGTGGATTCTGGCCGAACACGCGGCCCCCGGCGTTTCGATCGACCGCGCGCTGAAAATGCTTTTGCTGCATGATATCGTCGAGATCGACGCCGGAGACCACCCCATCCACGGTCAGGTCGACCACGCCGCGCAAGAGGCCGAGGAGCAGGCCGCCGCCGAACGCCTGTTCGGGTTGCTGCCGGATGATCAGAAATCAGACTTTAGATCCTTGTGGTACGAATTCGAAGCCGCAGAAAGCGCGGACGCCCGCTTCGCCAAGGCCATAGATCGCTTTCAGGCCCCGGTCGGCAACCTGGCTACGGGTGGCGGATCATGGACAGATTACAATGTCACCTATGCCCAGATCGAACAGCGGGTCGGCACTCCGATTCAGCGCGGTGCGCCGGGTCTGTGGACATGGCTTCAGCCGCAGCTTACCGCCTTTTTCGCTGCAGCGGCCAGTTCATAGGCAAAAGAAAAAGAGGCCCAAAGGCCTCTTTTCCCCGTGTTTCGGCAGGCGCTCAAACCTGATCACTATCTAACCGTTCAACAAACTTGGCCGCGTTTTTGTCGACGGACCCCCCGCCAGCAAGCCACCCAAGCGCCACAATCAACGCCGAAACAAAGACGATATAACGTGCGAATTTCGTCATAAGAATACACTCACAAAACAAAAACCTTTAAAAACAGAGACTTTATATCACAGAGCTTCACGCAAAGACAGTCTGGTTATCCTGACCTTACGACAGGCAGATCGGCTTGATACGGCGTCTTTGGTCGGGCGATCGGGCCGAGATTTCTCTTGCCCGCCCGGCTGATTTCGTGCTCAACCTCGCAAAACTTCTGTCGAGAACCCCACCGTGCCCCATGCTTATCTGATCCTGTTTCTGGCGGTTATCGCCGAGACCATCGGTACGACGGCCCTGCAGGCCAGCCATCAGTTCAGCCGCCTCTGGCCGTCCGTTCTGGTCGTGGTCAGCTATGGTATTGCCTTCTATCTTCTGGGGCTGACGCTGAAATTCATGCCCGTCGGGATCGTCTATGCGATCTGGTCCGGCCTTGGCATCGTTTTCATCGCGATCATCGGCTTTATCGTCTTTGGACAGCGGCTGGACTGGCCGGCGGTCCTTGGCCTTACGATGATTCTGGCCGGAATTCTGATCATTCACCTGTTTTCCAAGACCGCTGGCCACTGATCACCGGTTAGGGCTGGCCTATTTGGTCAAACCGCGCTATGCGCGCGGCAACTTCCCGTTCAAAGGCTGACCTCTCATGGACCTGCGCAATATCGCAATCATCGCTCACGTGGACCACGGCAAGACGACCCTGGTGGATGAGCTGCTCAAACAATCCGGCGCGTTCCGGGAAAATCAGGCCGTCGCTGAGCGTGCGATGGACAGCAACGATCTAGAACGCGAGCGCGGGATCACCATCCTTGCCAAGGCCACCTCGGTCGAGTGGAAGGGCACGCGCATCAACATCGTCGACACGCCCGGCCACGCCGACTTCGGCGGTGAGGTCGAACGGATTCTCAGCATGGTCGACGGCGTTGTGCTACTGGTCGATGCCGCCGAAGGCCCGATGCCGCAGACCAAGTTCGTGACCTCCAAGGCGCTGGCACTGGGCCTGCGTCCGATCGTAGTGCTGAACAAGGTCGACAAGCCCGACGCCGAACCCGACCGCGCGCTGGACGAGTGTTTCGACCTGTTCGCCAACCTGGGCGCTGACGACGACCAGTTGGACTTTCCAGCCATGTATGCCTCGGGCCGCTCAGGCTGGGCCGACATGGAGCTGGATGGCCCCCGCAAGGACCTGAGCGCCCTGTTCGACCTGGTCGTTGACCACGTTCCCGCGCCGAAGCAGGCGGACAAGAAAGACGAACCCTTTCGCATGCTGGCCACCACGCTGGGCAGCGACCCGTTCATCGGCCGCATCCTGACCGGTCGGGTGGAAAGCGGAACACTGAAGGCGGGCGATACGCTCAAGGCGCTGTCGCGCGACGGTACGCTGATCGAGAACTTCCGTGCCTCGAAAATCCTCGCCTTCCGCGGTTTGGGTCAACAACCCATCGACGTGGCCGAGGCCGGTGACATCGTCACCATCGCAGGCATGAGCAAAGCCACCGTGGCTGACTCGCTGGTGGCGCCGCAGGTCGAAGAGGCCCTGCCCGCCCAACCCATCGACCCGCCCACCATCACCGTAACCTTTGGCATCAACGACTCGCCCCTGGCCGGTCGTGACGGCAAGAAGGTGCAGTCGCGCGTGATCCGCGACCGCCTGATGAAAGAAGCCGAATCCAACGTCGCGATCCGCATTACCGACACCCCCGGCGGCGAGGCTTTTGAGGTCGCCGGTCGTGGCGAATTGCAGATGGGCGTTCTGATCGAGAACATGCGCCGCGAAGGGTTTGAACTCAGTATCTCGCGCCCGCAGGTTCTGTTCCGGGACGAGGACGGCCAGCGTATGGAACCCATCGAAGAGGTTACCATCGATGTGGACGACGAATTCTCGGGTGCGGTGATCGAAAAGGTCACCGGCGCGCGCAAAGGCGAACTGGCCGAGATGCGCCCCGCCGGTGCTGGCAAGACTCGGATCATTGCGCATGTGCCGTCACGCGGACTGATCGGCTATCACGGCGAATTTCTGACCGACACCCGCGGCACCGGCGTTCTGAACCGCGTGTTCCACGGCTGGGCGGCCCACAAAGGTCCGATTCCGGGCCGTCGCGCGGGCGTTCTGATCTCGATGGAGAATGGTCAGGCCGTCGCCTACGCCCTGTGGAACCTCGAAGAGCGTGGCCGCATGTTCGTTGGCCCTCAGGCCGATGTCTATCAGGGCATGGTGATCGGAGAGCATTCACGCGATAACGATCTGGAAGTGAACCCGCTCAAGGGCAAAAAGCTTACCAACGTACGCGCCAGCGGTTCGGACGACGCGGTCCGGCTGACACCGCATATTCAGTTTTCGCTGGAGGAAGCCATCGCGTATATTGACGATGACGAGCTGGTCGAAGTCACTCCGAACGCCGTGCGCCTGCGCAAGCGCTTTCTGGATCCGCATGAGCGCAAACGCATGGCAAAGTCTGCCTAAGGTTGACAACACCATCGTTCACAATTGTGAAACAATGCTTCAACAGTGGCAGTTTTGCATCCGTAATGGGCCTATAAAGCTCCCGATAGCCCGCCAACTTGGCGGGCTTACTTTTTGTTTTTTGGTTAATTTCTACTTTAACGGGTATCGCCGAATCCAGCTCCACTCATGCTCCCCTTGAAATTGTGTCCAAAAACGGATGTAATCAAGGAATAAGTGTGGCACGATAGTATTACCAAATTATGTGTCTCCGCAGTTAGTGCGGCAAAGTGTGTAACGAGTTTTGAAGGAGTGGCGCCATGTGCGTGAAGTCTCGACTATTGTCTATTGTATTTGTTTCAGCGACATTCCCACTGATCACAGCCAGTGCGGCGCTAGCAGAAAGATGTAACATCAAAACGGCTCGACAATCGGTGTCGACCGATACCTTGTGTGCGTGCACGGTCGTCGATACCCGGATGTTACGCTACATTCAGCGGCGGGCTGATTTCGAAGATATTCTGGCGCGGACATTGGAAAGCTGCCCGGCATTTGCAGCCGTTCTAACCGACCCGCCAACAGCCACTACAGCCGCATCTGCGCGCGATGGCGAGGGTGAAGACTCTGGCTTCAGCAACGACGGTGGTGACAACGGCAGCGACGGTGGTGACAACGGCGACGACGGTGGTGACAACGGCGACGACGGTGGTGACAACGGCGACGACGGTGGTGACGACGGCGACGACGGTGGTGACAACGGCAACGACGGCGGCAACAACGGCGATGGCAACGGCGGTAACAACGGCGGCGGCGGCAGCAACGGCGATGGCAACGGTGGTAACAACGGCGGCGGTGGCAACGACGGCAACGGCAACGGCGGAAATAACGGCGATGGCGGTAACACCGGCGATGGCAACGGCGGCAATAACGGCGGCGGTGGCAACGACGGCAACGGCAACGGCGGCAATAACGGCGATGGCGGCAACACCGGCGATGGCAACGGCGGAAATAATGGCAGCGGTGGCAACGACGGCAACGGCAACGGCGGCAATAACGGCGATGGCGGCAACACCGGCGATGGCAATGGCGGCAATAATGGCAGCGGTGGCAACGACGGTAGCGGCAACGGCGGCAATAACGGCGATAGCGGCAACACCGGCGATGGCAACGGTGGCAGCAATGACAGTGGCAGCGGCGGCAATTCCGGCGGTGCTGGCACCGGTGGCGGTGACGGCGGCGGTAATTCCGGTGGTGCCGGCAGTGGCGGTGTTTTCTAAATGACAAACTGCGGGCCTGCGCCGCAAAACGATGTGCGGCGCAGCCGGGTCACACAGAAAACACCTTGAATACGGAAAGGGCGACGCTTGCGTCGCCCTTGCTCATGCCTAAATAACCCGATTGTTCATCAGGGGTACTATCAGCTGCGGCTGTAAACCCCAACCCAACCACTGGGTTTCCGCGGGTTTTGCATCCGAAGGAAAAGATATTGCGTGGCCGACCATGGCTTAATTTGGTTTGTCAGGTTGTCCAAAACCAGATCACCAGCTGCCGAGCGGTAGACCAGCACAGCATGCGCATTCCGCTGCTTATCCAGAACCGTTGCGATCAGCAATTTGCTGGGATCGACTCCGGCGCGAATGAGATCTCGTTTCTTCAGCAGAGCGAAATCTTCACAATCCCCGCCTCGGGACGTCGGCAGCGCCCATCTTTCCGCGATGCGGTACTGCGACTGATCCGTCACCGAGCGCGTCGTTGCATTGACCTGCAGATTGACCCGCTGGATTATCTGCATTTCCTGCTGGCTGGACATGGAAACCGAAGCCTTGGTTGAACAGGCCCAGTTGTATTGACGGCACAATTGACGGGCGCCCGAAGGCGGCGGCGATGCCGATACGACTTGGAGATAGCTTCCTTCGCTTGCCTCTGCAGCGGTACCCGCACCCCAAGCGCCCACCGCCAGCGCGGCAGCTGCGAAAAGTCGACCCAAAGTTGAGGTCAACCGCGAAAAAACGGCTCTGAATTCAGTACTCAACGGTTTCATGCCTGTTCCTCGATCCAAATTCATCCACGCGATTGCAGAGAACGGGACCGTAGATTATTTTGCTAACTATCAGTGGACGGGGCCGTTTGCGCAATCTGCGGTGAGGTTGCAATCAAAAAGAGGCGGAAATTCGTTCCGCAATTTGACCATTTCAGGCAAGAATTGAGAGAATCCGGCCACAATTTAAAGGTGACCTAACGTAATCTTTTCACCCGGCATCCGTGATAAGCGTTTGAAAAAATTAGCTGCAATCCGAAAAGAAAAAGGTCAGGCAACCGCTCGGGCCACCTGACACGTTCATGCGCTGAAATCCGCTCAGCTTGTCAGAATCTGGCGTAAGTTTGCCAGAGTGATTCTAGTCGGTGATCTCAACAACGACCAATTCACGCTCGCTGGCGCCGCGCGCGTGGTCCAGCGCCTGCTGGTATTCAGGGGATTCGTAGCACTCCACCGCGGCTTCAACCGAGGGGAACCGGGCAACCACATTGCGGGGCCGCTCTTTGCCTTCAAGCTGCACATAGCGCGCGGCGCGGGCGATGAACTCACCCCCATGCTTGGCAATCGCGGGGCCCGCCAGCTCGGCATATTTTCCATAGGCCTCGGCGTCGGTCACAGTAACATGGGCGATCCAGAGTGCAGGCATGTTATCCTCCCAATACTTGCTCTGCGGCTTTGATCGCCGCGTCCGAATTCGAGGCATCACGGCCGCCGCCCTGCGCCATGTCGGGGCGTCCACCGCCGCCTTTGCCACCCAGTTCGACCACTGCGGCCCGAACCAGATCAACAGCCGAAACCTTGTCCGTCAGGTCCGAGGTCACCCCGGCCGCTACGGCGGCCTTGCCACCGGCATCCGCAATCAACAGCACTGCGCCCGAGCCCAGCCGGCTTTTGTGTTCGTCGATCAAAGCGGGCAAGTCCTTGCCAGAAACACCGTTCAGCGCCTGGGCTAGGAAAGGTACACCATTCACCTCGCGCGCCTCGGCGCCGCCCTGCCCCGAGCCGCCCGCCATCGCCAGGTCGCGACGCAGCTGGGCAACTTCGTTTTGCAAGGCCTTGCGTTCATCCAACAGTGACTTGACCCGGCTGACCACATCATCCGGCTGCGCCTTCAACTCTGATGCGATCTGCCCAAGCCGTTGATCTTGTGTCGAAAGATGGCGGAAAGCCTCATCCCCGGTCAGCGCTTCGATCCGGCGCACACCGGCACTGCTGGCACTGTCACCCAGCACGACAAACGTACCGATATCCCCGGTCTGACGCACATGCGTTCCGCCGCACAGCTCGATCGACCACGTGTCGCCGTCATGCCCTTTGCCTGTCGGGGCCTTACCCATCGAGACAACGCGAACCTCGTCGCCGTATTTCTCACCAAACAACGCCTGAGCACCCAGTTCCCGCGCATCGTCCGGCGTCATGATCCGGGTTTCAACGGTCGAGTTCTGGCGTATGAACTCGTTCACCTCGCGCTCGACCTTCTGGATTTCCTCGGGGCTCAGCGCCTTGGAATGGCTGAAGTCGAACCGCAGCCGGTCCGATGCATTCAGCGACCCGCGCTGTGCTACGTGATCGCCCAGCGTTTCACGCAGCGCCTCATGCAGCAGGTGCGTGGCCGAGTGGTTGGCCCGGATCGCGGTGCGGCGCGCGTGATCGACCGCAAGCTCAACCGAGTCGCCCGTCGACAACGTGCCCTGGCTGACCGTCACCCGATGCGCATAGACCTTGCCTTCGGCAAACTTGCGGGTGTCTTCAACCCGCGACACATCCTGCATGTTCTCGAGACGCCGGATTTCACCAGTGTCGCCGACCTGGCCACCGGCTTCGCCATAAAAAGGTGTCTGATTGACGATAACCCATCCTGTGCCACCCTGTTCGATCTTGTCGACCAGAGCACCATCCACGATCAGCGCGGCCACCTGCCCCTCGGCTTTCTCGGTATCGTAGCCAAGGAAATCCGTGGCCCCAGTCTGATCCAGAACGTCGAACCAAATGGCCTGATCTGCGGCCTCTCCGGACCCAGCCCACGCGGCGCGGGCCTTGGCTTTTTGTTCAGCCATGGCGGCATCGAAACCATCCGTATCCACCGTCAGGCCCTTTTCGCGCAGCGCATCCTGCGTCAGGTCCAGCGGAAAACCGTATGTGTCGTAAAGCTTGAACGCCGCATCACCAGACAATGCCGCACCTTCGGACAGGCCCGCGACCTCGTCATCCAGCAGCTTCAGACCGCGATCCAGGGTCTGCTTGAAGCGTGTTTCTTCCAGCAAAAGCGTCTCTTCGATCAACGGCTGCGCTTGACCCAGTTCGGAATACTGCGCACCCATCAGCTGCACCAGTGAAGGCACTAGACGGTGCATGACCGGATCTTTCGCACCCAGCAAATGGGCATGTCGCATCGCCCGGCGCATGATCCGGCGCAGAACATAGCCACGCCCGTCATTGCTTGGCATCACGCCATCCGCAATCAGGAACGACGTCGAACGCAGGTGATCCGCGATGACGCGGTGATGAACGTTTTGGTCCCCGTAAGGATCAACGCCGGTTGCATCTGCCGACGCCTCGATCAGCGTTTTAAAAAGATCGGTGTCATAGTTGTCATGGCTGCCCTGTAGAAGCGCGCCAATCCGCTCCAGCCCCATGCCGGTGTCGATCGATTGCATGTCGAGTTCGACCATCGAGCCGTCTTCGAACTGCTCGTTCTGCATGAAAACGATGTTCCAGATTTCGATGAACCGGTCACCATCTTCCTCGGCCGAGCCCGGAGGACCGCCCCAGATATGATCACCATGGTCATAGAAAATCTCGGTGCAAGGTCCACAAGGACCAGTTGGGCCCATCTGCCAGAAATTGTCATTGGTGGCGATGCGGATGATCCGGTCTTCGGGAACGCCGACCTTTTTCCAGATCTCGAAAGCCTCGTCATCGGTGTGATAAACCGTTGTCAACAGGCGGTTTTTGTCGATGCCGAATTCCTTGGTGATCAACTCCCACGCAAAGGGGATTGCCTCGGGCTTGAAGTAGTCGCCGAACGAGAAGTTGCCCAACATCTCAAAAAAAGTGTGGTGCCGCGCGGTGTAACCCACGTTGTCCAAGTCATTATGCTTGCCGCCCGCGCGCACACATTTCTGCGCCGTGGTCGCACGCTGGTAATCGCGCGTTTCCACTCCGGTGAACAGGTTCTTGAACTGCACCATCCCCGAGTTCACGAACATCAGCGTAGGGTCATTGCGTGGAACCAGAGGGCTGGATGCCACCACCTCATGCCCCTGCTTGGCAAAGTAGTTCAGAAAGGTCGATCGGATATCGTTCAGCGTGGGCATTTGGGCTCTCTCAGCGCTCAATCATCTTGTTCGCTCATGGGTTTATCCCTGTCCCAGAGGATAGTCCACAGGATAGACAGATAGCCTTAAGGATAAGCAGGTATCTAACAGCATCGTGCGTGCCCAAAACGAAACAAGGCGGCCACGGTGGACCGCCCTGTTCCGGGTATTCTCAGCACCAGTGGGGTGCCGGGGGATTTCTGCTGTTCCCGTCAGCGACTGTTTAAGCTTCGAGGATATCGTCATCCTCGGCAGCACCCGGCGGCATGTCGAACTCCAGACCGTGCGCGGCACGAATCTTGTCTTCGATCTCAAGCGCGGCACGACCGTTGTCACGCAGGTACTGTTTGGCATTCTCACGCCCCTGCCCGATCCGCTCGTCACCGTAGCTGAACCACGAGCCCGACTTCTCGACCACACCGGCCTTGACGCCCAGATCCAGCAGTTCGCCCATTTTACTGATACCTTCGCCATACATGATGTCGAATTCCACCTGCTTGAACGGCGGCGCCACCTTGTTCTTGACGACCTTGACGCGGGTCTGGTTGCCGACCACCTCATCGCGGTCCTTGATCGCGCCGATCCGGCGAATGTCCAAACGGACCGAGCTGTAGAATTTCAGAGCATTGCCACCGGTCGTCGTTTCCGGGCTACCGAACATCACGCCGATCTTCATCCGGATCTGGTTGATGAAGATCACCATGCAGTTCGAGCGGTTGATCGACCCGGTCAGTTTCCGCATCGCCTGACTCATCAGCCGGGCCTGTACGCCCACGCTGCTGTCGCCCATGTCGCCCTCCAACTCGGACTTCGGCGTCAGCGCCGCCACCGAGTCGACCACGACCATGTTCACCGCCCCGGATCGCACCAGCGTATCGGTGATCTCCAAAGCCTGTTCGCCAGTGTCGGGCTGAGAAATCAGCAGCTCATCCAGATCCACACCCAGCTTGCGGGCATATTGCGGATCCAGCGCGTGTTCCGCATCGACGAACGCACAAACACCGCCACGCTTCTGCTGTTCTGCAATGCAATGCAGCGTCAGCGTTGTCTTACCCGAGCTTTCAGGCCCGTAAATCTCAACAATCCGGCCCATCGGCAGGCCGCCGATCCCCAACGCGATATCCAGCCCCAATGACCCGGTCGAGCTGGCATCGATGTCCTGCTTGGAATCTTCGCCCAGCTTCATGATCGAGCCCTTGCCGAACTGCCGTTCGATCTGAGCCAGCGCGCTGTCGAGCGCCTTTTGCTTGTCTGCGTTTTTCTTGTCGCTCATCGTCAGAAGATCCGCCATTGTCCTGTCGCCTTACCTTTTGTCACACCCTTGAACGGGCGGCAATCGCTGCTTTGTTCGCCTCTTGTTCCTTATGAGACCAAAAAGAGAACATTTCAACTAAAACTTACAATACTTACTGTTCAGCAATTGTGTTAAAGAGTCGTTTACGCCAATCTGCGACAGTAATAAAGATTGGCAAAGGGCGACTAAATGCTTGTTTTCTATAAGGAACGCCTTGCGTTTCTGGCCGTTCCCAAAACAGGCAGCACGGCATATCACACCGCCCTGCGCGACCGCGCCGACTTTGTCGTGACTGGCCCGCCAGAATTGAAACACGCCCCCGTGCGGCGCTATGACCGATTTTTTCAGAACATCTTTCGGAAAATGTACGACACCGAGATGGAAATCATGGCGGTCGTGCGCGAACCCGTCGATTGGCTGGGCAGCTGGTACAAGTTCCGCAGCCGGGAGGATCGGATCGGGCATCCGCATTCCACCCGCGATCTTAGCTTTGATGAGTTTGTGCAAGCCTATATGCAAAGCCCCCGCCCCGAGTATGCCGATGTCGGCAGCCAGAGCCAGTTCTTCCGCACCCGGAGCAACGGTTTTGGCGCCAGCCATATCTTCAAATATGAAAATCAGGACAAGATCCTGGATTTCCTGCAAGACCGGCTGAACATGCAGATCGACCTGAAACAGGAAAACGTCTCACCCCACCGTGAGCTGTTCCTGACGCCCGGTACGGAACGCAAGTTCCGCAAACGGCACGCGGCCGAGTTCGCCTGCCATGACGCTGCGCTCTAGTTGATCTGCTGAAACACAGCCTCGGTCAGTTGGTTCAGCGAGAACGGCTTGGGTAGGAAGGTGGAATTCGCGATCTCAGGCCCGGAATCGCCGAAGGCGCCCTCGGTATAGCCAGACATGAAGATCACCCTTGTATCTGGGCGGGTTTCCATCGCCTTGCGCACCCAGGTCGGCCCGTCCATGCCGGGCATGACCACATCGGTGACAAAGACATCGACATTCAAAGCGCCGTCCTCAAGCAGGCGCAGCGCCTCTTCCGCCGACTCGGCCTCGAGCACGGTATACCCCTTCAACCGCAGCGCACGTGTTGCGAAAGCGCGTACTGGCGCTTCGTCTTCGACCAACAGAACAACCCCTTCGCCCTGACGGGCGGTTTGCGTGTCGGCGGCGGGTATCGCGTCGGGTTGCGCTTCCGGTGAAGCGACGGACACCGGCAGATAGACAATGAATTCCGTCCCGTGCCCCTGAACGCTGTCGACAAAAATGAAACCACCCGTCTGCTTGACGATGCCATACACCGTCGACAATCCCAGACCGGTGCCTTCCCCGGTGCGTTTTGTGGTGTAAAAGGGTTCGAACACCTTCTGCAGCTTGTCCGCCGGGATGCCAACACCACTGTCAATCACCTTGACGGTGACATATTCGCCGGGCTGAACCGTGGCCCGATCGCGCGTGAAGGGGTCGCTCAGCACCACAACCTCGGTCTCAATCCGCACCTCACCGCCATCGGGCATGGCATCACGGGCATTCACGACGAGGTTCATAAGCACCTGTTCTAATTGCCGTTTATCAGCACGCACAGGTTTCAACACCGGATCGTGACTGAGGATCAGGCGAACTTTCTCACCGACCAGCCGGTTCAGCAAGTGGATCAGGTCCGAGATCGTATCCCGAAGGTCCAGCACCTCGGGCTGCAGCGTCTGTTTGCGCGAAAACGCCAGCAATTGGCTGACCAGCGCGGCCGCCCGGTTGGCGTTTTGGTTGATCTGTACGAGATCCCCATAGTTCGGGTCATTCTGGTCATGCCGCAGCAACAGCAGGTCGCAATGCCCCGATATCGCCGTCAGCAGGTTGTTGAAATCATGGGCAACGCCACCGGCCAATTGCCCGACCGCCTGCATCTTTTGCCCTTGCACGAACTGTGCCTCAAGCGTCTTGAGCTCGGTGGCATCGTTAAGCACTGCAATCAGCTGAACCTGCCCGTCATTCACAACGCGGTTCAACGTGACCTGAACAAACACCTCTTTGTCCTGCCGGGACAGGCGCAGGAATTCGGACCGCATTGCTGGTTCCTGAGCCGCCGTGCGCGCCAGCCAGTCCAAAATCGGATAGCCGAGCCCGTGCATGATTTGATCAGCATTGGTTTCGCCGGGCTCGATCTCGCCGATCAGCTTCACCGCCAGCCGATTGGCTTCGAGAATCCTGCCATCCGGCGCAAGGCGCACGATGGGCACCGGCAAATCCGCAAAGGACGCTCCGCTGCTGGCATGGCCTGCAACCTCTGTCGGCAACACAATCAGGTCGCGTACCGTACCGGAGCGGTTGAGCTCACACACAGCGGCAGAGACGGTTCCATTTGCCGTGTGAACTTGAACGATATCGCCCTGTGCCCCCGGATCAGTAGAAAGGACCTGCTGCAGTTTATCTGGCCTGTGCCCCAGAAAATGGGCCGCCGCGACGTTGACCCGCAGTAACGTGCCGTTGCGACCTTCGGTCAGGACCGGAACCGCAACCTCATCCCACTGCCCTGGGGTATCCAGATGAAACCGCCAGCAAAACTGACCGTTGCCGACATCGAAAACCGATACCGGGACGGTCGATCCGACAGTTATGATGTCCTCGCGTGCCTTGCCGTGAATCTCTGCCTTCGACTGAAGACGCAGCAGAACAGGCGCCGGATTCGCAAATATCGACTTCAGGCAAAGCTCTAACCGCGCGCCCGGAAAGGCCTGGAACTTGTTTCGCGCTTCGGGATTGGCGGTCAGAATGTCACCCTGAGCGTTTGCAATCATGCAGGGAAACAGGTCCTGTTCCGCAAAAACCGCCATGGTCTTCACCGCCTGCCGCGCCAGGTGATCCACGATCTTTCCCCGCAGCGCCACGAGGAAACTTGCCGCCAGCAGTGAGACGCCCGCCACGACAAAACCGGTGTGCCAAAGCTGCGGCACGGGTCCAACAACGGGTGCAAGACTCAGCAGCGCGCCGATCACAACCAGAGGAGCAAGTCGCAAACCGGTCGGGGCATTTTGAAAGGACGGATCAGAGAAAACTTCTGTAGTATCAGTCATAAACAACTCAGGTCGGTGGGCTTTCACGCAGTCAGCCCAAATAAGGTTAATGCCCGCTTAATAAAAACCGGGGACTCTCCTTTAGGTTGCTATGTTTTGACGCACTATCGCGTCAAGTGTGACGTAAAGAAACCGTCCGTACCGTGGGAGACAAGCCACGTTTTCCGAAAAACCTCGGACCAATCCCGATGATTTCGCAGGAATCCATCGACAACATCGCCGTTTTCGGCGTCCAGCATCGAACAGGTCGCATAGGCCAGAACGCCGCCGGGCGCGATCATTGGCGCCAGCTTGCCCAGAATAGAGGCCTGAATACCCGTCAGCTCTTGCAAACGGCTTTCGGTCAGCGCCCATTTCCCTGCCGGAGCCCGCCGCCACGACCCGCTACCCGAACACGGCGCGTCGGCGAGGATGACATCGAACGGGGCCTGTTGCGGGATGTCATCCGCACTCAGAATCTTCACCCGCGCGCCAGCCCGTTCCGCCCGCGCCGGAAGGTCCCGCATCCTTGCAGAATTCACATCATGGGCAAAAACCGAGACCCCTTTTTGCGCGGCCAGGGACAGTGACTTTCCCCCGCCGCCCGCGCAATAGTCCAGCACGCGCATTCCCGGACGCAGGTCCAACGCCGCGACAACCGCCTGGCTGGCCGCGTCCTGAAGCTCGACCAACCCGTCTGCATATGCCCGGCTTTGCGCAATCTTGCGCGCGCCCTTGGTGACTTCCAACGCCGTTTCGCAGGCCGAAGACGCGGCGGCGTTGATCCCCTCGGCGGCCAGTGCAGCGATTGCCCTAGGGACATCCGATTTGATCAGATTGACCCGTAGATGCACCGGCGCCCGGCTTTGAAGAGCCTGCGCGACCGAAACCGTCTGATCCCCCAACGAGGTTTCGAAGCGGGACCAGAGCCAATCGGGGATGTCATACTGTTCAGCCTCAGAGGCGAAATCGCGTCCGACCTCAGTGCCGGCCAACACCTCTGGCGCGTGGCGGGCGCCCGAGAACAGATCCTCCAACGGCTCACCGTTTTTACGCACGGCGCCGATCATCAGGCCACGCCCGGTCTCGGCCCCTCCGAGCGCTGCGAAGGATCGCTTGCACCGCAATGCTGCAAACACATGATCGCGGACCGCAGCCCGATCCTTGGACCCGGCAAACCGGCTGCGGCGCGCCCAGTTGGTCAGGGATTTCTCGACAGGTGTGCCTGCAAGAATCTCATCGAGGATTTCAATCGAAGCCTGAATGCGCGCGGCCGGTGTCATACTGTCTTCCGAAGCTGTTGATGTGACTGCTGCCAAAACCACCAATGCAAAACGGCGCCCTGCTGCGGGCGCCGTGAACCTTGAAAACCGAGGTTACATCACCCGGTAGTTCGGGCTTTCACGGGTGATCTGCACGTCATGCACGTGGCTTTCCTTCAGACCTGCACCGGTGATTTTGACGAAGTTGCAGTTCTTGCGCATTTCTTCGACCGTTGCACAACCGGTGTAGCCCATCGCCGCGCGCAGACCGCCGACCAACTGGTGCACCACGGCGCTGGCCGAGCCCTTGTAAGGCACCTGCCCCTCAATCCCTTCGGGCACCAGCTTGTCATTGGCCGCGTCCTTCTGGAAGTAGCGATCAGCCGAGCCGCGCGCCATCGCGCCCAGGCTGCCCATGCCGCGATAGGATTTAAAGGAACGGCCCTGGTACAGGATCACCTCGCCCGGGCTTTCATCGGTGCCCGCGATCATCGAGCCAACCATCGCACAGGACGCGCCCGCCGCGATTGCCTTGGCGAAATCGCCCGAGAATTTGATACCGCCGTCTGCAATTACCGGCACATCTCCGGCGGCCGAAGCGCAATCCATAATGGCCGTCAACTGAGGCACACCCACACCGGCCACCATCCGGGTTGTACAGATCGAACCCGGCCCGATGCCAACCTTGATAGCATCTGCACCAGCATCAATCAGGGCCTTGGTGGCCTCGCCTGTTGCAACGTTACCGGCGATGATCTGAACCTCGTTCGACAGGCTCTTGACCCGCCGCACCGCATCCAGAACGCCCTGAGAGTGACCATGCGCGGTATCAACGACAATGATATCGACGCCGGAATCTACCAATTGCTCGGACCGCTCAAACCCGGCATCGCCGACCGAGGTCGCCGCCGCCACACGCAGACGGCCCAGCGGGTCCTTGCAGGCGGTCGGGTTCAACACGGCCTGTTCGGTATCTTTCAGCGTCAGCAGGCCAGTCAGCTTGCCCGCGCCGTCAACAACCAGCAGCTTTTCGATCCGGCGGGCCTTCATCAGGCTCTTGGCTTCTTCTAGATCGGCCGGCTCTTGCAACATCGCCAGATTATCAGCTGTCATCATCGCGTGGATCGGCGTGTCATCCGACGTCGCAAAGCGCATATCCCGGTTGGTCACGATACCAACCACGCGGCCTGCGTCGTCAATGACGGGGAAGCCAGTGAAGTTGTAACGTTCGACCAAAGCCTTGGCATCCGCCAACGTCTGATTCGCGCGCAGTGTGACCGGGTTGTAGACGATCCCCGATTCAAACCGTTTGACCCGCCGCACTTCGCGGGCCTGTTCTTCGGTCGTCAGGTTTTTGTGGATAACGCCGATGCCGCCCGCCTGCGCCATCGCAATGGCCATACGCGCCTCGGTCACTGTGTCCATCGCTGAACTCAGCAACGGGATGTTCATGCTGATCGCCCGCGTCACACGCGTGCTTGTATCCGCCGTCGCCGGCAGCACCGACGAGGACGCCGGAACCAAGAGAACATCGTCAAAGGTAAGTGCCTCACGAATCTGCATCTGCTAACCCCATGCAAAAGCCCGTTTGGCGGTGACCCTATTACATGGATTTATGCGAAGGAAAAGCCCCAGAGCCCAACTAGTTTTCCCCCACGGGCCGTTACCGCAATAAAAAACGACGCAACCTGTACAAAACGTGCCGCGGAATGCCCTTTCCCTTTGCGCGCAAACCCATATCTTGCCCGGCATACGCGCGAATACAAAAGGCAGGCCAGATATGACCACCGATCCCCTTGTTGTCTTTACTCCATCAGGCAAACGCGGACATTTTCCCGTTGGCACCCCGGTTCTGACCGCTGCTCGGCAGTTGGGCGTCGATCTGGATTCGGTCTGCGGCGGGCGCGGGATCTGTTCGAAATGCCAGATCACCCCCAGCTATGGCGAGTTTCCAAAGCACGGCGTGACCGTCTCTGACGGCGCGCTAAGCGAATGGAATGCGGTCGAGCAGCGCTATGATGACAAACGTGGGTTGAAACCGGGCCGCCGTCTGGGCTGTCAGGCCACCGTTCAGGGCGATATCGTGATCGACGTGCCACCGGAAAGCCAGGTCCACCGTCAGGTCGTTCGCAAGGCCGCAACCGCGCGTGCGATCATCATGGACCCGGCAACACGGCTGTACTTTGTCGTGGTGGAAGAGCCCGACATGCACTCACCCACGGGTGATCTGGAACGGCTTGAGCGCGCCCTGCGCCAGCAGTGGAACATCGAGGCCGTCACCGCCGACCTGTCGCTGATGTCCAAGCTGCAGCCGGTGCTGCGCAAAGGTAAATGGGAGGTCACCGTGGCCGTCCACCAGGGCCACAATGACACCGTTGCCCGCATCGTCGAAATCTGGCCTGGTCTGCACGAAAGCGGGCTGTATGGTCTGGCCATCGACCTCGGCTCGACGACCATCGCGGCCCACCTGACCGATCTGGAAACCGGCGAGGTCAAGGCGTCCTCGGGACTGATGAACCCGCAGATCCGCTTTGGCGAGGATCTGATGAGCCGTGTCTCTTACGCCATGATGAACCCCGGCGGTGATCAGGAGATGACCAAGGCCGTACGCGAAGCAATCAACGATCTGACCGTCTCAATCGCCGAAGAGGCCGGTATTGATCCCGAGTTGATCGTTGAGACGGTTTTCGTCTGCAACCCGGTCATGCACCACCTGCTGCTGGGGCTGGACCCGGTGGAACTGGGCCAGGCACCGTTTGCGCTGGCAACTTCGGAAAGCGTGTCCCTGCCCGCGCGTGAGATGGACCTGACCAGGATGAACCCGCGCGCGCAAATCTATATCCTGCCCTGTATCGCAGGGCACGTGGGCGCGGACTGCGCCGCTGTTGCGCTGTCGGAAGAGCCGGGCAAGTCCGAAGACCTCGTGCTGATCGTTGACGTCGGCACCAACGCGGAAATCCTGCTGGGCAACACCACCCGCGTTCTGGCCTGTTCCTCGCCCACAGGCCCGGCATTCGAGGGTGCGCAGATCAGTTCCGGCCAGCGCGCCGCGCCCGGTGCGATTGAGCGGATCGAGATTGATCCTGTGACCAAGGAACCCCGCTTCCGCGTCATCGGGTCCGACAAATGGTCCGACGAGGAAGGGTTCGATCAGGATGTCGCCACAACCGGCATCACCGGTATTTGTGGCTCGGGCATTATCGAGGCCGTGGCCGAAATGCGCATCGCCGGTCTGCTGGACGAAAGCGGTCTGATCGGCTCGGCCGCGCAAACCGGCACCGAACGCTGCGTCCCCGAAGGGCGCACCCACGCCTATCTGATCCACGATGCCAGCGCCGAAGGTGGTCCGCGCATCACCGTGACACAGGGCGACATTCGCGCCATCCAGCTGGCCAAATCCGCGCTTTACGCCGGTGCGCGTCTGCTAATGGACGTGATGGAGGTCGACACCGTCGACCGCGTCGTTCTGGCCGGGGCGTTCGGAGCACATATCTCGACCAAACACGCAATGGTTCTGGGCATGATCCCCGACGCACCGCTGGACAAGGTCTCCAGCGCGGGCAACGCTGCGGGCACCGGCGCGCGGATCGCGTTGTGCAACATCGGCGCCCGGACCGAGATTGAACGCGTCGTGCGCGAGATCACCAAGGTCGAAACCGCCATCGAGCCCAAATTTCAAGATCATTTCGTCGCCGCCAATGCGATCCCGCATAAAACCGATCCGTTCCCGGAACTGGCGCAGGTGGTCACCCTGCCCGCGCCGTCCTTCAACACCGGTGGAGATGAGGAAAAGTCTGGCCGCCGTCGCCGCAGGAGGTCATAGTCACCCCAACCACAGGGGGACAGATGACGTCAGCAAACGAAGAACAGGCAGAATACTGGGGCCAGTCTGAAAGCGGCACCAAGTGGTTGACCTACGAAGATCAGTTGGACCATGCCTTTGCGCCTGTTCTGGATCTGGTTCTAAGCCGGGCTGACCTGTCTGCCGGAACGCAGGTCCTGGATATCGGTTGCGGCACGGGTGTCAGCACCCTTGCCGCAGCCCGTCGCGTTGGGCCGGACGGGCGTGTTCTGGCCGCCGATATCTCACAACCCTTTCTGGATCGCGCGGCTTCACGCGCTGCGGAGAACGGGTTGAACAACATTCAGTTCCAATACGCTGACGCGCAGACCTTTGCCTTTGAACCCAGCCTTATGGATGCTGCGATCTCGCGGTTCGGGGTAATGTTCTTCGGCGATTCCGTTGCCGCTTTTGTCAATATTGCCAAAGCGTTAAAGCCCGGCGCTCAGATGACATTCGCAGCATGGGGACCTCTGGCCGTGAACCCATGGTTCCGGGTTCCGCACATTGCTGCTGTCCAGCGGCTGGGGCAGCCACCACGCGTGGATCGTTATGCGCCCGGTCCCTTGGCATTTCACGACCTTGATCATGTCAAAGGAATGATGGTTCAGGCCGGGTTGTCCAATATAAAGGCCGAGGCCGTGCCTTTGAACCTTCAAGGCGTCAACGGTGTTGAGGGTACAGCAGCGCTGTGTACGCGCGTGGGACCGGCTGCTCGGGTCATTTCACATTTCGCCGGGAACGAGCAGGACGTTGAGGCCATCCAGAAAGATGTTGCCGCCGAGTTTCAGCACCTGCAATCCGGGGCGGAACCCCAAATCCCTGCCGTCATCAACCTGTTTCAGGCCCGTCGATCCGTGTGATTGGAGCGGGTAGCGGGAATCGAACCCGCGCGTTCAGCTTGGGAAGCTGACAGGCTACCATTACATCATACCCGCCGCGTAGCGCTGGATAACACCGCCCGCTGAACGACTTCAAGCGCCTTTCCAAGGCGCAGGGCAATTACTCGGTCCGGGCGCGCAGGCTGTCGATAAGGGACTGATCCACGTCCAGTGCCTCGCAAGCTGCATCAAGGGTTCGCCTGTCCAGATGCTGCGGGCTCAGGTCGATGTCCTTGGAGAATGCATCAACAATCGCGCGCATCGCACTTATTCTGGCGTATTTCTTGTTATTTGCCGGAATGACATGCCAAGGCGCAATTTCGGTCGAGGTTCGCGCCAGCATTTCTTCCACAGCCACTTCTGCCTCTGCCCAACGTTCACGGTTTCGGAAATCCTCATAGGTCAGTTTCCACCGTTTCATCGGATTGCGCAGGCGTTCCGTGAAACGCGCCATCTGTTCGTCCGGGGAGATATGGAAAAACAGTTTCACGATCCGGGTACCGTCATCGACCAACATGCGTTCGAAATCGTTGATTTCGCGATATCCGGCCCGCCAACGCTCTTCCGGTGTGAACTTTTCAAGCCGCTCGACCAGAACGCGGCCGTACCAGCTGCGGTCGAAGGCCGAGATGGCGCCTTCGGGGGGCAGCCTTTCCCAGAACCGCAGCAGGTAATGGCGGTTCAGGTAATAGTTGCGCGGCGCGCCAATCGGCCAGACCTTGAAACTGCGCGGATCCAACGCCTGACTGATCCGACGGATCGTGCCGCCCTTGCCTGCCGCGTCCCAGCCTTCGAAAACAAGCACGCCTTTCACGCCATGAAACAGGAATGCTTGCTGGATCAACGCAAGTTGGGCCTGAAGCTCGACGAGCTCTTCGAAATAATCCCTCTTGCTCAGGCGCTTGCTCAGATCGGCGTCCGCCAATTTCGGAGGGTAATGTTTGGTCATAAAAACACCTGATTTTGTTGCGGGGGTCGTACCATTGTCGCAAGCCCGTCGATACCGGGCATTGATCAGGGTCAAACGAAAAAGGCCGGGCGCAATGCCCGGCCTTTGATCATACTGTTGCTGAAATCAAGCGCGACGGCGACGGCCACCGCCGCGACGACCGCCTGCGGCACCGGCAGCACCGGCCTCTTCAGGCGATTTGTTGAACTTGATCCACGCACCACCATGCGGGTCATTGTTGGTCAGCAGGTTGGCCGCACGGATGGCTTCCATTTCCTTGCCTGCGCGCGGCAGGGTCGAGCCCAGACCGAACAGCTGGCAGAAGGTTTCATCATCCATATCCGCAGGCAGAACGATGCCTTTTGCTTCCACTTCAGCCTTCTTTTCGGCCAGTTTCTTGGGGCCAACAGGCAGAGCCACCGGGTTCATGATCGCCGAGGTCATACCTGCGCCCATTGCCATCGGCAGGAAGGCGTTGTTGATGCCGTGACGGTTCGGCAGACCGAACGAGATGTTGGACGCACCGCAGGTGGTGTTCACGCCCAGTTCCTCGCGCAGACGACGGACCAGAGCAAACACTTGCTGGCCAGCAGTTGCCATCGCGCCAATCGGCATCACCAGCGGGTCGACCACGATGTCATGCGCAGGGATGCCAAAGTCAGCTGCGCGCTCAACGATCTTCTTGGCCACGTCGAAACGGACATCGGGGTCTTCCGAAATGCCGGTGTCGTCGTTCGAGATCGCAACAACAGGAACGTTGTATTTCTTGACCAGCGGCAGAACCATCTCCAGCCGCTCTTCTTCGCCCGTGACCGAATTCAGCAGCGGACGGCCTTCGGCTGCTGCCAGACCGGCCTCCAGAGCACCCGGAACCGACGAGTCGATGCACAGCGGCACGTCGACCAGACCCTGAACCAGCTCGACGATCTTGGTCATCAGCGGCGGCTCGGTCTCGTTCGGGTTGGGGTTCGAGTTGTAGACAACGCCCGCGTTGATATCCAGAACGGTCGCGCCTGCTGCGACCTGCGCGATGGCGTCTTTCTCGACGGTCGAGAAATCGCCTGCTTCCAGTTCAGCGGCCAGTTTCTTGCGGCCGGTGGGGTTGATCCGTTCACCGATCACGCAGAACGGTTCGTCAAAGCCCAGAACGGCGGTTTTTGTTTTTGATTCTACGACTGTACGGGTCATGTCCGTTCCTTAGGAGTTTGCAGGCTTTGCCGAGGCGCCGCCGTTTTCGATTGCCCAGTTGGCGTTGGTCTTGATACCGCCAAGCGGGAAGAAATGCACGTTGGTGATGTTGAAATCCGGGTTGGCCGCTTTGTGGTTGGCCAGTTCGGTCAGAACATCGGTCGGCTCGTAGGGCAGCAATAGCTTGGACACATCCATAGCGCGCTTCTGCAGAACCTTCAGCGACGGGCCAACGCCACAGGCGATGGCGAATTTGATCAGGGTCTGCAGCTTGGCCGGACCCGCGATACCGATATGGATCGGCAGATCGACGCCCGCTTCTTTCAAACTGTCCGCCCATGCGATGATCGGCTTGGCGTCAAACGCGAACTGGGTTGCCAGCGCCATTTCCGCATCGGTGGTTTCCGAGAATTTCTGTTTCCAGCGCAGCGCGTCGTCAACATTTTTGGTCGAACCGTCCGGGTCGATGTCCTTGTTGCCCTCGGGGTGGCCGGCAACGTGCAGACGCTTGAAGCCCGCCTTGTCGAACAGACCGCTTTCCAGCAACTGCATCGAGCTGTCGAAATCACCGTGCGGCTTGGCAACACCACCGGCCAGCAGCAGTGCCTGATCAACGCCTGCTTCGCCCTGATACATCGAGATCCAGTTTTCCAGGGTGGCGGCATCCTTGATGATCCGTGCCGGGAAGTGCGGCATGACCGGGTACCCTTCGGCCGCGATCCGCTTGGCGGTGCTGACCATGTCCTCGATCGGGGTGCCCTCGATGTGAGCGATGTAGACGCGAGTGCCTTCGGGCAGCAGCGCGCGGAAATCCTCGACCTTTTCGGCGGTGCGCGGCATCACCTCGATCGAATAACCCTGCAGGAAGGCTTCGACAGTCGGGTTCACCGGGGCCTTTTCGGCCGCATCACGTTTCTTGAAGTTCAGCAAAGCCATAGCGGCCTCCCATAAAGATTTAGAGCTCATGCCCAACCGTCATTTGCGATCAACGCCTTGATGCGGTCCTGATCGTATTCAGTTTCCAGACGCACGGCTTCGGCCTCGGCAATCTCGGACGGGTCGCCCTCAACCGCGAAAGGCTCAGCCTTGCGCCATTCGGCCAGGTAGGCATCACTGTCCTTGGCGTTCACCTTCATGGCAGCACGGTCGATCGCTTGTTCGAACCGCTCCTCCAACTGCCGCTTTGCGCCACGACGGCCCTTGCCGACGATAACTTGGGCGGGAATGTCGCGCCAATATACGATGGTGACGTCAGGCATTGCCTTTGATTCCTCCTAACCAGATGGGCAGTTTCTAAACTTCTATACGGGCTCAGGTCGGTCGGTTTTCGACACACGGCGTATTTCAAGCGACCTTTTTGCCTACGACGGGATACAGGGCTTGTACTGAATTCTAACGCAAACGCGCACATCAAAATACTCATCACTTTAATGAGCGTCTTGCACGAAACAATTGCCCGACCTATGGTCAGGGTAACTCGAAAATCGGAGGGCGTTTAAGATGGCGCCCAAGCGTCCCAAAGGTGCGGGCGCGTTCCCGAAGGCGGTCGAAAGCCCCGCGCCGGCAAGACCCGATCCAGATGCATTATATGCGGCGCTGGATTTGGGTACAAATAGCTGCCGCATGTTGATAGCCCAGCCCAAGGGCAGCGGGTTTCATGTGGTGGACAGCTTCTCCAAATCCGTGCAGTTGGGCGCGGGTCTGGAACGGACCGGGCGGCTGTCGCGGTCCTCTATGGCGCGTACCATTCAGGCATTGCGCATCTGCCAGCAAAAGCTGAAACGCAACAAGGTCAGACGGATGCGGCTGGTCGCGACCGAGGCCTGTCGGCGCGCTAAGAACTCACGCGATTTCATCCGGCAGGTGAAACGGGAAACCGGCCTGACGCTTGAGATCATCCAGCCCGAGGAAGAGGCGCGTCTGGCCGTTATCTCGTGCGCGCCACTGGTATCGACCAAGACCGAACAGTTGCTGGTCGTGGATATCGGTGGTGGCTCGACCGAGTTGGTGTGGATCGACATCTCGTCGGTGCCGCGCCGTGACCGCCCTGCCGCGATCATGCGTCTGCACAACGGGTTTCACACCGCCGAGAGCCCTTTTCCCGCAGCCAAGGTGGTGGATTGGATCAGCGTGCCGCTGGGCGTTGCGACCTTGCGCGACCAATTCCACGATGTCGAAGACGACTCGGCCCGATTTGCGCTTATGAGCTGGTTTTTCGAAGAAAACCTGGCTGATTTCGCCCCCTACAAGGACGAACAGGCCCGCGAAGGATTTCAGATCGTGGGGACCAGCGGCACAGTGACAACCGTTGCCGCCTCGCATCTGGGGCTGAAACGCTATGACCGGACCAAAGTGGACGGTCTGCGCATGACCAGCGATCAGATTGACAAAGTCATACGAGGATACTTAGAACTCGGCCCACTGGGGCGGCGGCGCGATCCGCGGATCGGCGATGACCGGCAAGCCCTGATCATGTCCGGCTCAGCCATTTTGCAGGCATTGCTCCGCTGCTGGCCCACCGACCGCCTTTCCGTGGCGGACCGGGGGCTACGCGAAGGTCTGCTTTATGCGCAGATGAGCGCGGACGGGGTATTGGAAGACGGACCGTTCTGATGGCGAAGACACCGAGTGGAAAAAACAATTCAGGCCGTGGACAACGCGACCTGAAGGTCAAGGTCAAGACAGCGCGCGGGCGCAAGCTCAGCTCGACCCGCTGGCTTGAGCGTCAGTTGAACGACCCCTATGTGAAACGTGCGCAGGCCGAAGGGTATCGCGGGCGCGCAGCGTTTAAGATTCTGGAACTGGACGATAAATTCCGCTTCCTCGTTCCCGGTGCGCGTGTGGTTGATCTAGGCTGTGCGCCGGGTGGCTGGCTGCAGGTGGCCGTGAAACGCGTCAATGCTCTGGGTGAGAAGTCGGGCAAACGGGTCGGCACGGTTCTGGGTGTGGACCTGCAAGAGGTTGAACCCGTCGCCGGTGCCGAAGCGCATGTGCTGGACTTCATGGAAGACGACGCCGATGTGAAGGTCAAAGACTGGCTGGGCGGCAAGGCTGACGTGGTTATGTCCGACATGGCGGCGGCCTCATCGGGGCATAAACAGACCGACCATTTGCGGATCATGGCCCTGTGCGAAACGGCGGCCTATTTCGCCTTTGATGTGTTGGAGGAAGGCGGTACCTTTGTCGCCAAGGTTTTGGCCGGAGGCGCCGAGGGCGATTTGCAAAAACTGTTGAAGCAGAAATTCGATAAGGTGGCCAACGTCAAACCGCCTGCGTCCCGCTCCGACAGTTCCGAGAAATTTGTGGTCGCCACGGGGTTTCGGGGCTGACCTAATCCTTGATCCAGATTCGGTCGCCTGTAAGAAACTGCTCGCGCAGTGACGCGGCAGCGGTTTGTTGTAGCAACAACGCCTGACCGTGATTGATATATTCCGGTTTTCTGGCTTGCAGATCAGCGACCCTTTGGTCCGGGGACACAGGGTTTTGCAACTGAGATGTATGGACCGGTTTTTCCGGCATGGGTCACCTTTGGGCATGGCGAGGTTTCTGCGTTGCTCATGGTTAACGCCCAAATTTGCCGGGATCGTGGCCTAAACCGGGCCAAGCGGTGCCGACTCACGGGGCCAACTGCGTCCTGAGTTGCAGCAGCCCCGGATCGTCCGGCAGCACCTTCAACCCCTCTTGCAGCACGCCCCGCGCGGCATCCGGACCATTGTTGATCTGTGCCAGTTGCACCAACATGGGCCACGCCTCGGCCCGTTGCGGGTCCAGGGTAACAACCTCTCGAAAGGCGCGCTCAGCGGCCGGGGCGTTGCGGAAGGTCAGGGCCATGCCGCCCAGAACAAGGTGGGTTTCAGGAAAGTCCAGACGGTTCGCAATCGCGCCCTGCCATTCCTCCATTCCCTGCGCCACCTTCGCCTGCTGTTCCGGGTTCAGGGCCTGGCCGGGTATATTCAGGAACTCCTTGGCGGCCGAGATGCGGACGTTGCGCAATGGGTCAGACAGCAAGGGCTCCAGCCGCTGCATCTGATCCGGCAAGGCTGCCTGACGTTGCAATACCACCGCGTTCGCGCGCACCAGCGGGTCTGTGTCAGACAACAACGAGGCCGTTTGTTCCGCAACGTCTGCCGAGCCGAAAGGTTGCAGCAAATAAGCTGCCGTAGCGCGGATGATACCCGGTTGGGAAGGATTCGTCGCAATCCCAAGCAGAGCGTCCGGCCCGCCAGCGCGCCCGTCCAGAGCCGCCTGAAACGTGGTCCCATAGTGCGGGGCACGGTGGGCAGAGGCTGGAAACCACTCCTCAATCTGCTGCGCGGCCCAGGCCTGATCCTCGGCCTGATGGCAATCGGTGCACGCATCTTCGCCCAAGCCCAGATCGGGGCGCGGAATACGGAAGCTGTGATCGCGCCGCCCGTCGACACCCATATAGACACGTTCGATCATATGGCAGGACTTGCACTGCGCGCCCGCGCTGTCTTCCGGATGATGGTGGTGCGCGGGCGTGTCGTAGTCCTTGGCGGTCAGGGTCGGAAAGTCAGGATTGCCAGCTGGCGAATGGCATTGCGTGCAAACGCCGTTTCCGTCCGCCTTCAGCTCTGCACTGTGCGGGTCATGACAATTCATGCACCCAACACCCTGCGCATACATCTTGGATTGCAGGAACGAGCCATAGACATAGACCTCGTCCAAAATCTGCCCGTCCGGGTGATAGAGACCGGGGCGCAGCACCGCCAGATTATAGGCGTCGTGATAAGGCGTTCCGGGGACCGGGTTGCCGTCGCCATGCGCCTCGCGCCGGGAATGGCATCCGGCGCATTGCTGGATTTCGGCCTCGGTCCGGCCCCTGCCCCAACTCATGGTGAAACCGTATTCGTTCAGATCAGCAGCAAGTGTCTGGCCCTGCGTCCAGTCGATATGTGCCGATCCGGGACCGTGGCAGGCCTCGCACCCGACCCCGATCTCGGACTGCGTCGAGGCATAGCTGCGGGTCTGCACCTCGTAGTTCTTTTCATAGCCCGTTGCGTGGCATTCCGCGCAGCGGGCGTTCCAATTCTTGTAGGGGCCGTTCCAGTGCAGCCCATCATCGGGCGGCAGGTCCTGATCGGGATAGAGGTGGAACCAATGCCGGTTTTCGGTATCCCAGACGACATCGAAACTCTGTAACCGGCCGGGTTCGGTTTCGAACAGGTATTGCTGCAAGGGCGCAATCCCCACGACCGAATGCACGCCGTACTCAGTTGTGACGCCGTCCTTTTCGGTCACGTTGGCCCGCAATCCATCGCTGCTTATGCTGAATTCGACCGCCATGCCGTCATGGTCAAACCGGGCTCCGTCAAAATCTGCCGCCACATGCCCGGCCTCAACCTCAGTCCAGGCCAGCGCGTGATGGGAGGTCGCCCACGCCTCGGCCTCGGCGGTGTGGCATTCGATGCATTGATCCGAGCCAACATATTCGGGCACCTGGCCAAAAGCGACTGCAGGCAGAAACATCCAGACAAGAAAAAAGGCCCTCACGCTTCAGGTCCGTCAGCATCGTTCTGCAGGTCCATCAGCGCCCCGTTGTATTCGGCCCCAAGGATCAGGATCGCCGCGCAGAGATACAGAAAGATCAGGGCCGCCATCGCTCCGGCCAAACCTGCATAGGTGGCGCTGTACGAGGCAAACTGCGCAATATAGACAGAAAAACCCCATCCTCCTGCTGCCCACAACGCCAACGTCAACAGTACGCCGGGCAGGATTTGCCGCAGCTTATGGCGCCCGGTTGGCAGGATCAGATGCGCCAGGATGACGGCTCCGGCCGGAACGGCCACCGTGAAGGTCCAGCGCAAGCGATCCACCGACAACCATTCTGACACCTTCACGTCCGTCTTTTCGGAAACCAGATTCGTGTAGACGGGCAGGATGACCTCGACTGCGGCAATGATCATGATAGTGATGCCACCCGCGATCACCAGACCTAGACACAGCAGCCGTGTTTTCCAGAACGGCCAGCTGTCAAAATCATGGTAAGCTTGGTTCATCGCCTTGCGCACCGCCATCACCCCGTTCGAGGCAAAAAACACTGCCAGCAAACCGCCCAACGTGATCACGCCCGACCCGGACTCGGCCAGAACCGAACGCAGCTCGGCCACGATCGGCCCGGCCACATCCTTGGGCCATGCGCCAAAAATCAACTCGATCAATTCGTTGGTGACGTAGTCCTGGGACAGTGATCCCGCCAGCGCCACGGTGAACAGGGCAAAGGGAAACAGCGCCAGCATCAGGGACATGGCGACGTGGCTGCTCATGACAAAGCCGTTCTTGGCATCGAAACGGGTCACGGCCACCCAGAGCGCCTGAACGGGCCGGCCAAAGAAGGGAATCACGCGGGCATTCATCCCCAAAGCCTAACCCGCCTGCCCCAGCCACTGAACCGGCAAATCCATATGCTGCGCAAATAATCTCTGACAAACATCTGGGCGCATTGCATAATCCGGCCCTGCTGTGCAGGATCAGACACAAGCGCAATTCTCAGGATGAGCCAACGCATGACACCGGGCCAAGACGATATCGTGACGCCGACAAAGCTCAAGCTGTCCGTTGTTCGGGATGTGTCGATTGTGACGACACTTGTGGTTCTGGGCCTATACGCCGGGGCCGCGTTTCTGATCCCATTGACGATGGCCTTGCTGATCAATGTCCTGATCATCGCGCTTAGCGACAGGATCATCGCCCTGACCCGGATGCCGGTGTGGCTGGCGAATGTTGCGGGTGTCACGGTGGTTTTGGCTGGCTTGTTCGTGATCATGTATATTCTGGGCAGTCAGGCAACCCAGTTTGCCCGCACGATCGGCACCTACGAAAGCCAGTTCGATGCCGCAGTCAATCGCGTCACCGGTTTGGTGGGCAATGACGTGACCAAGTTCATCCGCGATAACCTGATCAATATCGACATGTCCTATGTCGCACGCATCCTTCTGGGCAGCGCCACGTCATTGCTGAACCAGTTCTTTCTGATCAGCCTCTATGTCGCCTTTCTGATGGCCGAACGGCTGGCCTTTCGCAAAAAGATCCAGCTGGCCGCCGGTGACCCGAAAACAGGCATCGAGTTCGCCTCGATCCTGGATGCCATCACGTTCAGCCTGCAACGCTATGTCGGGGTGAAGACCATGATCAGCCTGATCACGGCGGGCATCAGCTATTCGGTGTTCAAGCTGCTGGGTCTGGAGTTTGCCGAAACCTGGGCCGTGCTGACCTTTGCGCTGAACTTCATTCCGTCCATCGGGTCGATCATCGCGGTCATCTTCCCGTCGATGATTGCGCTGGTTCAATTCGACAGCATCGGCCCGTTCCTGATCATCGTGCTGGGTTGTGGCACCATCCAATTCCTGATCGGCAATTTTCTGGACCCTGCCCTGCTGGGCCGATCGCTGAACATGTCGACCTTTCTGGTTATTCTGGCGCTGATGTTCTGGACCACGATCTGGGGCCTGATCGGAGCTTTCCTGAGCGTCCCCCTGACCGTCTGCATCCTGATCGTCTTCAGCCATATTCCGGCCCTGCGCCCGGTTGCAATCCTGATGTCGCTGGACGGCCGGTTAGGCGAGGAAAACACACCACGCACAGTACGCTAGACGATGCAGCGCCCCCTGTTCATCGGATCGGAAATCTATCGCAACTCGACCTATGGCTCGAAGCACCCTCTGGCCATTCCGCGCGTATCTACCGTCATTGATCTGTGCAGGGCGCAGGGGTGGTTGTCGTCATCGAACTACCGGGTCAGCCCCTGCGCGAAACCTTCAGCATTGGCGGCGTTTCACACAGCGGACTATATCGCGGCCCTGCAACAGGCCGAGAGGGATCAGGCGGTGTCCGACGAGACACGGGAAAAATACGCGCTGGGCACCCTGTCGAACCCCGTATTCCCCGAGATGTACCGCCGCCCGGCCACGGCCGCCGGTGGATCGATGTTGGGGGCAGAGTTGATCCGGGATGGCGGAATTGTCTTTAACCCCGCAGGTGGCACGCATCATGGGCTTGCCAACCGGGCAAACGGCTTTTGCTATCTGAACGATCCGGTGTTGGCGATCCTGACCCTGCTGAATGCCGGCCTCGACCGGATCGTTTATGTGGATATCGACGCCCATCACTGCGATGGTGTCGAGACCGCCTTCCGAGGGTCAACAAAGGTGCGGATGATCTCGATGCACGAAGGGTCCCGGTGGCCGTTCAGTGGCACTCTGGACGACGATGCGGGCGGGGCGGCATTCAACCTTCCTGTTGCGCGCAACCTCAATGATGAGGAGTTCAACGCCATCCTAGACCAGTTGATCCTGCCCGCGACCGCCTCCTTTGACCCGCAGGCCATTGTTTTGCAATGCGGCGCGGATGCGGTGGCCGAAGACCCGCTGTCCCGGCTGACCCTGTCCAACAACGCGCATTGGCGTGCGGTTGCCTCTCTGCGCGATATGGCCCCTCGTCTGCTGGTTCTGGGAGGTGGTGGTTATAACCCTTGGTCCGTCGCGCGGCTATGGACCGGCGTTTGGGCGACTTTGAACAAGACCGCCATACCCGACCTGTTGAATGACAAGGCGCAATCGGTGCTTGGTGACCTGACATGGAACCGCGCGGCCGGAAAACAACCGCCCCGTCACTGGCTCGTAACGCTGCGCGATACGCCGAACCAGGGGGAAATTCGCCCCGAACTGCGCGCCGATCTGCACCATATCGCGGAACGGATTTCATAGTGGATCGGACACGGCAAGGCTGTTAACGTCCGATCATTACTGCACATTCCATCTCATCTCGCCCCGGCGCACCCCGCCATGTCCTTCCCGACGTCCGGCCACGATTGGACCAAATAGATGAATGCACTTAATCAGATACTTGATCTTAAAGCCCGCATGGGTCAGGCGATTATCGGCCAGACCGAGGTGATCGACCGGCTGCTCATCGGATTGTTGGCTAACGGCAATCTGCTGATCGAGGGCCTGCCCGGTCTGGCAAAAACCCGTGCCGTCAAGGTCATGGCGCGCAATTTGGACGCCAGTTTCAGCAGGATACAGTTCACGCCGGACCTGCTGCCCTCGGACGTCACCGGAACCGAAGTGTTCCAGCAAACCGGCAACGGCGGCACCTTTCGCTTCAACTCCGGCCCGATCTTTGCCAACCTCGTTCTGGCCGACGAGATCAACCGCGCACCGGCCAAGGTTCAGGCTGCATTGCTGGAAGCGATGGAGGAACGGCAGGTCACCGTTTCAGGCACAACGCATAAGATGGAGCCGCTGTTTATCGTAATGGCCACCCAGAACCCGATCGAGCAGGAAGGCACCTACCCCTTGCCCGAGGCGCAGATGGACCGGTTTCTGATGCATGTGCAGATCACCTATCCCCCGGTCGAAGATGAGGTTGAAGTGATCCGTTTGGTGCGCGGTGAAGAGATCGCCGCCGGGTCCGGCGCGACGGGCGGTATGCCGACGCCAATCCCGCAGGACGCCGTGTTTCAGGCCCGATCAGAGATCGGCCAGATCCACGTGTCCGACGCTATGGACCGATATATGGCAGACCTCGTGCAAGCCACCAGAACGCCCGAGAAATACAGCGAAGAGCTTGCAAGGTGGATCGAAATTGGTGCCAGCCCGCGCGCATCACTGGCGCTGGACAAATGCGGGCGGACCCACGCCTGGATGAATGAACGCGATTACGTTGACCCGGCTGATATACGCGCCATCGCCCATGACGTCTTTCGCCACCGCATCACGCTCAGCTTTGAGGCGCAGGGCAGCGCCAAATCTTCGGATGATGTGATTGCGGAAATCCTGCGCCTTGTTGCGCTGCCCTGATTGCTAGGAAAGAGAGCCTCGTGGCCCAAACCGCCACATATCCCAGCGACCCGCGCATCCATGTAGATGCGGATCATCTGCTGCGGCTGGGCGCCCGGTCGCGCATCAGCCTGTTGCCGCGTCAACCGGCGCGCTCGATCCTCAACGGTCGCCACGCCTCGCGCCTGCGTGGGCGCGGTTTGAACTTTGAGGAACTGCGAACCTATCTGCCCGGCGATGACATCCGGACAATCGACTGGAAAGTGACCGCACGCACCACGAAACCCCATGTTAGGGTCTATACCGAGGAAAGGGACCGCCCTGCCCTCTTGCTGGTCGATCAGCGCATTTCGATGTTTTTCGGCACCGAAGTTTACATGAAATCCGTCGTTGCTGCCGAAGCCGCAGCAATCGCCGCCCACCGTGTTCTGGGCCAAGGCGACCGCGTTGGCGGGATTGTCTTTGGCGACACCGATCTGGCCGAACATCGCCCCCAACGCCGCCCCGCCGCTCTGAAACGGTTTCTGTCCTCGGTCGCTACGCTCAATTGCAAGCTGAACGCCGCGCTACGTCCCGAGCCGACCGTTTTACTGAACGACGTCCTGAAACAGGCGGCCCGGATCGCGCATACCAACGCCCTTATATGCGTGTTCTCGGACTTTGACGGTTTGGATGAGACCTCGGAAAGCCTGCTGAGACGCCTTGCGCAGTCAAACGATCTGATTTTGTTCAACATTTCCGACCCCAGTTCACGCGAACTGATCCCAGGGCTGCGTATGACCGTCTCGGACGGTGACGCGCAAATCGAACTCGACAGCTCCGAACCGGATTTGTCGAAACGCATCCGAGCGGAGTTGGAAAACAGGCTGGCGCAGCTCGGACAATGGTCGCACCGCTATGGCTTCCCGATCGTACCGCTGACCACCGAGGAACCGGCCCTGGATCAATTACTTCGCCAATTCGGTCATGGCGGAGGGTGAAGATGAGCGTCGATGTCGAAGGGAAATCGCTTGTCGAATTGCTGGATATGCTCGAACCCGCCCCAGCGCCAACGCCGATACCTATGACGCCGCAGACTTGGGGGTGGGCAGTGTTGGCTTTGCTGCTGTTGGCAGTGGTTTGTTACGGAGTTTATATGTACCGACGGCACCGCAAAGCGAATGCGTAC
The DNA here is from genome assembly GCF_056542745.1 of Ruegeria sp. AB10. Classification (NCBI taxonomy): domain Bacteria; kingdom Pseudomonadati; phylum Pseudomonadota; class Alphaproteobacteria; order Rhodobacterales; family Roseobacteraceae; genus Ruegeria; species Ruegeria sp. AB10. The sequence goes on along the minus strand of NZ_JBQGAI010000001.1, from coordinate 13,937 downwards.
CGCCGTTGCGCGCTTGCTGACCTGCAAGCCGCCGACAATGATGTCGCCAAGATCGCGGAAATCCTACGACGCACTGCGCTGGCTGCTTTTCCACGTGATCAGGTGGCCAGCCTTCATGGCTCTGCCTGGGTTATCTTTCTCACACAATCCTCTGAAAATATTTCAATTTCTCCACCTGAGGCACGGGCATTGCTTGAGGCACCCTACAGGTCCAACACGCGCAACCCCGCTGTTGCCAAGCTCGCGCGGGACTGGATCAGAACTCACAAAGCTCAGAGGAGGCAATGATGATCTCCTTCGCTGCACCCTGGGCCTTTTTGCTTCTGCCGCTGCCAGTACCGGTCTACAGGTTCGCACCACCGCATCGCGAAAAATCCAGCTCGATCCGCATTCCTTTCTTCCGGCATGTCGCCAGGGCAGCAGGCATTGAACCCAAATCCGGCTCGGTCATCACGCACCGACCAAAGTTGCAAACCGTTGTGGTTGTTTTGATCTGGCTGATGCTGGTGACCGCGCTGGCCCGCCCGGAAAAGCTGGCAGACCCGATCGTGATCGAGAAATCCGCCCGAGATGTGGTGTTGGCGCTCGATATCTCAGGGTCGATGGATCAACGCGATTTTCAATCCACCGACGGCGCACCCAAACAACGGTTGGCGGCGGTCAAAGACGTGATGCGCACCTTCATTGCTGAACGTCAGGGTGACAGAATGGCATTGATCATCTTTGGCACCCGCGCCTTTGTCCAGGCACCTTTCACAGAAGACTTCAATAGTTTAAATGGGTTCCTGGACCAAACTCAAGTTGGAATGGCAGGTCCGAACACCGCCTTGGGCGACGCAATCGGCCTTGGCATCCGCAGTTTCGAGTCCAGCGAAGTGGATCAACGTCTGATGATCGTCCTCAGCGACGGCGCCGATACCTCCAGCCGCATGACACCCGTAAACGCTGCCGCTATTGCGGCAGAGAAAGGCGTTGCCATCTACACTATCGGGGTCGGCGATCCCAATGCATCAGGCGAGGATCGCGTGGATCTGGACGCCTTAAAGGCCATCGCAGAACGTACCGGTGGGCAGTATTTCTTTGCCAGCGACGAAACCGCGCTGGCCCAGACCTATCAGCACATTGATGAGCAAAATCCCAGAATTGTTGAGACCCAAAGCTACCGGCCGCGAGAAAGCCTTGCGCACTATCCATTGTTGGCCGCCCTGTTGCTGATGTTGGGCAGCTCTTCCGGTCTATACATCGCGCGGCGTCGGAGGGGGCATTCATGATCGGCGCCTTGGCGGAATTTCATTTCTGGAGAGTGACTTATCTGCTTTTCCTGATACCGATTGCAGGCCTCTGGTGGGTCACGCGTCCAAAACGTTTGGGACGTTCCGATCTGCCATCCGGAGTGGCACCGCACCTCGCTGCTGCTCTGCTATTGGACGCTCAGGAAAAGCGGCGCATTTATCTCATTGACGTTGCCATGATCGCCTCGGCCTTGGTCGCTGTCGCCGCAGCCGGGCCAACGTGGTCACGGGCCCAGAACCCGCTTGTGGCGGACACTGCCCCTCTGGTGATTGCCCTGAAGGTCACCAAGAGCATGGAGAACCCAGACTTGGCGCCGTCACGGCTGGAGCGTGCAAAGTTCAAGATCACCGACCTTATCAACGCCCGGTCCGGCGCACGAACGGCGCTGATTGCTTATGCCGGCTCCCCGCACCGCGTGACCCCCCTGACCGAAGACGCAAATATCCTGCGCCCGCTGCTTGAGGGGCTGACCCCGGCCGTGATGCCCAAACAAGGGGATGCCGCCGGTGATGCGCTGACGCTCGCGCATAGCATTTTAAGCGAAAGTGACACTCCGGGGGCTGTCCTGTTTGTGCTGGACGATCTCGACCCATCGCAGCTTGCAGAGTTTCAGACCGCCAAGACGCAGGTTTTCTTTCTGACCATGCTCCCCGACGGTGGCGAGATTGTGCAGTTGCGTAATCTGAAGAACGCCGTCGTGGTTCCATTTTCCACTGGTGACAGGGATATCGCTCGGCTGCAGCGGCAAATCCAAACAGCTTATGTGGATGCCTTGGATGAAGATGATCGTCTGGATTGGCAGGACCGAGGCTGGGTGTTGGCATGGCCTGCGGCGCTGCTAACGCTGCTCTGGTTCCGGCGGGGCTGGGTGATCCGTTGGGCCTTGTTGGGATTGTTCCTGATACAGCCTGCAGGCCCCGCGCGTGCAGAAGGTTGGCACGATTGGTTCCTTACCCCGGATCAACAGGGTCAAATTGCAATGAACCAAAAACGCAATGCGGACGCCGCCGAGTTGTTTGAGGATTCCTATTACGAAGGCTACGCGAGATTGAAAGCAGGCCAATACCCCGAGGCCGCAGCCATTTTCGCCGAACTGACCACGGCTGAAGCCGCTTTTGCCGAGGGCATGGCTCGTATTCGCAACCGGGAATACCGTCCCGCTATTTCGGCTTTTGAAACTGCATTAGAACGTCACCCTAACTGGCCGGAAGCAAGCCATAATCTTGAGGTCGCCACCGCCATTCTCGACTATGTCGAAACCACACGGGAACAATCCGATACCGGAGAAGAAGCCGGGATCGGGGCGGATGACACAGTGTTCGACAACGAGGCTGGCCGCGGGGAGAATACTACCCTTCAGGCCTCGACCGAAGACGCCAAACCCCTGTCAGCGGATCAGTGGATCAGCGCAATTGATACGGACATGCAGGATTTCTTGCGAAACCGGTTCTTGCTGGAAAATCAGGAGCAGGAACAATGAGATATCTATCCTTCTTCATGTTCTTTCTTCTCCCGGGCTTGGCTTTCCCCCAAACCCCGACCACGCCCCAACCACAGGTCACGATCGAGGCGCCACATGAGGACGTGATTGTCGGACAACCGGCGATCCTGCGGATCAAGATCCTGGTGCCGACCTTTATGCCTTCCCCTCCGGTCTTTCCTGCGCTGGAACAGGAAAATCTGCTGGTGCGACTGCCCGAGCGCGCCTCGGGTCCTATCAGCGAGCCTGTGAACGGCGAGACATGGTCCGGTGTTCAGCGGAGCTATCGTATTTACCCGTTGGTGCCAGGAGTGATCGAGTTTCACGCCCAGGACATGACGGTCACTTTTGCAGACCCGGAAACGAACAATCCGACCCAGATTTCCGTTCCGCTGCCGCCGATCAAGATGAACTCTGTGATCCCTGATGGCGCACGCGATTTGAATCCGCTGATCATCGCGACAGGCTTTGACCTAGAACAAGAGATCGAAGGCCCAACCGAAATGCAAGCTGGCGATGCCGTCACACGGCGGTTGACGGCGCGTATTTCAGGCACAACCCCAATCCTAATACCGCAATTAATCTCAGAAAATCAGAATCCTTTGCTGCGATCTTATACCAAAGAGCCACGAATCTCGGAAACCGAGGATCGGGGTATCCTGTCAGGCAAACGTATTGATGAAACAGTTTACCTCGCGCAAGACGGAGGTGAAACTCAGCTGCCGTCGGTTTCGTTGCAATGGTTCAACCTGACGACGAACAGCGTAGAAACCGTGAATGTCGACGCCGTGGACCTGAAGCTTACCGCCCCGAAATCCGGGCCTCCGTCCGCGGAGACCCTGATCAGGTATCTGTTTTGGGCTGCTGCGACCGTCGTCGTTGTTTGGGCCGTTATGCGGTGGTTGATGCCGCGATATCGAAGCTGGAAGGACGCACGTAACCAAGCCTACCATGCGTCAGCAAAATATGCCCTCGTGCAATTGCGCGAGGCGCTGCTTGATCAGGACCTGCCCGCTGCGTATTCCGCGCTGGAAATCTGGAAGCGGCGCTGTGAAGTCCCGCAAGGGTACGGCGAACTTGAAGCGTGTCTACTTCAGATTGGCTCCGCACAGTATGCGTTTGTTAAAGATAAGAAAAAAGCAGATTGGGGCAGAGCCGTTTCCGCGCTCGACGCTCTGATGGCCGCCCCAGGAAAACATGCAAAGACGCTTCCGCCGCTGAATCCCTGACCCTCAGGTCTGGCAACTGGCAATCAAGGCCTGCCGGTCCTTCAACCGCACACGCCCGTAGCCGAGTTCGATCAGGTCCAGATCTGCAAGACGGTGCAGGCTGCGGTGCAATGTGGGTTGCGACACGGCGATCATCTCGGCCAGCTCGTCTTGCGACACCACGATCCAACCATCGGATTTTGACGTCCCCTCATCCAGATGAAGCAGCCGCAGAACCAGCCGTTTTTCACTGCCGGTCACCGCGAGGTTGGCCATTATTCGCAGCGCGGTCTGCATATTCTCCTGCGTCAGCGCATAAAACTCGTGGATATAAGCCGGATTGGCCTGAACCAGCTTGGCGATACGCGAGTGCGGAAAGAACAAGGCTTGTGTCTCTTGCGTGGTGACGACACTGATCAGCCGAGGGGTGTCCGCGAAAAGAGCCAGATCCCCGATCCAGAACCCGGCACCCTCGCGGTGAATGACGAATTCCTGCCCATCATCCGCCGGCGCGGTGATCTGAACACCGCCGCTGAGGACGGCAAATATTCCGTTTGCCGGGTCTCCGTGGTGATACAGCGCTTCCCACGGCTCATAGGTTTTTGCCGACCCGCATACCATCAAATCGCGCTGAAACGCGTCCGAGCGTTTGCTGAACCACCCGGCCTCCTGCAAGAGTTTCAGAGTATGTGCTTTGTCAAACATTAGAATTTTTCAATATCATCATATGATGAGTTTTCAATCCCACAGATCGCCTAACCTGACCGCATTCGAATCCCGGATAGATGGAGCTTGGGCGTTCAGATTTCGACATTTTTCCGAACCGCATTGGCTTAATTCTCCAGCCATCAAGCTAATACACACCTGCCGGATCCACAGACCCTTACAGATCAGGAGCTTACAATGTCACCACCACCTTCGATTGCATACAGGTGGCGCACCGAGTTGCGTCGTATTGCTGTGGCTACCGTCGCCGTTGCGTTGGCACTTCCCGCCTGGGCGCAAGACCAGAAACCCAACATTCTGGTCATCTGGGGTGACGATATCGGACAGTCCAACATCTCGGCCTATACGATGGGCCTGATGGGCTATCAGACGCCAAATATCGACCGCGTCGCCAAGGAAGGCATGATTTTCACCGATTACTATGGCGAACAATCCTGTACCGCCGGCCGTTCGTCCTACATCATGGGGCAATCGGTGTTCCGGACCGGCCTGTCCAAGGTGGGTCTGCCCGGCGCCGATCTGGGGATGCAGGTCGAAGACCCGACCATCGCCGGTCTGCTGAAGGACCACGGCTATGTCACCGGTCAATTCGGCAAGAACCACTTGGGCGACAAAGATGAGCATCTACCGACAAACCACGGTTTTGATGAGTTTTTTGGAAACCTCTATCACCTGAACGCCGAGGAAGAACCTGAAAACGAAGATTATCCCGGAGATGCGGTTCTGCCTGACGGGCGCACCTTCCGCGAGGCCTATGGTCCGCGCGGCGTGATCAAGTCCAAGGCCGACGGCACCATCGAAGATACCGGCCCCCTGACCCGCAAACGCATGGAGACGGTAGACGAAGAAACCGTCGCCGCGGCCATCGACTTCATCAAGCGTGCCCATGAACAAGGCCAGCCCTTCTATGTCTGGTGGAACGGCACCCGGATGCACTTCCGCACCCACGTCAAGGATGAGATGCGCGCTCAGGCGAACGAGATATTCGGTGGCAGTGCGGACGAATACACCGCAGGCATGATCGAACATGACATGCATGTGGGCCAGTTGCTGAACCTGCTGGATGAGCTTGGCATTGCAGACAATACCATCGTTCACTACTCCACCGACAACGGACCGCATATGAACACGTGGCCGGACGCCGCGGCGACGCCGTTCTGGGGTGAAAAGAACACCAACTGGGAAGGCGGCTGGCGCGTTCCGTCGATGGTACGCTGGCCGGGCCAGATCGAGGCCGGATCGGTCACCAACGAGATCGTGCACCATATGGACTGGCTGCCGACTTACCTTGCTGTTGCCGGTGACCCGGACATCAAGGAAAAGCTGAAGGCCGGTTACAACTCGTCAGGCATGGGCCGCGACTACAAGGTGCATCTGGACGGCTACAACATCCTGCCCCTGCTGACCGGCGAAACTACGGAAAGCCCGCGTCGCGAGATCTTCTATTTCTCGGATGACGGTGACCTGACTGCTTTGCGCTTTGATGACTGGAAGCTGATTTTCCTCGAGCAGAAGGCATGGGCCACCCTGCGGGCCTGGATCGAACCCTGGACCGAGCTGCGCATACCGCTGATCGTGAACCTGCGCCGCGACCCCTATGAGCGGGCCTACCGGACGTCCAACACCTATTACGACTGGCTGTTGGACCGGGCCTATTTCCTGGTACCCGCGCAGCAATATGTCGGCAGCTTCCTGGAAACCTTCCAGGAATTCCCGCCCCGCCAAAAGGCTGCCAGCTTCAACCTGGACCAGGTGATGGAGAAACTGTCCTCGCCGACCAACAACTGACCCCCTCAGAAAGCGAAGGGCCGCTCGTCAAACGGCGGCCCTTTACCGATTGAAAACAGGGAATTTATCATGAGGAATTCAGTTCTTTCAGCCGCACTTGTCATGGCTCCCATTGCCGTGTTCGCGGACCCTCTGCCCAGTTGGAGCACGTCCGCGTCCAAGGACAGGATCATTGAGTTTGTCGAGGCCGTCACTGATCCGCACGGAGCCGACTACGTCACTCCGGCCGCGCGGGTGGCGGTGTTCGACAATGATGGGACACTGTGGGCAGAACAACCCGTCTATTTCCAACTGACTTTCGCCATGGACCGGCTTGCCGAACTGGCCAAGGCTGACCCCTCGGTCCTAACCACACCGACGCTGGAAGCCGCGGCACAAGGTGATCTGCAGGCTGTCGTCGAGGGCGGCCACGATGCCTTGATCGAGGTTCTGAACGCCTCGCATTCCGGCATCAGCGTCGAAGAATTCCAGGCGTCCGTTGCCGAGTGGCTGGATACCGCACGTCACCCCGATACCGGTCTGCCCTACGATCAGATGACCTATCAGCCGATGGTGGAACTTTTGCGCTATCTCAGGGATGAAGGGTTCCGCACCTATATCGTCTCGGGCGGTGGTCTGCATTTCATGCGCGTTTTTGCCGAAGATGCCTATGGCATTCCGCCCGAGCAAATTCTGGGCACCTATGCCGACACGACCTATGAAACGGCCGAAGGCACGCCCACGATCACCAAGGCCCCCGGCATCGCCTTTGTCGATGACAAAGAGGGCAAGCCGGTCAACATTGAACGCACAATCGGCAGGCGCCCCATTCTGGCCGGCGGCAACTCGGACGGAGATTTCGCAATGTTGGAATGGACCACCGCAGGTGATGGCCCGCGTCTGGGCGTTCTGATCCATCACACCGATGCCGAGCGCGAATGGGCCTATGACCGCGAAAGCCCGATTGGAAAACTGGTCGACGGGTTGGACAAAGGCCCCGACATGGGCTGGGTCATTGTTGATATGGCGCAAGACTGGGATCGCATCTACACTGGGGCAGAATAAGGCACTCAGAGACCGATAACCCCATGTGGACACTGCTTGTTTCCGCGTTCGTCTTCTTTCTGTATGTGACGGCCGCGGTGTTTTCGATACGGGCGGCCCAAACCGCCCGCACGCCGCAGGGGGCCGTCGGGTGGGTGGTCCTTTTGATCTCGGTTCCGTTTGTGGGGGTGCCGCTGTATCTGTTTCTGGGACACCACCGCTTCCGGGGCTATCGCATCGCTCGCAAGCACAGCGAGCGGGTTGTCGAAGGCATCAAGACATTCGCGGATTTCTCGCAACCTGACCCCGAGTTGATGCCCATCAACCCTCGCCCGTTCGAGGCACTGGCGCATCTGCCGGTCTCGCGCGGGAACGGGGCGGAACTGCTGATCGACGGGCAGGCAACGTTCGACGCCATCTTCGATGCCATCGACGCCGCGCAGAATTATGTTCTGATCCAGTTCTACATCGTGCGGGATGACGCGCTGGGAAAACAGCTCAAGGAAAAGCTGATCGCCGCCACCAAACGCGGTGTGTCGGTGCGCTTCATGACCGATGCGGTAGGCAGCTATGGCCTGCCGACAGCCTATCTGGACGAACTGCGCGCCGCCGGGATCGAGATCGCCAATCCGCGCGACCGTCGCGGGCCGCAATACCGCTTTCAGCTGAATTATCGCAATCACCGCAAGACCGTGATCATTGACGGTGAGACGGGCTTTATCGGCGGGCACAACGTAGGTGTGGAATACCTCGGCCAAGACGCGCATTTCGGCCATTGGCGTGACACGCATATCAGGATGACCGGCCACATCGTCCGTCAGTTGCAGCTGATTTTCACCGAAGACTGGCACTGGGCGCATGGAGAGGACCTGATCGAACAACTGGACTGGGCCGGATCAGAATCAGAGCAGGACATGAACGCCCTGATCGTTGCGACAGGCCCCGGCGACGACACCGAAACCGGAGCGATGATGTTCTTTGCCGCCATTACCGAAGCGAAGGAAAGGCTGTGGATCGCCTCTCCCTACTTCGTGCCTGACATTGACATCATGACCGCGTTGCAACACGCCGCGCTGCGTGGCGTGGATGTGCGCATTCTGGTGCCGGACGTGATTGACCACCGTCTGCCCTGGCTGGCTGCCTTCGCCTATTTTGACGAGGTCAGGGAGTGCGGCGCGCGGGTGTTCCGCTACACCGACGGCTTCATGCACCAGAAGGTCTTTGTGGTCGACGACACGTTGGCGGCGGTGGGGACCACCAATCTGGACAACCGCTCTTTCCGTCTGAATTTCGAAGCGATGGCCCTGTTCTTTGACCAAAACGCCGCGCAGGCGGTGGACAAGATGCTGCGGGCCGATTTCGAAAAATGCTATGAGCTGACCAAAAAACTGCCCGACCAACCGGCCTATATCCGGTTTGGATCACCGCTTGCACGGCTGTTCGCGCCAATCCTCTAGGACATCAGTTCTTCTTTGAAAACCTGCGTCATCAGCGCGACCATAAAGGCGGTGGATAGCCCGAAGGCCAACAGGCCTGTGACCGAAGCAAAGGCCCCGAATATGCGCAGCGGCTCCCCCAGAACGATGTCGCCGTAGCCCAGTGTCGTGAAGGTCACCAGCGAGAAATACAGCGCCGAGTTCCAGTCAGGCAGCACGTCCCCCAGCACCCAGACAATCGCCCAGAGCCAGACCTGAAATGTGTGGATCGTGACGATAAAAACGAGGGCGATACAGATCGGGGCCGCGATCGACACGAACCTTTTGCTGTTTTCCAATCGCAGAGACGCAACCCGTACAACCTGTGTGCACCACGTCAGAAGTATGATCTCGATCAGAAAGCAGATGCCCAGATAGATACTGCCCCAAAGGATCTGCTGCGTTAACGTCATCAATTCGCTTATCATGTTTCGGCCTGAAGAAGTTCCACCACAATGGCGACTTAACCAAAAAAGGACAAGGCTGCGGCGAATGGAAACGAATGCGGTTGGGTGCTGGACTCTGCCGCATGGCGGCGCACATTGTTGCAGGCACAGTCCGAGGTTTTTTGCATGTTGCTGACGATCGACAAGGTCCAGAAATCCTATCCGGGTGGACGACCGGTTTTGCGGGACGTGTCGCTGACCCTCGATCAGGGACAGACGCTGGCCCTGACCGGAGAAAGCGGCAGCGGCAAGAGCACGCTGCTCAATCTGGCGGCGGCATTGGACAGTTTCGACGACGGAGAGATCACGCTGGACGGCACCGCCCTGTCACCGCTGGATGACGCGGGGCGCGCCGCGCTGCGCCGCCAAAGCGTTTCGCTGGTGTTTCAGCAATTCAACCTGATCCCCTCACTGACCGTCGCGCAGAACCTATCGTTCCACGCCCGGCTGTCTGGCCGCGAGGACGTCGATTGGACCGCGCAGCTGACGGAAAGGCTGGGCCTGTCCGGCTTGCTCAACCGCTTCCCCGAGAGCCTTTCGGGCGGGCAGCAGCAGCGCGTCGCCATTGGGCGCGCCATGGCGGCGCGGCCGAAACTGCTGCTGGCGGATGAGCCCACCGGCAATCTGGACGAAACCGCCAGCGCCAATGTGCTGGACCTTATGCTTGCGCTGGTGGCCGATACCGGGGCCGCGTTGCTGTTGGTCACACATTCGCAGGACATCGCCGGGCGGCTGGACCGGCACGCGCATCTGGCGGGTGGTCACATCACATGACCGGCGCAGTCATACAGGCCCTGCTGTCGCATTGGCGGCGTCACAAGCTGCAACTGGCGACTCTGCTGGTCGGAATTGCGCTGGCCACGGGTCTGTGGTCCGCCGTACAGGCGATCAACGCCGAGGCACGCGCCAGCTATCAGCGCGCCAGTGACCAGCTTGCGCTGGGTCTGCATGACGAATTGCGTAGCCCGTCCGGCCCGATCCCGATTGCGCGCTATGTTGCGCTGCGCCGTGCCGGGTGGCAAGTGGCGGCGGTTCTGGAAGGCCCCCTGCGCCTGAACGGACGCACCGTGCAGGTGATGGGCGTCGATATGGTGTCCTACCCCGCCCTGCCCGCCGTGACGCAGATCGAACGTTCCCAATCCCCCCCCGATCCGGCCGACATGCTGACCGCACCCGGTCGTCTCGTGACAACTCCCGAACTGGCCGAGATGCTGAAGGCACTAGACGGCCTGCCCCCAATCCTTCAATCCGACTCTGTTCCGCCCAACCTGATCCTTACCGATATCGGCGTGGCTGAGACACTGTTGGAAAAATCCGGCCAGATTTCCCGCCTGCTGGTGTTACCAGATCAGCCGCGCGGCATTCCTTCGCTATCTGAGATCGCACCTGAACTGGAGCGCGTTGAGGCCTCCTCCCGGCTGGATGCAGCCCAGTTGACGGACAGTTTTCACCTGAACCTGACGGCCTTTGGCCTGCTATCCTTTGCGGTCGGGCTGTTCATCGTCCACGGGACTGTCGGATTGGCCTTTGCGCAACGGCGGGCGATGATCCGGACCTTGCGGGCGCTGGGTGTTTCGATGCGGCGGCTGGTCTGGATGATCACGGCTGAACTGACCCTGCTGGCCTTGATTGGCGGCCTGTTGGGATTGATCCTTGGCTTCTTTCTGGCCGGAGCCTTGCTGCCAGACGTCGCCGCGACCCTGCGCGGTCTATACGGCGCGCCGGTCGACGGGCAGATCACTTTGCAACCGCAATGGGTTCTGGCTGGGCTGGCGATGGCCTTGGCAGGTACGCTGCTGGCCAGCGGTCAGGCCCTGTTTCGCCTGTCGCGTATGCCCTTGCTGGCAGGGGCTGGCCTGCAATCCTGGCGAGGCTCGCAAGACGGGCACCGCACAGCCGGGCTAATCGGGCTGGTCCTGATCGCGGGAGGCATTGCTATCGGATATACGGTCGACGGGCTGATCGCAGGGTTTGCGATGGTAGGCGGCATCCTGACCGGAGCCGCCCTGATCCTTCCCTATGTTATGTCGCTTGCCTTGTCGGCCTTCCAGCGCAGCGCAAACGGGCCAGTCGCGCAATGGGTCTGGGCCGATATGCGGGCACAGTTGCCCGGCCTGTCGCTGGCTCTGATGGCGCTGTTACTGGCCCTGGCGGCGAATATCGGCGTCGGCACCATGGTATCCAGCTTTCGACTGACCTTCACCGGCTGGCTGGATCAACGCCTGACCTCCGAGCTTTACGTGACCGCCACCGACAACCAGCAAGGCCAGCAGATCGCGCGGTGGCTCGACCCGCAGGTAGTTGCGGTGCTGCCGATCCGCAGCATTGAACTGGCACACGAAACGGGGCCGCTGTTCCTGTACGGGATCGTTGATCACCAAACCTATCGCGACCACTGGCCAATCATCGCATCCTCGGACGGCACGTGGGACCGGGTCCATGCAGGCGAGGCCGTGCTGATCAACGAACAACTCGCCCGACGCGCAAACTTGTGGCCCGGCGATACGCTGACCCTCAAAGAAGGCCATACCCTGACCATTGCGGGCGTCTATTCGGATTACGGAAACCCGACCGGACAGGCCATCGTCTCGATGTCCCAACTGGACCGGATCGCGCCGGGGGCTGACACGCGCAGGTTCGGTATTCGTATCGCCCCGGAGCGTGCCACAGAGATGGCTCAAGCCCTGCGGGATCAGTTCGAATTGCCACGCCAGGCGGTCGTTCAGCAAGCAGCGATGAAGGCGCAATCGTTGGCGATCTTTGACAAGACCTTTGTGGTGACATCAGCGCTGAACGTTCTGACGCTGGGCGTCGCCGGGTTCGCCATCCTGACCAGCCTACTGACCCTGTGGACCCAGCGCCTGCCGCAGATTGCGCCGGTCTGGGCGCTGGGCTTAACGCGGGCAAAGCTGGCGCGGCTGGAGCTGTTGCGCAGCGTATTGCTGGCTGCGCTGACGGCGGCGCTCGCCCTGCCTCTGGGTCTGGTTCTGGCATGGGCCTTGCTGGCGGTGATCAACGTGCAGGCCTTTGGCTGGCGGTTGCCGATGTATCTGTTCCCGACCGACTGGGCCTATCTATTCGCTCTGACCTTGCTGGCCGCCTTTATCGCCGCCGCCCTGCCCGCACTGCGTTTGCTTCGTCTGCCGCCTGCCGATTTGTTAAGGGTGTTTGCCAATGAACGTTAAAACATGGCTCTGTATCCTGTTCCTGCTGCTCCCCTCTGCCCTGCACGCACAGGGTTATGCCGGGCTGGGCGGCTCGGCCGAGGGGTTCGACATCCCGCAACCCGGCTATACGTTCGAATTCCCCCGCGATCACGGCCCACATCCCGGCTTTCGGATCGAATGGTGGTACCTGACCGCAAACCTGACCGATGAAGACGGGCGCGATTATGGCATTCAATGGACGCTGTTCCGATCCGCCCTGAAACCGTTTGAGGCCGAAGGCTGGCAGAGCCCGCAGCTCTGGATGGGTCACGCCGCAGTCACAACGCCTGAAACGCACTATTTCGCCGAACGGCTGTCGCGCGGCGGGATTGGTCAGGCCGGGGTGACCGCCGCCCCATTCGAGGCTTGGATCGACGAGTGGCACATGCGCGGAGCGGACCCTGGCGCGCTGACCCTTTCCGCCAGCGGCGCCGAGTTTGCCTATGATCTGACCTTGAACGCCCAAGGCCCGTTGGTGTTCCACGGAGACGCCGGATACTCGGTCAAATCCGCGGATAGGCAAGCCAGCTATTACTATTCTCAGCCCTTCTACACGGTCGAAGGCGTGCTACACTTGCCCGAGGGCGATGTTGCGGTCACCGGCAACGGCTGGCTGGACCGCGAATGGTCTTCGCAACCTCTGGCGGCGGATCAAAGCGGCTGGGACTGGTTCTCGCTCAGCTTTGACGACGGAGACAAGCTGATGGCCTTCCGCCTGCGCGGCGGGCGCGGAGACTTTACGGCCGCCACATGGATTACGCCCGACGGAACAGCGACCCCGGTGCCGGATGGCTCTGTCTCGTTCACGCCAATGGACACTGCGCGCGTGGCGGGCCGGGACGTCCCCATCCAATGGCACGTCACTCTGCCCGACCGCGATTTGGACGTCGAGGTCTCGGCCATCACCCGCGATGCCTGGATGGGCACAAGCTTCGAGTATTGGGAAGGTCCCGTCATCGTTTCGGGCAGCCACCAAGGGCGCGGATACCTTGAGATGACGGGGTACTGACGCTACCTGACCACGTAGACCGAGACGGTTGAGTGTCTGACGACGCGGGCTGCGTTTGGGCCTAGGAGGTAGTCTTTGAGGTCTGGTTTGTGGGCGCCGATGACGATGAGGTCGCTGCCCGCTTCCTTGGCGGTGTGCAGAATCTCCTGATAGGCGGTGCCGGTGGCGACGACGTGGCGGATCCTGGCGTTCCGCTCGTCCCCCAGGGCTGCAATGCACAGTTCGGACAGCTTGGCCTGCGCCTGTTCCAGCGCCTTGTCGTGGAACCCGGAGTCGAAGAACC